>NZ_AP024651.1:683444-1366888 GCF_019977295.1 Arthrobacter sp. StoSoilB20 | reverse complement strand
GGCAGCGGTCCTCCATCAACCCGATCTCGCGCTGCGATACGCCGACCGGTCCATCGGGCTGCTCCAGGGCTCCATGACGTTCGACCTCCCCTCCACAGAGGTCACGGCCGACCACCTCGACACGTTGTACGCCCCGGACAGGGACGTTTCAGACAGGACCCAGGCAGCATGACTCCCCACACTTTGACCCCGGCCGTCGCCCGCCGGAACCACACCAGCACACCCCGCGTGGCACTGGTCCGCCCGAAGAAGCCGCTGCGGTGGATCACGACGGCGGCAGTGGCGGCCGCCGTCGTCGGGCTTCATGCCGTGGCCATCGAGGGTACTGACTTCAAGCCTGAGCTCTTGGTGGACGGTTGGAAGGGTATGGCCGCGTTCATCGGCGACGCGTTCCCGCCGGACCTCAGCTGGGAAAAGACGCTGAAGCCCGGGCTCGAAGCCACCCTGGTGACCCTGTGGATTGGTTTGCTGGGCACCACGCTGTCCGTGCCGTTCGCCCTGCTGCTCGCGGCGCTGGCCGCCGGGAACACCAGCCCGCACCGGCTCGTCTACCAAGCTGCACGCGCCATCCTGTCCTTCTTCCGGGCCGTTCCGGACATCGTGTTTGCGCTGATCTTCGTAACCGCCGTGGGTCTGGGTCCTTTTGCCGGGGTGTTGGCGCTGATCTGCCACAACACAGGTGTGATGGGGAAGCTGTGGGCGGAATCCATGGAGGAAATCGACGCCGGGCCGCAGGAAGCACTCCGCACGGCCGGTGCCAACCGGATCCAGCAGGTCGCCAATGCCACGCTGCCCATGGTGGTTCCGCAGTTCGTGGGGCTGCTGCTGTACCGCTTCGACGTCAACGTGCGGTCCTCGCTGGTCCTTGGACTGGTGGGAGCCGGGGGCATCGGGCTGTTGATCAACCAGTCCATTAAGTCGTTCCAGTTCGACTCCATGCTCACCCACATCCTGATCGTGTTGGTGCTGATCATCGTGGTGGACCAGTTCTCCGCGTGGATCCGCAGGCGTCTGGCCGCCTAACGCTGCCTTGTTGCCCAACTAACGTTCCACTGAGTCCTCATTGCGACGTTCGCTGTCACCGAGTTGGGTCAGTGGGGGCAGAATGGGAGGTGGCCCCAGATTGTGGCCACGGTCCTGAAGCGGGCCGGGTGTGAACGGAGCAGGCATGCAGGTTGACGTTGTGGTTGTTGGCGGAGGAGCCATGGGATCAGCTGCCGCCTGGCAACTCGCCCGGGCCGGGCGCTCGGTGGTTCTGTTGGAACAATTTGAGGCCGGACACCACATCGGCGCTTCGCACGGCGCAACCCGCAACTTCAACACCGCCTACGCCGAGGCCGACTACCTCGATCTCCTGGCCGAATCCAAGACACTCTGGGACGAACTCGCGGCCGAGCACGGGGCTCCCCTGTTGGACATGGTGGGATTGGCGAACCATGGCAACCTTCCCCGCCTGAAGCAGGTCAGGGAGGCCCACGAGGAACGCGGCGTCGAAAGCTACTTCATCTCCGCCGAAGAAGCCGCCAACCGCTGGCGCGGAATGAACTTCGCCACGGACGTCCTCTTCGTGCCCGGCTCCGGCCGGATCCGTTCGGCGGACGCCCTGGTGGCGCTGCGCAAGTCCGCAGAAGCCCACGGCGCCGTTTTCAAGTATTCGACGCCGGTCCGGGACATCCGCATCGATGGCCCCGAGTCGGTGGTGGTAGTGACCGAAGAGACCGAGTACATGGCTGCCCGGGTAGTGGTGGCAGCGGGTGCCTGGACCCCGAAGGTCCTGAACGGACTCGCCAAGCTCCCGGCCTTGGTGGTGACCCAGGAACAGCCCGCCCACTTCACCCCCACAGACGACACGCTGGTGTGGCCTGGCTTCAACCACAGCCCTGATCCCGATCCGAACAACGAACTCTACGAATACTGGTTCAGCCCCGTCTACGGCATGCTCACCCCAGGCGAAGGCGTCAAAGCAGGCTGGCACGGAGTGGGGCCCGTCATGGACCCCGACGAGCGCACGTTCGAGCCCATCCCGCAGCAGCTCGAAGCGTTGGTGCGGTACGCAGAAGAGTGGCTGCCCGGCGTCGACCCTTCCACCGCAGTTCCCATCAGCTGCACCTACACCACCACGCCCAACGAGGACTTTGTGCTGGACAGCTTTGGGCCGTTGGTGGTGGGCGCCGGTTTCTCGGGCCACGGGTTCAAGTTCACCCCGGCTATTGGCCGGGTGCTGAAGGACATCGTCGACGGCGGCGTGGCACCGGAGCGGTTCCGCGCTAACCGCTAGGAGTTTTGTACAGATAATGCCCCCAAGACCGCGTCTTGGGGGCATTATCTGTACAAAAACTCGGAGCTCGGGCGCCCGTGAAAGGCACCCGAGCTCGAAGGACTACTTCTTCAGGTCTGCGAGGACCTTGTTGAACGTAGCCGACGGGCGCATGATTTCAGCGGCCTTGGCGGCGTCCGGACGGTAGTAACCGCCGAGGTCGACGGCGGGACCCTGGACTGCGGCGAGCTCGCCGACGATTGCCTCTTCGTTGGAGGTCAGGGCTTCGGCGATTGCCGTGAAGTCCTTGGCCAACTCGGCATCTTCGGTCTGCTTGGCCAGTTCCTGTGCCCAGTACGTGGCCAGGTAGAAGTGGCTTCCGCGGTTGTCCAACTCGCCGACGCTGCGGCGCGGGGACTTGTTTTCCAGCAGGAACGTACCCGTGGCGCGGTCCAGCGTGTCGGCCAGGACCTGTGCGCGGGCGTTGCCCGTGGTGGTGGCAAGGTGCTCGAAGCTGACGGCAAGGGCAAGGAACTCGCCCAGGCTGTCCCAGCGGAGGTGGTTTTCCTTGACCAGCTGCTGGACGTGCTTGGGAGCGGAGCCACCGGCGCCGGTCTCGAACAGGCCGCCACCGTTGATCAGCGGAACGATGGAGAGCATCTTGGCGCTGGTGCCGAGCTCGAGGATCGGGAACAGGTCCGTGAGGTAGTCGCGGAGGACGTTGCCGGTGACGGAGATGGTGTCCTCGCCCTTACGGATGCGCTCCAGGGTGAAGGCCGTGGCCTCAACCGGGGAGAGGATCTTGATCTCGAGGCCCTCGGTGTCGTGTTCCTTGAGGTACTCGTTGACCTTGGCGATCAGGTTGGCGTCGTGGGCGCGGGTTTCGTCCAGCCAGAACACGGCCGGGGTCTGGGATGCGCGGGCACGGGTGACGGCCAGCTTGACCCAGTCGCGGACCGGGATGTCCTTGGTCTGGCACGCGCGCCAGATGTCGCCCGGGAAGACCTGGTGCTCGGTGAGGACGTTGCCCTTGCTGTCCACGAGCTGGACGGTGCCGGCTGCCTGGATTTCGAAGGTCTTGTCGTGGCTGCCGTATTCTTCGGCTGCCTGTGCCATGAGGCCCACGTTGGGAACGGTGCCCATGGTGGTGGGATCGAACGCGCCGTTGGCGCGGCAATCGTCCAGGACAACCTGGTAGATGCCGGCGTAGGAGCTGTCCGGGATGACGGCCAGGGTGTCGGCTTCCTTGCCGTCCGGGCCCCACATGTGGCCGGAGGAACGGATCATGGCCGGCATGGAGGCGTCAACAATGATGTCGGACGGGACGTGCAGGCTGGTGATGCCCTTGTCGGAATCGACCATGGCCAGCGCGGGACCGTCTTCGAGGCCCTTGGTGATGGCTGCCTTGACGCCTTCGCGGACGTCCTCGGGCAGGTCTTCGAGGCCGCTGAGGATTGCTGCGAGACCGTTGTTCGGGCTGATGCCTGCGGCTGCGAGCTGCTTGCCGTAGGTGTCGAACAGCTCGGAGAAGTAAGCCTTGACGACGTGGCCGAAGATGATGGGGTCCGAGACCTTCATCATGGTGGCCTTCAGGTGTGCGGAGAAGAGGACGCCCTCTTCCTTGGCGCGGGCAACCTGTGCCTTGAGGAACTCGTCCAGGGCGTCGGCGCGGAGCACGGTGGCGTCCACAACTTCGCCGGCCAGGACGGGGAAGTCCTTCTTGAGGACCTTGGTGCTGCCGTCTTCCTTGACCAGCTGGATGGTCAAGGAGTCGTTGGCGTCCAGGACAACGGACTTCTCGTTGGAGCGGAAGTCGTTCTCGCCCATGGTGGCCACGTTGGTCTTGGAGTCAGCGGACCAGGCACCCATGGAGTGCGGGTTCTGGCGGGCGTAGTTCTTCACCGACAGGGGTGCGCGACGGTCCGAGTTGCCTTCACGCAGCACCGGGTTCACAGCGGAGCCCTTGATTTTGTCGTAGCGCGAGCGGATGTCCGTCTCGGTGTCCGAGGAAGGGTTGTCCGGGTAGTCCGGGAGGGCGTAGCCCTGGGCCTGGAGCTCGGCGATGGCAGCCTTGAGCTGCGGCACGGAGG
The DNA here is from genome assembly GCF_019977295.1 of Arthrobacter sp. StoSoilB20. Classification (NCBI taxonomy): domain Bacteria; kingdom Bacillati; phylum Actinomycetota; class Actinomycetes; order Micrococcales; family Micrococcaceae; genus Arthrobacter; species Arthrobacter sp. StoSoilB20. The sequence continues at coordinate 1,362,541 of NZ_AP024651.1, read as the reverse complement.
CGCTGATGTTGGGCAGCTTGATGATGTTGGCTTCCGGCTGCTTTGCCAGTTCACCAAGTTCAGCAAGGGCATTGCCCGTGCGCTGTTCTTCTGTCAGGAAATCACCGAACACGGCGATGATGCGACCGGCCAGCGAAATATCGCGGGTCTCCACCTCTACTCCTGCGGTGGAGGCATACGCTTCAACAATCGGCAGGAATGAGTACGTTGCCAGCATCGGCGCTTCGTCTGTGTGGGTATAGATAATCTTGGCCATTGGCGGGGTTCTCCCTGAAAGTCTGCAGATTTCAACATCTCCTAACTTACCCGAGTAGACCGTTTTGACGGCCCTTCGTGTCCGGGATCACTCTCTGCGTTACCGCTCACAACAGGACCCACGCCCGACGGCGGGCTGGCCGCCGCCGCTGCCGGCCGCCGTCGTGCGCTTCTCCGGGCTCCCCCGACGAGGGTGCGCGGACATGAACTGCCCAGCCTCGACAAGAAGTGACAGCAAGTTATCACAAACTCTGAAACATCTCTTTACAAACTTGTCATACGTTGGGTAACTTCAATTGCGTCAGTCGGCGGTCGCCATCACTGGCCGCCTCACTCCCTCGATAGGTAGGAACAACGTGACAAAAACCAAGACCCTGGCCACAAGCCTGCTGAGTCTGTCCGCTGCCGCAATCCTGGCGTTGGTTGGAACCACCAGCGCCAACGCGGCACCGGTCAACACCACAGACTCCAGCGGCGCTGCGGTCAGCAGCCATGCAGTGTCGGACACCGGCGCTGCAGACTACTGGACGCCGGAACGCATGAAGAATGCCAAGTCCGGTGAGATCCTCTCCGCAAAAGCACTGGAACGCGGCAAACTCCTCAACGTCGGCAAAGCCCCGGTCACCGAAGCCCCGGGCGCCGTCAGCAGCATCGCCGGCCAGGCACCCGCAGCTGATTCCACAACCATCGACCGCAAGGTCAACCAGAGCGAAACTCCGGTCAAGCACATCGGCAAGATCTTCTTCACCCTGGGCGGCTCCAACTACGTCTGCTCCGGAAACTCCGTCACCGCAGCCAACAAGAGCACGGTCTCCACTGCCGGCCACTGCGTCAACGAAGGCCCCGGCGCTTACGCAACCAACTTCGTCTTCGTGCCTGCCTACCTCAACGGCGCGGCACCCTATGGGAAGTGGACGGCAAAGGCGCTGTACTCCCCCACCCAGTGGGCCTCCAATGGCAACATGCAGTACGACACCGCCTTCGCTGTCATGAACACCCTCAACGGCCAGAAGCTCGCCGACGTCGTCGGTTCCTCGGGCGTCCAGTTCAACGCCGCCCGCGGCCTGAGCTACAAGTCCTTCGGCTACCCGGCAGCCTCGCCCTTCAACGGTGAATCGCTCAAGAGCTGCTCCGGCAAGGCCACCAACGATCCCTACAATCCGCAGTTCAACAGCCAGGGAATCCCCTGCAACATGACCGGTGGTTCCTCGGGCGGTCCGTGGTTCATCGGCACCAGCTCCTCCGGCTACCAGAACTCCGTGAACAGCTACGGATACGGCAGCAACTCCAGCACCATGTACGGCCCGTACTGGGGCACCGTCATCCAGTCCACGTACAACACCGCAGCGGCGTCATAGCGCTCCTGAATTGCCACGCACGTCCCTGTTAAGAATGTGCGGATAAAGCACGACGGCGGCCGTCCCCTACCGGGGGCGGCCGCCGTTTCGCTGTGGTTCTTTGTGCTTGGTGCGCTGTGATGCTCAGCGCACCGTGGTGCTCAGCGCTTGCGCGCCAGGCTGGCCCACGCCGCCCGTTCCCTGGCCGAAGCGCAGCGAGGGTTAGGGCGGCGGTGGGGATTAGTGGAAGAAGTGGCGTGCGCCGGTGAAGTACATCGTGATGCCGGCGGCGTTGGCTGCGGCGATGACTTCCTCGTCGCGGACTGAACCGCCCGGCTGGACGACAGCGCGGACACCGGCGTCGATCAGGATCTGCAGGCCGTCAGCGAACGGGAAGAACGCGTCGGAAGATGCAACGGCACCGCGTGCGCGCTCAGGTGCGTTGGCACCGCTGGTGTTGGACGCGCCGCCCGCACCTTCGACGTCGGACTCCACCGTCACGCCCAGCGTGTTGGCGCGCTCGACGGCCAGGCGGCAGGAGTCCAGGCGGTTGACCTGGCCCATGCCGATGCCCACGGCTGCACCGTGGTTGGCGATCAGGATTGCGTTGGACTTTGCCGCGCGGCAAGCGGTCCAGGCGAAGGCGAGGTCGGCGAGCGTTGCTTCGTCTGCGGCTTCGCCGGCAGCGAGGGTCCAGTTGGCCGGGTTGTCGCCGTCGGCATCTACCTTGTCGGACATCTGGACCAGGACGCCGCCGGAAACCTGGCGCATCTCCGACGGGTAGCGGCCATAGCCCTCGGGCAGGGCAAGGAGGCGGATGTTCTTCTTCTTGGAGAGGATCTCCACCGCTTCGGGCTCGAAGTCCGGGGCGATGACAACCTCGGTGAAGATGTCCGCAACCGTGCGGGCCATGCCTGCGGTGACGGTGCGGTTCGCCGCAATGACGCCGCCGAAAGCGGAGACGGGGTCGCAAGCGTGTGCCTTGGCGTGGGCGTCCGCGATCGGGTCTGCAGCGTCGGCGGAACCAACGGCCACACCACACGGGTTGGCGTGCTTGATGATCGCAACGGCCGGCTCGGCGAAGTCGAAGGCGGCACGGAGGGCGGCATCGGCGTCGACGAAGTTGTTGTAGCTCATGGCCTTGCCGTGCAGCTGGTCGGCCTGGGCGATGCCCGCCGGAGCAGCTTTGTCCACGTAAAGCGCGGCCTGCTGGTGCGGGTTTTCGCCGTAGCGGAGGACCTCGGAGCGTTCCAGGGACAGGCCTGCGTAGGCGGGCCAGTCGATGATGCCGTCGCCGTCTTCGTCCAGGAACTGGCTGGCGGTCCAGGAAGCAACAGCGTTGTCGTAGCTGGCCGTGTGCGCGAAGGCCTTGGCAGCCAACCGGCGGCGGGTGTTGAGGTCGAAGCCCCCGTGAGCTGCGGCGTCGACTACTGCGCCGTAGAAGTTGGGGTCCGTGACAATGGCGACGGCGGCGTGGTTCTTCGCAGCCGAACGCACCATGGCGGGGCCTCCGATGTCGATCTGCTCAACAACGTCGTCCTGGGGCGCACCGGACTTCACGGTCTCGACGAACGGGTACAGGTTGACCACGACGAGGTCGAAGGTTTCGATCTCCATGCCGGCCAGGGTGTCCATGTGGGCCGGGACGCGGCGGTCGGCCAGGATGCCACCGTGCACTCGCGGGTGCAGGGTCTTGACGCGGCCGTCCAGCATTTCCGGGGAGCCGGTGACTTCTTCGACTTCCTTCACCGGGATGCCCGCGGCGGCGATCTTCTTGGCGGTGGAGCCGGTGGAAACAATGGCGACGCCGGCTGCATGCAGGCCCTTCGCGAGCTCCTCCAGTCCCGTCTTGTCGTAAACCGAGATCAGTGCACGGCGGATGGGAACACGGTCAAGCTGCGTCAAGCTCACAAAAGTCTCCGTCTTAGTTCGCGTAGATATCGCGGGTAGTCTCGCGGGTGGTGGGATACGGGCAGTTTATCGTGTTTCGTGGTTGGCCCGGTTTTGCGTCTTTGCGACCCTTCCGTTGCGAGGCCCACTCTGCACCCTTGGCCCGGCCCAAACCCTGCACACCCGGCCCCACAAATCCCACCCCCACGTTGCGAGGCCCACTACGCACCCTTGGCCCGGCCCAAACCCTGCACACCCGGCCCCACAAATCCCACCCCAGCGTTGCGAGGCCCGCACTACACCCCTGGCCCGGCCCAAACCCTGCACACCCGGCCCCACAACTCCCACCCCCAGCATTGCGAGGCCCGCACTACACCCCAACCCAGGACCCAGGACCCAGGACCCAGGATTACGACGCCGGACCCCGCCACCCGCGCGACACCAATGCATCGCGCACCTTACGTTCCGCGTTGGCCCATCCACTTTTCATTTGAACGTCGGAGAACCTGAGCACGATCCAGCCCATAGACCGAAGCCGGTCGTCACGTTCGATGTCTTTGCCCCACTGCACGGGGTCGGAGCGATGATGGTCGCCCTCATACTCCATGGCAATTTTGTACTCCCTGTACTGAAGGTCTGGCGTGGATACATATCTACCGTGTTCATCGAAGACCGGCTGCGTAACCGCTGGTTCTGGCAGCCCGGCGTCGACTATTTTCAACCGCAGCCTGGATTCCTGCGGAGAGTCGACCCCAACGCGAAGCAACGGCAGTATCTCCCGGGCCATCCTGATTCCCTTGACTTTGGGTCGCCGGTCAATGACTTCCTGGATGGCCTCGATCGATGACAGCGGATTCTCCCGAGCCAACAAAAAGTCTCCGGCCGCCACAAGCGAAGACCGCCCCATGTGCCGGGCTAGATCCAGCCATGTCCACTCAGGCGATGTCAATTGCACCCCGTTGACTACACGAACATCCTTGGCCAAGAGCGGCGCCCGATGCCCGATCACTCCCCTACGTTTGACTCGTCCAATCTCGTGTCGTCGCGTCACATGTATCGAGCCGTTGTTGCCTTCCTCCTCCAGATATATCGGAAGGGGAATCGACCAGAGGAGCGCAGAGGTCACATGGCTGACCGCGCACCTGGGAGTGACTGCCGTATGCAGCCGGGCAAGTAGGGCAACGTTCGGGCGAGCGCTTCGGTTAAGACGGATACCCCGGCTAGGTGTGACGAGGCCCGCTGATTGCAGCCTCCCGCGTGGGACCCCGGCGGCGTAGGCATCGCTGACCAGGAAGCCTTCGGGGTCGATCGCGGGCGGCAGGGGCATGGGTTTGCGCATTGGACCATGCTTGCGCGAAACGGTCGGCGGCGTTGCGTTATCCACAGATTTGGCCCCCGGAGGGCGCATGGACTGTTCCTCCACAGAAGTGCTCCCTGCGTTGCGAGGCCCACTCTTCCCACTAAACCAGCCCCAAACCCTGCAAAACAGGCCCCACAACGAAGGGGCCCACCCACTGCGAGGCCCACTCTGCCCACTAAACGAGCGCCAGACCCTGCAGAACAGGCCCCACAACGAAGGGGCCCACCCACTGCGAGGCCCGCTCTGCCCACTAAACGGGCCCCAAACCCTGCAGAGCGGGCCTCACAACATAGGGTTGATCCATGGAAGCCACCGAGGTTGTTCTTGTTGCCGATGTTGGGAAGAGCCGTTGCCGCGTGGAGTTGCGCAGCGGCTCTGAATTGCTGGGGGCTGCCGACCAGCACGGCTTCGCCGGCGTGCACGTGGACAACGGACCCACCCTGGCGTTCGAGCTCCTTCTCGAAACGCTCAGCATGTTGCCGCCCGGCCTGCCCGTCGGTGCCGTGACCAGCGTGGGTGCCGCAGTGGCCGGCGTCGAAGCATCTGCGGAGAAGTCGCAGGAACTCGCCACCATGTTGTCCAGGAGATTCAGCGTCCCCGCTGCGGTCCTCTCTGACGCTACGGCCGCCCAACTCGGCGCACTCCAGGGAGCCCCGGGGACCACGCTCATTGTGGGTACCGGTGCCGTGGCCTTCCGTTTCGATGAAGCCGGCGTCCTGCATCGGGCCGACGGCTGGGGACCCTATCTGGGTGATCGGGGCAGTGGACGGTGGATTGGACAGCAAGGACTTCAGGCCGTCCTTGAAGCGTACGACGGCGGCCCGGCCACCTCGTTGTCGGCCGCGGCGGCCGCTCTGGTTGAGTCGCCGGCGATGCTCCCGGGGTGGCTCGCCGCCCATGAGAACCCCTACCGCGCCATGGCCCGTTTCGCGCCGCTGGTTCTGCACGCAGCGGAGGCGGGCGACGCCGTCGCGCATGACATCATCGGCGAGGCGTGCCGCATCCTGACCCGCACCGTGAAGCTGGCCAACGGCGAGGCGGCCGGTTCGTCCCGCGTGGCGCTCCTGGGCGGAGTGGTGGGATCGGACTTCTTCGCGTCGCTCTTGCGGAAGTCCCTCGCTTCGGCTGGGATTGAGGTGGTTGCACCGCTCGGCGATGGCTTGGACGGTGCTGCCCTCGCTGCGACGCGCCGCGGGCTCATCCAGGAAAGGTACATCCACCGTGACGGAACAAACTGGCCCGACTAACGCCGACAAACTAGCGGGCCTGCGCACGGAACTCGCCGGGTTGGCGACCGAGGCCACGGCAGACGGCCTGGAAAACCTGGATATCCTGGGAACCGAGGAACTGGTCTCCGCGATGCTTGCCCACAGTGCAGGAGTACACGCTGCCGTTGAGGCCGCCAGTCCCGCAATCGTCCAAACGGTCGACGCCGTTGCGGAGCGGCTCCAGCGCGGTGGCCGCCTTTTGTACGTGGGAGCCGGCACGGCCGGGCGTCTCGGTGTGCTCGACGCAAGCGAGTGCCCGCCAACGTTCGGCACCCCGCCGGGACTCGTCGTCGGGCTCATCGCGGGCGGTACCAAAGCGATCCAGCACCCCGTGGAGTACGCCGAGGACAACGCAACTGCCGGGGCACGGGACCTGCACGATATCAACGTCACTGAAGCGGACGCCGTCGTGGGCATTACGGCCTCCGGCAGGACGCCGTACGTGATCGGCGCGCTGGAAGAAGCACGGAAGAGGGGCGCGTTCACGGCGTCGCTGGCGTGCAACAAGGGCTCGGCCGTAAGCCACGTCGCGGATGCAGCGATCGAAGTCGTTGTAGGTCCGGAGTTCATTGCCGGCTCTACAAGGCTGAACTCAGGGACGGCCCAGAAACTTGTCCTCAACATGATCAGTACGTTGGTGATGGTGAAACTCGGCAAGACGTACGGGAACCTCATGGTGGATCTTCGCGCCACGAATGAGAAGCTGCTGGCCCGCTCCCAGCGCACCGTCCAGCACGCTACCGGCGTCTCTGCCGAGGAAGCTGCTGCGGCTTTGGACTCCGTGGGTGGTTCGGTAAAGGCGGCCATTTTGGTGCTTCTGACCGGCATCGAGGCTGGTCAAGCCAAGGGTGCTTTGGAAGCAGCCGGTGGTTTCCTGCGACGGGCCATCGAGAACCAGAAGTAACGCGGACTTCCGCACCGTGCGCAGCGCATAAAGTTGCATGCAGGAGGCCCAATGAATACATACACAGCCGTGCCCAGCGGCGAGCAAGTTGTGCAGGAACTGCCGTGGCGGTGGAAGGTCCAGGGACGGATTTTCGTGATCGGCGGGCTTGGATTCATGTTCGATGCCTGGGATGTCACGCTCAACGGCATCCTGATTCCGCTGCTGTCCAAGCACTGGTCCCTGCAAGCTGCTGATGCGGCATGGATCGGCACGGCCAACCTTATTGGCATGGCCGTGGGGGCGTTCGCGTGGGGCACGATCGCGGACACCATCGGCCGCAAAAAGGCGTTCACTGCCACCCTCCTGATTTTCAGCATCTTCACGGTTCTGGGTGCCTTCGCCCCGGACATCGTGTGGTTCTGCATCTTCCGCTTCATGGCCGGCTTCGGCCTGGGCGGCTGCATCCCCGTGGACTACGCGCTGGTGGGTGAGTTCACGCCCCGGAAGCAACGTGGCAAGGTGCTCACGGCCATGGATGGCTGGTGGCCGATCGGTGCTGCGCTCTGCGGCTTCGTCTCCGCCGGACTGGTGGCGGCCTTCGGGGACTGGCGGCTCACCATGCTGATCATGGTGCTGCCCGCTTTGTTGGTCTTCTGGATCCGGCGTTCGGTTCCGGAGTCGCCGCTGTTCCTGATCCGGGCGGGCCGCCGTGCCGAGGCCGCGGCCGTGATCGATGGCTTGGTGGAGGCCACCGGCGCTTCGCCGCGCGCTTACAGCCTGCCTGAACCGCAAGCCGCTCCGCGCCTCTCCCCCGGCAGTGCGTGGGCACAGCTGCGGCGGATTTGGCAGTTCAACTGGAAGATCACCACTGCTGCGTGGGCCCTGTTCTTCAGCATCCTGTTGGTCTATTACTTGTCGCTCACGTGGATGCCGCGCATTCTCATTGGTGCCGGTTTCGAGGAGTACAAGGCGTTCGTCACGACGGCGAGCATGGCCGCCGTCGGACTCTTGGGCGTGGTGGTCGCGGCGCTGCTGGTGGAGCGCGTGGGCCGCAAGTGGATCCTCGCTATTACTGGTCCTTTGTCCGCGCTGACACTGGTGATCGTGGCGTTCGTGGTGGATGTGCCCTCGGCTGCTGTGTTCTGGCTGCTGGTGTTCGGGTTCGTGGTCCAGGTGGCCATCCCGGTCCTGTACGCGTACGTCTCCGAGCTGTATCCGACCGAGCTACGAGGCTCGGGCTTCGGCTGGGCTTCGACGTTCTCCCGGATCGGCGCAGGCTTTGGTCCGTTGGTGTTTGCCTCGTTCTTCTGGCCCGAGTTTGGGTTGGCTCAGTCGTTCGCGATGGCCGGTGGCCTGGTGTTGCTGTCCGTGCTGTGGATGGCGTTCTTCGCCCCGGAGACGAAGCAGCGCGAGCTCTCCTAAACCGCGGCTTCACCCGACTAATACGCAGATCAGGTGGTTCCCGGGGCTGGGAACCACCTGATCTGCGACGTACTTGGGTGTGGGCCTATGTGGGCGTGGGCCTCCGCGGGTGTGGACCTATGCGGGGGCGCCGGCGAGGTCTGCGAGGGTCTGGACCAGCAGGCGACGCTCCACTACCTTGATGCGCTCGTGCAGGGATTCCTCGGAGTCCTCCGGAAGCACGGTCACCGCTTCCTGGGCAATGATGGGCCCGGTGTCCACGCCGGCGTCGGCCCAGTGAACGGTGCAGCCAGTGACTTTGACGCCATAGGCCATCGCGTCGCGGACACCGTGGGCGCCCGGGAAGGACGGGAGCAGCGCCGGGTGTGTGTTGACGTACTTGCCGTCGAAAGCGTTGATGAAGTCTTCGCTGACGATCCTCATGAAACCGGACGACACCACGACATCCGGTGCATAGGACAGGACCTTGTCGCGCAGGGCAGAGTCCCACTCAGCGCGCGTTTCGAACGAGTTGAAGTTGACCACGAAGGTCTCGATTCCGGCCTCGTCTGAGCGCTCCACACCGTACGTGTCGGGGCGGTCGGCGCCCACAGCGGCGATCTCGACATCCAGTTCACCCGACTTCACGGCGTCGATGACTGCCTGAAGATTGGAACCGGTACCGGAGACGAGGACAACAATGCGCATTGCACTAGCTTATGGGCGGCTCGCGTAGGCTGGAAAACATGAATCCCGACGTCGGTCCCAAGCCGAGCCAGCAACCCCGCTCCGAGGCCGAAAAGTCAGCCCTCGGCGTGACCCAAATCCTGTTCCGTGCTTTCCTTCTGACAGCTTTGGGTGCGTTCTTCGTGTTCTCCCTGAACGTGAACTACGTCTGGTTGAGCGCCATTCTGACGCTCGCTGGTTTGGTGTTGGGGATCGTCGTGCTGGTGCGCACGCTGAAGTACAAGCACCCGCGGCTGATTCTTTTCGGGACAATTTCCGGACTGGTGGTCACGGCCGTGATGTGCCTGCTGATCCTGACGTCGGTGCTTTTCTTCAACCAGGTCAGCACGTACCAGGATTGCTCCCGCGGGGCGCTGACGGAGTCCGCCAAGTCGCAGTGCCTCACGCAGCTCGAGAACTCCATGCCGGGACCGCTGCGCTAAACCGACACCGGAGCAGCCCGGCGTAAGGGGCGTCGATCCGCTCAGGCGTGTTCGTCGTCGTACGCTGCTTCATCGAGGTTAGCCTCGCGCTCCTTCTGGCTGCGTTCCAGCCAAGGCCCCACCGCGTAGCCAATAACGACGCCGATACCTACTTCCGCGGCCAGCCAGACTGCCGTCCACAACGGATGGGGTCCGATTTCGGTGAGCCGCCCAATACCGGCCGAACCGCGGGCGATCCACGCCAAGGCACCACCCAGGAGTCCCGCAACGGCGCCAATGAACGCGCCCAGGAACAGCGTTGAAGCGGCCGCGGTGAACCAGCGGGCCTTGATCTTGATGGAGAGCCACTCGTCAAAATGGTTCTCGCCTTCACGGAGGAACCACCAGCCGGCCAGGATTCCGGCGACGACGGGCAGCGCAAGTGCCATGGCTCCGGCGTCGAGCTGTCCTGCGGGGAGGGCGCCCAAAACGGGGACCGCCGGGAGCGGCCCCACGGCTGTGCCCAACGGACCGGCTGTGGAGCCGATGCCGAGCGAGAAGCCGGCGCCCGTGGACCAGGAAAGGGCGAAAATGACGAGGTTTGGCAGGAAGCCCAGCTGCGCGATGGTGAGGACGGCCCCGCCGAGCGCGCCGGCCTGGATGCCCTCGTAGACGGCGATGATGTCCGTCCAGTGCCAGACGATGGTCACCGCCAAAAGCAGTGCGGCCAAACTGACCGAAGCCATGGCCGCAACGAACCCGGCCTTCAATGCCGAGCCCACGTACGAGCCCGCCCAACGGGAATGTTGGCTGGTCTTCGCAAGCCAGGCGACGGCGTCGACACCGATCAGGCGGCTCCAAGAGCCGGCCTCTCGTCGTGCGCCCACGATCATCCCCAAGCCAAACGAAACCAACGGAATGGTCATGGCGAACCACAGGTTGATGACCACTTCGGGGGTGCGGCACACGAAACCGGTTGCGGCCCCGAACGCCGCGTACACCACGAAGGCGCCGAGAAATGCCTGCCACAGTTGGTCGGTGTAGGAAGCCCGGGCAAGCCGACGACCCGCGCGCCACGCCAGCAGGAACGGGATGAGCGTCAGGCCCAACGGAATCAGGGAGAGCAACCCCGAACCTGGCTGGGCCGCGGTGCCGATGTTGACCTGCGCCAGTTCCAGCGGAACACCGTGGATCAGCAGCCAGGCTTGTCCGCCCAAGCGGGCCAGGGAGTCGACGTTGCGGTCCTGGAAACCATCGGTTGCCCAGACTCCCACCAGCGGCAACACCACCACGATGGCCGAAATGAACGCCGCCTGCGCCGCTTCCAAACCACCCTGGAGCCAAAGGGGCATCGGGAGGCCACGGTTTCCGGTCTGATCAGCGCGCAGTTTCATCGTGATCTATCGTGCCACGGCGGGCCGCTCCCACCCCGCAGGCTCCCCTGAAATACCGCGAATTCCAGCGCTTTTTCCGTGCGGCGGCCGTAAAATGGGAGGTGTTCTCCCGGGGCACGGAGCCCTCAACGACCACCTCAGCTCCGCCCCACCTGCGCAAACTTTGCAAGGCCCGGAAACAAACGAAGCCGGGAACTAGGAGCGGCCAATGGATCGGTGTCACAACTCATAACAGAAAGTCGTACTAGCAGCTGGTGCAGCCGCCAACGGATTCTCTCCATAGGCTGCACCAGCCTTCTTTTGGCCCCGCCGCACGCACCCCACCTGCACCCCACCGCACCCCACCGCCGAGGGGCGACATCTCAGCACTTTGAAGCCCACACATACTGCCGAGAGCTAACCCCTCACGAGCCAACCCACGACGGCGGCTCGGCAGCCCAAGCGCGCACCCCACCACCCCTCACCTCACCCCCCGCCGAGGGGCGACCTCTCGGCACTTTGAAGCCCACACATACTGCCGAGAGCTAACCCCTCGCGAGCCAACCCACGACGCCGGTCGGCCAGCCCAAGCGCGCACCCACCACCCCACCCACCCCGCCGAGGGGCGACATCTCAACACTTTGGAGCCCACACATACTGCCGAGAGCTAACCCCTCAATGAAGGAACGCACGACGGCTGCTGGCCAGCCCAAGCGCGCACCCCACCACCCCGCCGAGGGGCGACATCTCAGCACTTTGGGACCTTCTTACGGTCGAGAGCTAACCCCTCGCGAGCCAACCCACGACGCCAGCTGGCTAACTCAAGCACGCACCCCACCACCTCACGCCGAGGGGCGACATCTCGGCACTTTGAAGCCCACACTTACTGCCGAGAGCTAACCCCTCGCGAGCGGCCCCTAAAGCTGAGGCCCGTAAATGAACTCCTTGGCGTGGTTGACGGCCTTCTTGAAGGCGTCGTTGCGGAGTGTCACCTGCTCCCGGCTGGCTCCCCCATTGGGTTCAAGAAAGGTCGTGGGTCCGGGCCGGAGCATCCAAATGTCACCGGCCGGCGGAAGGTAGAACACGCCGAAAGACCGGTGCTCGGGGTCCTCGGTCCAGATCGGCACCACGGCAACCGCAGCGCCGGTGTCCGGATTGATCCACTGGGCCCGGGGCGTCGGCTGTTCATGGACTTCGGGGTCCAGGAAGGGCGCCGTTCCCCTCCCCCAGCGTTTCTCGAACCGCTCGTAGAACGCAGGAATGATGTGGCCGTCGTACGGACGCCAGGCGCTCATGAATGACTCCTTGGTGATCTCGATTTGCGGACCGATGGTTCCCAGCGGGGCGGCCCAAAAGTCAGCGGCGACTCCTTGGCGCCCGCGGAGGGTTTGGGTGAAGTCTCGTTACGGTGCACGCGGACTTTCACGGGGGTACCTTCGGTCCCGGACGAAGCCCCACCTTGGGAACCGGGCGTTCGCCGCGCATGATCGTAAGCCGCCCGCTTCCTTGGGTCCGACAAAACGACGTACGCCTGCATGATGGCGTGCAGTTCCTGGAGGTCGGCCGCGGTGGTGGTGCCGCCGTCGTCGACCTTTTGGCGGGTGTCCGGGTGATGTGTCCGAAGCAGCGTGCGGTAGGCGCGCGTGATTTCTCGGGTCGTCGCATCCGGCGACACGTGAAGAGTCGCGTAGTGGTCAGGTTTGATACTCACTGCTGGTTCCGGTTTCTGCCGCGGAGGTGGAGATGGCCCCCGGCTGAACCGGGGGCCATCGCTCGGGAGACGACATCGGGGGCCGCTTTCATGTGCGCTAAAAAACGCTGTGACGTGGCGCGAAGCCTGCGCCCAACTATTCCGATGCGGCCGCTTCCGTCGTTCCCGGCCGGCGCTCCGCTGGCGGGCCACCCCCGGGTGAGCCTTCCGGCGGAGCGTACGGTTATGCGTTGATTTCCTGCCTCTGCCCGCTGGAAGTAATTTCGATGCGCCGCGGCTTGGCCTTCTCTGCGACCGGGATCCGGAGTGTCAGGACGCCGGCGTCGTAGTTGGCTTGGATGCCGTCGGTATCGAGGGTGTCGCCGAGGATGAGCTGGCGGCTAAAGACACCCTGGGGGCGTTCGGCGGCGAGCATCTCGGTGTTCTCGCCCGCGGGCGACTTGCGCTCGGCCTTGACCGTGAGGACGTTCCGTTCAACATCCAGATCCACGGTCTCCGGATCAACCCCTGGCAAGTCGAAGGCAACAACGAATTGTCCGTCCTCCTGCCATGCATCCATCGGCATTCCGGCCGGGCGTGCTGTTGTGCCAAAAACCTGTTGGGCGAGCCTGTCGAATTCGCGGAACGGGTCAGTGCGCATCAGCATTTGGTTCTCACTCCTTAGATCTTGATGCTGATTCTGTTGTTCGTGCCAGCCACTTGATCTGTATCGGCTGGTATAGATTTTTTATAGCACTGGTGAGAGAGTGGATGCAAGTAGTTCTTCGGAAGATTTTTGGAGGTCTTTGATGGCAGCTTCGGATGGCACGACTGCCGCTGAAGGGTACGACGGCGGCCCGGCTGCTTCCGCGGCGAACGGCACCCCACCTTCTGCTGACGACCGTGACGCACGCGGGGTCTACGCGATCTCTGTGGCGGCGGAGCTTGTCGGCACGGGGCAACAGAACATCCGGCAGTACGAGCGCAAGGGCCTGGTCACCCCGGACAGGACCGACGGCGGCACACGTCGCTACAGCGAGGACGACCTTGTGACGCTTCGCAGGATCGGAGTGTTGTTGGATGAGGGGCTCAACCTCGCCGGCGTGAAAATGGTGCTCGAGTTGGAGGCTGAGAACCGGGGGCTGAGCGAAGACAACCGGGGGCTGGTTGACGACAACCGGGAGCTCCGGGCTGATAACCGGGGGCTGCGCAAGGATTTGAAGCGGGCGCGGGGTGGGGACGCTTGAGTCCGCAAGCGAACAGTGCACATACCGGGCAACCCGGACCTGTGCACTCTCCACGGAAGAGAAGATGTCAATGAGTACAGGGCAACTGGATGTGGTGAATGGGAAGTGGCATCAAACCTTAAGGTCGACACGTCCCGATAGGGCCCCCTGGATTCTACAGAACCGCCGTCATCCCGCCCCAGCCCGTGCCAACGCGGGAAGCCGTGGGCCACGCCGCTCCCCCGCTGCCGGCGTAGAGCCACAGCTCGCCGGCTGCGTTCCGGGCCAGGATGTCGGCATTTCCGTCACCGTTGAAGTCGCCCGGGCCAACAAGGGAGTTCATGACGTTCCAGCCCTGCCCGATGACGCGCTGCTGCTGCCAACTGCCGTATCCGTTGGGCGGGTAGAGCCAGAGCGCGCCGGAGCTGTCGCGGGCAACAAGGTCGGAGACGCCGTCAGTGTTGAAGTCGCCCACGCCGGTGATCTCGGACATGCCATTCCAGCCCGTACCTACTTGGATGGCTGACAGCCAGCCACCGGCTCCGTTGCCGCGGTACACCATCAGCACGCCTGAGGCGGTTCGGGCTGCGATGTCCACATGGGAGTCGCCGTTGAAGTCCCCCGCGGATTCGATGGCGGTCATTCCGGACCAGCCTGTGCCGACCTGAACGCGGGAAAGCCAGCCACCAGAACCGTTGCCCGGGTAAAGCCAGAGCAGCCCGCCGGTGTCACGCGCCAGGACGTCAGCGTTGCCATCACCGTTGAAGTCGCCAGGAGCAACCAGGGCATTCATGACGTTCCAGCCTTGGCCCACCTGGACACGAGGCAGCCAGCCACCTGAGCCGTCGCCCGGGTACAGCCACAGCACGCCCGAAGCTTCCCGGGCCAGGACATCAGCGAAGCCGTCACCGTTGAAGTCGTTCTTGACCGGCGGCTCAACGTTTGCGTCGATGATGCCCACGGATGCTCGCAAGTAACTGACCACGTAGACCTTGTCCGAGGCGGTGTTGACGCCTGCGGCTACGGGCTCGTTGCCTGTGTACACGGTGTAATTGGTGTTGTTTTGCCCGTTGATGACGGTAGTGCCGCCGCTGTAGGTGGCCGCGTAGATCTTGTTGTTGGTGGGGTTGACTACTAGCTCGTTGACGCGGGTAGTGGTCCCGATGGTAGCGATCTCGGCGTTGGTTGAGCCGTTGAAGACCTTCACACCGCCAGCAGTTGACGGCCCGTCTACGACAACATAAATCCGGTTGGTGGCAGTGTTAACAGCAACGAGGCCGAGTTGGCTGGACGATGCGAGAGTTGCGTCGATAGTGTCGCTGGCTCCGTCGATGACCAGGAGTTTGGAACCCGGATTCGCAACGGTCGACGCGTAAACCTTATTGGTCACAGTGTTCACGGCCACGCTGAGGATGGGGCTCCCGCTCGGGGCGATGGTTCCTGTCACGAAACCGCCGGCTCCAATGACCTTGATGGTTCCGTTGGACAGGACATAGGCCTTGCCCGTCACAGGGTTCACCACGATGTCCTGCGCTCCGCCGGCGAACGGTACGAACGTGGTGGCCAGGGTGGCTCCGTCAATGATGGTGACACCACCTTTGACGCCTACGTAGATCTTGTTGGTGGTCTCGTTGACGGACACGATGTATGGCTGCTCGCCGACCGTAACTGAGGCCTTGACGAGCTCCGTTGCCCCATCCACCACTGCTACCGTTCCACCGACCAAGCTTGCGTAAACAGTGTTGGTGACGGTGTTGACTTCGACGTCCCACGGCATGTCACCGGTGTTTATGGTGCCGCTGGCACTAACGCCGTTGATGACGGAAACGCCTTCGAAGGAAGCCACGTAGGCCTTGTTGGTCACCTGGTTGACCGCGATATTCCCCGGGCGTTCGCCGACCGGAACGAAATCCGTCACGGCGTCGGCAACAGCCGGCGTAGCATTCAGGCCCAAAGGCCCGGACAACAGAGCCAGCCCCAACCCGACGGCGACCATACCCGCCGCTGCCCGGCGCCGCCGTCGTGCATTTACTTCCCCGAGCGCGCGCGAATTATCCCCAGCAGCAACCATGGCAAGACCCCCAGAACTTTCGACGCCCAGCACGTCGGATACGCGAAGTCTACTTGGACGCTGGGACAAAACAGAGAACCACCTGTTAACCAACTCTTCCTCCACAGGCCACCGGATCGAACCCGCCACGCCAACCGCCCGGACCACCGTGGAAGGCGTGAGGATCGCAATCGTCGCCGAATCATTCCTGCCATTGATGAATGGGGTAACCCACTCGATACTGCGGGTGCTGGAGCATCTACAGGAGCGCGGGGATGAGGTGATGGTGATCGCGCCGTCGACGTCGGACACTGATGTTTCGAGCGTCGAGAAGGGTGCGTATGTGCACCGGCTTCCCTCCGTGCCGCTGGCCGGATATACGAATGTGCGGGTTGCGTTGGGTGGTGTGAATCGGGTCAAGCGAATCCTTGCCGATTTCTCCCCCGACGTCGTTCATCTCGCTTCCCCGTTCGTCCTCGGCTGGCGCGCCGTGCAGGCCGCCCACCAACTCGGCATCCCGACCGTGGCGATCTACCAAACCGAGGTTCCCAGCTATGCCGCCCGCTATGGCGTGCCGTTCCTGGAGAACTGGGCCTGGAACCGCGTGGACAACATCCACCTCCTGGCCACCCGAACCCTTGTGCCGTCCACGTTCGCGCTGAACCAGTTGCGCGGACGCGGCATCCTGCGCGTGGATATGTGGCGACGCGGTGTGGATACCGCCCGCTTCAACCCCGCTAAACGTTCGACGGCGTGGCGCAGCTCGGTAGCGCCCGACGGTCACCGGATCATCGGCTACGTCGGTCGGCTCGCCGTGGAGAAGCAGGTTGAGGATCTCGCCGTGCTGGCTGATCTGCCCAACACGAAGCTGGTGATTGTGGGTGACGGCCCGCAGCGCGCGGCTCTTGAAGCACGGCTCCCACACGCGCACTTTGCCCGATTCCTCGGCGGGGATGGCCTCGCTGAGGCTGTTGCCAGCTTTGACCTTTTTGTCCATCCCGGCGAGTTCGAGACCTTCTGCCAAACCATCCAGGAAGCCATGGCGTCGGGCGTTCCGGTGGTGGCGACCGGCCGCGGCGGGCCCTTGGACTTGGTCGAAAACTCCCGCACCGGGTGGCTGTACGAGCCCGGGAACCTCACCCAGTTGCGCGGCTACGTCCAGGACCTGACGGGCGACGACGCCAAACGCCGCGCGTTCGCCACGGCAGCAACCGCCTCGGTCCAGGGGCGGACGTGGCCTGTGCTCAGCGCCGACCTGGTGCGGCATTACACCGACGTCATCGCTTCCTTCTCCCGCGAAAACGGGCCCACAGAACTCACCTCAAGCAAAGGACCCTCCTCATGAAGATTTCCGTGATCGGCTGCGGCTACCTCGGCGCAGTCCACGCAGCAACACTCGCTTCGATGGGCCACAACGTGGTGGGCATCGACGTCGATTCCTCCAAGGTGGAGCAGCTCAACAAGGCTGTGGCCCCCTTCCACGAGCCCGGTCTGGACGAGCTCCTCCAGGACGGCCGCACCACTGGCCGGCTCGTGTTCACCACGGATTTCGCCGTTGCAGCTGATGCGCAGGTGCACTTCCTTTGCGTGGGTACCCCGCAATCCAAGACCTCTGACACCGCGGATCTGTCCTACCTGATGGGCGCCACGAAGAGCCTCCTCCCGCACCTGGCCAAGGGTGCCGCCGTCGTCGGTAAATCGACAGTGCCGGTCGGCACGGTGGAAACGCTCCGCGCGATCCTGGCCCGACGCTCGGACGTGCTGCTCGGCTGGAACCCTGAGTTCCTGCGCCAGGGCACGGCGGTGAAGGACTCGCTGGTTCCCGACCGGCTGGTTTATGGCGTCCCGGGTGGCAAGGGTGCCGCGGCCGGCGCTCCGGTTACTGCCGTGCTGGATGCGGTGTACGAGCCGCTGATAAGCGCCGGCATCCCGCGGCTTGTCTGCAACTTCGCGACGGCGGAACTCATCAAGTCGGCGTCGAACGCCTTCCTGGCTACGAAGGTCAGCTTCATCAACGCGATGGCTGAGCTTTGCGACGCGTCGGGCGCTGACGTCAGCGAACTCAGCGAGGCTATGGGCCTGGATCCGCGTATCGGCAACCGCTACCTGCACGCCGGACTGGGCTTCGGCGGCGGCTGCCTGCCCAAGGACATCCGGTCGTTCCGTGCGCAGGCACGCGAACTTTCGGTGCCGTCCGTGGATGAGTGGATGGCCCTGGTTGATTCGGTGAACCTGGACCAGCGATCCCGCGCCGTGGAGGTGGCCCGCGAGATGTGCCGCGGCTTCCTTTCCGGCCGCACGGTGACCATCCTCGGCGCAGCCTTCAAGCCCGACACCGACGACATCCGCGACTCCCCCGCCCTGGACGTCGCCCAGCAACTCGCTGCGGCAGGCGCTCACGTCACCGTCACCGACCCCAAAGCCATCAACAACGCCTGGATCCGCTACCCGCAAATCCGTTTCGAAGCCGACACGAAACGCGCCCTCGAAGGCGCCGAACTGGTGCTGCTGCTCACCGAATGGGACGAATACGTGTCGCTGTCGCCCTCGGTTGTGGGAGGCCTCGTACGACGCCGGATGGTGCTGGACGCTCGGAACGTTCTGGACGCTGAGGCCTGGCGGAGTGCGGGATGGACCGTGCGCGGGTTGGGGACGGGGGCTTCGGTTGTTGGTGCGGGGCGCGAGAGTGAAGCTGGGGTTGACGTGTCAGGGCGTTCCGGCGGTCCTGGGCGTGCCGGTGGGAAGAAGCACGCGCGGGCGTAAGCCCTTCGCAGGCGTGAGCCCTTTGCGGGCCCGGGCCCGGGCGGTCGCTCTGCCGACCGTAACGTGCGCCCCACCCAAAGTCATAGATAACTTCTCCTCCCCTTGTAGATGTGCCGAATGTTATGGTCACGGGACGCGCCATCGCATCGGCGCATCTACAAGGGGGCAATAAGTGAAAAAGGGTTCTATTCGCACGGCCAAAAACCGGCATTTGTCTGGCAAGTCTTCCTGGACTCAAAGCAGGAAGGCACTGGGGCTGGTGGCGATCGTGTCTTTATTGGCTATGAGCACTGCCTGCGGCCAGGGAGGGACAACAACTGCCAGTTCGGTGAACAGCACAACGTCAACTCCTTCTGCGACACCGTCGCCAACACCCAGCAAAGTCGCTGGGACGGTCTGTAAGAGTGAGAACGCGACTCAGAAATCGTCCGGTGAGACCTACGTCTGCGCGATTGACCGCGCCGGCACATTGACGTGGTTGGACTCAGCGACCGCCAAGAAACTTTCCGATGATCGAGCTGCGGAAGCGGCGGCGAAGGCTGCAGCCGAGAAAGCGGCAGCGGACAAAGCAGCTGCGGACAAGGCAGCTGCTGACAAAGCCGCAGCTGACCAGGCAGCGGCAGCTCAAGCCGCGGCCGCAAAAGCAGCAGCCGATAAGGCCGCTGCTGACAAGGCGGCTGCTGACGCCGCGGCCGCCAAGCTTGTTCCCAAGACTGTCGTCCCAGCGGCGCCGCAGGCACAGAGTAACTGCGATCCGAACTACTCGGGTTGTGTTCCCGTGGCATCCGACGTCGACTGCGCCGGAGGCAAAGGCAATGGGCCGGCGTATGTGCGGGGACCGGTGACTGTCATTGGTTCTGATATCTACGGCCTCGACAATGACGGAGATGGAATCGGCTGCGAGAAGTAGTCATCGTGTGGGTGACCGTGGCCGAGAGGCTGCGGTCACTCCGCATGTTGCACGCGCGGGCGTGAGCCCTTTGCTTTACTGGGGACATGGAAGAGCCTGCAAGAAAGGACCGTACCCTCAGAGCCGAGGGTACGGTCAACGCGCGCGATCTCGGCGGATTGGAGCGCGTTGACGGAACGCTGACGCCGAGCGGAGTGTTCTTCCGCAGCGACAACGTGGACCGGATCAGCCCCGATGGATGGCAGCACTTGCACGAGGCCGGGATCCGTACCGTCGTCGATCTTCGCCAACCGGAGGAACGCGAAAGGGACACCCAGAAACGCCCCGCCTGGCTCACCACCATCAACGTGGACCTCGATGGCCTTGAGAACACGGATTTCTGGGCCGGCTACTGGGACAACGGTTTGGTGGGCACCGCCATGTACTTCCTGCCGCACCTCACTGAAATGCCCGAACGAGCGGGAGCTGCTGTCTCGGCCATAGTCAACGCACCGCCGGGCGGTGTCCTCTTTCACTGCATGGGCGGCAGGGACAGGACCGGCATCATTGCCATGATTCTGCTTTCGGCCGTGAGCGCCGATACAGAGGAGATCGTTGATGACTACCTCGAAACGGTCCGGCTGGGCGATACCAGAGCAGCCAGCGACAACCGGAACAATGCCGAATCTCTACTGAACGAACTCTGCGAGCGCCACGGAACCACCACGGAAGGTGCCTTCCGAACGGCACTGGCCGGCTTCGACCTTCCCGGATTCATCAAGGCAGCTGGCCTCCACGAAAGTGACCGCGCCGCACTGTTCAGCTGGCGCGGCAGCGTCGTAGAGACCGCGGGTGCAGGTTCCTTGTGACGTCGTAAGAGTCGCCACGGCTCCAGATTCTGCCGGTCAAAGCCTGCGCGAGCTTCGGTGGCGATCTAACGTTGTCGCTGCATCGCGTCCAGAACTGACAGCAGCCTGGGTGCGTCCCGAAGGGTGTTGTCAACGATTCTCGTAGCCCGCAACCACGGCTGAGAATTCTCAAAGTAGATACGTTGACCGCCGACGTATCGCCGCATCGACGGATGTTCCGGGTCCGGGTTGCTCCCGTCCCTTATGGACATCCGCCTGGCTGTCTCGGAAAAGGGCACATCAAGGAAAATCGAGTAGTCCCAGAGTCCAACCAGCTCATCGCGGTGGAGGAACATGCCCTCTACTAGCACCAAAGCGTTGTCCGGGGCCAGCTGGGGTTTGACCTCGATTCTTACGTTATTGCCGGCATCTGTGGCCGCCCTTCGAATTCTTCCGTTCCCGCCATTTCTCAAAGGTGCGAGGACATTGTGGTCGAAAGCAGTGTAATCGTAAGTATCCAGCCAGAATCCCTCTGGAGATGCTCGGCCCCGGCGGTGGCGGACATCCTGAAGGTTGAGAAAATCATCCAGGTGAATTGTCACGACGGGCCGCCCATGAATTGCGAGGGCGAGCGCTTCCACGAAGGTTGATTTACCGCTTCCATCAACCCCGTCGATAGCTATAAGTTGACGGCTCGGTCCTAGCGCAAGTACTTCCTCGGCAAAGAACTGCAGCAGTTGCGCCCGACGCGGCACTCCGTTTTCTCTCGTCATCAGACAATGGTGGCACTGACGACGGGAATCACCCCAAGAGGTTCAGAGTGAACCTTGGCGCGATCAGTCCATCCGGCTCTGAACCTCCAAGAGGAACTTAACGCCGGCGTCGGACAACTTCTCATTCATCCGCACCCAACCTGGGCGTTCCCATAGCTCCAGTCGGTGCAGGTTACGTGTGACGTCGTAGTAGAGGTCGCTCGCCCACGACAGAGGAATCTCGCCACCCGTCCGGGTTCTCAAACCGCCGTGGTGAAGGGCGGCCTGGATCACTTGGTCCCGAAGATTGTAGGGCGGCTCGTCGCCAGTCAGCTCCCAATGAACGAACAGGGGCGTTGCCAAGCGTTCGGCATCGCTGCCTGGGTTCGCGAACTGGTCTGCCAGGAAAGCCCACAGGGCTTCGGGATCCCCGGCCAGTTTCCGTCCCCTGGGCGTGAGGAGCAGTTTGTCCTTGAGCTTGCGCAGAAGCTTCCACTCCTGCAACTGCTCCCGAAGACTCCGGATGGGCAACGTGCTCACCTCGACCCGTCCAGCCGAGATCCATTCGTCGTCCCAGCCAAGCTCGGTCATGGCGTGCTTGACGAAGGACGGCTTCAAGTATCCAGCAGAGGTCAACGGCAGACCGTCGTGCTGGGCTTCCTGGAGAAACCATAGGATCGGGCCCAGAACGTCCTCGTAGTCCGCAACCGTCACTTCACCTGACCAGAGCCGCTGCGCCAAACTGCGCAACTGTCCGCTGACTGCCACCAGATCAAAAGCTTTCGGATCGAATTTCAAGACACTCTCCTGCGTCACGAATTCAAGCCACTCAACGGCTTCCCTATGCTCGGGGTGCTTGGGGTTGGAGACAACAGCAACCACGTTGGCGTAGCCAGCCACTCCGCCGGAATCCTCAATAGGTCCCCGCATCGCACCGTCAAGGCAAGCGATGGTGTTCTCTTGCAGCTCGGCCGGGCCCACAACCTCAATCTCATGTGTCCAGCTGTCGCCGAAGTCGTACTCGTAAAGGAGGTCTGATACTCCCGGCTTCTGAGGGTCAAACAACTCCAGCAGCCGCGCGGCGGCCGGGTTTTCGGCACCTTCTGGACCGTCGCCGTCGTCGACGTCCATGAAGAGGCGCTTTTTACCCGACCGGTCGTGGCCAGCTACGGCGTAAAGGTGGGAATTCCTCCACCCAAACGCGCACTGGATGGCACCGTGCAACTCGGCGAGGGTGGCACTTTCCGGGAGGACAAGCTGACGCCAGATCAGGGGCTCCGTGCCACTGATCGAAAGGCGAAGCTCGACCGCCGGAACGGTTTGAGGCGAATCCATAACGGCAATTCTGCCAGTCACCCCCGATCCCGCGTCACTCGCCACCGGTTCCTCTCACTACCTCTATGTAGGGGGTCGAACTCAACGAGGACAAGGACTTGCCAGTGATCACGCATTTCTACCCGGCGGCGCTTCGCATCATCACGTGCGTCGTAGCTGTTTGCTCGGCTGTGTCGGCAACCCTGCTTGGTACGGCGCCCCCTCCTGATGGCCTCGACGTCCTGGACCCCGCAGATTTGAGGGCAATGGCCGTCGTCCTGACCATGGCGCTGGGAGTCGTGGCGCCGATCGCCGTGCTGATGGTCGGCTCCCTCAAGTGTCTTCTTCTCAAAGCGGGCGTCTTTGCTGCAGCCGGGTTCGGCAATGCCATGATGCTGAGCCCCTTGATAGTGGTTCCGTTCCAGGACACTTCCACTTTGCTGGCTGTGATTTTCTCGGTCGCGCTGACCATCGCGAGCATCGTCACCTACATGGAGTCGGTGGAACGACGGAACGCACGACGGCGGGCCAACACCTAGGCGCTCACCCTCACCACCTATTTTCTTCCGCACCAACACCTAATTTCTCCGCGTACGGCACCTAGTTGCCTCTTTTTGCCACCTAGTGGAGGAAAACGGGCATAGTCTCCTGTTGTGCCTTCGAAGCGGGAGTCCCGGTGTCCGGCGGGAGCCCCACCCGCTTTGGCGTAGGAGGCACTGCGGCACGGCTCCACCCGTCTACCCCCAGGTGGAGTCGTGCCCAGCCAGAGACTCCGTGAGCCGTCACAGGAGTACACGAGAACGATTATTGATAGTCTCGAACGTGCCTGCCGCCAAGGAAAGCCGTTCATGAAACCCGCCACCAGCTCCACCCAGACAGCACGCCATACCGGGGAACGGCCAGCCACCCCCAACCCGAAGCTCCTGCTCTCAAGCCAACTCATTTTCAATATCGGGTTCTACTCTGTGGTGCCGTTCATCGCGCTCACCATGGCCAACGACTTCGCCATGAGCGCGGTAGCCATCGGGGTTGTCCTGGGAGCTCGGACCTTTGCCCAGCAAGGGATGTTCCTGGTGGGCGGTGCCATCTCCGATCGCTGGGGTGCCCGCTACACGATGGTCGCAGGCTGCATCGTCCGGGTGAGTGGCTATCTGCTCTTGGCTGCGGCCGACAACTTCAGCCTCTTCCTCGCGGGAGCCATCGTCACGGGCATCGGTGGTGCGTTGTTCTCACCGGCCCTCGAAAGCCTGGTGGCCGCAGCCGAGGCACGGCGGGAACCGTCCGGGAAGCACCGGCCAACCTTGTTCGCGTCGCTCGTTATCGTGGGCGAATTCGGGGCCGTGGCAGGCCCGTTGCTCGGCAGCCTGCTCCTGGGTTTCGGCTTCGAAGTCTCCCTCTACGTCGCCTCGGCTATCTTCGCGGTGATGGCCTTCGTCTTCTGGCGGTTTCTGCCGCGCGCCGACCGTCGCGGACAGCCAAGAGACGCAGCAGTCCCCAAGCACCAACTGCTGGCCTGCCTTCGGGACAAGCGCTTCGTCGCGTTCGCCTGCTTCTTCAGTGTCAGCCTGCTGGCGCACAATCAGCTGTACTTCGGGCTCCCGGTGGAGCTGCGACGCAGCGGCCTCGACGCCGGCGCACTGGGTTTCGTGTTCGCGTACGCGTCCTTGTTGACGGTTTCGTTGCAGTGGCCCATCGCCAAGCTCATGCGCCGATTCGGCGAGCGCAACGCCCTGACATTGGGCCTCAGCCTGAAAGCCGCAGGATTCACCGCCGTCGCAATACTGGCCACTCAGCCGCCCATCGCATCGTTGCCAGTGTTGCCGGCCCTGGCTCTCGTCACCGGCCTGTGC
The DNA here is from genome assembly GCF_019977295.1 of Arthrobacter sp. StoSoilB20. Lineage (NCBI taxonomy): Bacteria > Bacillati > Actinomycetota > Actinomycetes > Micrococcales > Micrococcaceae > Arthrobacter > Arthrobacter sp. StoSoilB20. Next base: position 1,338,241 of record NZ_AP024651.1, on the reverse strand, counting down.
CTTGGAAACATGTGTGCGAATCCCACGGCGATGCGGCTCGTTTTGGACTTCGCCGGTGGCCGGCCCACCGGCGCCTATTACGGTCTCCTCGCCAGTTGCGGGGGCGCAATGGTGCTGATCGGCAACACGGCCATGGCGCCGCTTTACGAGTTTGCAGACCAAACCTCGACGGCGGCCGCCTCGCCTTGGCTGTTCACTGGCGTTATCGCTGTGGTCTCGGCGGTTGCGATCCGCCGATTCCTCCCAGTGCCGGCCCGGGCAGTGGCCTAGCGGCCTACCCTCAGCCGGATGAGCCTGTACGCGATACCCACCACGAACATCAGCACGCCCAGCCCCGCGGACAACGGCGGCAGCGTCGCGACGAGAACAACGCACGCAATCGCTCCAGCCACCTGCAGGAATTTCGGGTATCGCCGGTCCTCACGTGGCTGGGTGTAAGCGGCGACGTTCGCCACCAAGTAATAGAGCAGCACGCCGAAGGACGAGAAGCCGATGGCACCGCGAAGATCGGCGACCGCGATGATCAGGCAGATCACTACAGCAAGGGTCACCTCGGCCCTGTGGGGAACCTTGTACTTGGGGTGGACAGCAGAGAGCCAGTGCGGAAGGTCGTGTTCGCGGGCCATTGCCAGGCTGGTCCGGCCGAGTCCGGCGACCAGTGCCAGCAGTGCACCCAGCGAGGCGACAGCGGCTCCGATGCGGACAACAGGTTCTGCCCACGCCAGCGTTCCTGCGCCGACTGCATCGGCCAGCGGTGTCGGCGTACCGGCAACACCCTGGGGCCCAAGGGCAGCCAGCAAGGTCACGGCGATGACGGCGTAGATGAGGATTGTGATGCCCAACGCGATCCCGATGGCCCGGGGAATGGTGCGTTGGGGCTCCCGGACTTCCTCGCCCATGGTCGCGATCCGCGCATACCCGGCGAACGCGAAGAACAAGAGCCCGGCGGATTGCAGGATCCCGTACCAGCCTTCGGCCAGCAACCCCTCCCCCAGGAAGTCGCCGAAGTCAGGACCGGACCCGCCCCACACTGCGGTGACAGCAATCGTCAGGGCAGCTAGAACCGCAATCACCAGTACACGGGTGAGCCCCGCCGTTCGGGTCACCCCGTGATAGTTCACCGCGGTCAAAAGTACGACGGCGGCAATCGCCACCGGGCGTTCCCAACCTTGCGGTGCGGCGTAGGCGGCGAAGGTCATGGCCATGGCCGCAGCGCTGGCGGTCTTGCCGATGATGAAGCCCCACCCGGCAAGGAACCCGGCCCAGGCTCCCAGCCGTTCCCGCCCGTAGACGTAGGTCCCGCCCGACGTCGGGTATCTGGCCGCGAGTTGCGCTGAGGACGTCGCGTTGCAGAAGGCCACGAAGGCAGCCACCACCAGGCCTATGAGCAGCCCGGATCCTGCGGCAGCAGCGGCCGGGGTGAAGGCTGCGAACACTCCCGCACCGATCATGGAGCCCAAGCCAATGAGGGAGGCATCGAACGTGCCGAGTCGACGGGCCAAGGCCGGGGAGTTATTCACTGAAACCCTTCACGCTGAGGGACCGGGCTCAGGGCATGGCGTCGGAGACCGGCGTTGGGAGAATTGCTTTCAGCTTATCCCGGCTCCTCTTGGCGGAAGTGAATTCCCAACCAGCATGAAGAGTCCATTGCGGGACGTTGCGCCGGTCTTGCGCAGTGCATTGGAGATGTGGTTTTCCACGGTCCTGGCGCTGATGCCCAGGTGTTCGGCAATCTCCACGTTGGTGCGGTGTCCTGCCAGCACGGCCACCTCGATCTCCCGTTCAGTGAGCGGTGTGGTCCTGAACGAGTTGAAGGAGAGTTGCTCGTTGGCTGCCGGGAACCTGACGGCGAACATGGACGAAGCCTGAGCCATGGCGTCTGCAGCGGCAGTGTCCCCTTCTATGACGTGCCTCTTGAGCGCGCCACGGAGAAGCATCCCCACTTGGTAGGTGTCGATGTCAGGTTCGTAATGCATCAGCAAGAGACCGAGAAGCTTGTGGTCACCTTCCACCACGGCGGTTGCGATGCCGATGAGTTGATCGTGAATCGTGACGCCGCTGTCCCGCAGGATCTTCTGCAACAGATCCAGGACCGGACGCCCCGGGTTTAGGCAGGTGCACAGCAGTGCAGTCATCAGGGCTTCCAGAACGTAGCCGCTCTTCAGCTGGCGCCGGACGAGCTTCGCGGCCTTGCGGTCAAACGTGGACGGCTGAGCGCTGTTGTGGGCAACCAGCTCATAGGCTCCCTTTCCAACACCAGGTAAGGGTCCGACGTCGGGCACTTCAGTCCGCGCCTGCGCGGCAATTGAGAGGGCCGGCGGCGTGGCAGTGGTTGCGTGGCGTAGGCCCGCGAGGCGCAGCATCGCATCGTAAAGGGCATCGACCACGAAGCCAGGCCTGCCCATCGCGAAGACGCTGCTCATGAGGTATTCGGCTTCTTCAAAGTGCCCGCGATACAGCAGTCCGTGGGCGGCGATGTAGCTGCTGGTGATCACGCCGAATTGGTCCAGGTTCTTGCGTGCTTCGGTCCGCCAGTCCAGAGCGAAGACAAGGGATTCCTCAACGCGTCCGGAAGCGAACATAGCGAAGCCGCGGATGAACGGCCGGAGGTGGGAGAAGGCGTCGTCATCATTCTGGCCTTCGACGGCGTCGTAAGCTGCGGCTGGCCTGAAACGGTAGAGCTCCAGTAGCCCGTGGACCAAGCCGCCCATCCCGGAAGGTTGAGGCTCCAAGGCATTGAGCGGCGTGGCCGCAGGAACCCGGCCGTGCGAGGCACTGAGGAAAGTGATCGCGTGGTCGACTTCTTCGGCAAGGTGCGGGTGATCGGCTGCGACGCTTTGGAGAATCTCGACGGCGGCGCCGGGGCCGAGTCCTGTGTGGACGGCGAGCATCGCGCGGGTAATGGTGACGAAGAGGAGGTCCTTGGGATCGGCGTCGGACGTTGTGGTTTCGTCGCAGATTCGGACCGCCCGCCGGACGTCAACAGGGGCACCCCAATAGATCCGGAGCACGGATGCGGCGTTGGCGGCGTTCTTGTTGGCTTCCCACCGCTCGAAACGGATACGTTCCCTTGCGGAACTGTGGTCGTGGAAGTGGCGGGCGGTGACGGCGTCGCCGTCGCCCCTTTCAGCTCTCAAGGTAGCCAGGACGCGGACGAGGCAGTCTGCCGTTGTCCGGTTTTCCTGCTCTGCCCCCGGTACGGCTTCCAGCACACCGGCGATCTTTCTGCGCAGGAGTTTCCGGTCCCTGAGGTTCTTGTTGCCGCTGAAGTAGTCAGCGATGACGGGTGGGCTGATGGCGGCGATGGAGCCATTGTGGTGATCGTCCATGACGGAGAGAAAGCCCCTGCGTTCGAGGCCTTCCAGTGCCTCGGGCTGGATGACTTTTTGAAGGACGTCCACGCGGGCGGTTCCGAGGATTGCCATGGTGTGCAGGGCTGTGAACTCGTCTGCGCTGAGCTCCGCCAGGAGCGACTCGAGCGTGCCCCGCAGGTGCTCGTTCCAGAGGGTGTTGCTGGTCATCCCCCACTGCTTATCCTTCATGACCAGCAAGTTGCTCAGGGACGCGGTCTCGGCGATCCGCACGATGAGGCGGGGGTTGCCGGCAGACTTGGTGAGTATCCGGGCTGTGGTGTCCGCATCAGCCGGGGCACCGAGGACGTGTGCGATCAGCATGTGAACCTGCTCGTAGTGGAGCGGGTCCAGTTGCAGATGTGCCTCGCGGCCGTTGTTGAGGATGGCCAGCTGCCCTTTGGAAAAGGCCCAGGTTTCGGGGGCCGTGGCCACCATGGGGCAGGTGGATCGGCGTCGAACCGCCTCCAGAACTGCCAGTGATTCGCTGTCCACCAGGTGGAGATCGTCGACGACGAGAAGGTGCTTCCCGTTGGTGGCCAGCTGACTGGTCAACACGTCCGCGATGTCGAACACGCCGCTGCGGCCAGGCCTCAAATCCAGCCCGAGTCCTTTGATGGCTGCATACGGGATGGTGCGGTGCGTGCGCAGTCCGGTGATGAAGTGAACGGCTACGCCGGTCTTTTCCAAATTGCTCATGACACTGCGGACTACTGACGTCTTGCCGCTGCCCGGGGCGCCGACGACCCTCACGCCGATCCCGCGTGCGACGTAGTCGAGGATTCGCTGAACCTCAGAATCGAACACTCGACCCAACCTTCTGTTTCTGTGGATGCCCGACATGCGGCTCACTTCGCAGGCTAGATCGAGAAAACGGGACTAGGTGGCAAAACGGCCTTGCACAGGCCGATTTGGGACCGTCTAGGTGGCGATTTGGGCAAATCTAGGTGGTGGCGGGACTCGTCTAGGTGGTGGGGCTGTTCGGTAGTCAGGTGATCCATGGGATGCTCCCTCAGCTCTGTTGGTGGATTACCTCCAACGCTACGGAGGGCTGAGCGAGAGTTACATGGGTGTAATTCGCTATGTGGATATGTATTCGAACTATCGTTTCCTGACTAGGAAATATGTTCTATATAGGCTTTCGCAGGCACGCTACCGGGCAGCCCGCCGTCGCATCGCATTTGACACAGGCCAGCTCGCAGGATGAGAGTGTTGCTCAATCACCCGGAACCGTCAGCGTGAAGGGGTGATTCTCGGGCATTCCATTGTGGGGGGACAAATGAGGATCAATGCTGCGCATCACCAACCTGTCCAAGAGCTACGGCCGCCATCGCGTGGTCAACAACGTCAATCTCCTAGTTCCGTCGACCGGAATCCACCTCATCCGGGGTGAAAACGGAACCGGCAAAACCACTCTCCTCAAGTGCCTCGCGGGGCTGGAGCGGTTCACCGGAGAGGCGACCTGGCACAAAAGCGATCTCCGCGACTATGTCACTGCAGCCTTCGCTGATTCAGCCCTTCATGAGCGCCTCACGGGAGTGCAGAATCTGAGCGCACTCCTGGACATCCCCCGGCGTCAGGCCGTTGCCCATCCCACCATCAGGACATTCCTCAGCCGCGATCTGCTGAATCGGAGATCGTCCACCTACTCGTTGGGGCAGCGAAAGAAGCTCAAGCTGGCAGCGGCTTTCGCAAGTGGCCGGCCATGCATTCTGCTGGACGAGCCGAACGCAGGCCTTGATGAGCCTGGGAGGCGTGCGCTTCGCCAAGCGCTCGAATCCGCTGAAGCGAGCACTTGTGTCATGGTCTTTGATCATAACTACTCCCCTTACGGAGACCTTGCCTCTTCCAGCTTCACCATTCGCCGAGGGAAAGTCCGTCTCGACCGGGAACCCGGGGCGCTCGTTCGATGAGCAAGTATCTGCAATCCCTGAGAACAGAACTCCGATACCAGCTCTGGAGCAATGCCTTGGTTCTACCCATCGGCGGTTTGGCAGCGTCGCTGGTCTTCGCCTTCGTCGGGAGCATCAGCAACGTCACGGCCACACTGTCGAGGCTGCAGACCTCGGAGGCACACGCTGCGGAAAATGGCCTGTCTTTGGGCGCAGCCATGGAACAACCAAACAACGTCCTCATCCAAGGCGCCCAACGTATCGTGGACAATCCCCTCCGCTTTGACTACGAGGCCGCCTACTTCGCCGACCGCGCCCTGGAGGGTACTCATGCCATCGGCACAGGGCTGGAGATGATCACTTTCTTGGTCATCCCGCTGCTCTTCTTCATCTATGGATGCGGGACAGCCGTGGGCGATGTTCGCCGGCGGATTCTGAAGGATCGAATTGTTGCTCAGGACGCTGCGGCCTATGTGGCAGGGAAGCTGACAGCAATCGCATTGGTTTCAGTGGCGGCGGTGGTCCTAGCAGCCTTACTGAGCTGGGGTGCAGCGCCGGCACTGAGGGCGCTCTTCCTACAGGGCAATAGCCACGACTTCATCTATTCAGTCAACGACGCCGGTGCTGGCAACCCCATCATTCAGATCGCGTTCGCCAGTGCTGTAGCCATCGGATTTGGTTCGTTAGGGCTCTTTACTGGGCTCGTGGCCAGGAGCATGCTGATCCCTTGCTTGGCCGCCGGCGCATTGCTCCTGCTGCTACCCTTCGCGGGTCCCTACGATCCCCGCAACATCCTTACGGCTGCGGCAGAAGGCGTCTTCAACTACTGGGGCGGATTTAACCCACGTGCGCCTTTTCCAGTGTGGACTGAGCTCGGGGTCTTGCTGTCCGTAGCGGCCTTGGTCCTGGTGGCTCTGGTCTCGACGGCGGCCTGGTCACGGATGTCGAAGTTCGTCTAATCCAGAATCACCGCTTTGAGGGCAAACAAAAGCAGGGCCGGTCAATGACCGGCCCTGCTTCTTTGTTATCCGAAGACTAGATAGCCTGGATGTTTACTGCCTGGGGACCCTTGGGGCCCTGCTCGACGTCGAAGGAAACCTTCTGGTTCTCTTCGAGGGAGCGGTAGCCCGAGGAGTTGATCGCAGAGTAGTGAGCGAAAACGTCCTGGCTGCCATCTTCAGGAGAGATGAAGCCGAAGCCCTTTTCGGAGTTGAACCATTTCACGGTACCTGTAGCCATTTTTTTCAGTCCTTACTGAAGGTGGAGATGCTCCCGACTTTCGGGTCTCCGGTGTGGGGTGTTCTCCACCGTTACTTCAGAAGGTCACGATCCAGAGGGACCGTGGGGACTGCCTGAACTACCAAATGCCAAACACAACAACACCGTCAAGTCTACAGAGTTCTGAGCAGATAGCTAGTGCTGGGAAATATTTATCCATCCGGTGGTGATCGGAGGACTCAAAAAGTGTCAGGGATCTGGCTTAGCCTGTGAATCAGGAGACTGGCAAGAAGCTGGTACAGACCCGGATCATCGAGAGATCATATGGACTTCTACGCCATCAATGCGCTGCGTGAGAACCACGCAGGTTGGGCACTTCTCCGCGCCCAGAACGCGCCATTGGCCCTGCACTTCTTCATAGCCGCCTTCACGGGCCCCAACCAACGCAACGTTGGGCGCCAGCAGCTCTTGGATACGTTGGACGATGTCCTGTTCGGAGTCCGGGAAACCTTCGGCGAGGACAGGTTTCCCCGCAGCGCCGCTGAATACCTTGACGACTGGGCAGACCCGGAACGCGCCTGGCTGCGGAAATATTACGTCCCGGGTGCGGACGAGCCCCACTTCGATCTCACCGCCGCAGCGGAGGATGTCGTCAGATGGGTGGAGAGCCTCAAGGGCCGCGATTTTGTCGCCACGCAGTCCCGGCTCACCAGCATCTTCGCTGTCCTGAAAACACTGGTGCAGCAATCCGAAACGGACCCCGAGGTGCGGCTTGCCGAACTCCAACGGCAAAGGGACCAGATTGATCACGAGATGGATCGGATCCGGGGCGGAGACGTCAAAGTCATGACGGGCCCGGAGGCCTTGGACCACTTCCAGCAGCTCACCGCTTTGGCCAAGGATCTACTGTCCGATTTCCGTGAGGTCGAGCAGAACTTCCGGAAACTGGACCGCCAGGTGCGGGAGCAGATCGCCACTTGGGACGGTAGCCAGGGTGAACTTCTGGACACTATCTTCGCCAACCAGCAGGACATCGGCAGTTCCCTTCAAGGCCGCACGTTCCAAGGCTTCTGGGACTACCTGATGTCACCCCAGCTCAGAAACGAACTCAGCGACCTCCTCAGGAGGGCCACCCACATTGAGGCGTTAGCGGGATCAGAGAACCTCCATGCCATCACCAACCTGCATCAGGACTGGCTGCCGGCAGTTGAACAGACTCAGGGCACAGTCAGGCAGCTGTCACAGCAAATGCGGAGGCTCCTTGACGACAAAGTGTTTCTGGAGAACAAACGCATTATGCAACTGATCCGAAGCATCGAGACGAGCGCCCTGGACACGAGGGAGCACCCGCCGTCGAGCGTTCTTATGGACCTGGAAGCGTCGTCTGTGGACGTCGCGCTGCCGTTCGAACGGCCACTATATGAACCCGGCAGCCGCGTGATGGTGGTGGATGAAGTAGTGGCGGCGGATGATCAAGACCTTGATGCGAGCGCGCTGTTCAATCAGTTCCATGTAGATAGGGAGCGGCTGAAATGGAACATCGATGACGTCTTGGAACGCAAAGACCAGGCAACTCTCGAAGAGGTTACCGACGCCCATCCGTTGACTCAAGGACTCGCGGAACTCGTCCAGTACTACCAGCTTGCGGTCGAGTCGGACTGGGCCACCATCGATCCGGAGACGACTCAGAACCTTCGGTGGCAGCTCCCGGACGGAACGCTAAAGGAAGCAACCATGGACCAGATCATCTTTGTGAGGCCGGCATGAGCACTGAACCAGCAAGCACACCCGACGAGCTGCCCGCCGTAGTGACGCGGCTGTTCAAAGGTGTGATGTACGCAGAGGCTGACCAGAAGATGTGGCAATCCCTGATCACGTTGACGTCCCAGGTGAGGGACTATGTGGCGGTTCTTGGCCTCAACTTGATCGTCGATGAGTCGGAAGGCTACGCGTTCCTCAAGTCACGTGAGGATCCCGAAGGTGTCCTCCCCCGGCTCATCCCACGCCGGCAACTCACGTTCGATGTCAGCCTGATGCTGGTCCTGCTCCGAAAGCGGATGCTGGAGTTCGACACCAACAGCAGTGAACTCCGGCTCATCATGACAGAGATGGAAATCAAGGACATGGTGTCCGTTTTCCTGCCCGAGTCCAGCAATGAAGCCCGGCTCCGGGACCGGCTGGGAACCAACATCAAAAAGGTGTTGGAGCTCGGCTTCCTGCGGAGGCTCAAAGGCCAGACCGAAGCCTACGAGGTCATGCGCATCGTCAAGGCCTACGTCGACGCCCAGTGGTTGGAAGAGTTCGACGCGCGGCTGGCGGACTACCGCGACTCACTCACCGGAGGCAACAAATCATGACCACCGACGTTCAGGACACGCTGTTCAGCATCGAGGAGACACCGGATAAGGAGCACGACGACGTCCTGCCGCCCGGGTTTCGGCTCCAGCGTTTGGAGCTGCTCAACTGGGGCACTTTCCATGACGGAGTGCGGACGTTCCGTTTGGACAGTGCCAACAGCCTGCTGACCGGAGATATTGGCTCCGGGAAGTCCACTGTGGTGGACGCGATCACCACGCTGCTTTTGCCGGCCAACCGGATCGACTACAACAAAGCCGCTGGTGCGCAGAAGCGCGAACGGACGCTGATGTCCTATGTTCGCGGCTATCACAAGAGCACCCGCAGCACAGGCGGCGAGTACTCCAAACCCGTCGCGCTCCGGGCGCCCGGCACCCTCACAGTAGTTCTCGGCATCTTCCACAACGCCGTGCTGGAGAAGACCATCACCTTGGGCGTCACATTGTGGACCATGCAGGAAGCGGGCACACCCACGCGCTTCTATTCCCTGGCGGAAGGAGAGCAGTCCATTGCGGAGGATTTTTCCAACTTCGGGCAGGATCCCGCAAAGCTGAAGAAGAGACTGAAGGCCAACGGCGTCAAGGTGGAAGACACCTTCGATCCATACGCGGCGGCTTTCAAGCGAAACTTTGGCATCAGCGGCAATCAGGCCATGGAGTTGTTCCATAGGACCGTCTCCATGAAGCAGGTGGAGAACATCACCCACTTCGTCCGGACCAACATGCTGGAGGACGATGATGTTGAGGCGAGGATCAGCAAGCTGATCGGCCACTTTGATGACCTCAAGAAGGCGCACGAAGCCGTGGTTCGGGCCAAGGATCAGATCGACCTGTTGCGGCCGATCTGTGCCGGGGCGGCCAGTCACCTCAAGCTCAGCACCGAAGAAGAACTTGCCCGCCAGCAGCGCGATCAGCTGCATTCGTGGTTCACCGATCAGCAATTGATCCTGAGCCTGGAGCATCAGGGCGAGCTGGACCGAACAGCGCAAAAGCTCCGCGAAGACAGCACCCACGTCGCCTCGGACATCGCCCGGCTTCGGCATGACCTCTCGATCGTTCAAGAGGACATCCGGACAAGTGGCGGTGGCCGTCTTGCTGCTATCGACGCTGAGGTGGCACAGCTTGAAGAGTTGTCCCAGACGCAACGAAAACGATTCGAGCAGTACGCGAGTGCCGTCGTCGAGCTTGGGCTGGTCACGCCCAATGACCGGGTGCTGTTTGAGGCGAACCGTCAGCAATTGGAGCAGGTGGAGCAGGACCTGGCTGCTACCACGGCCGAGTTGCAGGATCGGCGTACGGCCCTCCATTCGGAGGTCCTTGCGCTGGACTCTCGGCGGGAGGACCTGGACGCTGAATTGACGAGCCTTGGTTCGCGCCAGACCTTGCTGGGCCGTCAGCAGTTGGAGCTTCGTCGCCGTATTTGCGAAGGCACAGGGATTGCTGAGGCGGCACTGCCCTACGCTGCCGAGCTCCTGCGTGTCCGCGATAGCGAAGCTGAGTGGCAGGGCGCTGCCGAACGAACGCTCCGGAGCTTTGCGTTACAGCTGTTGGTATCCGCTGAACATTATGCTGCCGTGAGCTCGTGGGTGGATGGGAATGACCTCAAGGGCAAACTGGTGTACCGCCGGGTTGGCGATTCCTATCCGCAACGGATGCCTGCGGTGGGGACGCTTGGCGCGAAGATCGCCATCAAGCAGGGTACGCCGTTCCGCGATTTCATCCTGGATGAACTGAACACCAGGTTCGATTACGTGTGCTGCGAGAGCATGGAGGACTTCCGTCGGCTGCCAAAAGCCCTGACCATCAATGGCCAGTTGAAGGGCGCCCGTGGACGGCATGAGAAGGATGACCGCGCGGGGCTGATGGATCGTCGCAATTTTGTTCTGGGGTGGGACAACCATGACAAGATCGTGCGGATTCGTGCCGAACGGGATGATGTTGATGGCAAGTACCGCAGTGTTCGTGCCCAGCTTGCCAAGGTGGACGCGTCCCTGGGTGACTCAGGGCGGATGATCAAACTGCTGGGCAACGTCGGGTCCGTCACGGAGTTTTCGGAGATCAGCTGGCAACTGACTGCCCGCAGGGTCCAGGACCTGGTGGATGAAAAGCGTCAGCTTCAACTAGCCAGCAGCGTGCTCCAGCAGCTCACCGCCAAGAAAACCGAAATCGAGGACCGTATCGGGAAGCTTCAGGAACGGTCCGACAAGATTCGTGAACGAATCGGGGCAAACGATAAGGACGCCCGTGATATTGCAGCGGCAATCGTGGAATGTCGCCTGACTCTTCAAGGACAGCCGCTAACCAACGACGGCGATGTGCTGGCCGCCGTCGAACGGCTCACTACCGAGACCCTCGGGGACAGGGCGCTCACCTACCGGAACACCGTGTCCACCGAGAGCTCGGTTCGTTCGGGGCTGACCACCAGAATTGACGCGCTCACCAAGAAGATCGCGACGGCCGCGGCATCAACGGTGCGGCTGATGGCAGACTTCCGCAACAAATACCCCAACGAGACCACAGAAGTAGATGCGACCCTTGAGGCTGCCGATGAATACCTCGGGCTCTTGGAACAGCTTGAGCGTGATGACTTGCCCCGGTTCGAGGCACGATTCAAGGATTCACTGACGCAGAACACCATTCATGAGGTAGTGGCGTTCAACGCCTTCCTGGATAGCAGGCGGCAGGACATCGTGAACAGGATCGGCAAGATCAACCTGTCCCTGGCTGATATCGAATACAACCCTGGCAGACACATCCAGCTGGAACACCAGAACTCGACTGACCTGGATGTCCGGCAGTTCGGCATCGATCTAAGGGCCTGCTCTGAGGGAACCATTGGTGACGACGATCAGTACTCGGAGCAGAAGTATCTGCAGGTGGAGCGGCTGATTGAGCGGTTCCGGGGTCGAGAAGGCTTCTCCACCCTGGACGAGCGCTGGACTGCCAAAGTGACCGATGTCCGAAACTGGTTTACTTTCTCGGCGTCTGAGAAATGGACAGAAACCGGTGAGGAGTTTGAGCATTTCACGGACTCCGGAGGTAAATCGGGTGGCCAAAAAGAGAAGCTTGCGTACACCATCCTGGCGGCCGCCTTGGCCTTCCAGTTCGGGTTGGCTTCCAGCAAAGGATCCGCACGAAGCACCGGCCCCGGAAAAGGCAGGAGCTTCCGCTTTGTGGTGATCGACGAAGCCTTCGGTCGAGGCTCCGACGAGTCTGCCCGTTACGGCATGGAATTGTTCCAGCGGATGAAACTCCAGCTCCTGATCGTCACCCCGCTGCAGAAGATCAACGTGATCGAGCCGTTTGTGGCGCACGTGGGCTTCGTTGCGAATACGAACGGTAACGATTCCCAGCTGCGCAACATGACCATCACCGAATACCGAGAGGAACGGGAGAAGCGTGCCGTCTAAGACTTCCCGGTGGACCTCGCTCGCTGCGCTTCGTTCGCTCTCCCTGACGGCGTGGGACCGTGGCCAACTCATGCGAGAGGCCTTGGAGCCCTCGGGTGTGTATCCACGGCGCCGGGCCTTGAAGCGGCCTTCCGCCACGGAGCTTCGAGACGATTACGCGGCCGCACGCGAATGGGCTGCGGCTCTGTTCACCGCCGCTGGGCCTTACAGCCTCGAAACGGTCGACGTCGGCCGCACCACTATCGGGTCTAACCAGCTTCCCGCTGTGGCTGTGTTTGCATCAGCCGCGGATGAAGCAGCCTTTGTTGGCAGATCACGGGAGTTGGCTCGATTCCTGTCCTTGGCTGATTCGCTGGCTGGCTTGGACCCTTTGTTGCGGAGGTGGGCTGCTCGGCGGCCAAAGCCGCTCCTCGATCTGGGGGAAGCCGCGCTGACGGCTGCGCGTGTCGCCTCGTGGCTCCGGGAACATCCTTCTCCTGGTGTTTTTGTCCGGCAGTTGAGCCTTCCTGGGGTGCATACAAAGTTCATCGAAACTCACCGCAGGACTATCGATGAAATGGTGGCTGTGCTGGTGGGATCGCAGGCTTCTGCGCCGCTGGATGATCCAGCAGATTTGCCGATCGCCACGGATACCGATGAGGGTTTACTTGGTGCTCCGGCTGCCCGGACACCGGCAGCGCGTTTCGCTTCACGTCACGGATTCCTTCATCCGCCGGAGCAGCTGCGCTTCCGAATGCTGGACCCCTCAATTCCATTGCTCGGTGATGCCCGGGACGTGACGGTGACGGCGTCTGCCTTTCAGTCTCTTCGGCTCCCTGTGACGACGGTGATCATCACCGAAAACCTCGTGAACTTCCTCGCTCTCCCCGAGCGTGCCGGTGCCATGGCGATCTTTGGCAAGGGCTACGGCTTCTCCGCACTGCGGGACGCCGCTTGGTTGCGGGACTGCGAGGTGCTGTACTGGGGCGATCTGGACACCCACGGTTTTGGCATCCTGGATCAGCTCCGGGCAGTCCATCCGCAGGTAACGAGCGTGCTGATGGACGAAGCGACTCTGCTGGCACATCGTGAGATGTGGGGCGAGGAGACTTCGCCTTCGCGGGCTGCGCTGGGCCGGCTCACTGTTGAGGAGACGGGGGTTTACGAGGGCCTGCAGTCGGGCTCATATGGGGATCGGGTACGGCTGGAGCAGGAGTTGATTGGGTGGGAGTGGGCGTCGGATCACTTGCGACATAGACCCCCTGCCTAATGCCGTACAAATACCGTACACTCGAATGAGGAGGTAGAGACCATGTCGATGACCAAGACCCGACGACTGGAACTACGCACCGACGAGACCACCGACCAGTTGATCTCAGAGGCGGCGGAGTTACTGCACGTTTCCAAGACGGCGTTTGTCACTGATGCTGCCAGGCAGGCCGCGGAACGAGTAGTTGCACGCGCGGACACCACCCTCATGGCCCCGGAGATTTTCGACGCTATGATGGCTTCTCTCGACGTGGCCGACGAGTCGCCCGAACTGGAGACGCTGTCCAAGCTTCCACGGCTTATTCGTCGATGACCCAGCCCAGTTATTCAATAGTAAGGTTGGCCCCCGGAATGGATCTGGGGGCCTTCGACTGTGGCGAGGAGAGCTACAACCTGTGGCTCACAGAGCACGCCGCGAAATCAGTGGAATCTGGTGCCAGCATGGTCTACCTCTTCATTGAGAGCCAGATATCCACCGAGCAAAAGGTTGTTGGATACTTTGCCATTTGTCCGACGCAGGTGGTCCGGGACGATATGCCCAAGCCCCTCCAGCGGAATCTGCTGCGGAGCACACCCGCTTGGCTACTGGCAAAGCTTGCCCTTGACCGTTCTCTTCGCGGGGATTCTGAAAAGCGATGGGGCTGGCAACTCCTCAGAGTTGGATTGGAAACGATCGTTGAGGCCGCTTCACTAGGAGGCGGGCAGGTCATCGTGGTCGACGCTGACAATCCTGGACTGATTGGCTGGTACACCCGCCACGGCTTCAAATCCACGGGCGGAGATGATCTCCGCCTGTATATGAAGGTTGCGACTGCTCGAAAGTACCTTCTGGATAACTGAGCCGCACTGACAGCCGCAGCCCCGATGTCCGGAATGCCCAGCGCTGCTATACCTCGGGCCTGACTTTTCAGATCGCCTTTTTATCGCTGCTGCGTTTCGTCACCGTTGGTCGTGGCAGTGAGCCTGTCTTTGATCACCCAACTGGCAATTGACGGAGCGGCAGTCGCTATAAGGCACGCCGTCGCCCAGACGTTGTCCAATAGGCCGCTGACGAGCAGAAACAGGCTAACCGCGATCACCACCCACGTTGTGATGTCGAGAAGCCGAATCAATTTTGTAGTCGACATGTGCGAATCATCCCCCTAGATACGTTCCGAAAGCCTATGTCTTTTGGACACACGCGGCATCCTGCTACCTCGCATCGGGGACGTTCCAGCGGCAGCCGTTTCAGGTGCTCAGCCAGTAGAAATCCGTCTTCGTCCATCCCCTTACAGGTCTCCGAAGCGTACAGTTCACCCCATGGGACCGACCCTGGATACGGTCATCATCGGCGCAGGCCAAGCCGGCCTCACGACGAGCTACTGGCTCACGTAATTCGGCGTCGAGCATCAGCTCCTGGAACGTCGCGATTCCCCGGGCGGCGCCTTCCAGGACCGCTGGGACAGCTTCTACATGAATACCCCCAACCTTGCGCTGGAACTCCCCGGCATGCCGTACGACGGCGACGACCGGGACGCGTTCATCTCACGCATGCTGTCGTCAACCTCTTCAGGCGCTACGCAGAGCTTATTGCCGCTCCGGTCCACACGGGCGTGGAGGTGACCCGGCTATCCCCTGCGTCGGACGGCGCCTTCAATCTTGGGACATCGCTCGGGAACCTGCGGGCCAAGAACGTGGTCCTCGCGACGGGCGCATACCAAGTCCCCAAGATCCCCGCCCTGTCCGCCATGCTCCCCGCCGGCGTGACACAACTCCACACTCATGATTACCGCAACCCTGAGCAACTGCCGGAGGGCGCCGTGCTGATAGTCGGCACCGGTCAGTCAGGCGGACAGATCGCCGAGGAGCTCCACGCCGCCGGCCGCGAAGTCCACCTCTCCGTCTCAATCGTCCCCGAGGCGCCCCGGAGATACCGCGGCCAGGACCTCATCTACTGGATGCTCGAAACCGGCAAGCACGGTCCCGAGTTCGGCGTCAACGCCCTCACCCGCGAAGCACTCCCCTCCCCCGCCGCCCGTTTCGCGCCGAACCCCCTGCTCTCGGGTACCGACGGTGGCCACGCCATTCACCTCCGCGAACTCGGCTGTCGCGGCATGCACCTACATGGTCATCTGGAAACCATCGACGACGGCGACATCACCTTCAGCGACGACCTCGCCGACCCCCCCCACGGCATTTGGGGCGATCTTCGCGCAACAGTCGGGAAAGGCAATCGACGCACACATTTGCCGCGTACCTGCCGATACGCATAGCAGGGTCAGTTAGAGCACTGCCGTCATGATGTTCCAGCCGACGCCGACTTGTTTTCGTGGCAGTATCCAATGACCGCGTTCGCCTCTGGGGTAAATCCAGAGGTTACCAGACGAGTCTCGCGCCACGATGTCCACGTTCCCATCTCCATCGAAATCACCCGAAGAGGCAAGGGTAGTCATTACATTCCAGCCCGTTCCTATCTGGAAAGGGGCTTGCCATCCCCCGGTTCCGTTTCCCGGGTATAACCACAACGAACCGGCCGGATCTCGGGCAAGAACGTCGGCTGCGTTATCACCATTCAGATCACCTGGGCTGGTGATTAAACTCATCCCACCCCATCCGGTTCCAACTTGAGTGCGAGCAAACCAACCGGCTTTGCCGTTTCCAGGGTATAGCCAAAGCGCACCCGCATTGTCTCTGGCAAGCACATCGGACATGCCGTCACCGTTGAAGTCTTTGACGCCTTGGATGACGGACATCGCGTTCCATCCAGAGCCAATTTGTGTTCGGGGCAACCAACCACCTCGACCATTTCCGGGATACAACCAGAGGCCGCCTGAAATATCACGGGCCATGACATCAGTACTTTGATCGCCGTTGAAATCGCCACCACTTGTAATGGCTGACATGGAGTTCCACCCAGAACCTATTTGGAGTCTCGGCAGCCATCCTCCTTGGCCATTGCCCGGATACAGCCACAGCGTTCCCGTGGTGTCCCTAGCAATGACGTCGGCGTCACCATCGCCATTGAAATCCAACTTGACCGCGGGATCGGGCCCCGATTGAGCATCGAAATCGTAGCGGGCAAGTGCGAAGCTACCGACCCCTAAGGGCCTCGCGCTCGTTGCCGGCGCGTTTATGAACCCAGCAGCCACCACTCGGCCATCGTTCAAGGCCGCAGAGTCCATCATGTAAGCGCTACCTGCGGCGAAGTCGGTGGCTACCAGGCCGCTAATTCCAATGGACTTATCAACGGTGCGATCGGCATTCATCCTCCACAACGCAAATTTGTCGCGTCGGTCGTATGTTCCCCACCCGGCGACTATCACCCGATTGTTGTTGTCGACTTCCAAATCCGATATGTTCATGTCCGGAACCGTTAGCGCATCAAGTGGAGCACCTCTGGAAGTGTAGGCCACCAAAGTCGGGTACGAAGTTGCAATGAGAGTTCCGTCCTGAAAGCTCGCCACCGCCTGAACTTGCGGACTATTGAGACGGTGGATGACTCCAGACCCTGCCATTCGCGTGTCGGGTTGTCCCTCTGCAGTGAACTGAAAGATGCTGCCATACTGTTGGCTGTTCTGTTGCCCCTGAACAATGCGACCGCCGCCACCCGCGACGATGATAAAACCCTTCTTGTCAACGTCGATGTCTTCAGCTGCCCAGAAGACGGCGCCCTCCGGCAAGTTCACTGCGTCAAAGGTTGCAGCCAATCGTCCAGTTGAAGAAAAGCGCCAAACCCCGACTGCCACGTTTCCCGGTGACCCTGCTATCAGAATCGAGCCGTCCGTGGCCAATTCGAAAGCATCAAACTGGACTTCATTCGGCAGTCCCGGACCATTCGTCGGCAGAGTGGCCACTCCCGAAACTCCGAACGCCAGGTCTGGCTTCCCATCAATATTGAGTTGCCCAACGGCGGGAATACCATGGACCCCGTTCCGGGATATTGCTCCTAGAAGCAGCACTCGCCCATCAGGCCTGACCTCCAGGTCTTTCACGGCATGGAGGAAGGTCACGTCAACGACGCCAGCCTTGCCAAATGCTGGATCGGCTTGGCCGGAAGGCAGAAGCCGAACGACTATCGTCCGGCTTGCTTCCTGCGTCGCAACAATCCCCAAGATCAGCGTCCGATTTTTGGCATCGACGCCGGTTGCCAGCGCACCCGGTCCATTCGCCCCGCCAAAGTCGTTAACGTAAATGCCGGATTTCCCGAAAGTGGGGTCCAAGTGTTGGCTCGCAGAAGCCTGGGCAGCAGGCTCCCCCGCGACCCCGAGGGTTGATGCGCCAACCAAAGCGACTACGTAAGCGACCAGCACCCTAAGACGATTTCTCGACGATTTCTTCCTTGCCATTTGTTCAGTTTCCCCGTTTTCCTACACTTGAGTAAGTTACGAACAGTATTGTTATGTCCGATGGATGCCTCACCCATCTTGGTACTGATCTGCCCGTCGCGGCTGCTATTGCTTTACGGCATCAATTCTTCCCATCGAGCGGCAGCCCTTCTTTTGTTCCCCAACTCGGCCCCTGCACCTCTAAAGCTCCGTAGCTGACTCGTGCGATTCGTGGCTAGCCACCTTCTTCTGAAGCGTCAGCACGAGGCTCCAACCCGTGGTTAGTAAGGTATTTCAGCGTCCGCTCGATGGCGTCAATCTTCCGTTTCAGCTCCTTGAGCGCAGGCGCCGACGCATCAGAGAACTCATCAAGCCGCTCGTGTTCACGCCGCACCTCTATTTCGGTTTCCACGAGGACCGCCCAGAAGCCTCCGTCAGGATCTAGATGCTGCCGCTGGCGCAGAATTGCTGCAGCGAGCCGGCGCTCAATAACGCCAACAAGAGTTTCCGCCGTGGTTCCAGGACTGGCCAATCCGTATGCAATGCCGCCACCACCTGCCGTAACGAGTGTGCCCGCAGTTAGCAGGCCACCAATCATTCCGCCGGGACCGAAACTGGCTAAGGCGCTCGTGATCACTGCGGCTCCTGCAAGGCCTGGTCCAGCAGCGAGCGCCAATCCACCGGTCGCGACGACGATTGCTGCCGCGCCCGCACCAAAGGCACCCCACTTGATCCAGTTGACTCCGCGACTACCGCTGAGTGCTTCTTGCGCAAGCTTGGCCGCCACGAACACGTCGGCCCCGTACTGGCTTCCCAGCCCCATTTCGGCGGAGAGGTCTTCCATGGCTTCCTGCCACAGTCTTCTGGAAAAAGTGATCTCGAATGGACGTATGACGTTCTCTGCTGCCAGCACTGTCAGAAGGACAGCAGCTTCGCCTTTGGGAACATGACTGCTTGGAAGCGGCTCAGGTACCACCGCACCCAAATCGGAAACGTCGAATGCCAGCCTCGCAATTTCAGATGGTATCCCCCGGCCTTCGCGCGAGTTTCGTTTCTTGATGTCTTCGACGACCGACGCTTGCACTTGACGAAGCGCTCCCGCGAAACGATCATTCCCTTCGCCTTCCAAACGCGCCTTCAGGAGATAGGCATACCGTAGGGCCAGAAGTGCGAAGTGCTCAGTGGCGTCCAAGGGAATGTCAAGCCCGTTGTCGGCTTGTGCAACTTCAGTGGACTTAGACCCAAAAAGTGCAAAGCCGATGGCATCCACTACCGCGTCATTCGCGAGGTAACCGACGGCAGCGTGCGCGGCAATTAACACTTTATTCGTGTGAATACGAAAATCAATTAACCAAGGGAAGACGGATGACACTCCACGGTGGGCAGCTACGGGGTCGGCAGCATTCCAGAAGTTCACCCACCATGCCAAATTGGTCGGCGGCTCGCTCAACGTGTCACGAAGTTTGTCGACGTCGAATGCCCCACTCGCCAACGGGCTACCCATGGTGACCATACCCGCGACCTCAATACCAACGGGCAGACGCCGGAGGATGTCGGCTGCGATGACTGATCCCAGACTGTGACCAACGATCACGAGCCTTCCTGACTCAGGAAGTTTACTCAGAATGCGTTCCAGTACCTGTGCCCGAATTTTCGGATTAGTTAGGTAGTTGCGTGCTTGTTTGAGCAATGGCGACGCAACTGCAGCATCGACCAAAACGTCACTGCCGACGTAGCCGTTCCCTCTATCGTGACGCCCGAGCCTGTACTCCAGGGCTCCGATGCGACGCTCGAAGTCGCGTCGATTCTTTCTAGCTGCTTCCCGGAGAGGCTGCTTTACAGTCAAGCCCGGCAACTGGCACGGCTGGTCGGTGCCTTTTAGCAAATGTGCATATTTTGGGGCTATAACCCGAAATGACTCCAGCTCGGGGTAACCGAGCCGTGCCAAAGACTGCGTCAGCGCAACCATCCAGCGGTCCTCTGGGTCCCCAGTTCCCACTCCGTGCAAGAACAGCAAGATTGGTTCATTAGACAAGAAAAATCCCTTCGCATCCACCCTGGAAATCCTTAACGGCATGACCTGGCCTTTGGGCAAGCATAGTCATGAAAAAGGTGTCTTCCCGAAGAAACGAAACCTTGGTGCGTCTCACCGGCATAAGTCAAAGCGGTTTTACAAAATAACGCCGTAAGCCTAAAGCTTTCCTCGTGGCACCGAGGAGCAAGACCCCCCGTTTGACCCATCAGGATGACACGCTTACCAGCGCGCGGTTGTGCCACCGTCTTTCGATTGGGGCGACGTCATCTACGCCAACCTGGGCAAGCTTGGTAATTTCTCGGCCAAAGACTTTTAGGAGACCGCTGCCAGATGGACGTCGAATTCGCTATATGCGCGACTTGCTAATTCGCGAACCCGTGCCAGCAAGGCCTCCGGCTCCCGCGAAAGATCCAGCGGAAACTCCACCACGGATACTCCTGTGTTCAGTACTCTGCGGGAACGGGGGTTTCCCGCACCTGCGTAAACGAGCCAAGCACGCGGTACCCCAAGCGCGGTGCAGTAAGCCAGCATTTGGTAATGGTCCGCATTGGGATAAGCTCCACCGGCAGATGCGGCCTTGTACTTGGCATCGAAGATCATCGCCGGCCGTCCACGAACGGAGTGCACCACGTCCACATACATCCGTACTCTGTCGCTGCTCGGGTACCCGGGCTCTGCTTCATCCATGAAGACTTCGTATTGCCATTCGGTCAGCCCTGGGTATGGCTCCAGCGCCTCCTTTAGCGCGGTCGCAGCAAAGTCCTCAAACACGGTGGCCATGTTCACCACAAAAGACGCGACTGCACGGTGACCCATTCCAGCTTCGGCGGACATGTTCCGAAGGATGATCTCGGACAACCTCAATGCCGGCACGTAATGCCCGTTGATACGAGATTCGCTCCAAGACGGCAGCGGAGCTCCATGGTTCAAAGCCGAAACGCCGTCGAGTTTTGAATCCAAGTGCGCAAGTCGCGCAACAAGTGATTCAGTCAAACGGGGAACATGGAGCATCATCCGAATGGCCGCACGAAGAATCTGGTTTTCCACTACGTCCGAGGTGTAGTCGTCATAGGACACTTCTAGTGGCAAGAGCATCCCAGGCCGGCGGGTCATCTGATCGCCGACGCGAATGCGCCCTCTGACTGTTCGCAGTGATTCTTCCATGTGCACGTAGCCGTTGAGAGGGCCCCGTTCGAGTGCCCGTTCACCGTGCCTTGCAAGCGATTCACCCAGCGCAGCAAAGAGATCCTTATCCTCTTCCGCAGCCACGTTGTCTGGCCTAAACCCAGGGCCGGCGGCGTAGCCCAGCAAAAAGAGCAGCCTGCTGAGACCTACCTTTTCCTTAGGGTTCACCCTGACCAGAAGGTCATCGATCTGGACGGCTCCAACCTTGCCAGAAGGCAGAATTGTCCAAGCACCGTTATGGGCCGGGACAACGGTAACCAAACCCGTATCCCGCAGGGTGGCCGCTACATCGCGTTCCAGCACGACGGGCTCCGGGTAGCCCTGAAGCTCGTCGAGGATGATCTGCGTCTGCATTAGGCTTGGGCGTTGCCGGGGTCCGAAACATCGGCATCCAGGCCGTCTACACTGCTCGCCTTGCGCCGAATGGCGGCGAGGCCGAACTTCTCACGGATCTTTTCCCGACTCAATTGTCCGAAATAGTGTTCCTCGAGCAACGGCAACAACTCGTACCTCCAGATCTCGGCCAAGCCCTGATCAGTTTCCGCATGCTCCTTCATGAAGTATGAAGGCCCTATCATCAAGTCGCGCTTCGTGTCGCCTAGTTCGCTATTCAGTGCATTTAGGAGGTTGGCGCGTAGGGCCGGCTGCCCACTCGTCTCCAGAAAGCGCTCAAGCATGCCCGAGATCAAGCCTTCCTGTGGATGAAGCTCCACGAACGCGAAGCGCCGTCGAATCGCGGCGTCCACCATGGCAATTGAGCGGTCGGCCGTATTCATCGTGCCGATGATGAACAGATTCGGTGGCAGCACGAATGTCTGGTGCGGGTTGTACTGCAGGTTGATTCCTTGGTCACGGTACTCCAACAGGAAATACAGCTCACCGAAGATCTTGGCCAGATTCCCGCGGTTCATCTCATCGATGATCAGGAAATACGGCTTGTCACGGTTCCCGTCCAGCGAAGCCTCTGCGGCGATTCGCCGCAAAGGTCCGGGTTCCAGGCTGAAGCCAACATCCCCGCCGTCGGACTTCGCGGGACGATAGCCCTCAAAGAAGTCTTCGTACGCGTACGAAGGATGGAACTGTACCGTCTTGACGTGATCTCCGTGCTCCTCCCCCGCAAGGAACCGTGCGATCTTTCCCGCCAAGTAGGTCTTGCCTGTTCCCGGCGGTCCGTAGAACACAATCTGCTGACGTGTTTGTAGGAGCCGAATGACTTCGTTAATGTCGTCCCGCTCGACATGCAGTTTAGTTGCGAGGTCGGCGGTCGCTTCGCGCAGTTGAGGTACGACTGCGGGTTGTAGCGGCGTGGTCGGCCCCGGTTCGGTTACTGTCACCCCGGTTTCGGTCTCGAACCATGCTTTGATAATCGAGAGCCCATCTGTGAGGTCAACGACGGAGCCCTGTTCCTCCAACAACCGCGGCATCGGCGCCGGGAGATCATCATTAGCTATGGGTTCGCGGCGCCACGAGACTTGCCTACGCAAACGGGATGTCTCATCGTCCACGTACTCCGCTTCGCCGGTGATAACGCCCAAGTAGAGGTTGCTTTCGAAGGCTGTCAGGACGAAATCGTCCACCTTCATCTGGCTGAGGAATCGGTAGAACTCTTGGGCCCGGACTTTACGTTCCGCATAGTCGATGTGCTGATATCCGGCATTTACCGCGGCCTGTACCTCATCAAAATTGCTTCGAGGAGACGGTGAGCCGAGGTGCTGCGCCCTGAGGGAGGCGAAGTCCTTTCCGAGCCAGGAATCGGCCATCCCAACGCCGCCCTGATTTTGGCGAACCAGCCAAGCCCGTCGCCCCGAATTATCCGACGGCTGCCACTCGCTAAGGTACGGTTCGGCATACCACTCTACGTAGTCGTCCGAATCGCCCTGCTGAGCCCGACGGATATTGAGCAGGTCCTTGGCAATATCGAGATCGGAATCCCCGCTCGGCCCCCCGATAATTCCCGCGAACGCGTTGCGGATTTTGATCCGGTGATCACGGCTGACTATAGGCTGCAGGTGATCGGGCCACGCCAGAAAGTCGATGCAGTAACGGATTGTTGGCCAGTCCTTGGTGACCGCCTGCGTCAGTCCCATGAATGCCCACGGGTCCTCAAGAGCCACGTTGATTACGCTCGCAGGCTGCTCCGTAACGTGCTCCACAAAGCGGCTGAGCCAACCAACATGGTCTGCGACTTGAATATTGAAGCCTACTCCACCGTTGAAGGAGCCTTTAGCTTGAAGCCCTTGGCGGAGCACCTCCGGCAACTCGGCATCGGCCTCGGGCTCGGGCACCCACGATAGGACTTTCTCCACCCGGGCGATCTTCGTTGCCGGCGTAACGTTCTCCAGCGGAAATACCTGTAGGTAAACCAGCTCCGCAGCGAGAAGGACGGTCTCCCTTGGGGCGTCTGCCAGCTGTCGCTCCAACTTGGCCATGAAGGAGCCCGGGCCCACGTCGGTGTTCTTGCTCCGATTAGCAAGATCATTGGCCGTTTCCGACGTCCAGGTGTACGTGCGGCCGTCCGTAGGCGAAGGCTCGCCACGGAGACCGCTTCTAATGATCAGCTGGGCCGGAGTCTCGGCCTGCAACGTATCAAGAGGTGCTGCATTCACTTTGTCACCCCGCCATGCCCGGAATGCAGCACGGTCTTCAGGGCTCCATTCATCAGTCGGGTCCACATTCATGACAGTCCACATCAGTCCCTGCGCGTCCAAGCGGTCGCGAAGTGGAATGCCATGTTCGGGAGCCAGTCGAATAATTTCATCGAGCGCCTCCAAGAGCAGAGCATACCTACGTGCCGGATCGCCATTTGCACCTCGGTCTTCCCAGGCGACCAGCTTGAGGAATTTCTTGACCGCGCGTGCACGATAGGGAGGGAAGGTGAACGGGTCTCTGGCAAGCAAAAGAATCGAAGCGAATCCAATGATGCCTCCAACCGAGAACTGCTCCGGATTGTGCGGGCGGAGTAGTGCGGCGAAATCGTCGATGCAGCGAACTTCTGGCTCTCCATCCCAAAGCAGATCAATAGCTTGGCGAAGTTCTCCAGGCTTCGACCGGCCCAAATCGACCAGGCGCATCATGAAGTACTGGTTCACCAGATTCGACGACGAAATGTCGCGTCGCAGCACCTCAAACCATTCGGTGTCCCGGTTCAGGTAGATCTCACGGGCTTTTCTCAGGCGTTCTGCTAGGGCCATTTTGTAGTCGTACTCATCAGCGTCCAAGTCGACCGACTTAGCGAAGAGTGCCGCAAACTCCATGAACCGATCCCAGGGGGCATCGTTCATGGCAATGGCCGGCCTCACAAGCCGCCCCGGAGATCTACCATCAATAAAAGACATCTTCGAACTCCGTACTGTGTTCATTCAGTTCAACCAAAATATCCTGTGGTTGCAAAGCAGCCATGGACTGTCACGAGGCGCGTATGTCCATCTACATACCTAGCACTGTGGATACTTCCATCAGCACCCGACACGGGTACTCCGTCTAAATGACGCCTAGCCCTGGCACCGCATTCCGCGTCGGCATAGACATCGCTGACACGGCCTCATTCATCAGCCTTCGGAAAGCTGCCAAACACGACCAATCACTGTCAAGGCGCAAGTCTCTCCTCGGACGTTACGCGACTGTTTTCCCATCTGGCAACGTATGGCGATCAATGACCAGCAACGGACTACTACGACCGCGTGGCACCAGGCGATTCCTGCAACAGTCAGCACCTTCGCGATCCACTCGACGGAAACAGACCGCACGGGCTTTCGACGCGCCAGCGCACATTGTCCTTAGATCGGTCTGGCTTCCTTCATAGCCACGGCGGCGACACACCGACCGCAGGCAAGGAACGGGTCAAACCGGCGCGGCACCGATAGCCGTCATGCGCGAATCGTCGGATCCGCGGAACCTCTCGGCGTACTCCGAAGTGCGGAAATGTCGGAGCCTCCTACTACGCTTTCAAGTACAACACATTGATGGGGGCTACTATGAGCTACAACTCGAACGTTCAGACTGCACTGAGCCTGGTTTCTCAAGGCTTGGATCCTGTGATCCAAGAAGTCTTGGACCCACACCTTGGAGGCCTGGAATGGCCCATGGTGCTGCAAGAGCTTGACCGGATAAAGGGTCGTGCTGGTCGGACGTACTCGCGGACTGACGTCCAGTGCCAGCTGCGTGTCATTACAGAGCGACTCGGACCGCTCGGATTTCCTTTCGATGCCAACGATCCACACCGAAAGATGAGCATCTACGGTGGCGAGTTGCGGTTGGTTCGCAACCGATGGGCTCACAACGACGAATTCACCGCGCTGGAAGCCATGCGCGCTGTTGATACCGCATACATTCTTCTGACCAGCGTGGGCGATCAGGAACGGGCGAATCTCGCGGCGCTTGAACGTTCCCGGCTCCTCCAGACCTTGGTAGAGGCCGAAGCTACGTCCGATGCCGATGACGATGAGGTTGACAACGACTCCACGGCGGTTGCGACCCCAGACGTTCTCGTCCCTCCGGAACGTTTCAAGAAACCCCAGGAACGATTCGCCTCCCGGCAGACTATTTATGAACCTTGGAATGTCGTTGTCACTGGTGATGTTGACACTCTGGAGAACCTGCCGAAGAAGTCTGCAAAGGAATCTGTACGGGCAACGATTGAAGAAATCGTGGATTCAGAGGGGCCTATACACAGGGATCGTCTCACCAAGCTCGTGGGTTATACCTATGGTTTGAGCAAGGTGCACGAAGCCCGCGCAAGAAAAATTCTGTCGCAGCTAAGGGCATCCACCTGCTACACGGATAAGGACGGATTTGTGTGGCCTGATGGTATCGAGTTGTCCAAATGGATGATTTATCGCACGAATTCTGTGGGGACGCCTCGGAACTTCCTCGAGATCAGTCCTCGGGAACTTGCCAATGCCGCGTCGGATATTCTTCAAAACGGTTCTCTCGGTGAGATCGAATTGCGTCGGACTACACTCGAAATTTTTGGCCGAAAGAAAGCAAGTAAAGCCTTTATCTCTCACTTTGGCAAGGCCGTTAAACTCGCAAACCTTGAGGGGATATTCACTCAAGACCCTAGAACCGCCCTCTTCACTCTTCCCTCCGATGCTTAGGAAGCTAGATGCCCAAGATTTTTGACAACACCACCCAGCATCTAGGAGCTGGCCTTCGCGCCACCTTTGAAGCTCATTCCAGGATCGATATTGCGGCCGGTTATATGGATCTCCGCGGCTGGGATTCCCTCGCCGATATCGTAGACACTAAGTTTGGAGTTTCAGGCACGCACCCGCGGCCGGCTGCAAATGAGCTGTTCGACGGTTCCGCTGAACCAATTGCACGGATTCTGGTCGGAATGGTTGCGCCGGCAGACTCACAGCAAATCCTCGACTCGCTCCAGAGAGAGCTGGAAGCCCCAAACGAGCACGATGACCTTGCGGATTTTGAAACCGCCCGGATCCGCAAGGCTCGCTTAGTTAGCCACCTTCGTGAGCAGTTGATGCGCGGTCTATCCAGCGCGGAAGGCCAACGTACGCTCCAGGCACTCAAACGTCAACTCCAACAAGGTTCTGTTCAGGTCAAGGTTTTCACCTCACGCCCTCTACATGGCAAAACCTACATCCTGCACAATGAGGCTGGACACTACGCTCCCACAATGGCCTACGTTGGCTCCTCGAATCTGACCAAGGCCGGCCTTTACAGCAATCTTGAGCTTAATATCGATGTCATGGATCAGGACGCCTCCGCAAAGTTGGCTCAATGGTTCGAAACTCACTGGAACGATCCCTTCTCCCTCCCGGTGACGGCGGAAATTATCGCACTCATCGAGGAGTCATGGGCTGACGAACAGCAAGCAACCCCTTACGAAGTCTTCCTTAAAATTTGTTTCTTGATGTCGCAGGATGTTCGGGACGGCTTTGGCTATGTTCTTCCTGCCTCGCTTAAGAATCTCCTGCTCGACTATCAAGACAGCGCCGTGCGAATTTTGGCCAGACGAATAGTCCGACGGGGTGGA
Organism: Arthrobacter sp. StoSoilB20; assembly: GCF_019977295.1. NCBI lineage: Bacteria > Bacillati > Actinomycetota > Actinomycetes > Micrococcales > Micrococcaceae > Arthrobacter > Arthrobacter sp. StoSoilB20. Next base: position 1,311,250 of record NZ_AP024651.1, on the reverse strand, counting down.
ACCATGCTGGGTGATGTGGTCGGCCTCGGAAAAACGCTGACGGCCATTGCCACTGCCTCAATGCTCCAGAATGCGGAGGATTACACCACATTGGTCCTCTGTCCCAAGAACTTGGAACAGATGTGGACTGACCATCTCGACGCCTATGACGTTCAAGGCAAAGTCGTGGCGTACTCAATGGCGGCGAAGCTGCTCCCGGATCTGAAGCGGCACCATCTGGTGATATGCGATGAGTCTCATAACTTGCGCACGGGTAATACGCGTCAGGATTACCAAGCAATCAAGGAGTACGTCCGGTCGAACGATTCCAAGGTCCTTTTACTTACAGCCACGCCTTATAATCTCGCTTTCGAAGATGTCGCGAATCAAATCGGCCTTTACATCGACGATGACGATGACCTGGGGATTCAGCCAAACGCCGCTCTGGCACTCGACCCGGGGATTGCCGACAAGGTGAACGGCAAGACAAGTACATTTGGAGCGTTCCGCCTTTCCGAAGAGGCCGAAGACTGGAAGCGCCTCATGAGCGACCATCTTGTGCGGCGCACACGGTCGTTTATCAAGCGAACCGCCAAGACGACCGAACGTGTCCTCCAGGATGGTCGTGTCGTGCAAAGCGAATACTTGGAGTTTGCCGACGGCACGCACTTCTTCTTCCCCCAACGCATCGCCCAGCCGATAAGCCACGCATTTGATCAGGACGACGCAGCTAGGCTCATGGAGGATGATGAGACGCTAGATGCGATCAAGTCCCTGAAGCTGCCCCGATACGTTCTGGCGAACTACGATGCTCCCACACACAGGCACACTCAGGAGGATCTAAGCATCCTCGATGACATAAAGTCCGGCAGGGGTAACGTTGCTGGCTTTGTGCGGACCGGGCTCTTCAAGCGCCTTTCATCGTCGGGACATTCGTTTATTCTGTCTCTTCAACGGCAAAGGGCGCGTAATGAGCTGTTTCTCTTCGCCATCGAAAATCGCTTGCCCATCCCCCTCGGAACCATAGCGGAGCAAAATCTCGGAACGCCTAACGACGACGATGTCGAGGCAGCGTCCGAGTACGGCTCTGCGTCAGCACGCTATGAGAACTTGCGGCAGCACCTACCGAAGTCGACAAAGTGGATTAATTCCACGATCTTCAGCGATGCCTTAGCGAAGGATCTGGAGGAAGACAACCACATCCTGAATTGGCTGCTTGACCGATTCGGCACTTGGGATCCCGCAAAGGACTCCAAGATCAACACTTTGGTCGATCTGCTTCAGGAACAACACCCTGGCGAAAAGGTCTTGGTGTTCACCGAGTATAAGGACACAGCGGAATACGTTGCAGAGACTCTGCGTGAGGCCGGCATAGGCAATGTCGGCCTCGCTACCGGCGACTCCGGGGATCCCGGGTCAATCGCCCGCCGTTTCTCGCCGGGCTCCAACAAACTCCCTGGTCATTCGACGGTTGCCGACGTAGCGGATCCAATTGATGTGCTGATCGCAACAGATGTCCTCTCCGAAGGACAAAACCTTCAGGATGCCCACATTGTGGTCAATTATGACCTCCCTTGGGCAATTATCAAGCTCATCCAGCGAGCAGGCCGCGTTGACCGGGTAGGCCAACAATCGGAGTCAGTTTTCGTGTACTTGATATCGCACGAGAAAGTTGAGGAGCAGCTAAGTCTCCGCCAACGAATAAAACACCGTCTCGAGTCGTCAGCACAGGCGTTCGGATCTGACGAACAATTCTTCGGCACCGACAAAGAAGTACGGGTTCTGGATAACTTCTACCAAGGCTCGCTCTCCGATGAAGAGGCGGAGGAAGACGCCGCCGACGCTGTCAGCGAGGCATGGCTTGTTTGGTCTGCAGCAGCAGAGAAACACCCCGAAATTACCCAACGGGTGATGACCATGCCTGACCTGATTCACTCGACGCGTACTCAATACACCAAGGAAATGGTTGGCGGAGTGGCATGTTATGTATCGACCGACTCTGGGATCGACGCATTCGCGCTTTCGTCCGGCGGGCAGGATGGTCTTCGGGTACGGGAACGTCTGCTCACACCGGTGGAAGCTTTCCAGGTTTTCCGTGCTGAACTGGAGACGCCCACGGCCGAGCTACGTCCCGATCACTTCGAGCGGGTGAAAGACCTGGTGCGCGGTCCTCTCACGAGCGAAACAGTAGCCGCGGGAAACCTTAAAGGCGTGAGAAAACGCGTGTGGGAACGATATGCGAACTCATTGGACCTCGCGAAGGCACAAGAGGCTCTCGAGGCCCTGCACGCGAGACCCCTTCAACAATCCGCCGAACAACGGCTGCGTTCGGCACTCCGCAACCGGATGTCCGACGACGATGTTCTCGCCTTGCTAAATCAACTTCACGGGGATGAACGCCTCGTGGTTCCTCCATCCGATACCGACCCGGTGCGGATCATTTGTTCTTTGGGAGTGCTCGACTGATGTCTGAATTGCTGAAGCTTATCGAATCGAACGACTACCAAACCCTCTTCCTCCGCCACTTGCGTTGGTCGAGACCCGACCTCCAAACCATTTCCACAAATAATGGCAAGAGTCAGTCGTTGACAGCCAAGAACGTGTCCAGCTACAAAGGACTTCGCGTGTGGGTGTGCTCAGAACTTCCCGATTCGAACGGTCAGGCAGCGCTTGACCGTTCAATCGCTGCGAAATCCACGGATCGTCTGGTGATTTTTCACAATGAGCACCAACAGGTGTGGCGCTGGCCAGTACGCACAGTAAAGGGCTCGTCTGTGGTCCACCGTCTTTCTTCACATCGCCACGTCAACGGCCAGTCCAATCCGAAGCTCCTTAATCGGCTTGAGACAATCACGCTGCCTGTGGCACAGGAACTTGGCGTCACGGACGTGCTCGAAAGACTGCGCCAGGCATTCGATGTCGAAACCGAGAGGGAGACCAAGCGGGCATCCAGGCTCATGGCTGCAATGTTCGATGCGTTGACCAAGGCAGAGGTAAACGAGCATGAGACCTCGGTGACTCTGGCAAGGTCTCTTTTCCTCATGTTCGGTGACGACACAGACATGTGGGACAAGAACCTCTTCCAAGACTTCATCATCAATCACACCCGTTCAGACGGCTCCGACATTGCTTCAAAACTGAACGAACTCTTTGTCCAGTTAGACACTCCCGACGTCAATCGCGTGGAGACGACACCTGCGTTCAACAAGTTTCCGTACGTCAACGGCGGAGTCTTTACTGAACCGATCAAGCTCCCTGACACAGTTGGGAAGGCATTCCGCGATGCCATTCTGGAAGCGTCAAAACCTGACTGGTCTGATATTTCGCCGGCCATATTCGGCTCGATGTTCCAGTCAGTACGGGATGCAAAAACCCGACGGGAGTTCGGCGAGCACTACACATCCGAGCGCGACATATTGCGCACTCTGGAACCGTTATTCCTTGAAGACTTCCGAGAGCGGTTCTCGGCTGCCATCGGCCATCGCGAAGAGAGCTCAAAGCTAGAGAAACTCCGGGAAGATCTCGCGAAAGTCAAATTTCTCGACCCCGCGTGCGGCTGCGGCAACTTCATCGTTATCTCCTACCGCGAGCTCCGGATGCTGGAGATCGATATCCTTGAACGGCTTAAGGCTCTAGAGCACCGCCGCGGAAACGAAGCTGGATCGCAACTAGAAGTACATCTCGGTATCGATACCGACGTCTTCGGTCGACGCAGCTTTCTTTCCCCAAAAGTTTCTCTAGAAAACTTCTTCGGTATCGAGATCGACGAGTGGCCTGCTCGCATTGCAGAAACCGCAATGTTCCTCATTGAGCGACAATGCGACATGCGGATGCTCGAGCGCTTGGGCTGGGCCCCTACACGCCTCCCGATCGCACGAGCGGCAACAATCGCAACATCGACACCGGACTACCCAGACGGTGGAAATGCGCTGCGCCTTGAATGGAAGACGTTATTTACTCCGGACGATCGAACCGTGATCGCCGGAAATCCACCATATCTAGGTAAAACACAACGCTCTTCGGACCAAACCGCTGACATGAAGCGCGTGTGGGGTTCCTCGTACTCCGGGGAATTGGATTTCGTTACTTCTTGGTTCCCGAAGGCCGCCGAGTTCCTTCGAGGCACCGGAGCAAGATTTGCCTTTGTCACGACGAACTCTATCCATCAGGGCGTTAGCGTTGCGAATCTATATGGTCCGGCATGGTTCGATGGTTGGTCGATTGAGTTTGCCTACCCGACGTTCCCTTGGGACGGGCAGGCAGGAGTTCATTGTTCGATCTCAGGCTACGCAGAACATCCCCGCGAACGCATGCTATTCAGGCCCGACGATCAAGGTGGATTCCAGCCGCATAAGGTGCCCAATATTAATCCTTATCTTGCTGCCGCACGGGACGTTATGGTGCAAGAAATTCGCATTCCACGGTCTAAGCATCTTGAAAAGGATCTTCGTTTCGGATCAATGCCCGCCGATGGTGGGCATCTCATCGTGGACAAGGAGCAAGTTGCCTTGTTCAAGCAGGACCCCATAGCAGCTCCTTTCCTACGTAGCTTCGTTGGATCAAAGGAACTCGTGCAGAATCGGGAACGCTGGTGCATTTGGATGCCCGTACGGGATGAATTCGCTCTGCACAACAGCGACATTTTGCGTGAAAGAATAGAGGCAGTTGCGCAGTATCGCGATGATCCACGCAAAGATAAAGGCGTCTATGCTGATCGCCACAATGCCCACCGATTCCACCGAGTAAAGGACCGTACTGCATCGTATCTCTGTATTCCGCGAGTCGTCAGCGAGAACCGCAAATACTTTACAGCGGCACGGTTCGGACCCGAAGTGATCGCCAGTGATGCGGTATTTACAGCACCTGACGAAGACGGATTCCTTTTCGGGCTAATTTCATCCTCGATGTTCATCGCTTGGCAAAAGTCAATCGGCGGAAGACTTAAGTCGGACTATCGATTCTCAAGCACGATTGTTTGGAACAACTTCCCGCTCAAGTCTGTGACGTCTGAGGATCGTCAAGCCGTTATCGACGCAGGAAACCTCGTACTGGCAGCACGTGAAGAGCATCCCGGGCTGTCCCTTGCCCAGCTATATGACCCGAAGAAAATGCCGACCAACCTCCAGCAGGCCCACGAACATTTGGACGAGGTTGTCGATCCACTTTTCGGTCTGGATGACGAGCCTTCCGAAGAACGGCGACAGCAATGTTTGTTCGATCGCTACGCGGAGCTGACCGGTCAATAAGGCTCTTCAGCTATAGAACAATCAGGACAAGCAACGACTTAGGGTCCCTGCTGTAAGCAGGCTTAGGCTCAGCCGACATTTCATGTGACACCGAGTCCATCAAAGTCAGCTTAGTATCGCTATAGGTCTACACAGCCGACGAATAGCGCGGGGCAGCTCAGAAGCCCCGCGCTGTTCGGGCGGTTTCGGGGGCACCTTACTGGTTCCTTGCGAGTTGATGCTGAACGTTCCCCCGCATCACAAAAAGGATGCCCAACTCTTCCACCGTTCCTTCCACCTCGAATCGTAGAGCTTTAGGTCTAGATGCAGCTTCCGAACACAGGCTCCTGTCCCCACTAGACAACAGCACACCGGCGTCCTGGGGATTACCAACAGCACAGTTATGCCTGGAACGGCATGTGGCACGCTAGAGCATTAATTAGCGACACAGCTATGCTATTTTAAAGCGAATGTAAGCAAGTTCGAGGGCTTGGGGGCTCGGCCGCTCTCTCTTTCGCAGTGGGACGCTCATAAGTTTTTGCTCATGTCGTTCCTGCAGCCCGTATTTCAGCATTGGCCCGTCGACCTCCGCCAAGATGTCGCTTCTAATTTCCACGATCAGATCGGGCCGGATGCCGAGTATACCGGCGTCAAAGGCGGCATGGTGGATTTTGCACATTGCCATTCCATTGGAAACATCGGGCGTGCCCTTCTCGTCCGAATCCGGGATGATATGGGCGGCATCCAACAATTGCCGATGCTTCAGGTTGCACACGGCACACCGAGTGTCATAGGCCTTTATAACGCTGGAACGAAACAATCGCTGATGAAGCCGCGTCCTGGCGAGCCGCGTGCCGTACCGTTTAGCGATCTTGAGTTCCTGAGGATCCAGGTGATCACCGTTTAGGACGCCAAGTTGGGGATCTATATCAACGACAAATTGCTGATGCTCCTGCTCTTCGGATACGAGGTAGACGGGAAACACAGGCTGGTAAACCCCTGGCGCGATCCCGAAGAACCAAATGAGAGGAAGATGATCGGTCATGGCACGCCGCAAGGCTCGGTTGTCAGCTGCATCCGCGTCGTCGCCCTGCCATTTGTAGCGAAGCATGCCATCAGAACCAACTTCGTCTTCATAGGGCCGTTCCTGCCCGGCCCGTCGAAAGGTAGTGGTGATCGACAACGCCGCGTCGAGAGCTCGCGGCTTCCAGATGCCCCGTTGTCTGCTCTTGAGTGGAATTCGCTCATTCTCGAAATGGAAATCTTCAAGGTCAAGATAGTGGACGGCCTCCTCACCGTCATTTGTGCGGGCAGCCAACCATTCCTGCGCTGCCTGCCGAACTCGCTCATCCCACGACGCAGATTTACCGACCAGGAGGCCGACCACATCGACTTCGGGGATCTTGAAGGCACCGTGAACAGCACGACCAGACTCTAAATAGACATTAGGGAACCTACCTGTTTGTACCCAGTCGACAATTGTCGTTTGATGCACACCGATCTTCTCGGCCGCTTCACTCGTGCTGAGGTGGCGGCCGCTAACCACCGGGGTAGCCGGAAATACTCGGTTCATCCCGCCAGGATATAGGACGCCTTCAGTCGTCAGTTGCCCAACATGTGGGAGGAATGCTTGCCGGAGAACCATCGACCGGTTACCCGAGACATGCGGAACCTGCCCATGTAACCAACATCCTCGGTTGTCACGTCGACTCCCCAGGAGCGGCCGTCAGTGCGCTCAGGCAAACCGATCACTGAGCTTGTCAACGCTTGGTACCAGCCATAGCTGGTGGCTAGGTGCAGATGCGCCGAAATCATCGAACGAGCTTCGCGAGCAAAAGTGATGTTCGGACACAACGATTTGGGATGCATCAGCATCTGTTCCAGATGCACGCGCAGATGAAGAGAATCTGCCCCTCCCAGCAGCATCGCGGCCCAACTTTCAGTTTCTTCGATCTGCTGATCAGCTGGCCCGGCATCCCCGACGAGGGTATGACGCAATTCGTTTGCGAGATCCTGCTTGGTAGGCAGGTCGTCAGGCGTTCCCTTCAGGAGCTCTGCCACCCTCGAAATATTGTGGTTGAGGATGACCGCCGCACAATCGGCTCCAAAGAGCCGCTTAATGCCCGTCAGAACGGCTCCATCGTCCGGCATTCCGAGGTTCATCCACACCGTCATACCCCGGCTAGGGTCCGCCCATGCAAGGTGGGTGAGTAGAACGACGGCCAGTGAGAACCAATACGTCATGTAGGGCCGGAGGTCGCCAGAACCAATTGGATTCAGTGGGGGAACCCAATCTCCATGCGGACGACTGACAGCCCTCAACACAGAGGACAGGTCATATTCTGAATTAGTCAGACTTGACGTCCACCCCGCATTGAACTCATTCCACTGCCAGCCAAGGTCATCGGTACGCCTTGCCGCATGGATTGAGTCGACAATACTTTGCAGTCGTTTTAACAGTGACCCGAGAAGGTTCAGAGCCTCGGAGCTGATCGGAACCGTACTCAAAGTCGTTTGAGTAATAGCAGACAGACCGCGCAGGACCATGCCCGCATTCGGCGCCGGCTCCCGACGCAGGACCACCCATTCCTCCGAAGAGAGTTTCGGCACATTGCCTGGCAACATCATTTCACGTATGAAGCGTTCAAGTTTGCCCAAAAAGACGTAATTCGCCGGACTTGTGGCATGCCTTCCGATCTGGTCCCTCACAACCGGCAATCCATCAACGAGGGCTCGCAGGGTGGCGACATCTTCTGGCTTCAGCAAAGCCAATCTCAAAGCGACACGCGCCTCGAAGGCAAGGTCCGTCATCTGCGTTCTCCAGTCCGGCGTTTGTGTGCGTATGGAAGGCAAGGATCAGCGAATGCGCAGGTTAGTCGGTTCAAGACTTCGTCCGCACCCACAACCGCGAAGGCCTCCCCCGCGTCCCATCCGACATCTTTCCCGTTCCCACCAGCTTCGGCTCCATGAATCGTCGGAAAGTATCCCTCATGAGCGTTTCGCCGGCTACTGCTTCGTGAAGATCTCGCAGGTCCTTGAGCGTAAACGGTTCCTCAAGAAGTACCCCCGGATCCGGCGCCTCAGCGTACGCTAGGCGCATCCTCCCCACAGCGTTGGCCACAATGTCAGCGTGGCCGTACGGCAACCGTGCCACAACCTCCGGGTCCGCCATTACTGAAACCAGCCTGACGCCGTCGGACGCCAACGCGGACTCAAGCGCAGCAAGCGGCACCATGTCGACGTGCGCAACTGAGAGGACCCAGCCGCGGTCGTCACGATCCGGATCATCGAAGACGTGAAGCTGTTGAGGCACACGGCCAGTAATCCCGACTTTCTCGCGAAGACAGCGGAGCACCGCATCGGAAAGAAGCTCGCGCTCTCTGAGGAAGGTCCCAGGGAGCGCCCACTCCCCCGCCCTATCACCGCTTGCACGCTGAACCAACAGCACACTCAGCGCGCCCTCCGACACGGTAAGGACCGCCGCATCCACTGCAACTGAGGGTCTCGGATAGTCCAGCAGTGTGCGTGACCTGGGATTTCGGGAAGCGTTCACATCATCATTTATCGCAGACTTGCGCAAAAGAAGCAATCGCTGCATACTGAAGTCAATTAGCGCAAAAATGAGCTAATTCGAATCAGGAGGCACGAATGCAAGTCCCACAACTGCATCTGGGCGTTGGCACCGCTGTGGGCCCACTCAGCATCTTCCCGATCTGGACCTCAGGCCATGGTGACTTGGCCATCAGCACCGGTGCACACGCCAACGTCGCCGTCAACGAACTGCCTGACGGCGCCCAGGTAGGCAAGCTGATTGTCAGCAACAACGGTCCCCGTCCCGCACTCCTCCTCGAAGGCGAACTCCTGGAAGGCGGGAAGCAACACAGAACCTGCGCCGGCGACGTCATCCTTGGTGCAGGCGAGACCCGAACCATCGGGACCTACTGTGTTGAGGAAGGGCGCTGGGAAGCCGGCATGAGCAGTCATCGGCGACAGAGTCGCCGCGCTCCCCTCAACGTCCGGGCAGAGCTGGCATCCCGCGCCGGGGCCTCGGACTCAAGCAACCGTCAAAGCCGCATCTGGGAAAGAGTGCGCCGCTTGGACGCCGCGCGTGGCGTTTCAGCCACCAGCTCACTCGTCGACCACCTTGACCGCCAGACCTTGGCCCCGAGCTTCGACCTGGATGACGTTCCACCCCCAATCGACGGCCAGCGCGGAGTCCTGTTCGGGATTGGCACGCAGCCGCTGGTGTTGGAGATTTTCGGCACCCACACGATGTTCCGACGCCACTACCACCAGCTCATAGGCGCGGCCCTGCTGGACCTCGAGCTGCTTCCGGCCAAGGTCATGGCATCCAGCCGGATGTCAGGGCAACAGGCCAGGGACTTCGCTGCGGTTGTCCAAGGGCTGGATTTTGGAGCGTTCGACGGCGGCCCACTTACCGGCGTTCGAAGCCAAGGACCCCTCCGTAGCCGTCCAGTCAGCTCACTCCGGGCCGGGCTGGAAGGTGCCGGTATCGCCGTCGAACTTCCAAACCGCAGTCCAGAGCTGGCGCACCTGACCGTTTGGAACACCAAACACACCCTGATGGAGATCGCATGAAACTTAGTCCCCTGCAGAACGATCGTGCGGCAGGCGTCCTCGTGTCGCTTGCGGCCGGAGACGCCCTCGGCGCCGCTTACGAGTTCGGCCCGCCGCTGCCAGACGAAACGCCGGTATTGATGAAAGGCGGCGGACCCTTCGGCTTCGATCCCGCCGAATGGACCGATGACACGTCCATGGCCATTCCCGTGGCAAGAGCGCTTGTTTGGTCTGGACCTGAACTTGCCTCTGACGCGGCGCTGAGCAGAGTTGTACGCGAGTGGAGTGCCTGGGCTGCCGACGCCAAAGATGTCGGCGCCCAGACCAACGCGGTCATTGCCGCCGCTACCCGTGCAGCAACTTCCGCGGGGAGGCCGGTGACCGCCTCGGACTTCACAGCTGCCGCCGAAGCGTTCCACGGACGCATCGGCCGCAGCGCCGGAAATGGTTCACTCATGCGCACCGCTCCCCTTGCCCTCGCCTATCTCGATCGCGAGCCTGGTGAGCTGATGGCGGCGGCAGCCAGGGTGAGCGCGCTGACTCACGTGGATCCCGACGCCTTGGAGGCATGCGGTCTCTGGTGCGTTGCCATAAGGGAGGCGGTCCTGACCGGGAAGCTGAACGTGCGGGCGGGGCTGGCACTGCTGCCCCCTGACCGCAGCGCAGTTTGGCTATCGCGCATCGAGTCCGCCGAACAGTCACGTGCACGGGACTTTCACCGGAACGGGTGGGTAGTGGAAGCGTTCCAAGGTGCTTGGAGCGCCATTCACTCCACAGTGTCTGCAACCCGTGGGCCGGAACACCTCCGCCAGGCTCTGGAAGAAGCCGTCCGGGGAGGCGGCGATACCGATACTGTCGCGACGATTGCCGGAGGACTTCTGGGCGCGGCTTACGGCTTCACTTCGGTGCCCTTCGAGTGGCGACGGCATTTGCATGGGTGGCCCGGACTACGAACCCGCGACCTCATGACACTAGGAATGGAGCTCGCCCGTGGAGAAGGCTCACGGGAACAGTCCTGGCCGGGCGCGGCGCATCAGGACTACAGCATGTGGAGTCGCACCGATGTGCTGGTACAGCACCCTCACGACGACGGCGTGTGGTTGGGTGGCGCCGGTTCCCTGGGGCGGATGGAAGTTTTGGGGATCGACGCAGTTGTTTCCCTGTGCCGCCTGGGTACCTCTGATCTGTCCACTATTGCGGTGTCAGATCATGCATCGTTCTGGATTATCGATTCGCCGGACCCATCCGACAATGCTGACGCGGCGTTTGTCCTCGCTGAAGCGGCTGCCGCCATCGAGCAGTTCCGTTCTGAAGGGAAGACGGTGCTGCTCCACTGCGTGCGCGCTGAGTCCAGGACCCCGACTGTTGCCGCTTTGTACGGTGCTGCATTACTGGGGATTGATGCTGAAGCAGCGCTGGCAGACGTCCGGCAGGTGCTGCCGAACGCCTCGCCGAATCCCCTGTTCCTGGACATCGTACGGTCCGGCCGCTCTGCCACGGGCCGTCACAGTCCCTCGGCTCGCAACGGCCTTCCTCATAATGTCCGAACCGCCTGATAGGTATATGACCATGACCACAACTCCTGAACTCAGTCGGGAAGAACGCGACGCTGCAATGGTGGAGCGCTATGCCGACGGCGAGACTCTTGATGCCATCGGCCAGAGCTTCGGCGTCACCCGCGAACGCGTCCGCCAGATCATCGCAAAAGTAGGCGGCACAAGCGCCGAAGAGTCCCGCAAAAGCCGACTTGCTTCAAAGGAAGCCGCAGCGACGGCCGCCCGCAACGCCTTCATGGCCGCGTACGGCGACTTGGCTCGCCAAATGGCCCGGCGCGGAGTTACCAGGCCTGATGCGATCGACAAACTGAAGGCACTATTTCCCGCGATGGACGCTGAGCTTGCCGAGGATGCCCTGCGGACGTCGTCGATCGTTTTCGACAAGTCACAGATGGAAGACATCTTCTCTAAAGAAGCGGTGGCGGCAGGTGTCTGGTACCTGTTGGGGTCCAACCTTGGGCTTGCTCCGGACCGTCAATGGGCCGCTGTCAATATCGAGCTGTCTCTGATGAACGAGCTCCGGGCCGCCTTGGAGTCTGCCGAAGCCGACGTCGAGGATGTCTCCACCATTCTGGGAGTTATCGGAGCTGCGCAAAAATACCTCCAAGAGAATCCCGAAACCAGTATCACCGGACAGCGATATGAGCATCTTCGCGACGAACTCGTGCCGGCGCTGGGCCTCGTCTCTCGCCAAGGAGCATTTCCGTGGCCCCCTACTCGTCAGACCGTGACCAAGCGTTTCGGCGGGTGGAACGAGGGCCTCGAAGCAATGGGGATCGGAACAGCTGCGAAAGGACGGCCGAAAGGGCTCCTGAAGTTCACCCAGGCCGACTACGAAGACGCCGTGCGCAATTTCAACAGATTCGCCCTGTCCAGCGGAGTCAAGCCGACATTCGCAGGTTACGACGCATGGGTCAAGCAAGAGATTCATGCCGGCAATTCCCGGCCCTCAGGTGCCGCAGTCAGGAACATCTACGGCACGTGGCTTGACGCTGTGCGGGCAGTCCAGGAGTAGAAATCATGATGGGGGACGACAAGGACAGCGAAACACGTGCCGCGGTGATTCGGGAAGCATACCGTCGCGGAGATCCGCTGGAAACAATAACGTCAGCGCACAGTGTCGATGCCGGCGACATTTTCGATGCTATTGCTGATAAGCCCAGCGACGAACTTGCGCGAGCCCGGTCGGTGGGCAGCCGAGCGGTCAAATCTATGAGCGCTCTTTGGAACAACGTGGAAATGGTCAGCCGGTTGGATGATGCCGGCATCCCACTGTTGGACACCCCGAAGGTGATCGGTGCGCTCGGGAACGACATTGACGTGGATGTAGCCGTAGCTATTCTGAAATTCCTTGGCATTCCTGACGAAGCACCCGCGGAGCCCGCTCCTAAACTGCTGAGCGATAGGTTGAGCCTGCTCTACGTCGTCGGGAAGCATCACGGCATTGAACCCGACTACCAGCTTGCACTTGCAAAGATGCCGTTGGATGCCGTCGCTGCCTTTCGGGAGCTCGTGAAGCCCGAGGTTACTTACACTCGCTTGGCAGAGATTCTGGCGGTCGCTGAAACCACTGCCTTGGCCATACACGCCAAGTCGATTGCTACCCTCACTTACTCCGAGTACGACGAAATGGCCCAACAGATCTCGCGGCGACTGGGAAGAGTTTCCCGCGACGAGAAGGACCCGTGGCCAGTACCTATAGCCAGCCTCGTCAGCCGCTACGGTGGTGGCAGTTGGCAGGGAGCTTTGGACACCATCCGACTGAACGTGGGCACACCTGAGGGGCGATTCGGGACGAAAGAACACCAAGATGCCCTCGACTCGTTTCTCGATGAGTGCGAACTGTGCGGCTACGCAATGAGCGAAGAATCTTACGACCTCTGGGGCTTTTCGCAAGCGGGAATGCTGATCGAGCGACCATCCGCGAACGAAATCATGCGGCACTTTGGTGTTTCTTGGGACGAGCTCATTGATCAAGTATTTGGCAGTGAGCTGACCGAAATGTCAGCCACACCGCTTCAATCAAAGTTCTTGCTGCGAGCGCTCCGTGATGAGCACGCAATAGACGCCGACGGCGATGGGGAGCCTATCGACCACGATTGGCACCGGGCGGGAGTTCTCATCAGCGACCTACTCGCACAAATGCCTTGGAACAGCTTCCTAAGAGTGGAGTATGCAGGGACGAGAACCAACGGCGCCAACCCCTATGCACAAGCAACACCTAGCGCGGACGGAGTCTGGTGCGAGGTCGTTTCGGAGGAGTTCTTGCCTGCCACAGATTGGCCAATCGACCGGGAATTCTTGGCAAGTAACGACTGGTCGGAACCGGACGCCGATTTTCCCAACTGGTGGAAATCCCAGGTCTCACCACGCGATGCCGGGCATCAGATTGTCTCAGCCTTGAGATACGGCAGAAAGTGTGTTGACGTTACGGAGTTTCGCTGGTCCACAGGAGAGTTCCCCCCGGGCCCCGGACCTGACGGAGGAGTAACCCTGGATGATGCGCTAAATGGTGCGGTTCAAACCCTGAGGAACGCGAGTTGAAACCTGAGATGAACGTCGACGGAGCGTACTCAGAGCAGGCCATGAGGCTCCCCTTAAGGTGCATGGGTCCTACTCCCGAGGCCAAGGCGGCCGCAGCGTATCGGGCAGGTAGACCACTGTCCGCGATAGCTGAAGAGACCAGTGCCAGTGGGTATGAACTGCTCCGAAAGCTGGGCCCCAGAATCGCCGAACGCGGAGAACTGGAACGTTCACGGTCACTCATGGCGCGCAGTCAGAAGACGGCCGATCTCTTGGCTGAACAGCGAAATACGATCCAGCAGCTTCTGTCTGCTGGAATACACCACTCCGAGATCCCTAAAGTCCTTAAGGCTTTGGGCACTCCCGTCGACAGTGAAATCGCCGTGGCACTGCTCTGCAATCGGCGCTGGCTGGCGAACAACTCGGAGCGGACAACGCCAGCCAGGCCCATCGCTATTCTGGACCGGTTCAGCCTGCTGTACATAGCGGGCGTGCATCTCCGGGTTGAACCCGACTACAAGGCCGCGTTAGCCAACATGGCTCCGGGCGACATTCAAGAAATCCGGGACAATCTGGGCTCATTCCTCAGCAGCGCCCGCGTAGCTGAGATACTGGCCATCGTCGAAGCTACTACCCTTAAGGTCCAAGCCGACAAGGTCAATGGTCCTTCCATTACGGCTTACGGCGACGCTCTGCAAGCACTGGCCTCACCTGCTGAACTCAGCACGATGTGGCCCTATTCCGCCCGGAATCTTCGACGCCGGGTAGGTAAAGGATCGTGGGAACAAACTCTTCGCGCGGTTGGCCTCAGCATGAACGAGGCGGCAGCAAGGTTTGAAGCCGCGGATTTCGACGCAGCCGCTGAAGACTTCAAGGAAGCCTGCTCGGATCACGAGTCGCCGTTCTTTCCTAAAGACGTTTCCACCTACGACACCTGGGTCATCAACGAAGCAGCGGCGGGACGTGAGCGACCTTCTCCCATCGAGATGAGGAGACATTTCAATACGTGGGAAGAAGTCATCTCAGCTGCGTATTTCACCGATGACGATGAGGTGCGCAGTCTCTCGAATCAATTCCGTGCTGAAAACCGCTTGGAGCAGAAGTGGGCGTCCGTTGGAGAAGAGCTCAATGAGGCTTTGGCTGACCTGTCCGAAGGTTGGACCCTGATGATCGAATCCGGGAAAGAGACCTTGGAAGGCCCACCTCTACGTGCTCAAGCCAGCATCGTCAAGGGCGACGTGCTATGTGAAATCAGGCCAGCCTGGGGCTTCGCAGGCGAGCAAATATCCGACGAACCAAGTTTGGGACCTCGCGGTTGGCGAGCATCGAACTGCACAACATCCAACTTGTTAAACAACCTCGGAGATCCGATGAACGCTGGCCATGAAATTCTTGTCGTGCTCCGAGAGGGTTTCGGAATACGTACACCTGGCGAGATTCACTGGCAGACGATCCGTTCGGATGCCGATTGACACGCGTCTCAGGACAATTAGCCCACTAGGTGGACGAACCGGGCCGGATATCCAAAAGCGTGATACAACAACCAAACAAGCAAAATGGGGGCAACATTGATCGTCGAGTTCGGCTGGTTCCTGGACCGTGCGCCGTGGGCATTCAGCAATCCGGGACTGAACCGGGTTCGAGTTGGACGCAAGGGTTTTACCAACCTTCTCTTGACCAGGCTCGGACTCACACGGCCGGACACCACACACGCTGATCGTGTGGGGCAATACTTGCAACGTCTGCTGTCCATCGATTCCGAAGACAAATGGTTCCACAGCTCACTTGCAGTTGACCCGTGGTCCACAGCTGCAGAACTTCTGGAGGCCCGCGACGACGCCGTGAGCAATGGGTGGTCCGGAGTTCTGCCTGTGGACGCCACGCCCGGAGCCAAGGTCTCCCCTCTGCTGCAAACATTGGCCGCGGTCGAAACCGCCAACGGAGATGTTTCTCCAGCTTTGGCCGATGACATCCGGGGCTTGCCGGCTGCGCTGCTCTCACCGCTGCCATTGGGGATCGATCAAGTCATTCTTCAACATGCTGAATTTAGCTTTCCGAAAATCTGGCAGGACATCTTTATGCTTCTTAGGGGGCGGGGAATTCTGGTCAGTGAGAAAGCAGTGAATGGCGCACAACCACAGCTTCACGTTCTGACGGCGGAAACGGAGTGGGAAGCCGCGGAAAACGTCGCTCGCTGGTTGGCTTGCGGCGACAATACGAAAACTGCAGTTGTGTGCTCAGACCACACGTCTGTCCTCGACCACTATCTGGCTGATAGAGGGCTTCCGCGTTTGGGTGTCGGGGCAAGCTCCAGTTGGCGTGCCAATGACCAAATCATCCCCCTGTTTTTCGAGGTGATCTGGGGTCCAATCAACGTCCGGCTGCTGGCGGAGTTTCTCTCTTTGCCTGGAACTCCGGTGGAGCGCCCGGCCTCGGGGTATCTTCTTCAAGCACTCAAGCAAGCTCCCGGCACGGGCAGCGAGGCGTGGTTTGAGGCTTTGGATAAGATCGCAGACCATCAGGATTTGGGTCCTTCGTGGGCCTCTGACGTCGACCAGTTGTTCAATACGAGCCTCATTGACGGGGACACGGCACCCGGGTCCGTCCTTGTGGAAAAAGCGGCCTGGCTGACGGCACAGCTTCGTCGCCTCGCAAAGAAAAAGTCTGCTCTCCTGCCGACAGTGGAACAGCTCCTGCAGGTCATTGACCTTCTATCTACTGTCCCGGAAGTATCGAGGCGGGACGTGCGACGAATCGTCAGTTCGGTCATCACACCGCAATCGAGCTCCATTGTCGCTCAGGAAGCGAGCCCATGGATGCGGCTGGCTCACCTCAGCGAGCTTTCCGACGACGTCGATGATGTCCTGTGGTGGGGTTTCAAAGATGCAACCCTTATGCCCGGGAGACGGTGGGAAGCGCATGATGTGGCAACACTGGAGAAGGTCGGCATCAGTTTGCCCGCTCCAGAGGACGCAGCCGCTTTTGCCACCCAACAGACCCTGGCGTCTGCCGTCCACTGTAAAAACCTCATCCTTATCGAGGTAGAGCAGGCACACGGTGCACGAACGGAGGGACAGGGGTTGCTCGAAGCCCTTGTTTCCTCGCAGCCCTCAACAAATCCGGAAGACGCGACAAAGCCGCTGACGGACCGTGTGCGTGAACTGAGATCCGTGCCGGAGCAACTCACAACCGCTGATGGACTCTGGGATTTTGCCGGCCGCTCGGCTAAGCTCGCAGCCGCTCCCCAGCTGTCGCCCACTCCCCCGGCTGCAATTTACAACGTCGGCGCAAACCCGTCGTTGAAGCCGAAGCAATTGTCCTTCTCGCAGCTCTCAAAGCTGCTCGGTTGTTCTTTCGCTTGGGTGCTGGAGAAGAAGTCGAATGTGCACGCCACCGACGCTGCCCTGATTCCCGCTGACAACACGTTGCTCGGCATCTTTTCTCACAAGGTGGTGGAGGCTCTCCACCACCAGCTCAGTGCCGAAAACAGGGCCATTCCCGAAAAGGAAGAAATCCACCGCTGCATTCGTGCAGTCCTGCCCCAGTACGCGGCAGAACTGTTGCTACCTGGCCAGCAGCGACGTCGGGACGCGATCGTCGGTATCCTGATTGACTCGGTTCACGCCTTCTTCAGCCAACTTTCTAAGGGCGGAGTCACCCTTCAGGAGGTTGAACAGGAATTTGAGAAGAATCTTGAACTTGTCGGTTCACAGGACAATTACCTAGTAACAGTTCGTGGAAGCGCCGACGCCGTCGGGGTTGACGGCGATGGGCGACGGGTTGTCATCGACCTGAAGTGGACCAACCATGCTAAGTATCGTCGGGAGGAAGTTGCTGGCGGCACCGCGCTACAGCTTGCCCTGTATCAATGGGCACTGCACCAGGGTGCGGACACTACTGACGATCCCACTGCCTACTACATGCTCAAGCAGGGATCTTTTATCTCTGCTGACTCGCATTTCGGCCAGCCACTTCAGAGTGCGGTGAAGCCAACCGACGTCTGGGACAGCGCGAAAAAGGCGATCACATTCAGCATCGACGAAGTAGTTAACGGCCGTGTCACCGCCACCCAAGTGGTCGAGGACAATCGGGCCGAGACTGAACCGGGCCGCGAAAGCGAATGGCGGGACAGAGGCCTCCACTACATCAAGCCACCCTGCCGTTTCTGTGAATTGGGAGTGCTGTGCGGGTTGAAAGGTGACTTTTCATGACCAACCTCGACAATGTGACGATGGTTTCGGCAAGCGCCGGCACAGGCAAGACGTACCACCTGACCTCAGAGATCACGGATCGCATCCAGTCCGGACTGACGGCAACCCAGATCATGGCCACAACTTTCACTAAGAAAGCCGCTGCTGAGCTCCAGGAACGAATCAGCGCTCGGCTATTGGAACATGCCGGGGCTGCCGACGGTTCGCATGCCCGTTCACTACAGCTTGCTGCTCAACAACTTCCAGCGAGTCTTATTGGCACTGTTAACAGTGTCTGTGGTCAACTGCTGCAGGAGTACGCAATAGACGCTGGTCTATCTCCTGCACTTGAGGTCATCCCCGAAGAACAACTCAGGAGTATCTTCCACCTTGCCGTCGATTCCGTCTTGGCCGACCATGCGACGGGGATTCTACCGATTGCCCGCCGTATGGGAACCGACGAAGACTCGCCCTATGACTCGCAAACTTGGCAGGATACCGTCCGGTCAATTGTCGATGCGGCCAGAACCAACCTGCTCCGCTCAAGTGACTTGGCAGCCTGTGCAGACAGATCGTGGGCAGGCATCCGCGAGCTGCTCGACGATCCCGCCGAGGATGAACGTCCCGTTTGGCTGAGCGATATGCGCGCAGGGCGAGCAGAGCTGGAGGAACTGGCCAAGACAGGACTCGACGCCGCCGGCAGACAAGCAAAGATCGCTACTGGAGTGTTCGTCGAACAGTATCCGAAGGTCATCCAGAAAATTGACTCCGCAACGACGCCGGACGAGACCCCATGGGAGATATGGCGGGGTTTCGTAGCATCGAAACCCGCTGCGCCAATAGCTCAAATCTTCCTGGATCTCCGGACGCGGATACACGAAGGACTATTGTCCAATCCGGCATTTCACTCGGACATTGAACAGTACATTCGTAAGATATTTGCCTGCGCGGCAGAATGCCTGGAAACCTACGCTGATTTTAAGCGCCTCCATGGCTTGATGGACTTCGTCGATCAAGAGACCCTCGTCCTCGATTTGGCACGCACCAGCGATGCGTTTCGCTCTTCCTTCTCTCGGAGGATCAGCTTCTTGGTAGTGGACGAGTTCCAGGACACGAGTCCCCTCCAACTTGAGCTTTTCCTGCAACTGAGCGGTTTGGTCAAAGAAGCCGTATGGGTCGGCGATCCTAAGCAAGCGATCTACGAGTTCCGTGGAACAGACCCTGCCCTCATGCAAACCGTTGTGGATCAGGTGGAGAACAAGCGCCAGCTTTCAGAATCCTGGAGATCGTGCTCGTCTGTCATCGCATTGTCCAACGCTGTCTTTGAGCCTGTTTTCGGAACATTAGGGATGCCCGCTGCGTCAGTTCGGCTCGATATGCCTGACGCACACAAGGACTGGCCAAAGGGAAGCTTGGAAGCGTGGGCCCGTCCACAGAAGAACGACGACGACCGGCTTCTGGCCACAGCTGCCGGGGTAGCCGACCTCCTTAACCGTCGTAGGAACGTGAAGCCCGGCGACATCGCCGTTCTGACGCGCTCAAACAAGGACGTTGACGCCATCTCCGCTGCACTGGACGGTTTGGGTATTCGGGCAACACGAAATCCGCGCAAGCTTAATGAAGCCCGGGAAGTTCAGCTTGCTCGCGCAGCCATGGCATATGTTGCTGATGATCGAGACACCATTGCCCTCACCGAGTTGGTGGCGTTGCATCCTGGCCATCCCTCCAATGCAACTTGGCAGCGGGAGCTGTTATCCGCCGTCGAGCCCGAAACCGTCCACACCAGCTGGGCCCAGCAGCCTCAGGTACGTGCTTTGACCCGGGTCCGTGACCTCGCTGGCACAGCAACGCCACTTGAGATTTTTGAGGCCGTCATCGGCGCCGTCGGGCTGACAAATCACATAAAGTCTTGGACGTCTCCCGAAACCCGTCTCCTGAATCTCGACGCCATGAGAGGCACAATCGAAGATTACTATGAGCACTGCAGGGCGCTCCGGGCGCCCGGAACACTGCGCGGCTTCCTGACATTTTTCGCTTCCGCTAATCACCAATCAGCGGAAAACGCGGGCCCCGACGTCGTCAATGTAATGACTTATCA
Organism: Arthrobacter sp. StoSoilB20; assembly: GCF_019977295.1. Lineage (NCBI taxonomy): Bacteria > Bacillati > Actinomycetota > Actinomycetes > Micrococcales > Micrococcaceae > Arthrobacter > Arthrobacter sp. StoSoilB20. Next base: position 1,291,101 of record NZ_AP024651.1, on the reverse strand, counting down.
CAAGGCCAAAGGTTTGGAATGGCCCGTGGTCGTTATGGAAGCCCTGGATAAGGACGTCCGCTTCGCCGCTTTCGGCACTGCCGTTGAACAGGACGGAGAGCTGGATCTGGAACAGCCGCTCAAGGACCGATGGATAAGATTCTGGCCAAGTCCGTTCCCCTATAAGGCTTCGCCGCTCGACGCGGCCGGCCAGACAAGCCAGGTCGCCGTTGACGCGGAGCTTCGGGAGCGCAACAACACGAGCCGGCTCATGTACGTGGGGATGACTCGTGCCAAAGAAACCACCATCCTGACTGCGAAGTCGAATCAGCCACAGCTCCTCAACTTGTTGGGTGTCCCCTCGCTCGTATCCTGGTCAGGAGAGGTTGAAGGTGGATTGCTGAACATTGCGGGAAGTTCTCCCCTGCCCGCCCGGGTTACCTCGTTTGACGTGCAAGAAACCAGGACCGACCAGACAGTTAACGTTGCCCAGTTCAGAGACCCAGCTAGCTTGCAGCCACTGCCCGTCTACCCTCCGGCTCGACTCACCGCGAGCTCCGAATCATCCTCCGACTATGACGTGAAAGTCCTGCTGGCTACAGAGCTCGGTCCCAGACTGGCTGCACGCGGTTCTGAAGAGTGGGGTGCAGTGGGAAGCGCCGTTCACGCGTACTTGGGGACGCAATACTCAACGCTTACTTCCGCCGACCAGCTTCAGCTTGCAGAGACAATCATCGAGCGATGGAAAGTAGGTCATGTAGTAGCTCCGGAACTGCTGATCGACTCCGGTGCGCGACTCGAAACGTATCTGCAAACGGAGTACCCGGGATGGACATACCATCGCGAGGCGGCCATTGGATGGCGGACTGAGAACAGAGTGATGCAAGGGTGGATAGACCTTCTGCTCGAGGGACCTGAGGGATGCGTCCTCATCGATCACAAGACCTATCCCGGGAATGACCCTGAGGGCCATATCCGAGACAAATACCTCGGCCAGATGGCAGCCTACCGTGATGCATTGGCGGCCGCCGGGATGCCCGTGATCCGCACGCTCATGCATCTTCCTGCTTTGGGCCAAATCTATGAAGTACTACCCGTTTCCGAAGCCGCCCAGCCCACCACGGAAGGCTGAGTAAATGAGATTCATACCCGAAGAACCGCATTTCACTGAGGGCCAGAGTGCAGAACGTTCAGTGTGGGAAGCCCTCAATCGAACCCTCCCGGACGATGCTGTGCTAGCCCACTCCGTTCAGCTGCGGGATGGCAGGGCAGAACATGAGATCGACATTTTGGTCCTCTGGCCGGGGGTGGGCATGGCGGCGATCGAAGTCAAAGGTGGCCGAATCTCCGTGGAAAATGGTCAATGGTTACAGTCCGACAGGGGCGGAAGCCACAAGATTCAGAGCCCGGTAGTGCAGTCTCAAAGTTCTCACCACGCCCTGAAGAACTGGCTGGGGCGGCAGCTCGGTACACCGCTGACCAGTCGCTTCGCCTACATGGTCGCGTTCCCCTACACCTCCGTTCCAAAGGAGTGGGGCATGGCTGGGTGCCCCCGCACTTTGGTTCTGGACGACAGACAATGCGAGTCGCCGGCTGAACTCGTCCGGAGGGCCATAGAAACAGAGGGTGGCGGTGCCTCACCACTGGCGACCGCGTTCATGGAACGTATCGAACGACAGCTTGCCGGGTCACTTGATGGCGGCACCGGCGCCCCCGTGAGTCCAAGGGAAGACGAGGACACCCAAGACCATCTAACTGAGCGCCAAGCAGTCTTGCTCCAGGCAACGCGTTCCCTTACCCGCGTTCGCTTTACCGGTGGGGCGGGCAGTGGGAAGACGTGGCTTGCTGTCGAGAAAGCCCGAATGTTGAGTAAACAAGGTAAGCGCGTCGGTCTCTTTTGTTACAACAAGGGATTAGGGCAATACCTGCAAGACCGGGTCTCGTCGTGGCGGCAAGCCAAACCAATCTTCACCGGCGAATTTCACGAGTACGTTCGCCAGCTTGGGGTGCCTGATGGCAAGGGCCAGGACTACTTCGATGTAGAGATGCCACGGCTTCTCCGGGAAATGGCCGGCACTATGCCCGCACACCAGCGACTGGATGCGGTGATCGTTGACGAAGCACAGGACTTCGCCCCTTTATGGTGGGAAGCATTGCTGGCATGCACTGCTGACCCAGAGAACGGCGAAGTTTATGCCTTCATGGACGACCGCCAGGACGTTTACAAAAGATGGGGCGGGCTCACGGCCGACCTCAACCAAGGACCTACAGCAACCTTTGTCCCCATCCACATCGACGAGAATCTGCGGAACACCCGAAAAATTGCGGAAACCTTCAAACCGTTTGCCGGCGAGCATTTCACGCCGCGAGGCAGCACCGGACTACCCGTTCGTAGAGTCCACTGCTCCACCGACGAAGCCCTCGACGTCGCGGGGGACTGTGTAGAAGCGCTAATTGATGAAGGGTGGGCAAATAACCAGATAGCCCTACTGACCACCAAGGAAAGGCACCCCGTTCATCTGGACTACTTTGACCGTGGTGCCACCGAGGAATACTGGCGCGAATTTCATGCGGGTGATGCGGAGTTTTATGGCCATGTCTTGGGGTTCAAGGGACTTGAAAGATCCGTCGTCATACTCTGTGTCAACGGCTTTAAGGACATGGCCCGAGCCGCCGAACAGCTCTACGTCGGGTTGTCCCGGGCACGGAGCTTGCTGGTCGTCGTGGGTGATTCAGAGCTCCTGGAAGAAGCGGGCGGACGGGAACTGAAGCACTCCCTTGCGCGCGCTGAGGCTTGGGACTACTCGCTGGCGGTGCCCGGATGAGCATCGCAAGCAATATTGTCCGGGCCTTCCATTAGCCTTCAGTAAGGAAGCACCACACAGTCCGATGGGGGATGAAATGCCGGAGTTGGTCGACGCGGAGTCGAACGGAATGACAGATCGGGTTCAGAGGCGTCTCCACACTGACCAGGTCTCAGTTTCCACATCCTATGACTACGCCTTCTTGTACGCCTGGCAGCAAGAGGCACTCAAAGCCTGGCACTCCAACGCCCGCCGCGGCGTTGTTGAGGCCGTCACTGGTGCCGGCAAGACACGAGTAGGAATCGCCGCAGCTTTCGAGGCGATTCGGCAGGGCATCAAAGTGCTGATTCTTGTGCCCACCGCTGAACTTCAGCGCCAGTGGTTGTCCTCCCTTAAGCGTGACCTCCCCGCCGCCCGACGAGGCGCTCTTGGCGATGGTCGAACCGACACCTTGGACGACGTTGATGTCCTTGTCGCCATCGTTCATTCGGCTTCCAATCGAATGACGCTGCGTAGCCACAAGGCCGGTTTGATCATCGCCGATGAATGCCACCGGTACGCCGCCCCTATGTTTACCGGAGCGTTGCAGGAAGGCTACGCGTGGCGCCTTGGGCTGACGGCAACCTACGAACGTGCTGACGGCGAGCACGAGAATCTACTGACTCCATACTTTGGCGGGGTCGTCTACAACCTCTGGTACGACCGCGCACTGGCTGACGAGGTCATTGCCCCCTTCGATATCGCGCTTGTCGGTGTGGAACTGACTCCAAGCGAACAGGTCAACTACGATGACCTTTCAAACACGATGTCTGAAACCTCCAGACATCTCGAATCGTATGCCGGTATCCCCCGCCGACCATTTCACAGGTTCGTTGCGGCGGTCGCCTCATTGGCCGCGTCGGAGTCCCCGAGCCGCGAGGCAACTCTGTCGCGAAAGTACATGCGGGCCATGGCGTCCAGGCTAACCCTGCTGGCGGATGCAAAGACCAAATATCATGCGCTCGCTGCCATTAAGGAGATCGTTGACTCCTCAAACGGCACACTCGTGTTCACTCAGACACAGGATTCTGCGAAGCGCGCTCAAGAGCTCTATACGGCCTTGGGCTCGACGGCCTCTGCGCTGTTCAGCGGAATGGCAAAGGAGGACCGGCGTCAAGGGATGGACGATTTCCGAAGCGGGGCCTCCCAGATTCTTGCGGCACCAAGGCTCCTCGACGAAGGTATAGACGTCCCGGAAGCAGACCTTGGCATCATCGTCGCCGCCAACCGAAGTCAACGTCAGATGGTGCAGCGGCTCGGCCGCGTCATCCGCAAGAAGGCAAATAATCGCGCCGGCCGCCTCGTCGTCCTCTATTCAAAGGGCACCGTGGAAGACCCTGACATTCAGGGCGAAGAGTTCCTGGGGAAAGTCCTGCCCTTTGCTGATCACGTGGAGTTCTTCGATATCAAGCACGAACTTGACCAACTGAAGGACTTCCTTCGTCCAAAGGTGCAAGTATCGGCCCCTATTGCTTCCGAGGGCCAGGCAGTTTTTGAGCCACGGACTTCTGTGGCAGAAACTGCATCAACTGTCCCCGCTGTCCCCAAGGAGCCCGAATCAGATGCACCCACCGCGTTCGATCTTCAGGATGACGGTTGGCTCGAAGGACTCGGAGACATCTCGGGCTACAGCGCCGACAGCGTCGCGGACTACCTGAAGCGGGCCTCGCAAGCAGATTTGCTTACAGCACAGCAAGAGGTTGAACTCGCACGTGAGATCGAAGCCGGTCTCTACGCTCAGCACTTACTAGACGATACGGCTTGGCGCAGCAGGAAGCTCTCCCGCGAGCTAACTCAAATCGCACAGCTCGGGGAAAGCGCCATGCACTCCCTCATCAGCGCCAACCTCCGTCTTGTTGTTTCCATAGCAAAGCGCCACACCGGACAAGGCATGGACTTCCTTGATCTCATACAAGAAGGCAACATCGGCCTGCATCGTGCGGCCTGTAAGTTCGATTACTCACTTGGCTTCAAGTTCTCTACCTATGCCACGTGGTGGATACGCCAGGCAATTACGCGGGCTTTGGCTGATCAGGCACGCCTCATCAGGCTTCCGGTCCACATCGTGGAGCAGGTCAACAAGATTCAGGGAATCCTTCGGGAAGCAGACCGCGCCGGGATCAAACATCACGTAACGGAGCTTGCGAAGCTTTCGGACAACACTGTCGAAAAAGTAGAGCACCTTCTCACCGCGTCCAGGTCAGTTCTCTCCTTGGACTTTCTAGTACCGGACGGCAGAGGCGGGATGGAGAGCCTTGCTAACCAGCTTATCGATCCTTATCCGCTGGACGTTGATGAGGTTATTGCCGCAGAGCAGTTGACGGCCGAGGTTCATGCGGTTCTGGATACGCTGACGGAGCGCGAGGCTGGAGTGATCGCCCTGCGCTTCGGACTTACGGACGGTGAACAGAAAACGCTGGATGCCATAGGGCAAATTTACGGCGTTACACGAGAACGAATCCGCCAGATTGAGGCCAAGACTTTGGTGCTCCTGAAAGACCCTGAGCGCTGTCGACGTCTCAGGGAACACTACTACGGCGGCGTCACAACTCCAGTCGAAGATTCCGCATCCGCCTGACCGCGGAGACCAAAAGGAGCAAACATGACATTGCCGAAAATCCTCTCACAAAGCAAAATCGATGAAGCCGCTGCACTGGTCGGTGAGTACTACACGAAGCTTTACCGTAACGACCTCCCGCAGACCGGAAGCCGATTCGACGATTGGGCAGGTGGGGGCGATAAAGGAGAAGTCGCGCATATCATCACTGCAGACGACGTCCTCGCTGTTTCGTTTCTATCCGTACAGGTGACTGCGAGAGCTGCAATCGGACTCATCGAAACCCATGCCGGTGAGGTGTCAGAGCTCCTCAAACGGATACCGACAGACTTGGATCTCTCCGCTGTTGCCCCTGACGAGTATGCCGAAGTCCTGGGCTCGCAGAGTCCGGCGAATCAACTGTGGCGTCTGCTGCGTGGCAGTGACTCCTATCGTTGGGGAATTGGGCCCACTACCGCCAGTAAGGTCATGGCGAGAAAGCGCCCACGGCTCATCCCAATCTTCGACTCGGTAGTGGGACCACTCATGGGCCATCCGACCTGCGACGGCCAATGGGAGACTTGGCACTCTGTTCTAACCGACGGTTCCGGCCTACCCGAGCGGCTAAGAATGATTCGTAGGAGGGCAGCGATTGACCACGACATCTCCGATCTTCGCACCATGGATGTCGTCTTGTGGATGTTCGGCAAATCGCAAGGTATGGCTGTTCATCAAGAGGCTGGCTAAGGATGGACATCCGGTACAAAATACTTGGCTGTTGCGTTCGCTCCGCTTGGAGGGAGCGTTAACCTCCGCTGACTCTTCTAAGCACACATCACTACATCATTGAAGGGCCGAGGCAAATACAATTTAGGTTGAAAAGCGATAGCATGCCTCAGCTGCATCGATTCCGAAATAGTCTAATTTAGACTTCCACCTTTTGAGCAAGGACATTCACAATGACAGCCGATGGTAATGCACTTGTGCCAGTTTGGACCTTGGCTACAGAGCCGGTCACCGTGCCCCAACTGTTCGCCGACGAGACCCTCACTTCGGCACGGCTCACAGAACTGCGTACAGTGCTCGCTGCTCTGGCAGATTCCTCCATCGCAACCTTAGAAATTCATCCGCGATCTACCATGCGAACCCGCACCAACGGCATCGCACTCAACGCAGCCAGCCCGCTCGCACAGCACTTGACGCAGCTCGCCGCGCATACGGCTAAGTCGGCACCGCCGACAGTCAATATTGCCGCAACGGGTGACGTACTTTATCGCATGGTAGTCCCTGCAAAAGTCGCTGCGCAGCTAGGCCAGGGGCTGGTCAAACCGATGGCCTCAACGGCTGCTGCAGGAGGTGTATACAGCGCACTCCGCGACTCCGCTGGCATTGTAGCCAATGCCACATTCGTGCCAGTTACGGGTCTGGCATCAACTTCAGCTGTAGCCACTGGAGCGACAGCTGCTGCTGGGGCAGCAACTGGCTCAGCCGCAACTGCTGGTGTGGCCGTCGCGAGTGCCGGAACCTTGACCGTTGCCGCACCGCTGGTGCTCATGGCCGTTTCCGTCGGCGTCAGCGCTTACGCAGATCATCAGCGTCAAAAAGCCATCCAAAAAATAACGGACCTCTTAGAGCAGCTGAACGACGAAAAGCTCGTCAAGGAACATACTTCGTTAGAGGCATGCGGTGACGCCGTCGCTGCCGCAACGTCGGTCCTTCTCGATGAAGGCGAACTCGGCCTGTCACTCGGACTCGATTCGGCGGTACACGCCATCAACGAGGCGTTCACCACAGTTCGAACTCGGCTCCGAAACTGGGAGGCTGCCCTTGATGGCGTTGACGGTCCAATCGATCTAGAGGAGCTGACCAAAGCCTTTCCTGGCATCGACGAAGAGCGCGGACGATTCCGGGCGCAATTGGAAATCGCGCGGCTGGCGATTGCTCTCAAGCGCAGGGTTCTTGTCGTTCAGGCGGTCGATCACGCCCAGAAGAATCCGAATAATCTCTTTAAGAGCTTCATCAGCAAACTAAACAAAACCCAAAAAAGCGTTGACGAGTTGGAGGCGCGCATAAGTTCAATTCTTCAACAGTTGTCAAAACTTGAGCTGAGGCGCCCGCGCGGATTCCGAGTGCCAGCATTCACATCTGGTGAGGTAGACAAACTACTTAGTGCAGCCTATCGCCTACGGGATCTAGGCGAGGGCACCTACGCGGGGAGCCAAAACGCTGATGTAGCAATCGAAATCGAACGGGACAGCGACGGATCCCTGACTGTTTTCGCCGCGATCGCGGTGAAACCGTGACTACAAAGGTTGAGTTACAGCAAGCAAAGAATCGCCAGAATAATCCGGGAGCAACAACATGAACGCCCCTGGCAGCAAAATGAAATCAATCATGGTCTCCGTATTAGATGCATTAGCAGGGGCTCTTGATGAGAGCCAACGGCGCAGGGAAGCCCTCCGTACCCTAGGAATCGACCCATCCAGCGATAAGTATGAAGAAACAATTGGGAAACTTGCACTTGCGATCATTGAGCTACAGACGGACAGAGAATCTAAGGAGAGCGGTCTAGCGGAGCCAGAGTCCCGCCCGGACCGCTGACATAGACGAAACTGACGACGGACCATCAGAGCAGGTGGCCACGTGTTAAGTCTGCTTTTTGGCGACAACGAGTGCACCGGCCTGCGTTCGCACAAAGACCCGTGTATCTGCACCTCTGCGGGTCCTCGTCGATGTTCTTGTCCCACGTGGAGACAACCGCTTCGCGTGGCGGTAGGTGGCGCCCATCCCCCCCCAGGCCGTTGCACCAAACCCACAGCCCCCAGCACCAACGCCGCGCCGACCAACTGCCACCCCGACAACGACTCCCCCAGGAACACAAACCCCAGCGCGGTAGCCACAAGCGGGCTCAGGAATCCCAGGAACGACACCACCATCGTCGGCAACCGCTCAATGCCCCGGAACCACACTGCGTATGCGGCCAGTGCCCCGATGACGCTGAGGTAGGCGAAGCCCGCCAGGTTGGGTCCGGAAACCGACGCAGGCAGCCCTTCAACCACCAACGTCACGGGCAGCAGCATCACCCCACCCATCGCTAACTGCAGGCCAGTGAACCCGAGCAGCCCCACGCCGTCGGGCCTTCCCCAACGTTTGGTGAGAACTATGCCGGCCGCCATGCTCAGCGCCGCCGCCATCCCGGCAAGCACACCCACAAGAGTCAGCGTCGCGTCGGATCGAAGGACGAGCAAGCCGACACCCGCGGCTCCCACCCCGCAGGCAATGATGTGAGCCATGCGGATCCTCTCCCCCAGCAACAGCACGCCAAGAAAAAGCACAAACAGAGGCTGGATGGACATGACCAGCGCTGCGAGCCCACCCGGCAGTTGGTACGCGGTGAAGAACAGCAAAAAGAAGAACAGCCCGATGTTGAGCGCACCCAGCGCCGCGGCTTTGAACCACCAACTCCCCCGCGGCCACGTCCGGGTGACCACCATGAGCACGATCCCAGCTGGCAGGGCCCTCACGGTTGCGGCCAGGAGCGGCCGGTCGGCGGGGAGGAACTCCGTGGTCACCAGGTAGGTGGAGCCCCAAACCATCGGGGCAAGGGCGGTGATGAAGAGGTCGCGAGGGGTCGCCTTGGACGCCCCAACTCCCGCCCTGCTGGCAACCGCTGCAGATGAACTCATCTTTCACTTCCATACATTTCGATGTCAAACTATTTGATGTAAGACAATGTAGGTGCTGTACTGTTTGAGGTCAAGCATGGGAGGACGATGGACCGCGACGCAGTGGACATGATTCTTGAGCAGTGGAACGCGGAGCGACCCGACGTGGACGTCAGCTCCATGGGCGTTCTGGGCCGGCTCAACAGGGCGAGTCGCCTCGCCTCGCTCGAGGTGCAGAAGTTCATGAACCAGTTCGGGCTTGAGCCCTGGGAGTTCGACGTCCTGGCAACGCTTCGCCGGTCGGCTGCCGAAGCTCCATTGACGCCAGGGCGACTCGCCAGCCTCACCATGATCGGTTCTGCGGCCATGACTAACCGCGTGGACCGGCTCGTAAACCGCGGCCTGGTACATCGCGAGACCAACCCCGAGAACCGCCGGCAACTCCTCATCAGCCTCACACCCGAGGGACTCGCCCTGGTGGACGACGTGGTGGAGCACCACGTCGAGAACCAACAGAAGATGCTCGAGGGCCTCTCCAAGGCTGAGCAGACACAACTGGCAAGCCTGCTGCGCAAGTTCCTGCTGACAAACAACGACGGCGAACCCTCCTAAGCGGTCGTGTCGCCCATGCGAGGATGAGGCGTGGACACTTCCTCTGAGCAACTGGCGATGGCAATCGGTAAAGCGCTGGGCGGCGGACAGGCAAGCGCCTACACCGGCACCTCGTATTGCCAGAGCGGCAACCACTTGGTGATGAGGCATGCAATTTCGGTGCACCCGAGGGTTTTCATGTGGACCGCGAAGGAACTGCCGGACGGACGGACCCGAACCTTCGACCCCCGAAGACTGATCATCCAGACCGACGGCGTCGATGATCCTTACGGCCTCTCCATAGACCGCATCCCGTTCTCGTTTCCTGAAGCTGTACAGCTCTCGTTCCCGCTCTCCCTACCCATCTGGGGTCGGCAACTGGACGACTACCACCCTGTCGCTTGTGAAGTGAACGGCTCGGACACGACACTCCTCCTGAGGCACCGAGTAGACCGGACAATCTTCGGGTCCTTCACCTTCGAAAGTGAAAGCGGCATCGCGAAAACCCTGTTCACGCCGACGACGGCACTAAAACTGGAGCGCGATCTTCCTCCGGACAACGGAGAGCACGACTTCGGCTTTGTGGCCGGCTTCGGTGACCCCGATCTGCAGAATCGCCTTCGCCCAGACGGAAACACCCATTAACAACGAGATGGCCCGCGGACATCAGTCCACGGGCCATCTGGGTCACTCAACCTCGTTGGGCTCCTGCCGGGATGCCGTACGTTTGCGCCGCCGCAACTCATAAACGCCGTAGCAACCGAAACCCAGCATGAGAACAGCAGCACCGGCACGCCACCATGCGAAAGGTTGCCAAACCGCGAAATTGACGGCCATGACGAAGAACATCACTACTTGGAGTGGATGCGGAGCCCTTTTCACCGCTTGCTCCTGCAAATAAGGCGCCCGCGCGTGGTGAGCTCACGGTACATTCCGAGGATCGCAGCAATGCTGAGAAGAGGGGTCGGTACAAAACTCAACGGGTGTCCCCTGAGAAGCAACGCCAACGTGGTCACCATTACGCAACCAGCGCTGAGTCCGGCCATGCCCGCTTCCGCCGAATCGGACGGCACCCACCCCCACTTCTTGTAGTGCAGGGCTGCGGCAAGGAGGAGCATCAACAACAAAATGCCGACGACGAAGATCATCGGTTCAGGAACCAGCCCCACAGACACCACACTCGCCCCCAGGATGAGTGACAACGTAATCGAGTACTGTTTGGTCTTCATCGTCGTTGCCGGCACAAACTCTCCCCCTGAAAACGGAATTGCTTTGACTCCCACAGCCTGAGCCCACAAATCGCCCTCTAGGTGTCAGAATCCGCGAAACTAGGTGCTGTCAGGACCAAAATAGGTGGCGAAAAGCCCGAAAATGAGTGCTCAAACACAGCCTCTAGGTGCTCCTACCCGGACCGTCAAAAGTCTGAACCTCCCACCCCTAACAAAAGCCACCCAGCAGGACTAGGCTCCGTTGCATCGCGTGATGACGATGTTGCTGATGGGGGTAACAGTGATGATCAGATCAAAATCGAGCAAGAATTCCTGCCACAAAACACAGGGAAAACCAAGGCGCCCACTTTTCATAGGGACAACTCTGGCCGCGATCGGGGCCCTGCTCCTGGGCACCACAGCACTTCCAGCACAGGCAGCCCAGCCGGGCACACGCGCAGCGAACGTCCCGGCAAACAACTGGGACTACGTCAACATCAACACCGGATACAACGACGACGTCCTGGCAAGGGATACTGCCGGCGACCTTTGGGTTTACCCCGGGGACGGCAAGGGCGGGTGGAAGAACCCCCGCTTCAAGATGGGCGAGGGCTGGAACGTGATGACAGCCATCATCGGTGCGGGCAAATTCCAAAGCGAGTTCAACGACGACCTTCTTGCCCGCGATACCAACGGCGACATGTGGCTCTACCCCGGCGGTTACGGGTACCTCAAACCACGAACCAAAGTGGGAGTCGGCTGGAATGCCATGACGGCAATCATGGGTCCGGGCGACTTCGACGGCGACTACTGCGCCGATGTCATCGCCCGCGATGCGGAAGGCCGACTCTGGTTGTACCCCGGGGACCACGCCGGCGGCTGGAAACCCCGGAGCCAAATTGGTGTCGGCTGGAATGTGATGACAGCTTTGATCGGGCGCGGTGACTTCAACGAGGACGGCAAGCGGGACGTCATGGCCCGGGACACCAGCGGAGCACTGTGGCTTTACCCTGGCGACGGCAAGGGCGGGTGGCTGCCCCGCATGCAGGTGGGCGAGGGCTGGAATGCCATGACGGCGATCATCGCCACCGGAAGATTCGACGGCAACTACCCCGGCTACTCACAGATCATCGCCCGCGACGCCAACGGAGACCTTTGGCTCTACCCCGGGGTCGGCAGCCGTCACTTGGAACCAAGGAAGAAGATCGGGGAAGGCTGGAACGTCATGACCGCGCTCATCTGACCCAACTGAAGCGCCACTAAGAAGCAGGCACCCAAGGAGGGCTCCGGCGTCGTACGTTTGCAGCGCCAGTGCTACTTTGTACGGAAGCTGCTGGTTCAGGGGGATGACATGGAAGCTTGGGAATGGGTCTTGGTGCTGCTGGCGGGACTGTCCGCGGTATTCGTGATGGGAGCGAACATTTGGGCAATCTTCGATGTCCTGCGCCAAGACGGCCTCGACCAAATTGCGCGGATCCTGTGGGTGCTGCTGTTCTTCGTGGTGCCGCTGTTCGGTGTTGTGGTGTGGCTGTACGCGAAGCCGCGGCTGACTAACATGAGCGGAGGCATACGCCTTCGCAGAACCCTTTAGTGCCATGAATTCACTGCTGCAAGGCCCCCGAGGGCGTCGCCTCTGCCTTGAACTCGCCATGGAAATGGACCAGGACATCCGGATCGCCGTCTTCCACCTCGGGTATAACCTCGATCCCGGCGCCGGCACGTCACGAAAACTTTTGACGATGAATCCCTCCGGCGAGGCAACGCCTCCCCCACCGGAGCCAACCGTGGATGAGCTCGCAACACTGATCAGGTCCTTGGATTTTCGGAGCATCACGGACGAGCTGGTTCAACACGCCCTACAACGCGCAGTGGATACCGCCAGATACTGGCAGGAGCCCGACGGCGAAGACGTCCTCGCCGCCGCACCCGAGATAACGAATGCCCTATGCCACGTCGCGGAGGGCGTCCTCGGGACATCTGCGGCAGAATCGTGGACCAGTGAGGCTGAGGTGAAGCAGTGGAGCATCGATTGGCGTTCGGCGGGAGACCCTGCGCCACTCGCCGGAAATCCCCGTCAGAAGCTGGCAGAGTGGTCGCGCAATCAACGAACCGGGGAGGATCGTGCTGCATGGGAACGCCCTGCAGACATCAGGGCCAACGTCGGCGGCGAGTGGTGGTCGACACCCCACAACCTCATGCAGACGACCGGGCAGATTCCCCAGGGACTGAATCTGGTGGAGGACTCGTTGGGGTGGGAGAACGCCACCGCCATCCCTGTCGCGGGAACGGGCAGGATCCTGGAAATCGAGTCGGCAGAGGTCTGGATCGAGCTGTGCAGGATGTTCCCACTCGAAGTGACTGCGTCTCGTAGGCATGACTGGTTCCGCACCACCGGCCGCCAAGGCCGCTGGGTCATCCCCAACTGGGAACGGGCAAGCTCACGTTGGGACGCTGTGCACCTCCCCATCAACGGCTATCTGCACCTTGCTGGGCGGGCGCTCGACGTGGACCCTGTGGAAGGAACGGCAAGTGTCATCGCCGGATGGAACCCCGACACCACGTTCTGGCTCAACGACGTAGTCCGCGAATCCGGGGAGCCCCGTCAGCATTGGCACCGGCCGCCTAACCAGGACGAGTGGCAGTTGGCTTCGGCGGGCTGAACCCACCCACGCAACCAGCCGCCGTCGTGCGTTCCCGCCATGGAACCGCCGCGGTTGGTTAGCCGCCCGCAATCTCCCGCAGCGTCTGCAGGTGCGCCGCCCACACGTCCCGCCCCACGGCGGTCAAACTCGCGGAAGTCCTCGGAAACTTCCCGGCGAAGCTCTTCTTGATCTTCACAAACTCAGCCTTCTCCAGGATGGCCAGTTGCTTGCTGAGGACAGAGTCGCTGACTTGGATGGCGTCCCGCAGGTCCTTGAAGTCCAGCGACTCGGCCTTGGCCAGCGCAGCCATGATGGAAAACCGGACCGGCGAGTGCACTATCTCGTTGAGCTGGTGGCGCGGGTGTTCGGCCGGGGTGCTCATGCGCGGAGCTCGCGGAAGGCGGCGGCGAGGCCAATGGCGGCCAGCGCGATGGCGGCCGGGATGTAGAACCAGAGGTTGCCGGTCGGGAAGTAGATAGCGCCGCATACGAGGGCCACGACATAGAGCCCGAAGTACCCCAATAGAGAGGTCAGGAACCGCTTGGTGTACCCGGCTTTGGTGGAGCGTTGAAACATTGGCCAGATGCTCGCGGTGATAGCTCCCCAGGCGCCTACGGAGCCTGCCAGCAAAGCAGCGCCGTATCCCGTGTGAGTCACAATGTGCATCCCGATCATCAGCAGCGAGCCCATGATGGCCAGGCTGGTGAACATGACGGCCACGGGCCAAGCCGCTGCATTGATGGATGAAGCACCCACTGAGTCGGCCCTCGCAAGGAGTTCGCGTGCTTCAGCTGGTGTCATGCTGCCGGTGGTCTCGTACATGGTTTCCCCCAAAGTTGTGCGGATCCCAAGACAGCCTAGTTAGCGCGCGAACCACCACTCCCGGTAAATTTAGAAAAAGAGTTTGACCCTCGGTGAGCAACACCACTCGCGCGCCTCACGAAAGCAGGATCATATGACCGTCTCTCCCCTCATTTGGGGCATCACCATCGTCGTCATTCTGGCGCTTCTGGCCTTCGACTACTTCTTCCACATCCGCAAGGCACACGTCCCCTCACTCAAGGAAGCGGCCATCTGGTCCTCCATTTACGTGGGCCTGGCTGTGGTCTTCGGCATCCTGGTACTGGTCTTCGGCGGCGCCCAAATGGGGTCCGAGTACTTCGCCGGCTACATCACGGAGAAGGCCCTCTCGGTAGACAACCTGTTCGTGTTCCTGATCATCATGGCCAGCTTCCGGGTGCCGCGTGAGGATCAGCAGAAGGTCCTGCTTTTCGGCATCGTGTTCTCGCTGATCGCCCGCACCGGCTTCATTTTCCTGGGCGCCGCGCTGATCAACTCGTTCGCGTGGGTGTTCTACATCTTCGGCCTCATCCTGCTGCTCACGGCCGGCAACCTGCTCAAGCCCGGCGACCACGGGGACGATCAAGCGAACAACTTCATGATCCGGCTCGCCAAAAGGCTCTTCCACACTACGGATAAGTACGACGGCGATAAGCTCTTCACCACCGTCAATGGCAAGCGCGCCCTGACTCCCATGCTCCTGGTAATGGTGGCCATTGGCGGCACGGACATCCTGTTCGCCCTCGACTCCATCCCGGCAATTTTCGGCCTCACCCAGAACGTATTCATCGTCTTCACCGCCACGGCGTTCTCACTGATGGGCCTGCGCCAGCTCTACTTCCTGATTGACGGCCTGCTTGACCGCCTCATCTACCTCTCCTACGGCCTGGCAGCCATCCTCGCGTTCATCGGCGTCAAGCTGATCCTGCACGCCCTGCACGAGAACAACCTGCCGTTCATCAACGACGGCGAGCACGTCAACGTCATCGAGATCAGCACCGGCCTCTCGCTGAGCGTGATCATCGGCGTCCTGATCGTCACCGTGGTGCTCTCCCTGATCAGCCCGGCGGGCAAGGCCCAGACGGCCATCAACAACGCCCGCCGCCACGCCGTCGATTACCTGGACCTCGACTACACCGCAGACGCCAACGAGCGCGAACGCATCTACCGCGCACTCACCGCGGAAGAGGCACAGATCGTCCAGATGCCGCTGAAGTACCGCAACAAGGCCAAGGACGTGGACACGATCCGCGAGCAGGTCAAGGAAGCGCATCGCCAGCACGAGGCATTCCTCAACCGCTAAATCCCGCCACGGCTAAGACCTCAGGCGCCCAGGAGCACGCTGATCTGATCCCGGATCTCGTCGCCAACCTGGGCGTCTGTCATTTCCATGGTGGCCGAGGACGTCATGCTGATGAACATGATGGACGATGTGATCCGCGCCAGCTTTCCGGGGTCGCGGGCCAGCAATTTCTTATCCCGGCCCAGGACGTCGGCAATGGCTTCTTCGGTGCGCATGGTCAGGGACAACGCCTCCGCGTGGTGCGGCTCGGAGGGATCTCCGAAGACGATTTCCTTGAGGTATGTCCGGCCATTTTCGATCTGGACGCGGTTGCATTCAATAATCGGCCGGATGATGGCCATCACCGCATCCAGCACCGCCGCTTCAGCGGACGCCGCGTCCACGCCTTTGGCCAGCGCTTGGGCGTACTTGACGTTGTGCACCAACAAAAGCAGCTCCGCCTTGGTCTTCGCGTACAGGAACAAGGTTCCCGAACCGACGTCGGCCTTTTCAGCTACTTGCTGGGTAGTGACCTCATCCACCCCGTACTGGGTGAAAAGCTCACGGGCTGCCGAGGTGATGCGGTCAAGCTTTTCCTGCTTATTCCGCTCACGTCGGCCAAGGGTCTGGGGCGCAGGCTGCATGGAGCTACCGTATCAGCGGGCGCCACATCATCGGCCCAGGAATTCGAGGGCTACGGGAACAAAGCGGTCGTGGAACTGGAAGATGCCGCCGTGCCCGGAGTCCGGGTAGATGACCAGTTCGCTGCCCGGAATCCGCCGGTGCATATCGCTCGAAAGTACCGAGGGGACCATGCGGTCGTTGTCGCCGTTGGCGATCAGCGTCGGTTGGCTGATGACGCCAAGATCGGCCGACGGCGACAATCCCCACCGGCGGATGGCTTTGAGTTGCGTCTGGAATGCGCCGAGCTTGATGGGCGCCTCGCGGTTGGTGGTGCGTTCCTTGAGCCGGTTGATGAAGGCCCTTGCGGCGGGCTTCCCTGCTGCGTTCCGATTGAAGAACAGGAATTCCTTGGGGTCTTGCCGCGTGAGGGTTCCCCGGAGAACGTCGTAGTACGTAGTGCCGATGATGTTCTGGATGCCTTCTCCACCTGCAGGGCCGGTGCCAGCGAGCACCATCTTGCGCACCATGCCGGGGTGCTTGAGGACCAACGACTGGGCGATCATGCCGCCAAGGGAGAATCCGAAAAGATCCACCTGCGGATAGCCGAGGGCCTGAATGAAGGCAGCGGCGTCGTCGGCCATGCTTTCGATGCTGTCCGGAACATCGCCTGTGGACGCACCCACTCCGCGGTTGCTGAAAGTGATCACGTGGTGCTTCGCAGCGATGGGATCGATGATGCGCGGATCCCAGTTGTCCATGGTCCCGGCGAGGTGGATCAGGAAGACCACCGGCACCCCGCCCTTGGGTCCCAGTTCGCGATACGCATAGGTGACGCCCCCGGCCGTCACCGTTTTTGAAGGAACCTGCAGATAGCTCTGGTTGTGCTGCTCACTCATGATGCTTGTCCTATCGGGTGGTTGATGGTGGCTAGAGGTGGCTGACGACGGTCTTGCCACGGACGCCGCCCTTTTCCAGGGCAGCAAGGACATCGGCCGTCTGATCGAACGGGACCACCCGGCCCAGAACAGGCTTGATCTCCCCGGCATCGATCAGCGCCGCAATTTCCCTCAGCTGGTTGCCGTCTGCGTGCATGAAGAGGAACTCGTAGCTGACGCCCAAGCGGCGGGCCTTGCGGCGGATGCCCGAGCTCAGCAGCGTCATCGCGCCCAGCAGTACAGGATTTCCGCCCAATTGGCGCGCGAAGCCGGCATCCGGCGGTCCCGCAATGCCGATAGCCTTGCCGCCCTTTTTCAAAACCTTCAGGGACCGCTCCAGGTTCTCGCCGCCGAGGCTGTCCAGCACGAGGTCGTAATCGTGAAGGATCCCCACGAAGTCCTCGGTGCGGTAGTCAATCACCACGTCCGCGCCAAGTTCACGGACAAAGTCCTTGTTCCCCGCGCTGACCGTGGTGGCAACCGTCGCGCCCAGGTACTTGGCCAGCTGAATGGCAATGGAGCCCACTCCCCCGGCACCGGCATGGATGAAGACCTTCTGGCCGGGGCCAACGTTGCCGCGCTCCACCAGTGCCTGCCAGGCGGTCAAAGCTACCAGCGGCAGCGAACCCGCTTCCTCCATGCTGATGGTGGCCGGTTTGATGGCCAGGTCTTCCTCGGCCACGGCGATGCGCTCCGCGAAGGTTCCAATCGTGTCGTTGCCGGGTCGGGCAATGACCTCATCGCCGGGCTTGAAGGACCGCACCTTGGGCCCTACCTGCAGAACGACACCGGCAACGTCATGGCCCAGCACCTGCGGAAGCTTGTACGGGAGGATCAGCTTGAACTCCCCCAACCTGATCTTCTCGTCCAACTGATTCAGGCCGGCTGCGTGGACCTGGACCAGCACATCGCGCTCGCCGAGCACAGGCTCAGGGACGTCGATCTGCTGCAGCGGTTCCTTGTACTGGTTGAGGACGAAGGCTTTCATGCGGGTTCTCCTGATTAGAATTTCTGACTTGACTCAATTATGAGTGTACTCAGTAAATTAAGCAAGGGGCAGCCCGAAGGGCTCCCCGAAAGGTCCTTGTTGCAGCAAAGTAAGCATGCTTAGCTTAAGAACACCCCGGCTCCCACCCTCCAGCGGGAGTCGGATTCCGAACCCCAAAGGAGAGACCCATGGCAACCTGCGATACGTGCGGAAACGAGTACGACAAAACCTTCACCATCACCCAGGGAGAACGGACCGGCACCTTCGACAGCTTCGAATGCGCCATTCACGCGATGGCCCCCAATTGCGGACACTGCGGCTGCCGCATCCTCGGCCACGGCGTGGAAAACGAAACCGGCATGTTCTGCTGCGAGCACTGCGCGCAGCACACCGGCGCATAGTCGGCAGGTACGCGTTCACCGCTGGCCCCGCACTACATAATGGTCGGGTGGGATGGCGGAAGAATGATGGCGCGAAAGAGCGATGGCGCACTAAAACACGATTGCCCCTGATCGTTGAGGCCCTGGTGGGGCGCGAAGAGGATCCCGCCGTGCGGCGGCTGATCGATGTCTTCGGCGGTCACCCGGTGGCAGCCAAGGAACGGCTGGTGGGCGAACCCGCTTACCTTTCGCGGCGGCTGCAGTTCGCCTCTGGCAGCGAAATCATCATGCACGACGACGCCGTCGTGGCAGTCGCGCTGCACGCAGCACCTACCGGGTTCGCACCGAAAGGGTTCAATCTTTCCCAGTGGATCCCGGGTCTGGACAAGAACGCCACCCTTGCCGACCTCAAAGCCGCCATCGACGCGCCCCGCACCCTCGGCGGCATGGGATTCATGCTGGACGGCGCGTATGCCGAACCAAGCTTCAAGAACAATCGCGGCTGGAATGACCCCGGCAACCTCCTCAGCATCAGCTTCACAGTGGAGGCTCCGCAACGCGCCTGCCGCCCTGAGGATGACGACTGCCCAAGCTGCAGCGATCTCCTGGTTCGAGCTAAGGCCCCGGGCAGCGGAGTCGACGTGGAGAACACCGTCGCCGCGCTCGCCAGCGCCGCAGCCGCGGGACTGATCACTGAGAGCGTTCGCTGGGTTCCGCTCGCCGACCTCCAAGCACTCCGCGCATCCCGGCTCATGGAACGGGTGGAGAGCCAACTCAGCTGCACGGCGTGCAAGCGAATCATCTGCCTGACCCTGTATCGCGAGTCACCAGCCACCTTCATATACACCGTATTCAACGAAGCCCGGCAGCGACCCCTCGAAGCCATCCCGCCGGTTGAGCAGTGGGGTGATGAACTGAGGCTCGCCCAGGACCGCGACACCATGCACTACGTGGACCACCAGCCTGGCTCGTGGTTCCTGGTGGAACAGCAAGGATCCCTTTTCCTGGAAGCACGGTACTGGCGCAACTCGATGGTGGATTCCTCGGCCCTGATCCGTTTGGACCAAGGCGAGACCGACTCCTACCGGACCGGCGGACACGATTACCTCTCCGAGCTCGTCAAGCAAATCGACAAGAGCGGGCCCCACACGGATGGGTCTCCGTATTTTCAGAGGGACCTCTACCGCGGGCCGGACAGTGCCAACTTGTCCAAGAGTTTCGCGGCAGCCATTGTGAATCACACGTGGATTGCGGAGCAGCGGCGAGGGTCGTGATGCGCGCTCGACTCTCTCAGCGCTAAACCGCGGGCTTCCGCCACATCACGGCCAGCACCAGCACCACGGCACTGAGCCCCAGCATCACCAGGACCATGATCCCCCAGTTGGCCTGGTTCACGCCCGGGCCATAGAGGACGCCGATCAGCACGGTGGCCGTAATGGCGCCAAGGTAGCGGCAGGTCTGGAAGATTCCGGCGGCAACGCCCCGCTCTTCGGGACGGGCTGAAACATACAGGCCTTGGTTGGAGGCGGTACTCACGACGCCATACGGAACGCCCATCAGCGCTGTCAGCACGAACACCAGCGGAGCCCACAACGTCATGGTCAGGAAACCAAGCGTTCCCGCCGCAACCGTCAGAATCAGGACGCCGGTGATCAGGACGGAACGAACACCGTACCGCTCAATGAACCTCACCGTCAGTGGCGTCACCACAACCGACAACGCCGCAAGGGGCAGCATCAGCATGCCCACCACACCGGCGTCGTACTGTCCTGCCTCCTGCAGCAGCTGCGGCAGGCCGAAGAACGCGAAGTAGTAGACGCCGCTGAAAACGATGAACAGCAGGTAGACCAGCAGCAGGGGCCGGTTCCTGCCCAGCAGCCGAAGATCCAGGAACGGCGGCTGAAAGCGCAACTCGCGCCAAGCGAAGAGTGCGCCGATCACGGTGGCGGCCCCCAGCAGGTACCAGCGGTAACCGGGCATGACGTTGAGCAGGGCCATCATGGCGAGCATCAGCGAGGTGACGAACGCGAGGATGCCGGGGATATCGGAATCGCGGATCAGTTGACCGAGCTTGCCGGTCTCGCGCCCGGAATCAACCGGTGCCACTTTGTACACCACGAACATGGCCAGCAAAGCGATGGGCACGTTGATCGCGAACAGTGCCTGCCACCCCACCAGGCTCACCAAAAGCCCACCCACCACGGGCCCCACGGCTGCGGCGGACGTGTTTGCCATCTGGATCCGGCCCAAGGGCCGCGTGGACGGCAAGTTAGCCAGCTTGCTCAGCTCGGTGACCATCACGACGGCGGACGGGTACGCCGTCGCGGTCCCTACGGCCATGAGCGCGCGGGCCACGCAGACCAGCGCGAAGTTGGGGAGGAACGGCGCGATGGCGCAGGTGACCGCCACCAACGCCATGCCGAACATGAACAGGCGGCGGGGGCCGAAGCGATCGGCGAGGCGCCCCATCAGCGGCTGGCCGGCGGCGGAGGCGAGGTAGAAGGAGGTGATGACCCAGGTGACCGTGGCGACGTCGAGCTCGAAATGCTCCCTCAAGACCACCAACGCGACGGCGATCATGGATGAGTTCAGCGGATTCAGCGCCGTCCCCAGGCTCAGCGCAAAGATCGCGAGGCCGGGGCGGGGTTTTTTGACGGTCACCCCACCCAGTGTGCTCCATGGTTGCCTTGGGTCACGAAACGGGGTCACAAAGCGGACTTTCGCGACCGCTTACTGGGAGGACGCTCCCATAAAGCACCTGTAGCATTACGCACACACTGCGCCGGACAAGCTAGGAATCTCATTTGGAAACTCTGGACCTCTCCCCCGTCAACCTGCGCGACCTCGGCGGGCTTCCCGTGTCCGGCGGCATCACCCGCTCCGGCGTGCTGCTCCGCAGCGACGACGTCTCGGTGATGCCTGCCGCGTTCGCCCAGCAAATGATCGACGACGGCGTCACGTCAGTCATCGATCTCCGCTCGCCGGAGGAGGCACTCTTCACCGGGCGGGGTCCGTTGACCGTAGCCGGCGTGAGCTACCACCACCTGGCCTTGACGGCGTCTATTGCGTCGCCTGAAACCATCAGCCACGACATGATGACGGCCGCCACCACGCCCGCACACGTGGGCGCCTGGTACGCCAACCTGCTCGAAACCCAGGCCCGGCAACTCGCCCTCGGTGTGACCCTGGTTGCCATGGCCGATGGCGCCACCGTCTTCCACTGCGCGGCCGGCAAGGATCGTACGGGAGTGTTCGCCGCCGTCGTGCTTTCTGCGTTGGGCGCTACGCCCGAAACCATCTCGGCCGACTACGCCGTCACCGCCACCCGCCTGCCACAGCTGTTCCCGAGGCTGAGGGCCATCCTGGGCGGGCTCATGCCGGATCGCGTCCTGGATGAGGAAGCCATCAAGAGCATGGGCGCCATGATGGGCGCGCACGCTGAGTCCATGGAAGCGATGCAGGCGCTGCTGATTGAGCGGCACGGAAGCGTGCTGGAGCCGGTTCGGCGGGCCGGTTTGTCCGACGCCACGATCGTCCAACTGCGTGAGCGTTTGGTGGTTCCGGGCAGCTGAAGGCCGCCTACTCCTCGAAGTGCGTAGTGACCGAGCCCGAGGAAACTGCCGCGATGATCGACTTGGCCAGATGCCGCAGCTTGATGTTGCGGTTGCTGGATGCTGTGCGAAGGATGGTGAAGGCCTCATCCTGGCTGCACTTGTTCTGCGCCATGATCGCCCCGACAGCGAGGTCGATCACGGTGCGGGACTGCATGGCCGCCGCGAGGTCGTTCCGGGCATCGCTGAGCTGGGCGATCTTCAGGGCCAGACGCAACGACTTGGAAGCATGCGAGGCAAACACTTCGGCACGTTCTATGTCCAACTCGCTGAAAGCATTGATCCGTTCCGAGTAAAGGTTCAGGGCCGCTCGGGTGTCACCCTCCACCAGGAGGGGGACGCTGAGGATGGATCGCAGTCCATGATGTGAGGCCGCCGCGACGTATTCCGGCCAGCGATGCTCCTTCAGCAGGTCCGGTACCAGCACGGAGGTCAGCTTATCCATGGCCGTGAGACAGGGGCCCTCAAAGTCGTTTTGAAGTTCGTCCATTGCGTGGGCGCGGTCATCGCTGCTGGCCGCTGTGGCCGCCTTCTTCCGGCGCAGCACGGTGATGCCGCAAAAGACGGTGGCGTCGGGATGCGAGAGGCTCTCGGCAGAGAAAGCCGCGAGATCGGCGAGAAAAGCTTCTACATCTTCACTGCCCAGGACTAGATCCAAAAAGTATCCATTCTGGAGAGCTTCCTGCTCAGGGCGGGGGTTGACCATGCACGTTCCTACTGACTGAAATGCGTCCCCAGCAGACAGCAAAGGAGCGAAAAGGGCCGCCCTCTGCAAAACGGTCTGGCAATACCTTATCGTCCAACGATCAACGGTACAAAGTGCGGCTCGAAAGGTTTTGACCTGCGGCAACGCAAGCGGCGAGGAGCTATTTTGTCAACCCCGGGCAGGCTTTCGGATCAACCAAGAAGTAAGTAGGCTTACTATGCAAGCGCGGCCTGGTATCAGGCCTTTCATGCAAAGGAGTCAACTGATGGGCATAGAAGACAGCATCCGCAAGACGGCCGAAAACGCCATGGAAGATTTGGCCGGTACGTCCGATCCCGTGAACAATGACCGCGTCCCTGAGCCCGGCGAAAAGGATGACGACGTCCAGGTCCACTCCTCCATCAGCGAGGGCTCCAACTCCATGGACTCTGATGTGCCGGGCGAAAATGATGACCCGCGCACTGCCGGCCACGCGGATCGCGGAACGACGCACGGCACCGCTTCGCACGGCACTGCTTCACATAGCACTGATTCACCCGAGACGACGGACGACGCCGACACCAGCCGCGGCAGCGAAGCGGACACTGACGTTTCCGCTGCCTCAGGTGACGTATCCGGCCCGGCAGGACTGCCACAGGACGATCCCGACGATCTTCGCGCGGACCCTTCCGAAGGCGGCGGGGATCCGTCGACGAGCATGGGTCGGGGCTAAGCAGGCCCGACTAAGACGCCTGGCTAAGACGCGGGGCTAAGCAGGCTCTGCCGAGACGCGGGGCTAGGTAGGCCCGACTCAGACGCCTGGCTAAGCAAGGCTCTGCCAAGACGCCCGGCTAAGACCGCTCGGGGCTAGGAAGGCCTGGCTAGGAAACCGGCGCCGCCGTCGAGCCCCTCACCACCAACTCCGTGCCGAGTTCGATCCTCTGCGGCAACTCCTCATCACCTTCAAGGTGCCGGAGCAGCGCACGCATGGCCGTCTCAGCCATCTGCACCACAGGCTGGCGGATGGTGGTGAGGCCGGGCTCGATCCACTCGGCGGCGGGGATGTCGTCGAAGCCGATGATGGAGAGGTCCTCAGGAATCCGGAGGCCTGCCGAGCGGGCGGCCCTGTAGGCGCCGAGGGCTTGGGCGTCGTTGCCGGTGAAGATCGCCGTGGGCCGGTCGGGAAGGGCCAACAACGCCTCGGTCCCCCGCGCCCCCGACTCGGTGGAGAAGTCACCGGGCACCATGAGGGTCGGATCAGCTTCCACGCCCCCACGGCGCAGCGCCGCAAGGTACCCGTCTTCACGGGCACTGCTGCACTGGAGGTCATCGCGTCCACCGATCATGCCGATTCTCTTGTGGCCAAGCTTCAGCAAATGCTCGGTGGCCGAGAAAGCACCGTCCCAGTTGGCTGCGCCCACGGTCATGAGGTCCGGTCCGGGCTGGCCCACAGGATCGATCAGGATCACGGGAATGCCGAGCGACTTGATCCGTTGGATCTGCTTGGAGTCCAGTTCGTACACGGCGAGAAGGACGCCGTCGGACTTTCGCTCTGCAAGGTTCGCCAGCCACGGCCGGATCCTCGAGCCGTCCAGCGACAAGCTGCTGACCACTGTGCCGTACCCGGCTTCCTGGGCCACCCGCTCCACGCCTTCGATGATCTCGCACGCCCACTCCGAACCCATGCCCGGGAAGACGAGGTCAATGAGTCCGGCCTTCTTGCTGCGCTTGGCGGGGCGGCGGGCGTAATCACGCTTGGCGATGATTTCTTCAACCCTCGCGCGGGTAGCTGCCGCGACGTGCGCATGGCCGTTGAGGACCTTGGAAACCGTGGGCACGGACACGCCGGCTTCCCGGGCGATCTCGCTGATCGTCGCCCGTCCCGAGTCCTGCTTGGTTACCATGGTCCCCACCTTCCCGGCCGGAAATCACGTCCCGGCGATGACAGTTTCGGAAAGTTCCCACGCTTGGATCCGGCCGCACATGCCGTAGATCCTGCGGGTTTTCCGTTCGCCCATCGTAGTCCTCGCATCCTGCATGTAGAAACTTTCCATGGACTCAAGAGAGGCCAACTGCTCCCCTGTGAGGCCGGCCTGTCGCTCGGCGCCCTCGTTGAGGTATCCGCGCCAGCGCTCGGTTTTCCCGTTCACCAAACGTGCTGCCGCTGCATGAAAGTCTGCGAGCGCCGAGACACCTGTTTCCTGCACGGCAGCTTTCAGTTCCAGATATCCCTCCAACGCCAGGTCACGACGACGGCGCGCAGCCGCCTCGGAGGACGCGTCACCGCCGTCGGCGTTCTTTGACGGCAGGGCGGCGGCGCGTGCGTAAGTATCGTGATCCACCAGGTGCTCGGGCGGAAACGTCATCACGGCGTCGCCATTCTCGGGCAGCCCTGCGTTCTGCATGACCACCAGAACCCTGAGGTCCCCCGAATCGTTGATGGCGCGGTGCACGGTACCGGGCGTAAACCAGACCACGGTTCCGGGCGTCAACGCAGTTGAAGTGAAGCCCCGGGAATCCAAAGTCTCAAGCCGCCCGACGCCCTGCTGCACCACATACGCTTCCGTGGACGCAGTATGCAGGTGCGGCGACCCTCCGGCCGCGCCATCCAGCCCGGGCCAATCGTAAATACTGACCTCGGACACAGCGGTTGCGCCCGGGAACGATGTGCACATCTCAGGCCCAGGCATCCAACGCTGTTTTCGCAGCGTGGGCGAGCGCTGCGGCCTGCTGGTCTTCCAGCGCGCCGTCAGAAATCACGACGGCGTACCGGTACGTCAGCGGCTGCCCCTCCTTGAGCGGGACTACTTCGCTGAAGAACGGCGCCGAGCCGAGGCAAGCGAACATGGACGAGCGGGCAAACCACTGGTTGGAGGCACCCGGGTTGGCTTGGTCCTCGACGAACAGGATGCTGGATTTCCGGCAGGTGACATCGTGCTGGCCGGTGAAAGCAATCCATGGTGAGCGGGTGCCCATGAACTCGTCCCCGCCGGTCCCGTTTTCGGATCGGAATTCCCCGCCCGTGAAGGACCGGGGTCCGCGCCAGAACAGGCCGCCGTATCCGGCGTTGTCGCGTCCCTCGGTGGTGGGGCTGCCGATCCCGATCTCAGCACCGGAGACGTTCTCCATGGTGGATTCGAAGAGGATCGTCCACGCGTTGCCCGCCGGGAGAAGTTGAATGGCGAAACGGCGCTGTTCGCGGATGAGGGGGCTGCCGGCCTCGGTTTTGCTGGCTGCGGCGGACTCATCCGGCTGGGCAGTCACTGCCGGCTGAGCGGTCCAGAGAAGCGTTTCCGCCGCGGTGATCCCCGCGCCGCCGCCCTCTATGCCGGTGACCTCGATGCTTGTGAAAGCCTCGTGGTTCATGGCCCCGTTGTTGTCCAGGTTCGAGTAGCCGGTCTCGCGGGTGTAAGTGGCTCCGCCCCAGAAGTTGTGCTCGCCCACGTTTGGCAGCGCCCATGAGAGACCCTTGTGCCAGACGTGATCCCACGGCCTGGAAATGGTGACCTCGTCCCCCTCCAAGGTGGTGAGCGGGTGGAAGTAGGGACGGGGACTCTCGTACTGGTCATCCGTGGGTCGGTAGGTGTACGTCGCGATGTCCTGGGTTCCGACAGTCAAGGTCAGGGAACTGCCATCATCCGTGTAGCTCAGCGTGTCGGCGGGGGCGGTTTGGGTAGTGGTCTGGGCTGTGGTGGTCATCAGGGTCTCCGTTGTGAGTAGGGTTTCAGGCGCGGGCTGTGGAGGCGAGGACGCGGGTACCACGGCCCTCGCCGTCCATGCCCTCATAGAAGGGATGGCCGGGAACGATTTCTCCGCGTCGGACGGGCTGCCCAGTAAAGGCTGAAGCGTAGATGGCGGCAGCGAACTCCAGCGTTTGCCGCGCAGAGTCCGCGCCGGCTGGGAGCGGCAATCCGGCGTCGAGCGCTTCATACATGGCAAGGAACTGGGCGGAGTGGCCGCTGCCGCGTTCCAACGGTTTCGCATTCCACGCGGCGGACACGGAGTCCTCGTGCCCGGGAGCTGCGGTGATGGTCCAGTCCTTGGTGCCGTACCCGTAGAGGTGGCTGAGTTCGATGGTGGCAAATTCGCAGTCAATCCGGATGTCCGAGGTCTCCCGCGGCGAGAGCAGCGAGTTGGTCACGGTTGCCGCGGCACCGTTCTCGAACCGGACCAGGGCGGCGGAGAAATCTTCAGTGGAGGTGGCCCGGGCTTGCCGGGAAGCGATCGCAGTGACCTCTTCCCACGGTCCCAGCAGGTGGAGCAGGAGATCGAACTGGTGGATGCCGTGGCCCATGGTGGGTCCACCGCCCTCGGCCTTCCACGTGCCACGCCAAGGGAGGTCGAAGTACTCGTCCGGGCGGTACCAGAGGGTGTCGCAGCGGGCTACGAGTGGGCGGCCAAAATCGCTGCCGCCGATCAGCGTACGGGCTGCGGCCGAGGCGTCGCCGAAACGATGCTGGAAGACGCAGGAGAACTGTGCGCCGCCTTTTACCTGGGCGTCGTTGAGGCGGTCGAAGTCGGCCAGGCTCAGGGCCGGCGGCTTCTCGGAGAGAACGTGGACGCCTGCTTCGAGGCACTCGATCGCTTGGTCAATGTGCATCATGGGCGGCGTGCAGAGGTGCACGATGTCCGGCTTGGCCTCAGCCAGGAGTTCCGTGAGGCTCTGGTAGCGGCCGGCGATGCCGTGCTCATCCGCGAAGCTCTGCAGGCGGGACTCGTCCACATCGCACGCTGCCACTAACTCCGCCCGGTTATCCGTCCGTGCCAGGTTGGACGCGTGGACTGCCGCAATCCCGCCTGTGCCAACAAGGGCCACTCTGTACGTGTGCATGTGAGTCTCTCCATCGGGATTCATTTCCGAAAGTTTCTTATTTCATTTGGTGAGTTTCTTCGGCTCACCAGATGAATGCTTCCGCTTCACTGCTCAACGCTATGAAGCCTGCGCTGAACAAGTCAAGGGTTTGGGACTATGGAAACTAAATATGGATTTCTGATAGTTTCTAAAAATCATCTTCAGAATCCAAGGAGAAGCCTGTGAGCACCGGCGCCGCCGATCAGCAAGCACTTGCCCGCGTTCCGGCGTCGGACGTCGTAGAGCACCTCATCCGCGAGATGACCCTCGAGGAAAAGCTCGCCCAATTGGTGGGCGTGTGGGTCAACGCCTCCACTGACGGCGATTCCGTGGCTCCTCTGCAAAGCCAGATGGCGGGAGACGCCCGTTCCTGGGACGAGATCATCGCTAATGGACTCGGACAGATTACGCGCATGTACGGCACCGTTCCTGTTGAGCCGGCCGAGGGCGCCCGACGCCTGGCCGCCGCTCAGGAACAGATCATGGCCGCGTCCCGGTTTGGCATCCCGGCCCAGGTTCACGAGGAATGCCTGGCCGGCCTTGCAGCATGGAAGGCCACAGCGTTCCCTGTTCCCCTGGCTTGGGGCGCCACGTTCAATCCGGCCCTGGTCCAGGAGATGGCAGCCCGCATCGGTAGCAGCATGCGGTCCTTGGGCGTCCATCAGGGCCTGGCCCCGGTGCTGGATGTGGTGCGCGACCTCCGTTGGGGCCGTGTGGAGGAGACCATCGGCGAGGACCCCTATTTGGTGGGAACCGTTGCCACCGCATACGTCCAGGGACTGGAATCCACCGGCATCGTCGCAACGCTCAAACACTTCGTGGGCTACTCAGCCTCCCAGGCCGGCCGCAACCACGCGCCGGTCTCCATGGGACCCCGCGAACTCGCCGACATCATGCTGCCGCCGTTCGAAATGGCGATCCGTCACGGCGCTCCCCGTTCGGTAATGCACGCTTATACCGACGTCGACGGCGTACCGGCCGCTGCGAACCGCGCACTGCTGACCGGGCTGCTTCGTGAGGAATGGGGTTTCACCGGGACTGTGGTTGCCGACTACTTCGGCGTTGCCTTCCTGGACGTCACCCATGGCGTGTCCGCGGACTCCGGTGACGCCGCTGTGCTGGCCCTGAGTGCCGGCGTCGATGTTGAACTGCCTACCGTGAACTGCTTCGGCGAGCCACTGCTGCGGCGTATCCGCGAAGGCGCGCTGGACGAATCCGTGGTGGACCAAGCCCTGCGCCGCGTACTGAGGCAGAAGGCGGAAGTTGGCTTGTTGTCGCCGGACTTCTCCCCTGTTCCGGCGGTGTTGGCTGATGGTTTGTTGGCTGACGGCGCGTTGGCTGATGGTGTGTTGGCTGATGGTGTGTTGGCTGATGGTTTGTTGTCCGGTAGTGACGGACCGGGCCGGGTTGATGGTGTAGTGGCTGATGGTTTGTTGTCCGGTAGTGACGGACCGGGCCGGGTTGACTTGGATCCCGCCGAAAACCGGGAGTTGGCGCGCCAATTGGCCGCCCAATCACTAGTGCTGCTGAGCAACCGGGACTTCGCTGAAGCTCCCGCTCTACCCCTCGGTCACGTCGGTTCACTGGGCGTGGTGGGTCCCTTGGCCGACGACCCCTTCGCGATGCTTGGCTGCTACTCCTTTGACGCCCATGTTGGAGCCTCCCACCCCGACGTACCCATGGGCATCTCCGTTCCGTCCGTGGCAGGCGTTGCCTCAGAACAATTTGAATCGGTGGCCACATCCGTCACCGGAAACTGCGAGGCCGCCACCGAGGAACAGATCTCCGAAGCCTGTCAGGTGGCAGCCTCCGTGGACACCTGCGTAGTGGTGGTGGGCGACAACGCAGGCCTATTCGGCAGGGGCACCTCGGGTGAAGGAAACGACGCCGCCGACCTCCGCCTGCCCGGCGACCAACACCGAATGCTGGACCGTATCCTCGTTTCCTGTGCTGAGTCCGGAACCCGCGCAGTGGTGGTTGTGTTGAGCGGCCGCCCGTACGCTTTGGGCGACTTCACTGACCGCGCCGACGCGATCATCCAAGGGTTCTTCCCGGGCGAAGAAGGAGCCGAGGCGCTCTGGGACGTGCTCACCGGCGTCGTCAATCCGTCCGGCAAACTTCCCGTCTCAGTGCCACGGTCCCCCGGCGGCCAGCCCGGCACCTACCTGCATTCCAAGCTGGCCGGTCCCAGTGGTGTCAGCGCGCTGGACCCCTCACCGCTGTTCGGCTTCGGGCACGGCCTGTCCTATACAACGTTCGAGTTGACCGGCCATCAGTGCAGCGCGCCCACCATGTCGACGTCGGACTCGGTCACCGTCAGCTGCACTGTCACCAACACCGGTTCCCGTGGCGGCGCCGAAGTTGTTCAGTTGTACCTGGAAGATCCGGTGGGCGAAGTGGTCCGTCCCGTGCGCGAGCTGATCGGCTATGCCCGCGTCGAGCTGGAAGCCGGCGCGTCCGCCGTCGTCGATTTTGTGGTTCACGCCGACCGCACCTCCTTCACCGGGCTGGACCTTCAGCGCGTGGTGACGCCCGGGCTGGTGAAGCTCCACGTCGCCACGGCCAGCACCGCCGACGCCCATACACATGAGGTGATCCTGCACGGGCCGCGCCGCGTGGTGGGGTTCGAGCGGGAAATGCTGACCCCGGTGGAGCTGCGGCCCCTGCCCTGATCGGTGTGCGGCCATCACCCACTTTGGACTCCGTGCGGGGCTAATGCAGCCAATAGCGGTTGTTTATCGGGGCCGCGGAGCTGAAAGTGGGTGGTGAAGTCACAGCCCGACGACGGGTAGGCTTCGGGGATGCTCCCCCACCCCACGCCACGGCTGCGCTTCCGCGAAATGACCATGGCCGATCTCGATGCGATGAGGTCGCTGCTGGGTGATCCCGAGGTGATGACGTACTACCCTGCTCCCAAAACCCGCGACGAAGCGGCTGCCTGGATCCAGTGGAACAGGGACAACTATGCGCGCGACGGGCACGGGTTGTGGATTATTGAAACGCACGACGGCGGATTCGTCGGGGACTGCGGATTGACGTGGCAACAGGTCAACGGGCGGTGCGAGCTTGAGGTCGGCTACCACGTTCGGCGGGAGCTGCAGGGCCGGGGGTACGCCTCGGAAGCAGCCTTGGCATGCGGGATCTTGCGCGGGATGTCCTGGGGGTTGAGCTCCTTGTTGCGATCATCCATCCGGACAACGTGGCGTCGCGCCGGGTCGCTGAGCGGCTGGGGATGCGGCACCTTGAAGATGATGGGGGCGGATCCGGCGGCGAACACATTGTGCGGACCGTGATGGGCGTGGAGTTGACCTAGCGGATATGCCATCAGGTGTGCCGTCACCACCCACTTTGGATTCCGACAGGCCGTAATACACCCAATTTCGGTTGCACCGCGGCCTATCCGGGATCAAAGAAGGTCAGGAAGCCACGCCTCCACAGCAGGGAAGCGCCGAAGTGCAGCAGTCCACCCCACTACCAGGGGAGGTCCGCCGCTCCGAGTGACACAAATCGAGGCGACACGCGGTCCCCCGAGTCCACCAACTCCCGCAGCTCGCGGGCGGCCAGCCGTGGATCCTTCGAGGCATCGGATTGCCCCATCCCCGTGGCCAGCTTCCCCGGGTGAACTGCCCAACAGCGCACTTGGCCGGAGAGGTCCTGGGCGAGGGAGGTGGTCAACATGTTTTGCGCAGCCTTGGAGATTTTGTAGGCGTAGCTCGTGGAAAGGTCCGAGTAGTCGCCCCTGGCCTGCGCCGCCACTGAGCCCAGGCGGGACGTGACGTTGATGATCACCGGATCGGGCGCGGCCAACAGGTTCGGCAGGACGGCCTGCACCAGGCGCAAGGGTCCAGCGACGTTGACGTCGACGGCGTTCATGACGCCTTCCGCTGCAATGTCGCCAAGGTTGGAATGCCGGGCTCCCTGGGCAGCATTATTGATCAGTACATCGATGTGGCTGTCCCCGAGGGCTGACACTAACTCAGCCGATGGCTCATGTCGGACATCGTGGGTGATTGTGGTGACGTGCTGCCGATCGGCCCACTCCGCGGGTGTCCGTGTGAGCGCCACAACCGCCCATCCGGCGTCGGAAAATTCTTCCACCAATGACTTCCCCAGACCGCGGCCGGCACCGGTAATGACCGCGAGCCTTTTCCTGGGCGTCAAGCGAACCGCACGTCAGTGTCCGGGTCCTTGCGGGAATCAAGCATGCTGACGATTTTGCTTTCGAGTGCGGCAACCGTAGCCTCCGGCAGGACAATCAAGCCGTCGAGTTCCTTGCGGGCACGCTTGTATGCGGTTTGGCGCTCGGCAGGGGTGGCGGCAGTGTCTTCGGCGATGCGCAGCAGCTTCCTCGCCGTCGCAAGCCGTTGACGTTCGGGGCCACTGAAGTTGCCGTCCTTGATACGCCGTGCTTCCCGCTCGGCCACATCAAAAGCGAGTTCGTAGCTGTGGACGGCCGCACGGTATTCAGCCAGCCGGGCCGGCGTCGAAATCTCTTCCGGGGTGGCGGTCCGTAAGCCGTCGGCCTCTTTCTTGGCGCGCAGGAAGGCGACTGTGAGGGGTTCTCTAACGTCGGTCATGAGCGGGAAATCAATGAGGTTGCCGACGTCCAGCTCATAGTCGAGCCATTTGTGGTTCACGGAATCGTGAGCGGACATCAGCGAAACGACCTCGGCCTGGTTGGCTTCCTCGTGCACCGCCAACTGGTTCTGCAACTTCAACAACTCCACTTTGCGGCGGTGCCGTTCCTCGCTGGCCTTGGACCACGACCGTGCCCAGCCACCAGCCATCGCGCCGATAGGGAAAATGAGCCACCAGTAACTGCCAAGGAAGTCGAAGAGGGGTTCCACTGCTCCATCCTCCCACCGGCTTGGACCAGGCCTCAACAGGCGGGCAGGACTCGCGCGGCGGGTATCGCCGTCGTACCTTCCCGTTAGGCTTCCCCTATGGAACAGCGACTGCATTTCCTCACGTTCGCCACGCCGGACCTCGACGCCGCCCGCGACTTCTATCGGGACGGGCTCGGGTGGGATCCGGCCATGGACGTACCCGGCGAGATTCTCTTCTTCCAGATTGCGCCGGGGCTGATGCTCGGCCTGTTCGATGCCGACAAGTTCGATCAGGACCTTGGCGCCAGCACTCCTTCCCCCGGCGTGAGCGGAGTGACGCTCTCCCACAACGTGGGCAGTGCGGCTGAGGTGTCCAGCACCATCGAGGCGCTGGCGGCGGCTGGTGCGACGGTTTTGAAACCGGCGCAGGCAGGAGCTTTCGGCGGCATCTTTCACGGGCACGTCAAGGATCCGAACGGCATCATCTGGGAGATCGCCCATAACCCCGGCTGGAACATCAACGACGACGGAACGGTGGTTTTCGGATGAGCGCACTGCCGCACACTTTCACTGAGGACGTCATCAACCAGGACGCCCGCACGCAGTTTGATACGTTCCTCGACGAGCACCGCCGGGCCCTCAACGAGTGCCTCGACGGGCTCACTGAAGAGCAAGCACGACGGCGGCTGGTCGCCTCGCGCACTACGCTCCTGGGCTTGGTGAAACACGCAACCTTCGTGGAGAAGGTGTGGTTCGACGAAGCCATCACGTGCCCATCCCGGGCAGAGATCGGCATCCCGGCGACGCCTGATGAGTCCTTCATCCTGGAAGATCACGACACCATTGCCAGCATTCAACGCGCCCATGCCGAGGCTTGCTCGGAGTCCCGGGAGGCGGCCTCATCCCTTGGGCTCGATGACCTGGTCCTGGGCAATCGGCGCGGGCCGCTGCCCCTTAGATGGGTATACCTCCACATGCTCCGCGAGCTCGCCCAGCATTGCGGGCATGCGGATATTCTGCGCGAGCAGGTCACTCGGTAGCGTAGGGTCCGCGTAGCGGGTGACGGCGTAGCGGAGGGTCCGCGTAGCGGGTGACGGCGTAGCGGAGGGTCCGCGTAGCGGGTGACGGCGTAGCGGGCATTGCGGGACAGGTCGCTCTGGGGCACGGTCATGTGGGAGCAGGCACGCAGGAGTCGAGCCCCTAAAAATGTCAGACCCTCCTGACACGATGTTTTTATGGAAGATGCAGGGCAGGTATCGGCACTAAGGGCGCAGACGTCCCCTGCTGTGGCTGCCTTGACCGCTTTCCGGTCACGACGCTTCTTGAGCATGCCGGACTTGCTGAGGGCTGGATTCAAGGATTCGACGCCGGTGACCGTCAGCGTCGGATTCCATGACGCTGGGTTCCCAAAGAAGCCGGCTAAGCGCGCTCCGTCGCCAGCCGTTGCCACGCGCAGCCCCGGATCGAGTCCGGCCCTCCAGCCGATCCAACGTTTCGATGCTACGCAGTCGAAACACCTTTCATCTGCCGCGCTGGACCTGAGGGCCCTTCTTAACGACAGTGCGGCACTTCTGGACTCCGCACGCGTCTCTGCTGCCGACGAAGCTTCTCTTTTTGCGTTTGTTGAGGCTGCTGATTTTGCCGGCAGGGTGGAGGAGATCGCCCGGTCCGTTGAGTACTTACAGGTCGTGGCGGCGCAGGCTGTGGAGCGGACGCGGACGGCGGCGCAGCAGTCGAGTGCGGGGACGTTGTCGGCAGCGACGGAATGGCGGACGGGCTGGGTCGAGCCGGTGCCGGTGACGGAGCAGAGGTCCGAGGGCGCAGCAACTTCCCAGTCCTGGACGGGAACCAGCAGCGCTCACGCTGGCAGCACTCACGCTGGCAGCATCGAGACCGGAGCGAAAACAGGGTCCGAGGCAGGTGTTGCGGGATCGGCCGGTGTCTTGGATGACGGGTACCGGAACGCGGCTGAGTTCTTGCGGGCACGGTTGCGGATCGGGATCGGCGAGGCCCGGCGCAGGCTCGCCCTCGCCCCGGATGTCCTCCCCCAACCCGGCATGACCGGCCAGGACATCCCGGCCCGACGCGGGATCCTGGCCGAAGCCCTGGCCACCGGAGACCTGCCGTCCCGGTCAGCGACCATCATCAGCAGCGCCCTGGACAAAGTCCGGAACCTCACCGACGACGCCACCATCACCCGGATGGAACACGCCCTCACCAAAACCGCAGTCGAGTCCGACCCCGACTTCGTCACCAAAATGGCCAAACGCTGGACCGACCGCATCGACCAAGACGGACCCGAACCTACCGAAGAAGTCCTCCGCCAACACCAAGGCGCGTTCCTGCGCCGCCGACGCCGCTACGGCCTGCACCACATCGAAATCTTCGCCACCACCGAACAATACGAAACCCTCACCACCACCATGAACACCGCCACCAACCCACGCCTGACCACCACAGGCGCCGGCACGGCCATGGCCGCTGGTGCTGACCCCCGCGTTAGAGCTGGCACTGGGGCCGGTGCGGGTCTGAGTGCTGATGCTGGCTTCGGTGCTGATGCTGGCCCTGATGCCGGCGACGGCCCTGACCTTGACCGGCGCTCCCGGGCCCAGAAACTCCTGGACGGCCTCACCGGCGCCTGCAACCTCGCAATGACCACCGCGAAACTACCCTCCAACGGCGGACTCAGACCCCAACTCACCGTCACCATCGACTACAACGAACTCTTCGATCAACTCACCCAACACACCAGCACCGGTTTAGGCGCGGGTACAGGCACCAGCCCAGACACAGGCACAGGCACAGCGACGTTCGCCGGACCCATCCACCCCAACACCATCCGCAAAATAGCCTGCGACGCCGACATCATCCCCGTCCTGCTCGGCAGCGAAGGACGCATCCTGGACATCGGCCGCACCACCCGGATCTTCCCACCCCACATCCGCAAAGCCATCACCGCCCGCGACGGCGGCTGCGCCTTCCCCGACTGCACCATTCCAGCACCCTGGTGCGAAGCACACCACACCACCTACTGGTCCCACGGCGGCACCACCTCAACACACAACGGCACCCTCCTCTGCAGCCACCACCACCACCTCATCCACAAAGAACAATGGCGGATCGACATGAAAACCGGCGTCCCCTGGTTCATCCCCCCACCCCACATCGACCCCCAACAAAAACCCCGACGCAACCACCACCACACACCCCAACGAACATAAAGGGTGTCGCGCGGATGCGCCGCGATCTTGGGTGAGCGTGTACTTTGCGGGTCGAAATTTGGGAGGGCCAGGCGAAGCGATGTTTGCTTTCGGGCCGCTTCCCCGTGCCCGCGATGTGCGACCTGCGAATGCCACCGCGGTAGACCAGCAGAGCGCCGGCGAACAAGATCAAATGCACGCTGGTAGGGGCCCGCACCGAAGCCGGCGATGAGAGGCCCGTGGTGCCCCGAAGCGGTTGCCATTTGGAATACCAAACATGCTGTTGATCCTGAGAGTTTCCCGTTATTGCTTGCGTCACACCTCTACGCTGAGGCATTCTGGAATACCAAATGCTCAACCGCAGGCAAGTAGCGGCCGGGCAGCTCGTTCCCCAGGAGTCCAATCATGTGCCTTCACGATCACACCTCAGCACCCAAACCCGAGGGTCAGTTGCCCCGCCGTGGCATCCTCGCCGGCGCTGCAGCATTGGCCGGAATCTCCGTTGCCGGCATAGCCGCGCAGCTGGCTTCAGCGCCGGCTGCCCTCGCCGACAACACGCAGTCGGCTCCAAACTACCCGGGCCGGCCATTGACCACCCAGGCCCTCATCATCGACGGCGGAACCGTGGTGGACCCAAAAACCGGCGATGCTGTGGCCGATGGGGTGGTAGTGCTCGACGGCGGCAAGGTCGCCGCCGTCGGTACCCGGGACGAAACGCGCAAGGCTGTTGCCGCCGTCGCGAACCGTGCCCGCAAACTCAACGCCTCGGGTAAATGGGTCCTCCCAGGACTCGTCGATGCCCACGTCCACGCCAACGCTCTGGCCGATGCCCGCGCCCTCCTGCAAGGCGGTGCCACCAGCGTACGCAGCGGTTCGAGCACTTTCTACCAGGACATTGCCCTCGCCGCCCTGCCGTCGTGGGCGCCTGGTCTCTCACCGAGGATGACGCCGGCGGGACTGTTTATCTCACCGGATCAAGGGGATTCACTTTTGGCTGATCCGGATTTGGCACCCTTGGCGACCCTCAGCGGTGGTGTGAAGGACCCGCAGGACCTCGCGTACCTCACCCGCATCAACCTCAAACGGGGCGCTGAGGTCATCAAGACCCGCGCCAACCCGCGCGCTGGCATTCCCGAACAGGATCCCCGTGAATTGGTCTACAACGTGGACCAGATCGGCGCGATCGTCAAGGCCGCCAAGGGAGCCGGTGTCCTCTGCCACGCCTACAGCGCCGAAGGAATCGATGGCGCCGTCCGGGCCGGGGTTCGCAGCATTGAGCACGGCGTCTTCATGACGGAAAAGACCATCCAGGAAATGGCCCGTCGCGGTACGTTCTTTACGCCCACCATGGACGCCATCACCAGCATGGCCCGCTCCGCCAACCCCATCCTGGCAGCACGCGGAACCGAGTACACGCCCATCCTCCAGGCCGCCGTACGGGCAGCCAAGGACGCTGGAGTGACTATCGTGGCCGGCACCGATTCCTTCGGAACGGGTGTGACGCCCATTGGCACGGAAGCGCGTTTGCTCGCCGAAGCCGGGCTGACCCCGTTGGAAGCATTGCAGGCAGCCACCACCAATGCGGCGCGGTTGCTGGGCCGCGGCGAAAATGTTGGTCGCTTGGTTCGCGGCTCCATGGCGGACGTCGTGGTGGTGGATTCGGATCCCCTGACTGACGGCTCGGCCTTGGAAAAGGTCAGCACGGTGATCGCCCAAGGTGCCGTGGTGCGGACCAACCTCTAGCCCGTCGCGGAGGAACCCGCCGGGGAGTAACCGGCCGCGGAAACCTCTGCAGCCACAGTGAACCTCTCCTCCACCAACTCCAGAAGCGGGCGGGAGTTCAAGCACAACAGGTAAAGGATCAGTCCGCCGACCAACAGCAGTAACCACACGCTGCTGGAAATCAGCACGAACCCAGCAACAAAGAGGATCCCCAGGTTCCCGAGGGCTACGCGCTTCCTGGCTCCAATGCTGTAAACCGACAACCGGTAGATGTCCACAGTGCGGAAAGTGAAGCGGGACAGCAACAGCATCGCGTGCACAGCAGCCGTGCTCACCACCAGGCCCAGGCCCACCAGCCCGACCCGGGCAGCAACCGTTTCAGGGTTGCTGCCCGGCAGGCTGCTGAGATTGGCAACAATGACTGCAAGGAGTGCTGCGTAGGGCAACCAAAGCACCAAGGCTTGGCCGAAGTTGCTCCGGTATGACTTCACGAAGTCGCCGAACACGCCAGTGTCCTCACCGGCGACAAGCCGGTTGAAGGCGTAACAGCAGGCCACCAGTGACGGCCCCACCAGCACGAAGCCCAACAATGCCGCGGGACCCACCAGCCCGGCCAGCAATGGCATAAGTACCACCAGCACATTCGCCAGCGCCAGCAATGCCCCGCCCACCATGACGCCGTACACCAGGCCCGCTGCCTTGAACAACGGGCCGGACCCGTACTGGGCTTCCTTCGCAGCCATCGGAAGGGCTACTTCTTGTCCGCGTAGGTCTTGTAGGCCTTGTTGGCCAACTCCACGTATTTGGTCTGGCCCTTGCTGTCGAGTTCCTTGACGTAGGCGTCGAACTCGCCCAGGGCCCGCTGCCCGGTGATGAACTTGAGAGCGTTCTGCTTGACGTGGTCCTTGAGCGGGGTGAGCGCCAGTGTTGCCTGTTCCCGGTCAACGTCGTTGAACGGTACGGGCGGGGGCACCGGGCGGGGCTTTTTGGACTTCATTGCCTCCTGGAACGCCAACTCCTCTTCATTGAACGTAGAGTGCAACAGTTCCGTGGCTCCGCCGTAGGCGAAGTTGCCACCGGAGAAGCCGTAGTCCACCCGGAGGTCCTTGGTGCCGGCGGGGTTGAGGCCCTGGAAGTTGATGTCGGAAGCGAGTTGACGCTTGCCGCCGGACTTGGTGAACGTGGTTCCTTCCACGCCCCACTTGCTGAACTCCTGGCCGGCGTCGCTGTAGAACAACCAGTCGATGTACTGGATCAGTGCCACAAAGCTGTCCTTGTCCTTCACGGAGGAGTTCAGCATGATGCCGTTCTCCAAGCGGGTGCCTCCAATGACGTCACCCTCCGGGCCTCCGGGAACCGTGATCTTACCGATCTCAAAGTTGCCCTTGCCCATGGACTGCTCCATGGAGGTGCGGTACGTGATGACATTCTGGGAGTTGGCGCTGATGACGAACGACTTGCCGGACACAAACTTCTGGATGGCTGAATCGTCGGTCTGGGTGAAGCTTTCGGGGTCCATCAGGCCCTCGGAGACCAACGAATTGAAGTAGGTCACCAGGTCCTTGAACTTGTCCGAGCCGGCGGCGAAGCCGAACTCCTTCTTGTCCTCATCGAACTGCAGGCCGTCCACCAGCCCCCACCCGGCCTGGGTCCCGAAAGCCGCACTGGCAATATTCAGGACACTGTCGCCCTTGAACCGGTCGGAGTAGGGAACCACATCAGGGTAGGCCTTCTTCAACGAGCGCAGGACCTCCCTGAATTCTTCCCACGTGGCGGGTTCCTCAAGGCCTTCCTTCTTCAACACATCCTTGCGGAAGCAGAGGGAGTAATCCGGCCAGAGTTCCTCATGCAGGCCCGGGAGGACGTAGTACTTGCCGTCTTCCTGCGTCAGTCCTGCAATCTCCGGCTCAAGCTTCCACTTCTTCACCTTCTCCTGGAAATGCGGCATCAGGTCCACGTAGTCACTGACCGGCAGAACGGCCCCGGCGGAAACGAATGCTGCTTCCTGTCCCGGGTAGGTTTTGGCGATGATTTCCGGGGCGCTGCCGGAGCTGATGAGCAGGCTGCGCTTTTGCTCGTAGTCGCTGTTCGGAACGATGGTGGGTTCCAGGGTGACGTTGTTGTCGCTGGCCATTTTGGTGAACAGCAGCCAGTCCTTCTTGTACGGGTAGGTGGGCTGGTCGGAGAACAGGAATGTGAACGTCAGCGGCTCCGTCGCCTTGAACGTGTCACCGACGCCGAAGCTGTCCATCGCGCCCTTGCGGGACTTGGAGGTGTCCACCTTTTCGGTGGTTTCGGCGTCGCAACTGGTCAGCATGAGGCCGATGGTGACAACAGATGCGAGTCCAAGAAAATCTCGTCTGCGAAGCTCAGGTTTGTGGATCATTGAATGTCCTT
This sequence comes from Arthrobacter sp. StoSoilB20, assembly GCF_019977295.1. Taxonomy (NCBI): domain Bacteria; kingdom Bacillati; phylum Actinomycetota; class Actinomycetes; order Micrococcales; family Micrococcaceae; genus Arthrobacter; species Arthrobacter sp. StoSoilB20. The sequence continues at coordinate 1,251,295 of NZ_AP024651.1, read as the reverse complement.
TCATAAGGGTTATTCCTTGACGGAACCGAGCATGACGCCCGAGAAGAAGTACTTCTGCACGAAGGGGTAGACGCAAAGGATGGGGATGACGGTCAGGACGATGGTGACCGATTGGATGTTGGCGGCGATCTGGCCGACGTTCTCCGCTGTTCCGCCGGCTGAGCCCGCTGTGGTGACTCCGGCGATCATGTTGCGCAGGTAGATGGTGACCGGGAAAAGGTCAGGGTTGTCGAGGTAGAGGAAAGCCTGGAACCAGGAGTTCCAGTTGGCCACGGCGTAGAACAGGATCATGGTGGCCACGATTGCCTTGCTGAGCGGCAGCACCACCCGGAACAGCACCCCGTACTGGGTGAGTCCATCGATCGATGCTGCTTCTTCCAGTTCGCGGGGCATGTTCTCGAAGAAGGACTTCATGATGAGCAAATTGAACACACTGATCGCGTTCGGGAGCACAACGGCCCAGATGGAGTCCCTCATGCCCAGGGAGCTGATGAGCACGTAGTTGGGAATCAGGCCGCCGTTGAAGAACATGGTGAACACGGCCAGGCCAATGAACACGCTGCGTCCTTTGAGGTCCTTTTTAGCGATCGCGTACGCGAATGCAGTAGTGAGGACCATGGAAATGGCCGTCGCCACCACGGTGTACAGGACGGTGTTGCCGTAGTTGTTCCAGAAGGTGGAGTCGGCCAGGATCAGCTTGTACGTCTCGGTGTTGAAGCCCATGGGGAACAGGTTGACCTGGCCCGCGTTGATGAACCCTTCGCTGGAGAACGATTGGGCAATGATGTTCAGGAACGGGTACACCGTCAGGAACACGACCAACAGCAGGAACACCAGGTTGACGGCCCGGAAGATCCGCATGGCGCGTGAGACTTTCATGTCTTTCACAAGGACGCCTTGGGCGGCGCCGCCCTTGATGGCAGTAGCTGTCTTGTTCACCACAGGCTCGTTCCTGCGAGGCGCTTTGAGATCGCGTTCGCTGAGAGGATCAGCGTGAGGCCGATGACGGATTCGAACATTCCGATTGCGGCCGCATAGCTGAAGTTGCTGGATTCCAGGCCCACCCGGTACAGGTAGGTGGAGATGACGTCTGAGGTTGCATAGTTGAGCGGGTTGTAAATGAGGAGGATCTTCTCGAAGCCCACCGCCATGAACGTGCCGATGTTCAGGATGAGCAGGGTAATGATGGTTGGCCTGATGGCCGGAAGCGTCACGTGCCAGGTCTGCTGCCAACGGTTGGCACCATCGATCCTGGCCGCCTCATACAGGGACTCGTCCACCCGCGTCAGCGCTGCAAGGTAGAGGATGGCGCCCCAGCCCATGGTCTGCCACACCTCGGAACTGATGTACATGGGCCGGAACCACCCGGGGTCCTGAGTGAAGTTCACGGTGGTGCCGAACAACGACTCCGCGATTTGGTTGACCGTGCCGTTCATGGAGAAGTTCTGCAGGATCATCCCGGCGATGATCACTACTGACATGAAGTGCGGCAGGTAGGCCACAGTCTGGACGAACTTCTTGAACTTCTGCGACCTCAACTCGTTGAGCATCAGGGCAAAAATAATCGGCATCGGGAAGCAGAACACCAGGGTCAGGACACCCAGGATGATGGTGTTCTGGAAGGCCTGCCAGAAGCTGGGATCGTTGATAAACAGGGTGACGTATTTGAAGCCCACCCACTTCTCGCCGAAGATGCTGCCGCCGGGTTGGAACTGGCGGAAAGCGATCACATTGCCGGCCATGGGCAGGTATCTGAAGATCAGCAGATACAGCAAGGGCAGCGCCAGCAATGTGTACAGGCGCCAGTCGCGTTTGAGGGCCAGCTTCCAGCTTCCGGGCTTGTCGCGACGCTTCTTGCCGGCACCGGTCTCAGGGCCGGCCACTGCCTTGGGCGGAACATCAAGTCGCAGTGCCATTAGTCAGCCTCCCGTCCCGTTGTTTCGTCCAGGATCAGGACACCGTTGGCAGGGAGCTCAACCAGCCCGCTGACCGTGCGTCCGCTGAGGCGGTCCGTGCCGCCGTCGAGCACGTCCACCATGGACGGAGCGTCGTTGTGGTTGAGCACCAGGAGGAAACTTCCGGCGGTGCCCTCAGCTGCGGTGCCAGTACGACGCCGGACCTGGACTCCGGCGGGCGTCTTCAGTTCCGGTTCCACACCGGCGGTGCGCAATTGGTCCGCCAATATCTGGTTCAGCAACCCGTCATCAATACGGGCCGATAAGTACAGTGCGGTGCCGCGCCCGAAGGAGTTACGGGTGACGGCCGGGGTGCCGGCAAGGCGGCCCGACGAGTAGCTGGCCAGGACCTCCGCGGATTCAGCGTGCAGGTGCTCGGTCCAGTAGCTCGCGGAGGAGGTGCCGCCGTCGGCCGTTGAGAGCTTTACTTGCTCATCCGCGCCGGCGAGCGGGTGCATTTCCTCGCTCCAGGCGCCCAGGACGTTCCTCAATGCCCCGGGGTAGCCGCCCAGCCGGACGGTATTGTCCTGGTCCACGATCCCCGAAAGGTAGGAGACCACCAGCTGTCCGCCGTCGGCGACGTAGTCCTCGAAACGCCGCGCGGCGTTGTCAGTCAAGAGATACGACGCCGGCATGACCACCAGGCTGTACCCGGAAAGGTCGCTGTTGGCGTTGACGAAATCAACGGTGATGTTGGCATCGAACAGCGGGCGGTAGAAGCGCAGGACCTCCTGGGCGTAGGTCAGGTCCGACCTCGGTGAGTTGCCGAGTTCCAGCGCCCACCAGCAATCCCAATCGAAAACGATGGCCACCTTGGCCGTGGACCTGGTGCCCGTCAGGTCGCCAAGGGACTTCAACTCCTGGCCGAGCTCGCAGACTTCCCGGAAGATCCGGGTGTTCGGTCCGGCGTGGTTCACCATGGCCGAGTGGTAGCGCTCCGTGCCGCCCTTGGCTTGCCGCCACTGGAAGAACAGGATGGAATCAGCGCCCTGGGCTATGGCCTGGTATGAGCCGAGCCGCATCTTGCCCGGAAGTTTGGAGACGTTGACAGACCACTGACTGACGGCGCCGGTTGCCTGCTCCATGACCATCCAAGGCTGTCCGTGGCGCAGCGACCGCATGAGGTCGAAGTTCAATGCAGCAGCAATGTGGGCGTCGTCCTCCCGCGGGTCCGGGTAGATATCCAGCGCTGCCGCGTCTTCCTCGGCTGCCCAGGCCCAGTAGTCGTTGGTCTTGTAGAAGCGCATGAAGTTCGTGACGATCGGCAGGTCCGGGCTGTGCCGGCGGAGGATGTCCCGCTCGGCCTTGAAGTGCTCCAGCATGCTGTCCGAGGTAAAGCGGTGGAAGTCCAGGCGTCGCGACGGGTTGGACCAGGTGCGGGGTTGGGCAGGGACGCGGACTTGGCTCCAGTCGGTGTAGAGCTGACCCCACACCGTGGTGCTCCAGGCCTGGTTGAGCTCATCCAACGACGAATACTTCCGCTGGAGCCACTCACGGAACGCCTTCTCAGCCCACGGACCATACGACACGGGTCCGTATTCGTTGCCGACGTGCCACATCCGCAGCGCAGGATGGCTGGCGTAGCGCTCGCCCATCTTCTCCGCCAGCGCCAGGGACTTGGCGCGGTAGACCGGGTGGGATACATCGAAGTGCTGCCTGGAACCGAAGCCGAAGATGCTCCCGTCCGGACGCTCGGGCATGATGTCCGGGTGCTGCTCCACCAGCCAAGCCGGGGGTACGGCATCCGGGGTTGCCAGGTCTACGCCGATGCCGTGCGAATGCATGAGGTCCATGACGTCATCCAGCCAGCCGAAATCGAAAACGTCATCGCTGGTTTCCAGCCGGCTCCAGGAGAAGACCGCCAAGGTCACCAGGTTTACCCCGGCCTGCCGCATGAGTTTGGCGTCCTCAAGCCAGACTTCGCGCGGCCATTGCTCGGGGTTGTAGTCCCCGCCGTAGGCTACGCCGCCTATTCGTTGGTGCAGTTGCCGCAGCCGCGCCCCGGCTGTCCGCAAGTCCTCTGGGTGGATGGTCATCATTGTCCTTCACTCGGCCTTCGTCGCCCTGAACAACAGTGCGACGCACATCACACAGAGAAACTATCGTAAAGTTTACGCAATAACAACAGGTTGATTTCGGAAACCCGTGAGTAACATGAGAGCCCCGGAAATAACGGATAATCAAGCGTTTGGCGGGGTTTCGGGCCGATGGATCGCAGTAGTGGCGGGCGCAGATCAACCTGAAAGCAGTTAAGTTTCCGACCCTTCATGGAAACTATCGGAGGCTGCCGGCGGCTCGGACCAACCCTGGCAGGTCACTGCTCTGCCTGGCTAGCTACCCTGCCGGGCGAACTGCCGAGTTCGTGGGAAAGCCTGCGGGATCGCGGGACCGGAACGGCGATCCAACACGCTTCCCGCGATCTCGCCGCCATCCCCGCACGCTTCCCGCGATCTCGCCGCCATCCCCGCACGCTTCCCGCGATCTCGCCGCCATCCCCGCACGCTTCCCGCGATCTCGCCGCCATCCCCGCACGCCCCCGGCCCGCTTCCCGCGATCTCGCCGCCATCTCCGCACCCTTCCCGCACCCTTCCCGCGATCTCGCCGCCATCCCCGCACGCCCCCGTCACGCTTCCCGCGACCTCGCCGCCATCCCCGCACCCTTCCCGCGATCTCGCCGCCATCCCGCACACCCACCCGGCGGCAAGGACCCAAAATCCATTGACACGTGACCAAAAGGTCACATATTCTGAGGTCATGGACGCCGTGTTCAAGGCCTTGGCAGACACCACCCGCAGGGAATTGCTGGACGAGCTCTTCCGCGAGGACGGCCAGTCCGCGTCTGCCTTGGGCGCCCGGTTCGAAATGACCCGTTTCGGCATCGCCAAGCACCTCAAGCTCCTGGAAGATGCCGGACTGGTCGTCACCCGCCGTCGGGGTCGTGAAAAGCTGCACTTCCTCAACCCGGTACCCATCCGCCTCATCCACGACCGCTGGGTGAGTAAATACTCAGAACCATGGGCCGCTGCCCTCAGCGACCTCAAATCCAGATTGGAAAGTCCCATGGAAAAGATCTTCGAAATCTATATCAAGACCACCCCGGAACGGCTCTGGGAAGCCATCACCACCAGCGAGATCCGCAGCAAGTACCAGTTCGGGAACACGCTGAGCTCCGATTGGACGCCGGGCAGCCGCTTCGAAATGCGGAACCCCAAGGCCGATGCTCCGCTGGGCGAGGGCGAGAACATCGAGGTTGATCCCCCACGCCGGCTCGTCCAAACCATGCAGGCGCTGTGGGGCGAGGATGTCAAAGCCGAGGGCACCTCGCGCATCACCTGGGAAATTGAACCCGTGGGCGACTCATGCCACCTCACCGTCACGCACGATCAGCTCCGCGAAGGCGCAAACGACCAACTCTACGGCGGCTGGCCCATGATCCTGTCCGGCCTCAAGACCTGGCTCGAGACCGGCGAAACCCTGACCACGCCCGGCTCGCTCATGTACGCGTAGCGGGCCTGAATAACAGCGGCTTAAAAGAGGACGACGACGGCGGGCCGCTGCCGCCGTCGTCGTCCCCTGTCACTCTTCCGCCAGTTACTCTTCCGCCAGTCAGGCGACAGGTTCCACTGCCCTTATCACTTCAGATTCCGTCAGCCAGGCCGCCTGCAGGGTTCCCAACAGGTGGGGCGCGAAGTCCTCGCCGATTTCCAGGACCACGCGGCAACGAGCGCCCCGCTGATCCGGCAGGCCAGCATAGAGCCCTCGGAGATCGCACACTGTCTGTCCGCGTCCCGGTCCGTCCGTAGTGTCCACCTGGACGCGGACGGTTGGTGCCGAGGCCAGCTCCACTCCCCTGACGGCGATGGCGGCGGCGAGGGGGTCGTGCATCGCAGAGCATGCCCGGCCGAAGATATCGACATAGAAGCCGAAGTAATAGCCCAGCATCTGGCCCAATGCCTGCGAGACGGGGTGCTCGTTGGCGAGCAGTTCCTGGCGGTGGTTTTCCTCCAGGACGTTGGTCATGGTGACATCCAGAGGTACCAGCGTCACGTTCCAGGCCGCCGCCAGGACCTCGGCTGCAGCTTCGGGATCGTTGGCGATGTTGGCCTCGGCCACCGGCGTAATGTTGCCCGGTGCCAGCGCCGCGCCACCCATGATGGTGACCCCGGCAACGAGTTCGGGCAGCTTGGGTTCCAGGCGCAAGGCCTGGGCAATGTTGGTCAACGGGCCAATCGCCACCAGCTGCAACTCCCCCGCGTACTGGTGCGCCAACTGGACTAGCAGTTCCGCTGCGGTAGCCTCCACCGGTTCGCGGTGGGACCGGACCAGGTCCACTCCACCGATGCCGTTGTCACCGTGGACGTGCGGGGCGCCGCCGTGGAAAGTACCAACCTGGGGATCGTGCGCACCGATTGCCACGGGAACGTCCGGGTGGCCGGCCAGTTTCAGCAAGTCCAGGGTGTTCCGGGCACCACCGGCTGCACTGACGTTGCCGCTGACGGTGCCGATACCCACCAGGTCTGCCTGCGGAGAGGCCAGGAGGTAGGCGAGAGCCAAGGCGTCGTCAATGCCGGTATCGCAGTCGAGGAAGAAGGGTGCGGGCTGGGTCATGGTGGTCTCTCGTTTCAGGTGGATCGGGCTGCAGTTGTGAGTTGTGCGGTGGATGCAACGTGCAGCGTGTCGGGTTCTGCTCGGATGTCCAGTTGGGGTGTGCGCTAGGCGCCAAAAGCGTGGTGCCGGCGTCGTGCGTTAGATCTTTTCGCCCTTGGGGGCTGCAATAAAGAGGCTGACGATGAAAGCCAGCGCCGTGATGGACACTGAGATCCACAAGGCTGTGGAGTAACCGGCCGCGGTGCCGACGCCCGCGAACGGTGCAACGATCACGACGCCGAGACTCGCCCCGATGCCGAACGAGGCACCGTTGATACCCGGCAAGGCAGCGGGCGCTTCCTTGGGCGAGAGCAGCACGGACAATCCGTTGATCGCAGTAAGGAAGAAGCCGTTGTAGAAGACGCCCAGCGCGGCAATGGCGATGAGGACCGCCACCTGGTTGTGTGAGAACAGTGCAGCGACGATTGCGCAGGCGAGGCTGGTTGCCGTGCCCACGCGGACGGTCTTGATCCAGCCACGGCGGTCGGCGATCCAGCCGGCGAGCGGAGCGGCAAAGACGCCGATGAGGGCGGCAGGAGTCAGGAACAGCAGGGCGGCAACCGACGCGGAGAGGCCAAAGCCGCTCTCCTTGTCCTGGCTGAGGAGCACCACGGTGAAGTTGATGATGGCGAAGATTCCGGCGAGGGTCAGCACGGTAGTGGCGATGACCGGCCAAACCTGGCGTGAGCGGAGGTGGTGGACGGCAACAAGGGGTGTCTCGCGTTTCTTCTCAATGAGCCAGAACGCGGTGAAGGAAGCGATGCTGCCCGCGAGCAGGCCGAGCGCGGCAGGTGAGGTCCAGCCAGCCGAGGAGCCCGTGGACACGAAATAGGTGATGAAGACCAGGAACACAGACAGCGAGCCCGCACCCCACCAGTCCATCCGGCCCGGAGCGACGGCGGATTTTCCGCCGGGAACCACTTTGATGACACACACGACGGCGATCGCGGCCAGGACCAGCACGGCAACAAAGATCGACTGGAAGCCCAGGGTCTCGGCCATGAGCCCGCCGAAGTAGCCGTCCACTCCGCCAACGCCACCGTTGATGGCCGCGATGATGCCGATGGATGTTCCGAAGAGCCGGGCGGGCAGGTACTCGTTGAGCACGATGTAGGACAGCGCAAAGATGGCGCTCGAGACGCCCTGCATGAACCGGCCAGTGACAAGCAATGGCAGCGTGGGCGCGAAAATGCACAGGACGGTTCCGACGGCCATGACAGCCAAAACCAGCAACAAAGCGTTCCGGCGGCCGATGAAGTCGCTCCACCGCCCGATCACGGGACCGGAAATTGCTCCTGCCAGGAAGAACATGGACTGAACCTGCGCCACGGCTTCAGGGGATTCGCCAAAGAAGGAACCGATATGCGGCAGTGCCGGGGTGATCATGCTGGCGTTGAGTTGGAAGGCCAGCACGGCCAAAACCAGCGTGGTGATCAGCAGCGCAGCGGCTTTGCCATGGAAGCGGCCCTCGTCCGTCTGCTCAGTTGTTGCTGCCGATGCTCCCGGGGGTTGGGTGTTCACGGGCTGCCCGTCTACTGTGTTCGGGCCTGTGGCGGTGGGGATGTTCACATCAAACTCCTTTGTCCGAGGGCGCGGGGCGGCGCCACGAGATGTGAGTTGTTATACAAGCATGTATTACGAGCTTGTGCAACCTATCACAGTCATCCGGTACAGTGTCCGTAACCCATCCCAAGTGAGGCACCCTTGACCGACAACGCCGTCCAGTTCCTGTCACGACCCATCGCTGCCCAGCCGGGCCAGCCCTTGCGCGTCGCAGCCTACTCGCGCATAGCCGAAGCCATCAGGACCAAAATCCTGCCGCCCGGCTCACTGCTGCCCACCGAGACCGAACTGGGCACCATGATGGACGTCAGCCGCACCGTGATCCGGGAAGCCCTGATGTTGCTCGAAGAAGACGGCCTTACCCGCGCACGGCGGGGTGTTGGCCGCTTTGTTGCCGACTCACTCCCCCGCATCGGAATCGAGCACATCCGCCCCTTCGATCAACTCCTTGGCGGAACCGAGCAAGACATCCAGGTCAAACGGGTGGCGGCCATCAAGCAGCCGGCGTCCGAATTCGTGGCGCCCGGCATCGGAGTCCAGCCCGACCAGGATGTGTGGTTCTGGGAGAGCGTGCTGATCCGCAACGGCGAACCCGTTGCCCACCTGCAGGAAAACGTGGCCCAGGAAATACCCGAAGCCGAAGCGCTCGCCGAGGCAGCAGAAGCCCCCACGTTGTCCGCCTCAACGCTCCTCGAGGTCCTGGGTGGGCTCCCGGGCATGTCCCTCGGCCCCGGCGAATGCCAGATCAGCCTCAGCACCGCCGGCCCCAGCCGCGCAAAGCTGCTGGGACTGCGCCCCTCCGACCCCGTGCTGGTCCTCACCCAATACGTTCGCCGCAACGGCAATGCGTTCTACCTTGCCAAATGCCTCGTAGCTGCCAAGGCGGGCCATCTCTCCGTCATCCAGTCCTCCTGATTTACCTCCCCGATCTTCCGTAAAGGACCTTCCATGAGCACGTCCCTCCAGCCTGCTGCGCCCTCTTCCCTGACCGTAGTGGGCAGCATCAACCTCGACATCACTGCCACAGCCGAACGACTCCCCTCCCCCGGTGAAACCGTGGGCGGCGGAGTCCTCCGCCAGCAGCCCGGCGGCAAGGGCGCCAACCAAGCCGTTGCGGCAGCCCGGCTCGCCGGCACTTCCCGCATGGTGGGGGCAGTGGGCCAGGACGACGCCGGACTCAGCCTCATCAGCGCCATGGCAGGTGCCGGCGTCGACGTCCAGGACATCGCCCGCGTGGACGCGGCCACGGGCACCGCGCTGGTGCTGGTGGACAGCAACGGCGAGAACCAGATTGTGGTGTGCCCGGGCGCCAACGCGGATGTGGCCCTGGAGGGCGTGACCTTCGGTGCAAACGAGGCCGTTCTCTGCCAGCTCGAAGTGGACCAGGACGTTGTCTTGGAAGCCGCGCGGCAGGCCAAGGGCTTCTTCGCCCTGAACGCCGCCCCTGCGGCACCGCTCATTCCTGAACTCCTGGAGCGCTGTGACCTGGTGATCGTGAACGAGACGGAGTATGAGCTGATCCCCGCTCTTCGTGACGCCCCGCTGGTGGCAGTGACCTACGGCGGGGATGGATCGGCCATCTTTGTCGACGGCGAACGGGTGGCCGAGGCTCCTGCCGTGCTTGTGAACGATATCGCCAACACCATCGGAGCCGGGGACGCCTTCTGCGCGGCGCTGGTCCTGGCACTTCAGTCCGGACTGGAATATGCACACGCTTTGGCTGTCGCCAATGCCGTTGGAGCGGACGCCGTCCGGGATGCCTCATCCCAGCCGGCTTTGAAGCCATTGGAGCACTACATCGAGGCGACGAAGACCGCTGCCCAGCCCGCTTGATACGCGCGAGGGGGCTCCAAAACCCGCGTGCTACGATTGCTACGGAGGCAAGCCATGACAACTATTCCGCACCGGGAACTACGCAACCAGAGCAGTAAGATTCTGGAACGCGTCAAGAATGGGGAAGTCATTGACGTCACCAACAATGGCGAGGTGACGGCCACCCTCATTCCTCCATCAGCTTCGCCATTTGAGCGACTTCTCCAAGCGGGCAGCGTCCGGCCCGCCAGTGAGTCGCCTGTGGACTTCACTCTCCTGCCTCGCATCAGCAGCGACATGACCACAGCCGAGATCCTGGCCGATCTGCGTGGCGATCGGTGATCGCCTACGTAGACACTTCAGCCGCCATGAAGTTGGTGGTCAATGAACGCGAGTCCTCAGCCGCTGCCGCCTACTTGGTAGAGGTAGCAGCCTCCGGAGGTCACCTGGTGGCCTCCATGCTCCTTTACACAGAGCTGCACTGCGCGGCCCGTCGCAGGAATATGCCGTTCGACGTTGTCAATGCCGTTTTGGCCGGCATCAATCTGGTGGACGTAACCCGCTCAGATCTCATGTATGCAGCTGCCCTTCCGGGACAACTTCGCAGCGCCGATGCCATTCATTTGGCCACAGCCATTCGGCTCCAGACCGACAAGTTGGTTGCTTATGACCATGAACTGCTCCTTGCCGCTACAGAGTCAGGCCTGACCACCACGTCACCAGGGGCGTAGCATCCGCAGACTCGCTAGTCCACAATCCGGAAGTCGCTGAACTCCCCTGTTGCTTCGGAGAGCTCAAGGTCAACATTCTCCACACGGCCGGGCGCGCGGGTGGAGTGGAGCCATGCCACGAGGTGCTCAACGTCGGAGACAGTTCCCTCGGCAACCAATTGCACAGAGCCATCGTGGTTGTTGCGGACCGTTCCCTTCAGCATGAGCTCGTCAGCTCTCCGGGCAGTCCAATAGCGGAAACCCACGCCTTGGACAACGCCGGTGATGCGGGCTGTGACGCGCTGGGCTTGGTCAGTCATGGAACCACCTTAACGAAAACCTGCCCCTGCCCGTCCCACTCACCGTTGAACTGGGAGTGGAGCGAACAAGGGCAGGTTTGATGCCGGCAAAGGAACTTAGCTGACCACGATGTCCCGGGTAGCGTGGCTGTACGTGATGGTGACCGGGCCGCCGTCGTGGTTCAACTCGTGGTTGGCGCCGTCGCGGGCACCGAACGCACCATAGTTCTCGTCCCACGAGCGGTTGAGCGCGATCTTGTAGGTGTAGAAACCGGCGGGCAGTTCAGCCGTGATGGTCCATACCTGGACCAGCGGGTTGAACTCCATCTGGGCTTCGTCATACTGTGGCGCCCAATCCTCCGGAGCACCGAGGATCTTGTTGAAGTCCCCGGCAACCGCTACGGCGTCCGGCTGCGGCAGGGTTTCGACGGCGGGAGGCGTCGCTGCTTTCGCCGGTGCCTTGCGTGTAGCCTTCTTCGCCGCCGGCGCCTTCTTCTGTGTGGGTGCAGACTCCCCAGCTGCAGCTTCGGTGGATTCAGACTCGGTGGATCCAGACTCGGCGGCTGCAGCCTTGCCCGTAGCAGCTTTGGCCTTGGGTGCCGAGACCCTGGCGGCAGCAACCTTCGGCTCAGCCACGTCGGTCGCGGCAACTGCGGGGCCGGTTGCCTTCTTGGCTGCAGCCCGTTTCGTTGCTGCCTTTTTCGCCGCAGGCTTCACTGGCGGGGCCGTGGGAACGGCGACGTCGGACGGAACCGGAGTTCCGGCGTCGAGCGCTGCTCCAAAGGCGGCCGCATCCGGGAAGGCCACCGTGGCACGCAAGCCGTCCTCCGGAATGGTCCAGCCAGAACGGCCCTTGACCAGCCAACCGGCCTTGACCAGCTTGGCCGACGCCGACGTCAGGGTCTTGTGCCCGCGGGGGATCCCCCCGCTGAGCAGCTCAGCCTCGTGATCATTGAAAGGTACGCGGACAATCGCTTCGGCCAGGACTTCGCCTGCGTTGAGGGTGGTCTCGGACCACACACTTTCAGCGAGGATGTCCAGTACGGCCTTCAGACGAAGGTTGGTGTTTTCGGCGGTGTTCGCGCCCATGCTTCTCCTTCAAAGGTGATTACTCTCTTTGCAGTTTGCCAATGAATTGTTAATTCCCGCGACTGCAGAACGTAAACACCGTGTGTCGTGACTGAGTGTGACATCCCCGACGCCGCAAGTGATGTACGGGTCTCAGCTGGGACGCCGGCGCGCGGGCTAAGGGTGGGGTACCGAGGCTTTTACCCACTCAGTGACCTCGTCCAGCAGGACGGATTTCCGCGCGTCACTGGCAAACGAGGAACGGATGGAGTTGGCAGCCAACGTAGCCTGCTCCGGCACCGAGAATTCCAGGACCTTGGCCAGCTGCTCAAAGTTATCGTCCACGTAGCCGCCAAAGTAGGCGGGGTCGTCCGAGTTCACGCAAACATTCAGGCCGATGGCCAGCATTTCGGGCAACGGGTGGTCAGCCAACTTGTCCACTGCGCGCAGCCTAACGTTGGACAACGGGCAGACCGTCAGCGGCACCTGCTCGGCCACCAACCGCTGGACCACCTCGGTGTCTTCCATGCAGCGGATGCCGTGGTCAATCCGCTCCACGTGAAGCACGTCCAACGCCTCGGTGATGTAGCTGGCCGGACCTTCTTCTCCTGCGTGGGCTATCCGGCGGAGCCCAGCCTCGCCGGCGCGCTGGTACAGGCGTTCAAATTTCGACGGCGGATTACCCACCTCTGCCGAGTCCAGACCGATGCCCACGATGGGCGCGTGCATGGCAAGGAGCTGATCCAAAACCTCCAAGGCGGAGTCCTCGGACATGTCCCGCAGGAATGCGGCAATGAGCAGCGTAGAGACCCCGAAGTCCTCTTCCGAGGTAGCCAAGGCGTTGGCCACTCCGTTGACGCAGGTTTCCAGGGCGACACCGCGGGAGACATGCGCTTGGGGATCCATCATAATTTCCGCGTGGCGCACTCCCCCGGCGGCAGCCCGCTCCAGGTAGGCACGCGTCATGTCGGTGAAGTCCTGCTCTGTCTGCAGCACAGCCATGTTGGCGTAGTACAGGTCCAGGAAGGACTGCAGGTCCGTGAACTGGTACTTCTCGCGCAGTTCCTCGATGTCTTGGTACGGCAACTCAATGCCGTTACGTTCGGCCAGGGCAAAGATCAGCTCTGGCTGGAGAGTCCCTTCGATGTGCAGGTGCAATTCGGCAACCGGGGGCGCCGTGGTGACAGTTTTCTCGTCAAAAGTTTCCACCCTGCAACTCTAGGCCCCAACAATGGCACGTGTCCCGGAGCACTCAACTTGGTTCTCACGCCCGGCACCCTCAAACTGAAAGGATGCAGACTTTCCTCCCTTTCGCCGATTTCCGTGAAAGTGCCAAAGCCCTCGACACTTCCAGGCTCGGCAAGCAGCGCGTCGAAGCGCTCCAGGTCCTCCGCGCGTTGGTGATCCCGGAGTACGGTTGGCAGCAGCACCCGGCTGTCCGGATGTGGATGGGCCATGTCCCCGCGCTGACCATGTACGGCCTGGCCATGGCCGACGAATGGATGGAACGTGGGCACCCGGACAACACGCGCGCGAACATCGCCGAGTTCGCCCCGCAGGCAGCCCACCCGGACTATGCCTCCCGGATTGTCATGCCGCCGTGGCTCGGATACGAGGACCTGCACCTCAGCCACCGGTCCAAGCTGCTCAGCAAGGACCCCAAGTACTACGCACAGCTGTTCCCGGGCACGGAGGAAAAGCTGGAATACGTGTGGCCTGAGCCCAAGCACGAGTTCCACCCCGAGGACCCGGAAGAGGACCGCCTCCTGATCCTTCGCTCCAATGTCGAAGACCTCCGCCCGGAGCAACTCACCGTTGTGAGCATGCCCCCGCACGGCAAGGCGAAGGCAACACCGGCCACGGACCCTGACGAGTACCAGTTTGTGTACGCCGAGGAGAAGTCCCGCCGCCAGGTGGGCGGTCCCAAGAAGCGGCCGGTTGCACCCCCGGAGAAGAAGCCCACGCGGAAGCGCCAAGCCCAGGAGCGCGCCTTCAACACCTTGCCCGGCAAGACGGAACTGGCGGTACCCTTCGACAACGGCCAGACATTCGCCGTTGGTTTGATCCAAGGCCGGCCCATCACGGTAGATGGCCGGTTTGCCCGCAACTTCGAAGTCACCAACGTGATCAAGCGCTCCGACTTCGACTACCCCGCGCTCCTTCAGGATCCCCGGGTCTTCTTCCCGGTCCCGGCGCCGGCGCTGTAGCGGCACCACCCAATAACGCACGACGGCGGCAGCCCGGGTTCTGTTCTTACGGAACCCGGGCTGCCGCCGTCGTTCTGTGTTCTGTGTTCTGTGTTCTGTGTTCTGTGTTCTGTGTTCTGTGAGACGGTGGGTGCACGCAGCTATCGGGGAGGGCCATGGATTTCCAGCACATCATTGAGCAAGTTGGCCGGTACATGGACGCGGCCGGGGTGGCGGTCATGGTGATCGGAGCGCTGGTTTCCATCCCGCTCGCGCTGCGCGGGTATCAGCCCAAACGCGCACGCGGCCTCACTCCGTTCACGCCCTACCGCTCGTACCGGCAACTGCTTGGCCGGTCCATCCTCCTGGGCCTGGAGCTTCTGGTGGCGGCCGACATCATCCGTACCGTCGCCGTCACCCCCACTTTTGAAAGCGTCGGAGTGCTGGCAATCATCGTGCTCATCCGGACCTTCCTCAGCTTCTCCCTCGAGCTGGAAATTACGGGCAAATGGCCGTGGCAGAAGGAAAAGGGCCCCGACGCCGGCGAGCCGCTACGATCGACGTCATGACCCAGCCATGGAAACCGGACATTCTTGGCGAAGGTTTTGAACAGCAAACGCTGACCCTCGACGACGGTGCTGTCGCCACCTTGGTGCGCTACCTTGGCAATGACCGGCCTTACCCCGACGCTGAAAGTGTTGGCCTCGACGCCGACGTCCTTTATGTGCACGGCTGGTCCGACTACTTTTTCCAACGCCATGTCGCAGACTTCTGGCACCGGGCCGGTGCCCGCTTCTACGCCCTGGATCTACACAACTACGGCCGGAGCCTAAGCCCGGACCTGGTACCGGGCTTTGTCACCAGTCTCTCCGACTATGACGCCGACATCTCAGCCGCCCTGTCCGCCATGGGCCGCACAGGCGCTGCCGGGGCTACCGGGACTACCGGGGCTACCGGGACTACCGCTGAGGATCGGCCGCTTATCCTGTTGGGGCACTCCACCGGCGGACTCACGCTCAGCCTGTGGGCTGCCCGCCACCCCGGCATGGTTTCAGCACTGATCCTCAACAGTCCCTGGTTGGAATTCCAGGCGACCGAACTCGGCCGGCGTGCCATTGCGCCGTTGGTTGGGCTCCACGCCCGGCTCCACCCTTTGGCCCCACTGCCACCAGTAGATCCGGGCATCTATACCCGGGCAGTATCAGCCACCTTGGATGGCGAGTGGGACTACAACCTCGAATGGCGGCCAGACCGGGGCTTCCCGGTTACTCCGGCCTTCCTCGACGCCGTGTTCCGCGGCCAAGCCACCGTTGCCGCCGGTTTGGGCATCGACGCACCAGTCCTGGTATTGCTCTCGGACAAGAGCTACCTGCAGCCCAAGTGGTCCGCCGATGCGCTCACTGCCGACGTTGCCTTGAACGTGGACGCAGTGGCCCACCGGTCGTTGTCCTTGGCGGACACCGTAACTGTGAGCCGGCTGCCCAATGCCTTCCACGACATCTTCCTGTCCCCCGAGCCCATCCGGCGCGAAGCATTCACCCGGATCGGACGCTGGCTGCCTATGGCTTTGCAACCAGCGGACGCGGTGGGGTGGGACGCCAAGACAGCGGGTTTGTAGCCCACGGGCGTTTGTAGCCCACGCGCGCCGGGCAGACCCGGCCTTGTTTGCCCGACCCACCATGGTGCGTTGCGCGTCAGGCTGTTGTGTGTCGGGCGAACCAAGGCGAGGATTCGACGGCGGTTGGCCTACTTCCCGAGTCCGGCCCGGCGGAGCGCTTCTGCCATGGCAGTGTTCGCGGGTTCCGGGGACTGCTGGGGCCTTCCTTGCCGCGAGCCGCCCTGCCCGCGATCACTCTGTCCCTGCCGCGGCGCCCCCTGACCGGGCTGACCTCCGCCACGCTGACCCGGCTGACCCCCGCCACGCTGACCCGGCTGACCCCCGCCACGCTGACCCGGCTGACCCCCGCCACGCTGACCCGGCTGTCCCCCGCCACGCTGACCCGGCTGTCCCCCGCCGCGCTGGCTACCTGCACGCTCGCCGACACTCTGCCCGCCCGAAGCACGCCCGCCGGAGCCGCGGCCACCCGCAGAGCCGGGTTCGTCGTCGAGCCTCAAGGTCAGGGAAATACGCTTCCGTTCGGGGTCGGCTTCGAGGACCTTGACCCGGACCACCTGGCCGGACTTCACGATTTCGCGCGGATCCGAGACGAACTTGTTGGACAACGCCGACACGTGGACAAGACCGTCCTGGTGCACCCCGACGTCCACGAACGCACCGAACGCTGCCACGTTGGTAACGGTGCCTTCAAGGATCATGCCGGGCTTGAGGTCTGAGATCTTCTCGATGCCCTCAGAGAACGAGGCCGCCTTGAACGCGGGACGCGGGTCCCGGCCGGGCTTCTCCAGCTCGGACATGATGTCCTTCACGGTGGGCAGGCCGAATGTGCCGTCCACGAATGCCTGCGGATCAAGCGCCGTGGCCGGTCCGCCTCCGGCTGCGACCAGAATTTTCCGGGCCACAGAATATGCTTCCGGGTGCACGCTGGAGGCATCCAGTGGCTCGGCACCCCCGGTGATCCGGAGGAAGCCCGCGCACTGCTCGAAAGCTTTGGCTCCAAGCCGGGGTACTTTCTTGAGGTCGCTGCGCTTGGCAAACGGACCATTCTCGTTCCGGTAGGCCACGATGTTCTCACTCAGGAGCGGTCCGACGCCGGCCACACGGCTGAGCAGAGCCGGCGAGGCAGTGTTCACATCCACACCCACAGCGTTGACGCAGTCTTCCACCACGGCATCCAGCGAGCGGTCCAGCTTCGCTGCGGTGACATCGTGCTGGTACTGGCCCACGCCGATTGACTTCGGCTCGATCTTGACCAGCTCCGCCAGGGGATCCTGGAGTCGTCGGGCAATGGACACGGCGCCGCGGAGGGAAACGTCCATGCCTGGCAGTTCGGACGCGGCGAGTGCGGAGGCCGAATACACAGACGCTCCAGCTTCGGACACCACCAGCTTCTGAATTCCCTTGGACCCTGCAGCTTCGAGGGACTTGATGAGTTCGGTAGCCAGCTTGTCAGTTTCGCGGGAGGCTGTTCCGTTGCCGATCGCCACCAATTCCACGTTGTACTGCTTGGCGAGGCGGCCAAGGGTGGCCAGCGCTTCATCCCACTTCCTGGCAGGTGCGTGCGGGTAGATGGTGTCCGTGGTGACAACCTTGCCCGTGCCGTCCACCACGGCCACCTTCACGCCGGTCCGGAGTCCGGGGTCGAGCCCGAGGGTGGCGCGGTTCCCGGCAGGCGCGGCAAGGAGGACATCGCGCAGGTTGGCCGCGAACACACGAACAGCTTCGTCTTCAGCGTCAGCGAACATACGTCCGCGGAGGTCGGTGGTCAGCCTGTCCAGGATCCGTCCGCGCCAGGCGAGCTGGGCGGTCTGCATCAGCCAGGTATCGGCGGGCCGTCCCTGGTTGGCGACCCCAAGGCACTTGGCCACCGCGTTCTCGTACTTACCGCGGGCGGCGGCCAGGGCGTCGTCGTCGGCTGGGTCCGCCTCAGCGAGGTCCAGCTCAAGGACACCGTCCTTTTCACCACGCAACAGCGCCAGCACCCGGTGCGAAGGCATTCCGGAGGGCACTTGCGTGAACTCGAAGTAGTCCTTGAACTTCTGGCCCTCAGACTCCATGCCCTTCTTCACGCGCGACACCATGCGTCCTTGCTTCCAAAGGCGTTCGCGCAGGTCCTCGGCGAGGTCGGCGTCCTGCCCCACCCGCTCCACCAGGATGGCGCGGGCCCCTGCGAGCGCAGCGGCAGCGTCCTCGATTGAGTGCTCGGCGTTCAGGTACTTCACGGCCTCGGCGTTGGGGTCCAGTTGCGGGTTGGAGAGCAGGACGTCCGCCAGTGGTTCCAGCCCGGCTTCGCGGGCGATCTGGGCCTTGGTTCGCCGTTTGGATTTGAAGGGGAGGTAAATGTCTTCCAGCCGCGCCTTGGTGTCGGCCCCGACGACGGCGGCTTCCAGTTCCGGTGTCAGCTTGCCCTGCGCTGCTATCGCCTCGAGCACGGACTTACGCCGTTCCTCGAGCTCACGCAGGTATCTGAGCCGTTCCTCGAGGTCACGAAGCTGGGTGTCATCGAGCGTCCCGGTGACTTCCTTGCGGTAGCGGGCGATGAAGGGGACCGTGGATCCGGCGTCGAGCAGTTCCACTGCGGCTTTGACTTGCCACGCCTTGACGCCGAGTTCTTCGGCGATCTGGGCGTGGATGGCTGAGTCTGCTGACTGGTGTTGGAGATTTGAAGTCACCATGACAGTTTGCCTCACCTGGCCGACAGTTTCCGAAGGCAGGTACTCGGCGGCCCTGTCCGGGCTGCGGTCTTAGTGCTGTAGTTGTATCAGGCGGGACCGCGGACAGGCTGCGATGACAGCGAAATCCGTGTGCCCCGGAGTCGGGCCGCGAGGCGT
This sequence comes from Arthrobacter sp. StoSoilB20, assembly GCF_019977295.1. Lineage (NCBI taxonomy): Bacteria > Bacillati > Actinomycetota > Actinomycetes > Micrococcales > Micrococcaceae > Arthrobacter > Arthrobacter sp. StoSoilB20. Next base: position 1,232,606 of record NZ_AP024651.1, on the reverse strand, counting down.
ACCTTCCGGGGATGCCTCGCGGCGGCTGGTTGGGGGGCGGCCGGACTTGTCGGTTAGGCCAGCCGCACCGGTTCAACTGGTCAGTGGGCCATGTGCCCCTTGGCGGAAATGTGCTCCACCATTTCGCCGAGGCGCTGTTCGGCGTAGTGGTTGCGGGCAATATCGCCTTGGCTGATGATGCCAACCAGTTTGTGATCACTGATGACTGGCAGGCGACGCACCTGGTGCTCTTCCATCATGGTGACGGCCTCATCAACGTTGGCATCGGCGTCCACCCAGTAGGGCTTGCCTGTGGCCAGTTCGCTGGCACGCACTTCGCGTGCGTCCTTACCTTCTGCCAAACACTTGACCACAATGTCGCGGTCGGTGATGAAGCCGGTGAGCTTGCCGTCGTGGCCGCAGATGGGAAGTGAACCGCAGTCCATATCCCTCATCAGCCGGGCGGCTTCCTGAAGAGTCTTGTCCTCTTCGATGCACTGGGCGTTGGTTGTCATGAATTCGCGTACGGCACTCATGGGTCCTCCTTCATCGATTGGGATTATCGACGCGCGGGGCCTCTCGGCACCGACGCCGATGATGCCAGCCTACGCCCGGAGGGTGAGCGTGGCTAGGCGAATTTGTGGCCTTCCAAGGGGCCGCTTTCCGGCTGTTGTTCGGCGATGTCTTCAGCCCACAATTCGGGGTGTTCCTCTTGGAAAGTACGCATCATATCCACGCACCGGGGATCGTTCAGGACCACCACCTCCACGCCACGTGAGCGCAAGAGGTCGAACTCGCCCGGGAAGGTTTCGGCCTCGCCAACCACCACCCTCGGGATTTTGAACTGGATGATGGTTCCGGTGCACATCGCGCACGGTGCCAAGGTGGTGTAAAGAGTGGTGTCGAGGTACGTCCTCTGGCGTCCTGCCGCCCTGAGCGCAGACATCTCCCCGTGCGCAATCGGGTCGCCGTGCTGGACCCGTTCGTTGTGGCCGCTGGCCACCACCTCGCCGTTGCGGGCCAAAGCGGCTCCAATGGGGATGCCGCCCTCGCTGAGGCTCTTTTGCGCCGCTTGGTAGGCGGCTTCGAAGGCAGGGTCAAAGGCCTGGGCTGTTTCAGTCATGGGTGCAGTCTAAAGTGACTGCGCACTAAATTGTCGGTGCCCGCTGATAGCTTGGCTGCAAGGGTTTGTTGACGGCATGGAGAGGTAGGTGGGTCGCGGTGTTCTTCCTCGATCCTGAGATAGCGGGCGCTCCGCAGGACCTGGTGTTCTCGGCCAGCGACCTCGTTATCGCTGCAACCTGCGAGTACCAGCTGCTGCGCAAACTCGACGAAAAGCTCGGCCGTTCCCCCAAACCGGACTTCGCCGCTGATGCCATGCTGGAACGTACTGCCGCCCTTGGCGATGTCCATGAGCATCGGGTCCTGGACGGGTTCGTGGAAGAGTTCGGGCATTGGGATGCGGCCACCGGGAAGGGCGTTTACGACGTCGTTCCCGCCTCTGCGATGGACCGCGCCACCCTTTCGGCCAAGCACGCGGAATCCATCGACGCCCTGCGGTCCGGAGCGGACGTGGTGTTCCAAGCCGCCTTCTTCGACGGCCAGTTCCATGGGCGGTCCGATTTCCTGGTAAAGCAGCCCGGTGGGCTCTATGCGGTGTTCGATACCAAGCTCGCCCGCCACGCGAAGGTCACAGCCCTCCTGCAGCTCGCAGCATACGGGGACCAACTCCTGAACGCGGGCATCACTCCGGACCCCACTGTCACCCTGGTGCTGGGCAACGGAGTCCACAGCGACCATCCGTTGTCCCGCATCCTTCCTGTCTTCAAGGAACGCCGCGAACGTTTCCTCACCATGACCGGAGCGCACGTGAGGGCAAGCGGGCCGGTGGAGTGGGGCGATCCCCGGTATTCCGCCTGTGGCCGCTGTGATTACTGCGCTGAACAGGTGGAAATTCACCGGGACCTCCTCATGGTGGCCGGCATGCGGATCAGCCGCCGCAAAAAGCTCATCGAATCCGGCGTCACCACCATTGATGAGCTGGCTGCCCTTCCAGCGGTTGGTGACTCCACCCTGCTCAGGCTCCGTGGGCAAGCCCAGTTGCAGACTGGCACGGGCACCCCCGATGGCACCGTCCACTACTCGGACAAGTCCGGGGAAGCCAAAGCCATCAGTTACAACGTCTTGCCGGAGAACACGCTTGACCGGCTCCCTGCCCCGGACCCCGGCGACATCTTCTTCGACTTCGAGGGCGATCCCCTGTGGCAGGATCCCGCTACCGGAAAGTGGGGGCTGGAGTACCTTTTCGGAGTCATCGAGAATCCTGTGGAACCTGGTGCCCGGCCCGTGTTCCGGCCCTTCTGGGCGCACTCACGTGCTGAGGAGGGCAGGGCATTTGTCGACTTCCTCGACTACGTGGCCCAGCGTCGCGCCCGCTATCCGGGTATGCACATCTATCACTATGCCGCCTACGAAAAGACCGCCCTGCGCAACCTTTCCTTGACGCATGTGGTGGGTGAAACCGCCGTCGACGACCTCCTGCGCCAAGGGGTCCTGGTGGACCTCTACGACACCGTCCGGCACAGCATCCGGGTCTCCGCGAATTCGTACAGCATCAAGAAACTCGAGCCCCTGTACATGGGGCAACACCTGCGCTCGGGCGACGTGACCGACGCCGGAGCTTCCGTAGTTGCCTACGCGGACTACTGCACGGCCCGGGACAACGGAAACGCCGGGGAAGCAGCAGCCATCCTCGAAGGCATCCGGGATTACAACGAATACGACTGTCTCTCCACCCTGGAACTTCGGAACTGGCTGCTTGCCCGTGCTGCAGAGCGCTCCATCGTTCCCGGCCATGCTGTGGCCGAGGCTGGAAAACAGGACGCCGAGCCCGAAAAATACGAGGCTCCGCCCGAAGAGAAAGCCCTGTTCGAGTACGTCGCCGGGCTGCCTGTGGAAGAACAGTCATCATCGGATTCACGGGCCATCGGCATCGTCGCCGCCGGAGTGGGGTACCACCGCCGGGAAGACAAACAGCATTGGTGGGGACACTTCGACAGGTTGGAAAAGCCGACCTCACAGTGGCCCGATGAACGCGACCTCTTCATAGTGGATCGCGCCGAGGTGCTCCAGGACTGGGCCAAACCCACTCCCCGCAGCAACCCCGCCCGGAAAGTGAAACTGCTTGGCCGGTCCGGAGACGGCGCTGGATTGGACGCCAGCAAGAAGTACTTCAGGATGTACCAGTCTCCCCTGCCGGATGCTCTGGCTTCGAAGGAATCCTCGGTGCTCGGCCGTGCAGGGTGGGGAGGAACCGAGGTCATCGAGGTAGGGGAAGACGACGATTTCGAGTCAGTCACCATAGTCGAGAAGCTGCGAAACGACTCCACGGAATTTGGCCAAACTCCCATGGCCTTGACACCCGACAGCCCGATTCAGACCACTGGACAAAGGGCCGCATTGGCTGCCTTGGCCACAAAGCTCCGCGCCTCGCTGCCTTCCTGGCCCAAGGATCCTGCCTTGGACCTTGTCCGTCGGAAACCGCCCAGGCTGGGCACCCTCACTGCACTGCCGTTGGTTCCCTCCGGGCCCGATGGCTACGTTGAGGCCATCACAGCGGCGGTCAAAGACCTGGATCACTCTTACCTTGCCGTTCAGGGTCCTCCAGGCAGCGGCAAAACCCACGTGGGCGCCCACGTACTGGCCCGGCTGGTGGCCGACGGGTGGAAGGTGGGCGTAGTGGCGCAGTCACACGCCGTAGTGGAGAACATGCTCTGCGCAGCCGTTGAGAAAGCAGGTCTCGATCCCCGGCTGGTGGCCAAGGACGTCAAGCACAATGAGCCCGTGCCCTGGACCAATTGTGCCAAGGGAGATGTGGAAGAGCTCTTGTCCAGGCCCGGCGGTGCCCTGATCGGAGGCACTGCGTGGACCATGGTTGGCAAGGAAGTGCCCCCTGGATGCCTCGACCTCCTGGTCATAGATGAAGCAGGACAGTTCTCCCTGGCGAACACCATGGCTGTCAGCCGCGCCGCGCAGCGTCTGCTGTTGCTGGGGGATCCCCAGCAGCTCCCGCAAGTCACCCAAGGCAAGCACCCGGAGCCCGTTGATGAATCGGCCCTGGGTTGGTTATCCGATGGCCACAACACGTTGCCGTCCCACTTGGGCTACTTCCTGGCGTTGTCATGGCGCCTGCATCCCGAACTGTGCAGCGCAGTCTCTGAGTTGTCCTACGACAACCGACTGGAGGCTGCCCCTGCCGCCGCCCTGCGGGAACTGGAAGGGGCCGCCCCCGGGATTTCCTGTGTCTATGTCCAGCACAGTGCCAACTCGACGGCCTCTCCTGAAGAAGCTGCTGAGGTTGTCCGGCAAGTGCAGGCCCATCTAGGCCTGAAATGGCTGGACCCTTCAGACTCTCCGGAACGCCGTCCCCTGGAGGAAACGGACATTCTGGTGGTCGCGGCCTATAACGCCCAGGTCCAGCTGATCAAGCATGCCCTTCGCAGCGCCGGACTCGGGAAAGTACGGGTGGGTACCGTGGACAAGTTCCAGGGCCAGGAAGCGCCCGTGGTCATCGTCTCCATGGCCGCCTCCGCAGCCGAAGAGGTCCCCCGCGGCATGGAGTTCCTGCTCTCACGCAACCGGATCAACGTGGCAGTCTCCCGCGGGCAGTGGCGTGCCGTCGTCGTACGTTCGCCCGAACTGACCAACTACCTGCCCACGCATCCGGAAGGGCTGGAGAACCTCGGCGGTTTCGTGGCCCTCTGCCAGCGATCCTTCTAGAGCCGATCCGCCAGCTGACAGCCGCAGTCCAACCGACAGCCCACAGCCAGTGTTCAGCTGAGGGCGAGGGCCTCGTCCAGCACCCGGCCGAAGTTGGCGGGATCGTGGGCGAAGCGGCCGAGGAAAAGCCCGGATACACCGTCCAATTGTGGCAGGAGGCCGGGTTTCGCCGAGCCGCCATAAATAATGGGCAGGGTTGCCACCCCGTGGGGAGCCAAGGCGGCCCGCAGTGCGCCGACCACCTCGGAGACGTACTGCGCAGAGGCAGGCTCGGGTGCGCCGATCGCCCACACCGGTTCGTAGGCGATGACCATCCCGGAGGCAACGGACCAGTCGCCGGACACTGCCGCCTTCAGCTGCCGGAATACAGTTTCTGCCGCTGCTTCCGGGCCGGTCAGCTCCGTCTCCCCTACGCACAGCAAAGGCTTCAGGCCGGACTCGACGGCGGCACTGACCTTGAGCGCGATCATCGCGTCGTCTTCGGCAAAGTGGCGTCGCCGCTCCGCATGCCCGATTTCCACAAAGCCCACGCCCAGCTCCGCGAGCATGGAGGGTGACACCTCGCCGGTCCACGGGCCATCAGACCAGCCGCAGTTCTGGGCACCCAGGACCAGTGGTGTTCCCGTGATCAAACGCGCTGCCTCAGGTAGCACCGGGAACGACGGGATCACCAACGGGACCACCCGCCCGGCCGCGAGGGCCGGACGGGCGTCCACTTCGACTATCAGCTCTTCCAACCACCGCAGGCTGTGTGCGTAGCCCATGTACATCTTGGTGCTGACGCCAACGAACACTGTGTCCATGGGTGTGCCGGTAACAGCCATGTTCACGATCTACTTCCCCAGGAGCTCGTCGGCTTTGTTGCTGAAGCGCTTGGTGCCGAACATGAGCAGGGCCGCAACGAACGGCAGGACACCCAGCGCGTAGACACCCATGGTTCCTGTATCTGAAGCCGTGACCTGGTTGACAGTGGTGCGCAGGATTGGGGCCACGAATCCGCCCAGGTTTCCGAGCGAGTTGATCAGCCCAATACCGGCAGCCGCGGCAGTTCCGGTGAGGAACGCCGTCGGGTAAGACCAGCAAATGGGACCGGCGGAAAGGAAGCTGCACACCGCCAGGGTGATGAAGATGATGCCCAGGGCGGGCATCTGGTTGGCGCCTGCCCACGCGGATCCGAAAATGCACAGTCCAGTGGAGATGAACAACGCCGTGCCCCAACGGCGGCGGCGCTCCACGGTGTTGGCTGCCTTACCGATGAAGTAGCAGGCGAAGATTCCGAAGAACCACGGGATGGCGGCAAGGAGCCCGACGGCGAAGCCCACCTTTTGGCCGGTCAGTTGCGCCACCTGCTGGGGCAGGTAGAACGTCACGCCATAGACTGCCACCTGCAGGCAGAAGTAGATGACCGTGAAGTACCAGACCCGGCCGTTTCGCATGGAAGCCAGGACGCCCCGGGGGCCGGTTTCTTCCTTGACAGTGTCCTCAAGTGCCATGACATCGGACAGTGCCCGTTTTTCTTCCTTGGTCAGGAACTTGGCGTCCTGTGGGCTGTTGATGAGGAAGAAGTACGCGGCGACACCGGCCAGCACGGCCAGCATGCCCTCGACGAAGAACATGACCTGCCACCCTGCGACGCCCGGAACCTGATCGCCGATGTTGATCAGCCAACCGGACAGGGGTGCGCCCATCATCTGGGAGAACGGCTGCGCAAGGTAGAAGATGGCGAACATCTTCACGCGCACCTTGTTGGGGAACCATGCGGCCAGGAACATGATGACGCCCGGGAAGAGCCCGGCCTCCGTGACACCCAAAAGGAACCGGAGAATGATGAAGGACGTCTCGCCCTGCACAAACGCGAAGCACGCCGAGACGATGCCCCAGGTAATGGCGATGCGGGCAAGCCACACCTTGGCCCCAAATTTGGTGAGCAGCAGGTTGCTCGGAATCTCGAACAGTGCGTAACCGATGAAGAAAATACCGGCTCCCAGCGCGTAGGCGCCGGCAGTAATACCCTTATCAACTTCCAGGGCCGCTTCGGCAAAGCCAACGTTGGTGCGGTCAAGGAAGGCCACCACGTACAGGATGACCAGCATTGGCATGAGCCGCCGCGACGCCTTGGAGATCGCCGATTTCAAGACCGGCGTATCCAGCAACTCCTTCGTGGAATTGGTGGCAACAGACATTGAAACTCCTCTTTGAGTGACAGGAAAGTGATTAATGCAGCGCAATCAGCGCGGGAAGAAAATGAGCACCATGCCCACTGCGCAGGCAAGGACGCCCACGGCAAGGTAGATCTTGCGCTCTCTGGTCCAAGTCTTCATGCCAGGGACCTAGTGCATGTACAGTCCGCCGTCCACATTCAGCGTTTGGCCGGAGATGTATCCGGAGTTTTCGCTGATGAGGAAGGCGATGGCGGCGGCGATGTCCCTGGTGGAGCCCACACGGTTGACCACAAGGTCCTTGGTCAGCTCGTCCTTGCGTTCCTGGCTGAGCGTTCCACCCATGATGTCGGTGTCGATGGGTCCCGGGGAGATGGCGTTGACGGTGATGTCGTATTCGCCCAGCTCACGAGCCGTAGCGCGGGTCAGTCCGATAACGCCGGCCTTGGCCACGGAGTAGGGGGTCTTGGAGAACGTGCCGCCGCCGCGCTGGGCTGAGACGGAGGAGATGTTCACGATCCGGCCGATCCGGTTCTTCACCATGGACTCGGCCACACGGCGGGTGGCGTAGTGGACACCATTGAGGTTGATGTTCAAAACCCTGTCCCACTCGGCGGGTTCGAGATCCAGGTACCCAACCGGCGAGCTGACGCCGGCAACGTTGGCCAAAGCGACGATCTGCGGCAATTCCGATTCCAGTTCGTCAATGGCTGCCCGGACTTCGGCTTCGCTGGCAACGTTGGCGCCAACACCGTGGGCCTGGACACCGTACTCTGCGGCGATTTCCTTCGCGGCAATCTTGCAGGCGGCGTCATCCAGATCGATGATGCCGATGTTCCAGCCCTGTGCGGCCAGGTAGTTGACGGTTGCCCGGCCAATGCCGCGCTCGGAAACGGCTCCTGTGACAATTGCTGTGCGTTCTGCGGGGAAAGTCATCTGTGCTTCTCCTCTAAAGAGTTAGTTGATGGGGGCCGGGCCGAGCTCTTCAATGAGCTTCTGCATGGCGACGTAGGCCTTGTTGCGGTAGGCGATGAGTTCGGGAGTGCGTTCTGCAGGCACGTTGAGGAACCCGGCGCCGGTCTTGGTGCCGAGCTTGCCTGCCTCCACAAGGTCCGAGAGGATCTTCGGGGTCGCGAAGCGTTCCGGGAACCCGGTCTGCAGTGACTTGTAGCAGAAGTTGTACACGTCCAAACCGGCCATATCCGCAATGGCGAACGGACCAAAGAAGGGCAAGCGGAAGCCGAACGTCGTACGTACCAGGGTGTCGACGTCGTCCGCGGTTGCGATTCCCTGCTCCACAAGCTGCGCTGCCTCGTGGAACAGCGCGTACTGCAGGCGGTTGAGCACGAAACCGGTGACATCCTTGACCACCGCGGTCTGCTTGCCGGCGGCGTGAACCAGCTCCCGGGACGCCGCAACCGTCGCGGCTGAGGTTTCGGCGTGGGGGATGACCTCGACGCCGGGAATGAACGGCGACGGGTTGGAGAAGTGCACGCCCAGGAACCGTTCCGGATAGGTGACGGCTTCGGCCAGGGAAGCGATGGAAATCGTGGACGTGTTGGAACCGATCAGCGCCTCCGGACGGGCCGCTGCGCTGATGCGGGCCAGGGTCTGGTGCTTGATTTCCAGCACCTCGGGAACGCACTCCTCGATGAAATCGGCGTCGGCCACGGCTTCTTCGATGTCCTTGGCGGCCCACAGGTTCTGCTTGAGGATTTCTGTGGACCCTGCGGGGAAGAGTCCGTCGGCGATGAACTGGTCCGACTCCACCAGCAAGCGGTCATAGTTCTTCTGGGCGATCTCGGCAGAAACATCGGCCAGGGCAACGCGCGCCCCACCCAGCGCCAGCACCTGGGCGATGCCGCCGCCCATGTAGCCGGAGCCGACGACGGCGATCTTCCCGGCCGCGCCGGGCACCGTGGATTCAGTTGCTGCAGAAGCTTCAGGGTTGGTCATGATCAGACTGCCTTCGTGTAGTCGGGCTCGTAGGAGCAGATTGCGTCCACCTTTGCGGCGGAGGATGAGGTGTGGTCGAAGTGGTGGCCGAGCCATTCCCCGACGAGCTTCTTGGCCAGTTCCAAGCCAATCACCCGCTGGCCGAGGGTGAGGACCTGTGCGTTGTTGCTCAGCACGGACCGTTCCACCGAGTAGCTGTCGTGGGCGGTGACGGCACGGATCCCGGGGACCTTGTTGGCCGCGATGGCCACTCCCAGACCGGTGCCGCAAATCAGCAGCGCCCGGTCTGCTTCGCCTTCAGCGACCTTCCGGGCAGCGTCGACGGCCACGTGTGGGTAGGCGGTGGAATCGTTGAAGCCCACACCCACGTCCGTCACCGATGCCACCCGGGGATCTGCCTCCAGCAAGGCAACGAGTGCCTGCTTGTACTCGACGCCGGCCTCATCGTTGCCGACGACGATCCGCCAGCCTGGGTTGTTGCTCATGCTTGTGCTCCGTTTCCGGCCGCTGAGGAGGCGGCGGCCAGTTGTGAATCGACGAATTGCGAGATCCTGGCAGTGATCAGCCCAAAGGACACTGCACCGGGATCGGGATGGCCAATGCTTTTCTCGGCAAGGGGACGCGCCCGGCCCTTGAGCGGCCGGAGTTCGGCTGTCTTCGCGGCAGCGGACTCTGCTGCTGCGGCGGCGACGGCCAACGCCCTGTCAACGGGAGTTCCGCCGTCGAGCTCTGCCAGGAACGTGTCCCGGAATGGCAGGAGGGCGTCCACCATGGTCTTGTCCCCGGGATCGGCTTTGCCGAGTTCGGCAATGGCGCGGACGAAGGCCTTGACGGCAGCGGCCGCGTCGGCGGAGCTGTACGTTTCACGGTTGCCGAGGGAGATTCCTGCGGCAATCACGGCCGAACCCCAGAGGGCTCCGGATGTCCCGCCGGCCCGTTCGCTCCATGCTTCTCCGGCTGCGGTCAGGACGGCCGCTACCGAGGATTCACCTGCGGCCTCGCTGGCCGCGGCTGCTGCGTCAACGCCACGCCGCATGCCAATGCCGTGGTCCCCGTCGCCTGCGATCGCGTCCAGCTTCCCGAGCTCCTCTTCATGCTCGACGACGACGTCGCGCACCTGGGCGAGGATCGCCACGGCCTGCCGCCCGAGTTCAGCGGCCGCCGGGGTGGGCTGTTCGACGTCGGCGGTTTCGGCGTCGTCGAGTGCTGTCTCGGCGCGGGGTGCGCGCGGCACCATGCTGCCCTTGCGGAAAGCGGGAGTGTCAGCCGGCGCAGCCCAGTACTGCTCGAGTTCCTCGTCCAGCCACAGCAGGGTCAGCGACAGTCCGGACATGTCCAGGCTGGTCACGAGCTCCCCGCACTCGGGCTCCACTACGGTAAGGCCCGCGTTCGTCAGGAGCTTTTCGATCTTGCCGAACAACAGGAACAGTTCGTCGTACTTCACCGTGCCAAGGCCATTGACGATCGCCACCACACGATCCCCTGCGTCCTCCGGCTTGTCATCGAGAAGCTTCGAGACCAGGAGTTCGGCAAGCTCCGAAGCTGTGGGCATGGGGTGCTCGGAGATGCCAGGTTCACCGTGGATGCCCAGGCCCAGGGACATCTGCCCCGCAGGTACATGGAAAAGCGAATCCTTGGCACCGGGAAGCGTGCAACCGTCAAAAGCCACGCCCAGGGACCGCGTCCGGTAGTTGGTCTTGATGGCCAAACGCTCGACGTCGTCAAGGTCCAGTCCCGCTTCTGCTGCGGCTCCGGCAATCTTGAAGACTGTCAGGTCGCCAGCGATCCCCCGGCGCTTCTCGAGCTGTTCGATCGGCGCACTGGCGATGTCGTCGGTGACCGTGACCGTCCGGGTTTCGATGCCCTCGGCATTGAGCCGGAGCTGCGCTTGCCCGAAGTGCAGGACGTCACCGGCGTAGTTGCCGTAGCTGAGCAGGACTCCCCCGCCGGCGTTAGCAGCTTTGGCTACGCGGTACACCTGGCCGGCGGCCGGGGAGGCGAACATGTTGCCGCACGCAGAACCGGTGGCGAGGCCTGGGCCGACCAGTCCGGCGAACGCGGGATAGTGTCCGGAGCCACCGCCCACCACCAGGGCGACCTGGCCGCCGGGGACTTCAGTGGACCGCACCACGCCGCCGTCAACGCGGGCAACATAGCCGCGGTTCGCTGCAACGAAGCCGTCCAGCGCGTCATCGGCGAAGTCTGCGGGATTGTCGAAAATCCTGGTCATCGTCCTAGACTCCTGCGAGCTCGGTAGCCGGTACCTGGCGACCTTGTGCTACCTGGCTCTTGCCGAGCTCGTAGCCTTCAGTCTTCGGGAGAACATGCCTGCGGAGGTATTCCTGGTTGCTGGCGGTGACACTCAAACCATCTCCGCCGTAGTGCTCCGTGCAAAGGATGCCCTGGAAGCCCACGGAAAGTGCCAGCTTGAAGGCCTCACGGTAGTTGATGAGTCCGCTTTCCATCGGCGCGGGCATGGTGATGTAGCTGTCGCGGGCAACGTCTTCGTCGCGGATGTAGTTCTTCATGTGCCAGTAGTTGGAGTACGGCAGGGTCTTCGCCACCATCTCGCGCCAGTCCTCGATAGGGCGGTGAAGGCGGATCAGGTTGCCCAGGTCCGGGTTCAGGCCTACGTTGTCCAGTCCGATGTCCTGGACCAACTGGACCGAGGAGTCCGCGGTTCCGAGGTAGGTGTCCTCGTACATTTCCAGCGAGACCAGGATGCCGGCCTCTGCTGCATGCTTGCCGAGTTCACGAATTCGGGAGACTGCGTTGCCCCAGGCTTCCTTGTCCCCCACCGGGTCCTTGTAGCCTTCCACTGTCCAGAACCACAGCTGCTTTTGCTGCTCGGGAGTGATGGCCTGGTGCAGCCCGAAGGACACAACTTCGCAACCAAGCTCCGCCGCGGCGTCGATGGTGCGGTGGCTGTAGGCAAGGTTGTCCGCCCAGTCGGTGGCGTGGATGACGCTGCGTCGAATGGCGGAGATGACAGGGACGCCGATGCCCACTTGGTCAGCTGTCTGCTTGAACTCGGCCAGGCGTTCCTTGCTCAGGTCGCCCGGCCGGACCCAGCTGTCGGTGAGGTCCGCGTTGGCGAACCCGGTTTCCTTCACTTCCTGCAGGACGGATGCCCAAACCGAAGAGTCGGCGTCGTTGATGTGCTGTCCAGCGGCATCTGTGCCGGGGAACTGCAGGAGGGCCGCGGTGATGGGCCAATTCTCGGCGGTGTACGCCATGATGATCACTCCTTCGTGGAATCCTGTTTCCTATAGGATTTACGAACGAGGCAAGGCTGTCAACCCTTTTCGGAAACTTCCTAGATCCTATATGTCATACAAATGTGTGTGAAGGGGGTCACTGGGAGGTGTTTTCCGTGGTGGAGAGGGATCGAGCGGGTGCGCCCGTGCGGAAGCGGCAGCGCCCCGGCTCAGTCTTCCGGCGCGTCAGCCATGGCCCTGCCACGGACCTTTTCGACGTGGTCGATCATCATTTCAGCGGCCTTGTCCGGATCGCCGCTGGTCATGGCGTCGAGCACGGCCTGGTGTTCGGAAATGGCTTGCTCGGCGTCAGTGATGCCCACTCCCCCGAACAACCTGAAGCGTTGGATCTGTCCGCCCAAGGTGTTGTAAGCCGCGAGCAGGAACTGGTTGTTCGCCTGGGCGGCGATGAGTTGGTGGAACCGCTCATCGGCTTCCAGATAACTGCGGTACTCGGCGAATGTCCCGCCCCTGGGGGCGGTCTTCAGATCCTCGACAGCCTGCCTGAGGGCATCCAACCCCTCCGGTGTCATACGGGAACACGCGAGCTTGGCATTCACGGGTTCAATGGAAAGCCGGGCTTCCATGAGCTCAGCGAAATCTTCGCGGGTGAATACGGGCGCCACCCTATAGCCCTTCAACGCCACCCGCCGCACCATGCCGGTGTGCTCCAGACGGGCCAACGCTTCGCGCACCGGCGTAGGCGAAACCTCAAGCTCGCGCGCCATCCCGTCGATGCTCACTGCCGCACCAGGCTCAAGCCGTCCATCCATGAGCCACTCAAGGAGTGCTTCGTAGACGTGGTCGGCCAACACTTGGCGGCTAACGGGGAAGCCGGCGCGGGCAGCTGGGGAAGGAACAGACATGCCACAAATCCTATAGGAACGCCGGGTTCCCGCCGGGTAAGCGTATCCGTCACATTCCGCGCGGGCAGCCACGCCTCGGGCGCCAGGAAGTTAAACCACGACGTCGGCACTCGCGTGAGTGCCGACGTCGTGGTTCAACCTTGGGTTGGTGGTGCTGGAGTGGTTAGTTGGCGTAGAACGGGTAGTCCGTGTAGCCCTCAGCGCCGTCAGCGTAGAACGTGGAGGCGTCCGGCTCGTTGAGCGGCAGGCTTTCACGCCAGCGGCGGGCGAGGTCCGGGTTGGCAATGGCGGGACGGCCAACTACAACCGCGTCGGCAAGCCCGTTGTCGATGATGGCAAAGGCCTCTTCGCGGGTGGTGATCTCACCGAAACCGGTGTTCACAAGGAACGTTCCGTTGAATCGTTCGCGAAGGTCCTGGACCAGGCCGCTCTTGGGGTCATGGTGCAGGATGCTGAGGTAAGCAAGGTTCAGTGGCGCAATGGTGTCCACCAATACCTGGTATGTTGCGCGGACGTCGGCGGGGTCGGTTTCTGCGATCCCCTGCACGTTGTGTTCGGGTGAAATGCGGATGCCCACGCGGTTGGCGCCGAGTGCCTCCACCACGGCGTTTACCGTCTCAATGACGAAGCGCGCCCGGTTCTCCGGGGAGCCGCCGTAGCTGTCCGTGCGGATGTTGGAGTTGGGGGCAAGGAACTCGTGAAGCAGGTAACCATTGGCGGAGTGGAGCTCCACGCCGTCGAATCCTGCCTCGACGGCATTCTTTGAGGCTGTGACGATCTCCTGAATGACTCCCGGCAGCTCATCGGTGCCCAGTTCGCGGGGCACGGGGTAAGGCTGCTTGCCGTTGGGGGTGCGGACGTCCCCGTCGATGGCGACGGCGCTGGGGCCAACGATCTCGTGACCGCCGGTGATGTCAGCGTGGGAAACACGGCCTCCGTGCATGACCTGGGCGAAGATGCGTCCACCCTCAGCGTGAACTGCGTCGGTGACGGTCTTCCAGCCTGCGATCTGTTCCTCGGTGACAAGCCCGGGCTGCCCCGGGTAGGACTGGCCTGCCTGGACAGGGTAGGTTCCTTCGCTGACGATCAGCCCCAAGGAAGCCCGCTGGCGGTAATGCTCGGCGATCAACGGACCCGGCACACCATTCTGGCCTGCGCGCAGACGCGTCAGCGGTGCCATGACAAGTCGGTTGGAGAGTTCGAGCTCGCCGAGGGCCAGAGGGGAAAACAGCATGCGCAGTTCCTTTCAGAATGAATCAGGTTCATAGTGCGCAACTGCATGGCGTCTGCAACTATTCCGAAAGAGTTGCAGGTCACAGGATGTGCTACTCGAGTGCGCCCTCCAGCTTCCTTTGCTCCAGCAGCACCCGAAGGCCTTCCAAGTATGAATCGCCGAATCTCTGCATGGCTTGCTGATCTGCCATGAGGAAATCGGGAGTCTCAACGATCGACTCGAGAGTAAGGCTGCAGCCCCTGGCGGTCGGCTCCAGGCGGTACACCGTTTTTGTAGAGGCCCCATCCTCATCCGGAGGGAAGATCGACTGCGTCACGGCGAGCCGCTCGGGCACTTCCTCAATAATCTCCAGCATGGAAATACCGCCATTCTGGCCGAAAAAACATTGTCGTTCGCGCGGCCCGTCGGGGATGGCCGGAACGGTGAAGGCGTATGCGACGTTGCTTCCATCCACGATCGCAGCTTCCGCGGGCCGGATGGTTGACCAAACGACGGCTGGAGAAAAATCGTAGTCGGCGGTGCTCGTTGTGGCGGTGGTCCTGACACCGGGCATTTTGGCAGCTTTTGGAGGTTGGACCTTGACCCTGGCAGTGCGACTAATGATCACCCCATAGAGGAACGTCAACAACAACCCGCCCACCACAATGATGAGGACCAAGGCGCCGCGAGGGTCACTCTTCTGTAGCAAAGAGGCCCCTTGGATGCTCAACGTCACAAGGCCAGTGAGTGCCAAAACAGCGAAGTAGGCAATAACGGTGTTCTTCACGGGAACACCATGCCACGCACTTCAGTGATTCGAGGAAGCCACGCGCGTAGCCAGCGGCAGCCGTTCGGCCACCTGAGCGACGCCGCCCCGCCGGCCTACTCTTGGCCGGCGGCCTTCATGGCGTCATCAAAGCACTCGCACAACGCCAGAACAGCCACCAGGTGCGCTTCTTCAGCGTGGGCGGGGTCCGTGTTGACACAGATCGCCTCGCTGACGGACTGCGCAAGGTCCCTTGAGTCCCTGCCGGTCAGCGCCCACACCCGGGCGCCCTTGGATTTGGCGGCTGCAGCAGCAGCGCGAAGATCGTCCGTGATCCCCTTTGCCGCGAGCAGGACTACGATGTCGCCGTCATTGACCTGTTGGGAGACTTGGTCGCTGATGCTGCCGGCCCCGTCAGCCTCCGCATTGGCGTTCCTGGAGAAAGAGATGGCTTTGAAAGTGCCGCCGTCGCCGGGGTCGTGGGCTGAGAGTTCAGAAGCGAAGCGCTGCGCTTCGTGCGCTGATCCGTCGCTGCCGGCTGCGAACACACTGCCTCCACGGCGTCGGACCCGCGCCAACTCCTCACCCCATTCGGCCAGCCGGGAAGATTCCCTGCGCAGCGCTGCTACAGCTGGGCCGATCTCCCCCAGGTGCCCCAGAACCACATCCACTGCGTGCCTGCTCGCCTTCGACTCTGCAGAACGCACCGCCTGACCTGTCCGCCTCACCACGATGCTCACTTCCTGCCTCCCTTCCTCAACTGAAACTATGAATTCCGGTCGCCCTCGCGCGTTGATCCCTCACGGGGCAAATTTTCACGGCCGCTGCGGTCCCGGGTCAGACGCTCGCCCTCGTTGACCGACGCTTCGTCGCTCCGGTCACGGTCACCAACACGGTCGCGGTCACCAACACGGTCGCGGTCACCAACACGGTCACCGTCCCGCTCACCAGCACCGTCCCGCTCGCCGCGAACATTCGGGTCGAGTTTGTCGGCGTGACGAAGGTGCTCTTCAACCCGGTCGTGTGCTTCGCCGGCCTTCTGGGCGTGGCGCTCCGCGTCCTTGCGGAGACGGTTCGCTTCGACTTCCGCCTGGAGCGCAGCGGCCTCTGCCTGTGCCGATTCGGCCTTGGCCTGGTGGGCTCCGATGGCTTCTTCGGCTGCCTTCTCACGCAGTTCGGCGGCCCGATGCCGGTTGGCTTCGGCCTTCTTGCGGCGTCCGATGACTACCGCGACGATCACCACAGCAATAACAACCACGGCCAACACGATGATGAGAACCACTTGTCCTGTGTCCATCTGCACTACCTCCTGGTGGGCGGCTTGTGTGGGGCGCCGCCCGCGGCCCTCGCTGTGCTTGATACTCGAGGTGTACCCATATCGGGCACCTCAAAACTGCTGTCGCCTCAGGCCGGCAGCTCCATTCGGAAGCCGCAGCGGCACTGGATGACGCGGGTCTTCAAATACACGTCCGGCAGGTCCTCGTCCACGTCTTCGGTTGATATGGGCGCATAGACGCTCCGGCCTGAGTTCTTTGCGAACGTCATGGGCTCGCCGCAGTGTAAGTACGTGCCGCCGAATTGGAGCAACCCGGCAAAGCTTTCCTTGCGGTTCAGGACGGCGGCCACGTTCCGGAAGGAGGCGTTGTGTTCATAAGAGGATTCACAGGCCGAGCAGGTGTAGGCCACCCGGACCATCAGCTCGCCGGCATGCGGCTCGAGGGATTCGATGGTCTCCAGGTTCAAAAAGTAACTCGTACCGCAGCTGGCGCAGGCGAGCGCGTCCCCTGGTGGATGGGGCGCATCCCCGGAAATCAGCGGGTTCTTCCTCATGGGCACTGCGATCACTCCTCGGTCAACTCCGGCCGAAACTCTCTCCCTTTCACCATCTTAACACTAATAATCAGGTTGCTTACTATGCTCCGGGCCGGCCTCAGCTGCCGGTTGCCTCCGGGTGCTCCCTTGCGCGCTGCTCTTCCGGGGTCTCTTTTCGCTCGTCGGGGATAAAGGTCGGATCCGTTTCCGTAGTGAAGTCGCCGGTACCGGCGTCGCCTTTGTCATGCTCGACGGCGGGTGGCACAGAAGGTTCCGGGGCTTCAGGAGGTGCCCCGTCAGTTGTGTTGGGTTCATCGCTCATAGCCACAATGTAGGCGCGGCCACCGGTGGTGTCGAGGGTGGGCAACCTTGTGCTGAACTGCCAACTCTGTTTCGCTGGAAGGGTCTCCAGCAGCGAGGGACCCACCCAGCCGAAACGCCAGGGAGAACCAATCGTGAAAGCAGTGACATGGCAAGGCAGGCGCTCACTCAGCGTCCAAGAAGTCCCCGATCCCTCCATCCAGGAACCAACGGACGCAATTGTCCGCATCACGTCCACAGCCATTTGCGGCTCGGACCTTCACCTCTACGAAGTCCTGGGACCCTACATGCACAAGGGTGATGTGATTGGCCATGAGCCCATGGGAATTGTGGAAGAAGTCGGATCCGGAGTCCACCGGCTCAAGAAGGGCGACCGCGTGGTGGTTCCGTTCAATATTTCCTGCGGGCATTGCTACATGTGCAACCAGGGCCTGCAGTCCCAGTGCGAGACCACCCAGGTCACTGCGAAGGGATCAGGGGCAGCCCTTTTTGGCTATTCCGAACTGTATGGATCCGTCCCGGGCGGGCAGGCACAGTATTTGCGGGTCCCGTTCGCAGACTACGGTCCGGTCAAGGTCGATTCGGATGCCCCCGACGAACGCTACCTTTTCCTCTCCGACATCCTGCCCACCGCATGGCAGGCCGTTGAGTATGCCAACGTTCCCGACGGCGGCACTTTGGCAGTTCTGGGACTGGGACCGGTGGGGCAGTTCGCCTCCCGGATCGGCGTGCAGAAGGGCTTCCGGGTGATCGGCATAGACCCCGTCCCGGAGCGTCGGGCCATGGCCGAGGCACACGGCGTGGAAACCATGGACTACGGTCCCGACGTCAGCGGGCAGGTTCGCGAGCAGACACTGGGCCGTGGCCCGGACGCTGTGGTTGATGCGGTGGGAATGGAGGCGCATGGCTCCCCTGTGGCGTCCTTCCTCCACAAGGCCGTCTCCCTGCTTCCGGACAAGCCTGCACAGGTTGCCATGGAGACCATGAGCGTTGACCGACTCGCCGCCCTTCACACGTCAGTGGACATGGTTCGCCGCGGCGGAACGGTTTCGCTGAGCGGGGTTTACGGCGGCCAGGCCGATCCCATGCCGCTCATGACCATGTTCGACAAGCAAATCCAGCTCCGGATGGGCCAGTGCAATGTGCGGCGCTGGATTGATGACCTGCTCCCGTTGGTGGAGGACGACGCCGATCCGCTGGGAGTCATGCATCTGGTCACCCACACCGGCGGGCTCGATGAGGCGCCGGCGCTCTACGAGAAGTTCCAAAAGAAGCAGGACGGCTGCATTAAAGTGGTCCTCAAGCCTTGATTTGGGGGCGATCCGGACGGTCAGGCCAGGTGCTTCCCACCCGTGACACCAATGACCGAACCCGAGATAAAGCTGGAGTCCTCGCTGGCCAACAACACGTACGTTGAGGCCAGTTCGGCAGGTTGCCCCGCCCGGCCCAGCGGGGTGTCCTGGCCGAACTTCTGGATCTTTCCTGCTGGCTGGGTGGGCGGTTGGAGCGGAGTCCACACCGGGCCCGGGGCTACGGCGTTGACCCTGATTCCCTTGGGCCCCAGTGATTCTGCCAAGGAGAAGTTGAGGCTGTTGATGGCGGCTTTGGTGGCGGCATAGTCCATCAGCGAGGGGCTGGGATGGTAGCCCTGTATGGATGACGTGTTGATGATGGCGGCACCGGGCTGCAGATGCGGGAGGGCAGCCTTCGTGAGCCAGAACAGGGCGTACACGTTGGTTTTGAAGGTCCTGTCGAACTGCTCTGTGCTGAGGTCTTCGATCCCTGCGTTGGTGGTCATTTGGAAACCGGCATTGTTCACCAGGACATTGAGCCCGCCAAACTCGGTGAGGGTTTGGGCAATGACCTCCTGACAGAATTCCTCATCCCGGAGATCTCCTGGCAGGGCCAACGCCTTGCAGCCGGCATCCTCAATCAGCTGGACCGTGTGCTCGGCATCCTGCTCCTCTTCGGGCATGTAGGTGAAGGCCACATCGGCACCTTCCCGGGCAAAGGCAATGGCTACGGCTTTCCCTATTCCGCTGTCACCCCCGGTGATCAAGGCCCGCCGGCCGAGCATGCGGTGGTGGCCCACGTAGCTTTGCTCACCATGGTCCGGCCGGGGGTTCATGGCTTCGGTCCAGCCCGGGTAGTCCTGTGTCTGGGATGGGAATTCTCCCGACGGGTACTTTGTGCGGGGATCCCCCGACTCATCGTCCGGATCGTAGGATTCGGAGACCACATTGTTGACCAAAGCCATGGCAATGTCCTCGTCCAGGTCTGTATTTTCCGTTTGTTCGTTGCGGATCTCCTCAGCCATGCTCTTAGTGTAAGCACCCTGACTATCTATGGGACCCGTTCAGGAAGTACTCAGAATTGCTCGATAGCCTAGCGATTGTCAGCGTTGGATTACATCGAAGGAGGGCCCATGGGACTCGGAGACAAGATCAGCAACAAGGCACAGGAAGTCACCGGCAAGGCAAAGGAAGCCTTGGGCGACGCCACCAATAACGAGAAACTGCAGGCAGAGGGTGTCGCTGACCAGGCGGCAGCCAAAACCAAGCAGGCCGGCGAGAACGTCAAGGATGCCGCGAAGGACGCCTTCGACAAGTAAGCCGCACAGCACAAACCACACACAGCAGAACGCCCCGGTTCCCTTCATGGAAGCCGGGGCGTTCTGCATGAACCCCACTATGTCAGTTAGGTGGACAGGGGCTACTTTTGGGCCGGGAGCACCAGTCCGCCCGACTTATCCGTGGACAAGGCGAGGGACGAGATGTACTGGGGTTCGCCGTCGGGCCCGTCCTGGGCGGACCGGAGCATGTCCGGGCGCTCGAACTCCAGGCCGGTGACGTGGCAAAGCAGCTTCTCGTCGCTGGGGTTTCCGTCGGCGTCGAACATGGGAAGGTCAATACCGTCGTCGGTGCGGCGGAGGTAGTACCGGCCCTTCGTGGCAAGGGCCAATACGGGCGGCAACACCAACGCCAGGCCCACGGCGAAGATCGGCGAGAACGGCTGGACAGCTGCACCGAACGCTCCAAAGAACACCACAATGGACACCCCTGCGGACACCAGCATGGACACGAAGCCCACCGGATTCACGGCGTAGAGCATCCCGCGGCGGAATTCAGGAACCTTGGGCGAGATCTTCAACAGGTACTTGTTGATGGCAATATCGGAGGCCACCGTCACCACCCAGGCCATGGCGCAGTTGGCGTAGAAACCCAGGATGGTGTTGAGGAACTCGAACATGTTCGATTCCATGAGGATCAACGCAATGACCAGGTTGACCACCACGAACACCATGCGGCCCGGGTACGTCTTGGTGATGCGGGTGAACGAGTTGGTCCACGCCAGCGAGCCGGAGTAGGCGTTGGTCACGTTGATCTTGATCTGGGAAATGACCACCAGCACCACGGCCAGTGTCATGGCAAGCCATGCCGGCATCATTTCTTCGTAAACCCCAAGGAACTGGTGGACAGGCTCGTTCGCGTGCACAGCTGCTGCGGGATCGAGCTTGGCGATGAGGTAGATCGCAATGAACAGTCCGATGATCTGCTTGATGGCGCCAAAGATGACCCAGCCCGGTCCGGCCAGGATCACTGCACGCCACCAGGCGCCCTTGTTCTCAGCGGTCTTGGGAGGCATGAAGCGGAGGTAGTCGATCTGCTCGGCAATCTGCGCCATCAGGGACAGGCAGACGCCCGCAGCCAGCATCACTGAAGCCAGGTTGGGACCACCCTCGCCCGACGCCCCGGTAAAGGCGAAGAAGGCATCGATGCTCTCCGGGTGGGACAGGAGCAGGTAGCCCACCGGAACCACCATGAGCAGCAGCCACAGGGGCGTCGTCCATACCTGCAACGTAGCGAGCGTCTTCATCCCGTAAATCACCAGGGGAATGATGATGATGGTGGACACCGCATAGCCGATCCATTGCGGGATGCCCAGGCCCAACTGCAGGCCTTGGGCCATGATGGAGCCTTCGAGGGCGAAGAAGATGAAGGTGAAGGTGGCGAAGATGATGTTGGTGACCACCGAGCCGTAATACCCAAAGCCCGAGCCGCGCGTGATCAGGTCCAGGTCGATGTTGTAGCGGGCTGCGTAGTAAGCCAAGGGAAACCCGGTAGCGAAGATGATCACTGCAGCCACGATGATGCCGAAGATGGCGTTCACCGTTCCGTAGGCGATGCCGATGTTGGCGCCGATGGAGAAGTCGGCCAGGTAGGCGATGCCACCCAGTGCGCTCGTGGCCACAACACCGGCACTCCACTTCCGGTAGGAGCGCGGGGCGAACCGGAGCGTGTAATCCTCCAGGCTCTCCTTCGCAGCGCTCATGGCGTCGGCGTTGCCTGCCGCAGGTGCAGATGTGGTGCCGGGCCCGACGGCGGTGCGGGCCGCCGTCGTCGGTTCCAATGTGGCGGTACTCGTCTTGTCGTCGATCATTCGTGGTCGCTTTCGTCGTGGTCCATGCCTCGCCCACGACGCTAGTCACGCAGCGCGTCAATTCAGTCACGTCCATGTTTCACGGTTGTAACTTCTGCCAAAACCAACCATCCACGTTTGTCCGGACCCCACAAAACCGCCGCCCACCAGCGCCGATACCGTCAAGGACATGACCAGCCAAGGAACATATGAAGCCCCTGAAACCAGCACCTACGCCATTTTGGACACCGCCCGGGAGCAGGTCCTCGAACGCGGAGCAGGCCTGAACGAGGCCCAGCTGATCGACATCCTGGAGCTTCCCGATGACGCCATCCCCGCCGCCCTCCAGCTCGCCCACGAGGTTCGCCTCAAGCATTGCGGCGAGGACGTGGAGGTGGAAGGCATCATCTCCATCAAGACCGGGGGCTGCCCGGAGGACTGCCATTTCTGCAGCCAATCGGGCCTGTTCGATTCTCCCGTCCGGGGCGTATGGCTGGACATCCCGGAGCTGGTCAAAGCCGCCAAGGAAACCGCGGCCACGGGGGCCACGGAATTCTGCATCGTCGCAGCTGTCCGGGGTCCCGATATCAAGCTCATGAACCAGATCAAGTTCGCGATTGACCGCATCAAGGAAGAAGTGGATATCAACATCGCGTGTTCCCTGGGAATGCTGACGCAACGTCAGGTGGACCAGTTGGCCGGGTGGGGCGTCCACCGCTACAACCACAACCTGGAAACCGCCCGCAGCTACTTCCCGGAGGTGGTCACCACCCACAGCTACGAGGAACGGTTGGAAACCTGCGCCATGGTGAAGGCCGCCGGAATGGAATTGTGCTGCGGCGCCCTGATTGGCATGGGTGAGTCCTTGGCGCAACGGGCGGAACTTGCTGCCCAACTCGCCGCCCTTGAACCCCATGAGGTCCCACTGAATTTCCTCAACCCACGCCCCGGCACGCCTCTGGAAAACCAGGGCATCATGGACGGCAAGGATGCACTCCGCGCCATCGCGGCGTTCCGGCTCGCCATGCCCCGCACTGTGCTGCGCTACGCCGGTGGACGCGAGCTGACCCTGGGCGATCTCGGCACGCGCGATGGCCTGCTCGGCGGAATCAACGCGGTCATCGTGGGCAACTACCTCACCACGCTGGGCCGGCCGGCAAACGCGGACCTGAACCTGTTGGTGGAGCTCAATATGCCCATCAAGGAATTCCAGAAGTCCCTGTGACCACCGCCCAGATCCCGCCCTTCTGTGGGCACTGCGGCGGTGTGGCCGACGACGCAAGTGACGGTTCGACGTCGGACGCCCACCGAAGCTGCCACCAGCGGCTGGCGATGGAGCCGCCCCGCTTTTGCCCGGAGTGCCGCCGCCGCATGAAAGTCCAGGTCACACCTCTGGGCTGGACCGCGGAATGCTCCCGGCACGGCAGGCTGACGTCCTGAGCTCCTGGGTAGGCTGGACCCATGGGCCAGAGCCGGGACCTCCTGACGCCGGAGCAACGCAGCCGCAATATGTCCAAGATCCGCGGCAAGAACACCAAGCCTGAGTTGCTGGTCCGCAAGCTCCTGCACGCCAAGGGATACAGGTATCGGCTGCACGGTCAAGCTGGCTCAACGAAGCTGCCGGGCCGGCCGGACCTGGTGTTTGCAGGACGCCGGAAAGTCATTTTCGTCAACGGCTGTTTCTGGCATTTTCATGACTGCCGGGTCGGTCAGCACGCTCCTGCGGCAAATGCGGAGTTCTGGGAAGCAAAGCGCAGCCGTACCCGTCAGCGCGACGCCCTGCAACGTGAGCAACTCGCCACGGACGGCTGGGAGGTACTGACGGTGTGGGAATGCGAATTGAAGGACCGGTCAGTGCTGGAAGAGAGGCTCACAAGGTTTTTGGGGCGCCGGCAGTCGCCGGAAGACGTTAGTAGCCCGAAGCCGGCCGGAAGGCGTCAGCGGCCCGAAGGCGCCGAGGTAACTGACGGGGCAGAGTTGACGGACTGATTTCCCCCCGAGGGGTGCGTGCCCTGCTCCCAAAGCGCATAGGCAGCAGTCCCGCCTATGCCAAGGAGGACGGTCATGCAAAAGACGATGATGACCATCAGTCCTGGTGATGGACGTGCGCTGCTGTTCATGCTTTTCCCGTTCCTTGATACAAGCCTGGAATCCCCCGGATCCACGATCTTGCCTTTGCTTGTCCTACTCTGGGGGCCGGCAATCAAGACTCCCTCTGAGTCCGCTCAAGATTGGATCAAGCTTTCGTTTTGTGACGTCCTGCCGGTTCGCGGGGTCCTACTGTTGAATCGTGAATCTATTGTTTGGAGGCGGGAGGAGTCTGGTGTCTGAGTACGACGAGTGCACTGATTCCCTGGTGGATCGCACCGTTCTCACCGAACTCCAGGCCGAGCTTGGCGGAGACCAAGCCATCATCACCACGTTCGTCCGCAATTATGTGGGGCTCCTGCCGTGGCGCGTGGACCGCCTTCACATTGCCTCGGAAAACCTGGACATTGAAGACGCCATGGACGCCGTCCTCAGCCTGAAGACCTCAAGCCACATGGTGGGCGCCATCTGCATGGAACGCCTGGCCGCTGAGTTGGAGATCAGCATCAGGTTGCTGCCCAACGGGGATCATTTGGACGAACTCGCGGTACAGCTCCAGGAGATCGACAATTACGTGCACGGGACCATCCGCGAGCTCACAGCACCACGGTAACCCTGCGCGTCCGTTAGCCCCGGTAGAAAGCAGTTCAGGCCGTTCTGAGCACTCTGAACGGCCTGAACTGCTAACTGCTTGGGTCTTTTAATTATTGCTGGAGGCAGGCGCCAGCCGGTATCCGACTCCTCGCACCGTCTCCAGCCAGCGGGGCGCCTGAATGCTGTCGCCGAGTTTTTTGCGCAGGTTTCCCATATGGACCTCGACGGCCCGTTCGTCTGCGTCGCTGACGTAACTTCCGACGTCGTACGGTTCGTTACGGAGGCGACGCGCCAGGTCCGCCTTGGTCCGGACAATCCGTCCGGTTTCCAGCAGGGCGAGCAGGAGGTCGAACTCGGTCCGTGTGAGCTTCAGCTCCTGGCCGTTCAGGACGGCTGTGCGTGAGCCCGCGGAAACGGCCAAGCCGTTGTGGCTCACCTCGGGATCCACTTGTTCAGCGACGTTCTTGGAGTCCGACGACGCGCGGGGCCTTCGCATCATGGCCTCGACACGGGCGCGCAGTTCCCGGGGCCGGAACGGCTTGGTGAGGTAATCGTCGCCACCGGCCTCCAACCCCATGAGGGTGTCAAGTTCCTCGGCGCGGGCAGTGAGCATGATGATGTAGGCATCCGAGGACTTGCGGATTTGGCGGGCGACCTCAAAGCCATCAATGTCCGGGAGTCCGAGGTCCAACGTGATGACATCCGGATTCAGTTCCCGTGCCGACGTCACACCAGCAGAACCGGTGGACGCAGTGTGCACATCGAACCCTGCCTGGGATAGGACAACCCTTACCAGTTCACGGATATCCTGGTCATCTTCAATGACCAGCCCCACACGTACTTCACTCATCGCTGCCCCTCAGCCCCTTCGATAACCTCAGAAGTATATCCATTATGGTTAGGCTGATCTCATGAACCGACTTTCTTCTGCATCCGTGGTGGATGTGCCATGACCCACCCTTCGACGTGGGATATCGGTGAAAAGAAGAAACTCTTGTTCTTTCAGCGCTCTTTCCACGAACATACCCTGAGAATGCGGGTTGTCCTCAGCCAACTGCCGTTGTCGGTATGTGTTTGCATTTCTGCCATCCTGGTCTGGCTGTATTTCCCGGCCACACTGGAAAATCCGCTCTTTCTGATATTCCTGCTGAGCCAGGCACTGCTCTTGGCTTTGTGCGTCATGGTGCCGTGGCACCGGTTGCCCTTTGCCAGTTTCCTCAGCATCCCCATCCTGGACATGGTGTCCATCGGTTTCGCCCGCGAAGGCGCCGTGGAGTCCATCACAGGCCTCAGCGTTTTGGTGGTGCTGCCGGTCATTTGGCTGTGTGCCTCGGGCCTATATCCCAAGCTGGCCATTTCCATGTCCTTCCTCGGACCCTTGGGCATCGTGTGGGTTCCCCTGTTCGTTCGTGGCACCTTGACCGAGCAGGACCTCACCAAACCCCTGCTGTTCCCCATCCTCATGCTCGGCATCGGGATCTCGGTCAGCGTCCTGACCCTGAGCATGGTCCGCCAGCAACGGGCGTTGGAGGAAAAGGACCAGGCGCTCAAGGACGCCCTGGATGTCAGCACCAAGCAGGAACGGCTCCTCAACACCGTGATGGAGGCGCTGCCCCTGGGTGTGGTGGCTGTGGATGGCGAGGGCCATGACATCCTCATGAACCGCCGCCAACGCCAAACGCACATCCTGGCCACCCCCCGGGATAACGATGACCCCAACGAGTCCCAGTTGCTGATTTTCGATATTGACAGGACCACGCCGCTGGACGCGGACCGCCGGCCCGTGCGGCGCGCCGTACTGGGCGAACGGTTCACGGATCAACTGGTGTGGTTGGGGTCCGGGCCGGACCAACGCGCCTTTACCGCAAGCGCCCGCCCCATGGTGGACGACGACGGTAAGTTCGCCGGCTCCGTTGTGGTCTTCAGCGACGTCACCGAACTGGTGAACGCCTTGGCAGCCAAAGACGATTTTGTTGCCAATGTGTCCCACGAGTTCCGCACGCCGTTGACGTCCATCCTGGGCTATGTGGAGCTGATCATGGACGATCCCGATGCCCTTGACGCCCGCGCCCGGAAGCAACTGGACATCGTCCGGCGGAACGCCGAGCGCCTTCTGACCCTGGTCTCGGACCTCCTGGCAGTACGCTCCGGGCACATCGTCATCCAGCCCCACGCGGTGGACATCGCCGAATTGGTCCGTGGCAGCGTCAACTCCGCTGAACCACGCGCAGCGAAGGCCGGTATCCGGCTGTCCATGAACATCCCCGAGGCCTTGGAAGCCCGTGTCGATTCATCCCGCATCGCGCAGGTGCTGGACAACCTGGTGTCCAACGCGATCAAGTACTCCCCCGACGGCGGCGATGTGGAAGTAGCGGCCTGGGAGGATGAAGAGTTTGTGTTCTGCCGAGTCACGGACACCGGTATGGGCATGACCGAAGAGGAGCAGGCCGAGGCCTTCACCAAGTTCTTCCGTGCCGGTGCTGTACGCAAGAGTGCCATCCCTGGCGTCGGCCTGGGGCTGCCCATCAGCAAGGCGATTGTGGAGGCACACGGCGGCACCATCACCCTGACCAGCGAGCCGGGCAGGGGAACCACCTTTACGGTGAAAATGCCGTCGTAGTTCTCCCTAGCTCTTCAAGGCCGCCTCGCGACGCTTTCCGAACAGGAAGTAGCTGACCGGTCCGAAGAAGTTGACGAAGGACACTGCGCGCCAGAGCACCTTCTTGCCCCTGATCATCGAATCGGGCGTCTTGGCGATGCTGCGCTGCGCCGCCACCAGCAATGCCAGGTTCAGGGCCCCGCTGACCACCAATGAGATGCGTTGTCCCTTGCTCATCCCGCGCCATGATTTCTTGCCCGCCATCATGCCTCCTTTAGCTCCGAATCCGTTGTACTTTCAGGCTAGTCCGACGCCGATCGACCCGCCACAGCCTGGCGTACTACTTCACCCCAGGACTGCTCAGCGAGGTCAGCCACCGCTGCAAGGATTTCCGACGGCGGCAGTGACAAGTCCAGTGGATACTCCACAATGTCGATGTCCGTGTTCAGGATGCGCCGCAATTTCACGTCCCCCCGGCCGGCGTAGACCAGCCACGCCGTAGGCACCCGGAGCGCCGTGCAGTATGCCAGCAACTGGTAATGGTCGGCACTAAGCGAGGCACCGGCGTCGGAGGCAGCTTTGTACTTGGAGTCGTACACCACCACGGGGCGTCCACCCAGGAAATGGACAGCGTCCGGACGCACGGTGAGACGGTCAGAGTCGTGCACGGCCTCGTTGAGCAACGCACCGTACTGAAGGCGCATCTCCCCCGGATGGGCGCTCATGGCCCCCCGCAGCGCAGTTCCCACGAATTCCTCGAACACCCGGGCCATGTCCACCACAAAGGATGCTGTTTGCTGTTTGCCCTCGCCGGCTTCAGCGGAGGCATTGCGCAGGATCACTTCGGACAACCTCAACACGGGGTGGTAGCGCAGGTTCATCCGGCTGGCCCGCCACTGCGGCAGCGGCGCCCCGGGCTGAAGCCGGGTCACGGCGTCGAGTTTTCCCTTGAGCTGCCGCAGGCGGCTCAGGACATCGGGCCTGACTCCGGGGACCTTGCCCATCCGCTCCAGTGCGGCACGCAGGATCCGGTTCTCAGCAATGTCTTCGGTGAATTCGTCGTAGGCAACCTCCAACGGCACCATCATTCCGGGACGCCGGGAGATCTGGTCCGAGATCCTGATCCGGCCTTTGACGGTCCGCAGCGACTCCTCAACGGTCAGGTACCCCTGCAGGACTCCGCGGTTGAGGGCCCGGTCCGCCAACTGTGCCAGCGATTCGGCCAGCGCACTCCAGAGGTCCGGGTGCTCCACAGCCTCCACGGAATGGTCCCGAAACCCCTGTTCGCCGGCGTAGCTGAGCAGGAAAAGCAAACGGCTCAAGCCAAGGCGGTCCTTGGGCCGGACTTCCAGCTGCACCGTGGACGTGCGGACCGAGCCCACCTTGCCCAGCGGTTCAATCCGGTAGAGGCCCAGGCCCATGGGAGAGGCCTTGGCCAGTCCGCTGGTATTGATGAACGCTGCGGATCCCGGGTCGAGTTTGTCCACCACGCCGCCGGAGAGCTCGTCCATGACGATGTGCCGGGGACCTGTTGGGGCCTTTGCCGCTGAGGCAGGCGCCCGGCCCGGCCTTGGCGGGATGGCCTTAGCGGGCTGCAAGACGTCCCAGCAACTGGTCCAGCCCGAAGCGTTCCTCCAGCTGGGCCCGGTTCAGTTGCCCGTGATAGTGCTCTTCCAGCAGCGGCATGAGCTCGTACTTCCAGATCCGGCGGAGACCCGCAGGGTTTTGGGCAGCGTTCTTCATGAAGTAGGAGGGCCCGATCATCAGGTCCCGGTCCCAGTCATCAATCGCATCATTGAGCGCATCCAGCAGGTCCGCGTTGAGTGTGTCCAGACCCCGTGCCGCCAGGAACCGACGCAGGGTGCCGCGGATTGGCTCTTCCTTGGGATGGAGCTCAATGAATGCGAACCGGCGCCGGATTGCCGCGTCCATCATGGCGATGGAACGGTCCGCCGTGTTCATGGTGCCGATGATGTAGAGGTTGTCCGGCAAGCTGAAGGGCTCGTTGGGGCTGTACTGCAGGTAGATCCGGTCATCCCGGTACTCGAGCAGGAAGTACAGCTCTCCGAACACCTTGGCCAGGTTGGCACGGTTCATTTCATCAATGATGAGGAAGTACGGTTTGTGCGCGTTCTCCGTTTTGGCAGCTTCCTCGGCGAGCCGGCGCAGAGGTCCGGCGACCAGCTTGAAGGAAACCTGGCCGTCGTCGGTTTTGTCCGGGCGGTAGCCCTCAAAGAAGTCCTCGTAGGCGTACGAGGGGTGGAACTGGACCAGTTTCACCCGTTCATCGGTGTGATCACCGGCGAGCTCGGCTGCCAGGTGCTTGGCCAGGTAGGTCTTGCCGGTGCCCGGCGGACCGTAGAGGACCAGCTGCCGGTTCTCTTCGAGCAGTTCCGAGATTTCCTTCAACGGTTCCAAGTCCATGTGCAGGGACGCCGCGAACTCCTCGGTCAGCGGCCGGAAGCCCTGCTGGACAACCTCGACGACGGCGGTGGGCGGCGCTTCGTCCTCGCCGTCGGTTTCGGCTTCCACCGGGAGCAGTTCCTGCAGCGCCTGGATGACCCTGGTGACGTCCACCAGGATCCCCGGGGTGGACAGTTGACGCTGGGCATGACGGGGAAGCTCAGGGATGGCGTAGCTGTCATCGAACCACCGGACCTTGCGGCGGATGCGGCGGTTGTCCTCGTGGTGTTCGGGCTCGCCCAGGACCACGCCCACGCGAACCCGGCCGGCGTGCTGGTACAGGGTGAGATCGCCCGGTTTCATGACCGTGAGGAAAGCGAAGACAGCCGTCTTCGTGTCCTCGCGTTCGACGTATCCCAGGTGCTTGTAATCCTCGTCCACGGCGTGCTGGACCACGCCCGCCGTGACGCCTGCGGTCAGGGCGCGCAGGTGCTCCACGTCCAGGGTGGCTTTTTCCTCGGCGACCCAGGCGGCCAGGAGGTCCGCGTTGTCATGATGGGTGCGCAGGAGCCAGGAGCGGCGCCCGGGATCCCCTACTTTGCGCCATTGGCTCACCAGCTGGCGCGCGTACCAGTCGATGCGTTGGCCTGCCTGCTCATCGAGGTGCAGGCGGATGCGGTGGATGTCCGCGGTGATGTCCTCATCCGAATCGCCCTTGGCCCCGCCCACCAGTGAAGCAAAGGCGTCCCGGATCTCCTGGCGCTCCACGTCGGCCACCACGGGCTCAAAGTAGCTGGGCCACACCAGGTATTCGATGCTGCGACGCAGGGCGGGCTGGTCATCAGGTGTAGCGGCCGCGAGTTCGTGGAACTTCAGCGGGTCTTCCAGGGCTTCAGTGATGGTGGCCGTGCTCTGGCTGTCCACGTGGGCCACGAAGCGGCACAGCCACTTCAAGTGGTCCCAGATGGTCCAGTTGAACTCAGCGGTACGGTCCCGGATGACGCCATGGTCCGTCATGCCCTCGTAAAGGGCCTCCGGCAGCTCTATGGCCGGCTCAACCCAGGATGCGGCCTCGGCAACACGGGCACGCTTTACCCTGAGGGACTTGACCTCATGCGCCAGCGGCAGCGATTGCAGGAACAACAATTCCACCGCGAGCAGCTTGGCCTCACGCGACGCGCCTTCCAGGTTCTGCCGCAGGTTGGTCATCATGGGGGCTTTGGAGTCCTCGACGCCGCGTTCCAGCCGTTCCAGGAGCTCACCGGCGGCGTCCGCGGTCCACGTCAGCGTCTGTCCGTCCAGCGCCGAAGGTCTCCCCTGCAGCGCCGGACCGAGCACATACCAGGCCGCGTCCTCGATCTCCTTGGAAACTCCGGGGGCGCGGTCAATGGCAGGTTCTACGGAGGGAATCACCATGCCAACTTACCTTGTTTGGCTTACCTAAGCATCCGGATATCCACAGGCACCCGCTGCACCCGTTTGACCGGGACTAACTTCCGTCGCGCAGGTCCGCAGGAGGTTCTTCCGTCAAGGTGATGGCATCAAAACGTGCCTCGCAGCTCTCTCCCATCGGCGCCTGGGACATGAAGCCAACGTGCACGGGTTTCTCGGATTCCAGCCTGAAAAGGCGGACAAAGTCCCACGCACTGCCATCGGCTGACGAGTGGAACGCCCATGCCGGGCCCACCCTGCTGATGCGAAGGTAAACCCATGGAGCAGTGACCACGGGCCCATTCGAATCGTCGGAGAATCCGTTGGTGACCACACTGACCACCATGGCTTCGCCCTGCGGTGAATACTCGAAGCAGAGCTTTGCCCAGTGGTCGCTGTCCGCCCACAATGTCAGCACGCCGGCGTCGAACGTTGTCCGGGGTGAGGCCACCAGGACCCTGGCCGAGAGCGAGAAAGCCGCGGGAGCCCTGAACCCCAGTGCCGTGGCGCCATGTTGCGGCACCCCGCCCAGGGAATCGTTGGTCCAATCAACGCCGGGAGCTGCCGTGAGCACCAATGTCCCGTCCGCTTCGCCGTAGCTGGCATGACCGGGCGTTGAGGTCCACTCCATGGGCGGCAGTCCTGGTATTTCGGGGATCAATGGGCGCTCCTTGTATTCGGCAGTCAGGACATTCCTCTGCAACTTTTTCATACTGGACACAGAGAATAGTCCGGCTCCCCCAGGGGCCGGACCAGCAAAGCGTCTACTCGAACAACGACAACGTCAGGTTCGCAGTGTAGTCACCGGGTGCGACGGTAGCAGGCGTGCGGAGGAACAATCCGGCCGTTGCTGTCCACTGCCCTTCAGGCGCAATCGCTGCTGAGTCCAGGGCCAGGGCCAGCAATTCCTGGTCCACCAGGCCAACTGAGTCCGCGCCCGTGTCCATGACCGTTTCCACAACGTCACCCTCGGCGACCTGCCCCGATTCACCACCGTTAATCAGCGAAGGGGACCACCCCAAATGTCCAGCGCCGATCGCCGGCTGGCCCGTGGTTCCAGTGAAGTCGGTGGATGTACCAATGACGTACCAGCCGGCACCGGCCGGGATCTGGTCCGGGAGTCGCGTATCAGTCACCGTTACCGTGGGCAGCGAACCCGTGAATTGGCGCACGGTGGGAGACGAGCCGGCTTCCGTCAGGGTGGCCGTGGTTCCTGCCACGCTCATGGCCAGAATTCCCGGCTCATCGATCTGCGCAATCGCCACGTTCACGTCGACGTCCTGGTCGCCATGGTTTTCTTCAGCCAGTGCGGCTCCGGCCACGCCGGCCAGTAAGGCAGTGCCAGCGGCAACTGCTGAGATTCTTACGATCAAGCTTGCTTTGCTCATCGTCTTGCTCCTTCATTGCAATGCGGGGGAGATTCATGTCCAGAGGTGTCGGTAAGGGAAGCGCCAGGGCGGACTCTGTGCTCGTATACAGAGCCCCATTGGGCGAAATTCCACCCTCCCTCGCCCGCTGTGAGCGGTTGCCTCGAGGGTTGGCGGGCATGCTGGGCGATGCGCGGCTATGCGCATCGAAGCAGATGATTCAGGGAACCAGGTGCAAAGATTCCTAATAATGTTTACGTAAACTTACACGGAATACTGGTGCCCAGCAAGGGGTTTTTGTACCTTTTGGCGGGCGTGCATCCATGATGTCGCGTCCTCGGCCTAGCCGCCCGTGGAAAGGCGTCTCGTGGCGGTTTGCCCCCGACCGAAGAACAGGAGGAGCACCCCGGTCCCGCCGCAGAGCCCGGCAGCCACGAGGGCCCCTACGGGGTCGAGGCCCGTCGCGGGGAGTCCGTTCGGAAGACACTGACCGCTACATTCTGTGCGCGGCGCAATGTCAACACTGATCTTGATGTCGGAGCCGTTGATCTCCGAAGCCCAACCCGGCGTAAGCCCCAGCACCAGGCTGAAGCCGACCAGCACGCATGACAACAGAATCCTGGCAGAATCCGCTGAACGACTTCGAACAGTGAAGCGCCGCCGGGCGGAGCGAGGCATGCCCCGCGATCCCTTCGCCTCAGGCGTCATGCTTCTCATAGGTGTAGCCGTAGGGCACGTCCGGTGAGAGTTCCACCGTGTAGGACGCATAGTCCAGCCGCGTGACCAGGATCCCGCGGCGGCCTTCATTGCGCGCACGCTGCTCCGCAGCCTGGATGGCGGCGTTGAGGTTATTCTCCATGGTGGTCTTGCTGGTAGCCGTGATGGTTGCCAAAAGTTCAGGCGCCTCGATCATGATGTTCCTTTGGGATAGTGCGTTGCAGTGCTATTGGGTGGATAACTTCTGGTTCCCGGCTGCCGCCCAGGCGCTGGAGATCATGTCCCGGAGCGTATGCCTCGGTTCCCAGGCGATGTCCCGGCGTGCCAGTTCGCCGGAAGCGACGATCCGGGCAGGATCGCCGGGCCGGGCTGCGCAAATTTGTGGAGCGAACTGAATCCCCGTCACAGAGGCCATTTCAGTCATGATCTGACGGACGGATACACCGGTGCCGCTGCCGAGGTTGTAGACGGGCTCAAGGTCAACACCTTCCTGGAGCTTCCGGGCAGCTTCCACGTGGGCCGCGGCAACATCAGCAACGTGGACGTAGTCCCGAACGCAACTGCCATCCGGCGTGGCGTATGCGGTGCCAAAGATCTTTGGCGTTGCGCCGTCCTTCAGCGCTTGGAAGACCAAGGGAAACAGATTGTGGGGGCTGACATCCACCACGTCCGCGATTCCGGAGCCGACCACGTTGAAGTACCGGAGGGATGTATGGCGAAGCCCGGTTGCCCGTGATTGGTCTGCGATGAGCCACTCACCAATGAGCTTGGATTCGCCATAGGGAGATTCCGGCCTCGTCAGCGTCGATTCGGTCACGAGATCCACATCCGTATTCCCATACACGGCGGCGCTCGAGGAAAAGACGATCGCGCGCACAGAGGCTGCTTCCATGGCGGCGAGCAGGTTTCCTGTACCGGTGACGTTCTGGAAATAGGTGTGAAGCGGCCATTCAACCGATACACCGGCGTACTTGAAACCCGCTAGGTGGATCACGCCCGCCACATCGTTGCGATCGAATACTTCTTTGAGGAATTCAGTATCCAGCAGTGATCCCTGCTCGAAAGCAGCACCTTCCTGCACAAATCCGCGCTTACCGCTGGACAGGTCATCGATGACCACCACGCCGTGGCCGTCATCCATGAGTGCTTGGGCTACGTGTGAGCCGATGTAGCCGGCTCCTCCAGTTACTAGCCATGCCATGGTCAGTTGTCTCCTCTATGGTGGTTGCCCTGTGCGGGGCCGAACCGGTGTGAAATACCCCAGGTCGAAATCCATTCCTCCCCCGGTTCAAGCCAGCGCAGGCCGGCACCGGAATTGAAAGCGTTGGGGAGCGCCGTCATGGGTTCCACCGCTACCGCGGTCCGGTGGCCTCCCGCTGGATAGCTCTTAGTGGTGTACACCTGCGCGTACTGATAGTTGGCATCGCCCCAGACCTCAACGGCGTCTCTGTTGGGTGCTTCCAGGAGGTGCCGGTACCTTCCGTCCGGAGCAGGAGTGAGATCCAGGAATGCTGTGTCCAGGTGCAGCCAGCCCACTTTGGGCCCTGCGGACAGATCCATGGGGGTCCCGGAAACAGGGGACGTGCCCACGGGGTTTAGACGCTCATCCACCACCACATATGAGGCAGCGTTGAGGGTCAAGGAAACCTCCTGCATGGGCGTAGAACCAACCCGCAGGTACGGGTGGGCGCCGATGGCCGCAGGCGCGGGCGTGCCTGACTTGTTGGTCAACGCATGGGTGACCGTCAGCCCCTCCGGCGATACCGAGTAAGTGGTCTCCACGTCCACAGCGAACGGGTAGCCCTCGCTCGGGTAGATCCGAACCTGAAGGATCAGCTCGCTGGCGGACCGGCGAACCAGCGTGTGGGGACGCAGCCTGACCAGGCCATGAATGGCGTTGCTGCGCTCGGGTTCGCTGATGGCCAACTGGAGGTCTTGTCCGTCATGCGACCATCGCCCATCCCGGACCCTGTTGGGCCAAGGAATGAGGAGCTCCCCCTCGCAGTGTTTGGGAAGCCCGAACTCGGGAAACTCCTCGATCAAGGGCTCGCCGTCCACGGTGAGGCTGCGGATGGTGCCACCGATCTCAGTGATCACCGCCGTGACCACGCGGCCGTCGGTTTCCGATTCCGCGGAAATCCGAAACTGACGGCCGGTCGGAGCAGCAATTCCTGCCGTTATTGCTTGAGTCAGTGTCATGGTCAGAACTCCGTATGGCCCAGATCGTTGCTGGCCACGAAGGAAACGGAGCTGTGGGTGGCCGCTTGGAGTTCAAGCACGGTGATGGTGTTGCCGTGCTTACGCAGGAGGGAGCCTGGAACGTAAAGCGTGGCCTGCGGTCCTCGGGACCAGTACCGTCCCAGGCAGAAGCCGTTGATCCACACCGCTCCTTTGGTCCAACCCTTGGTGGAAAGGAAAGTATCGCCACCGCCGGGGAGGTCAAAAGTCCCATGGACAAAGACGGGCCCGGACACTGGTACGTCAGGAAGGGAGGGTTGTTCCTCCAATGCCGCTGAGACCGGAACTGCGTCGTCGAGTTCCAAGGGAAGGATGTCCCAGTTCCAGAGGGTTTCTCCGTTGATCCGGGCATTTCCGATCAAACCCTTGGACTCCCCCAAACGGGGACCGTAGTTCACGCGCCCTTGGTCCTCCACCAGGATTTCCAAGGTGCCAACCGCGTCATGGGGCAGCGCCAGAGACCTTTCATGGTGATCCCGGGAGAGGATTCCCACCGGCACCCTGTCCAGGAACACCTGGGCCCGGTCACGTACTTCGTCGAACTCCAGCACAGCGTGGCCGGAAACTTCGATTCCTCTGCGGTAGAGAGTGAATCCGGAGTAGTGGCCCAGCTCGTCGTGGGAGCGGATTCCCTCGTGCGAGGTCCACTTCCCGAGCCTGTCCAGGCAATCCCACAGCGGCAGTGATTGCGTCAGGTTGACGGACAGTGCCGAACCAAGCTGGGGCGGGGCCGGAACGTCGTCGTCGTCGAGGGTTGTGTATTTGGAAATAACCTCGCGGAAGGCCCAGTACTTCGGCGTCGGGTTTCCAGCTTCGTCCAAAGGGGCGTCGTAGTCGTAGCTGGTAACGATCGGCTGGTAAACACCCTTGTCGTTCGCGCCGTTGGTGAATCCAAAGTTGGTGCCGCCGTGGAACATGTAGATATTCACGGACGCGCCAAGCTCCAGCAGCACCTCCAGATCGTTGGCGGACTGCTCCACGGTTGTGGTGTGGTGGTGCGCTCCCCAGTGATCGAACCAGCCCACCCAGAATTCAGAACACATGAGGGGGCCGGTGGGCTGATGGCGGCGAAGTGTTTCCAGGCGCTCCGCAGAGCGGCTGCCGAACGAGCCCGTCTTGTGCAGTTCCGGGAGGCTGCCGTTGGCCAACATGTCATCCTGCGGCTGGTCAACCGTGGTGAACGGCACGGTCAGCCCCATTTCCCGGTTGACCTTGACGAGCTTTTCCAGGTAGAAACGGTCGGCGCCGTAGGCACCGTACTCGTTCTCAATCTGGATCAGGATGATGGGACCGCCGGCATCTATCTGGCGGGGAACCAGGATGGGTGCGAGCTGCTCGAGATACTCGGTGAGGGCTGCCATATACACGGGATCATCGGCCCGGATGGCAGCAGCGCCACGGTCAAACAGCCAAGCAGGGAGCCCGCCGTTATCCCATTCCGCACAGATGTACGGCCCCGGGCGAACGATCGCGTGCATCCCTTCCGCAGCGACGAGGTCCAGGAAACGGCCAAGGTCCAAGCCACCTGAGGTATCGAAGACCTCCGGGGAGGGAGCATGCGCGTTCCACGGAATGTAGGTCTCAATGGTGTTGAGCCCCATTTGCCGGGCCTTCCGGATCCGGTCCGCCCATTGATCCGGATGGACGCGGAAGTAGTGCAAAGCGCCGGAGAGAATCCGATGGGGCTGACCGTCGAGCATGAAGTCCTGCTCGCCGATGGTGAAGGTTGGCATAGGGGAAATCCAATCTGAAATGGTGGAGCAGAGTCCAGGACCGGGGGACGCCCTGGACCCGCGCCACGGCCTTACTTGGTGGTAACGGTGAAGCCCTGCTGCTGTCCGTACTTGGCGGTGGCGTCCTGCCAAGCCTTCAAGCCGTCGTTCAGGTCACCCTTGGAGCCGTAAGCCTGGCCAACGGTGTCGCTGTAGATGCTGTTGGCGTAGGTCTGGAAGGGAAGGTAGCTCCAGCCCGGCACCACGTCCTTCGACGCCTGCACCAGGACCTCGTTGATCTTCTGGCCGCCGAAGTAGGCGTTCTCGGCGTTCAGGAACGAATCGCTCTCAAGATCGGCCGTGGTGGACGGGAAGCCACCGTTTGCAGCGTGGATCTTGGATCCTTCAGGGCCGTTTGCGAACTGGAGGAAGCCGTAGGCCGCAGCCTTGTTCTTGCTCTGCTTCAGTACGGCGTCGCCACCGCCACCATTCTCAGCCGTTGCGGCTGCGCCCTTCTCGTAGGTCGGCATTGGGGCTACCCGCCACTGACCGCTCGCGCCTGCCGCACCCGATTCGAGGTTTGCGGGCATCCATGCGCCGATGATCAGCGTGGCGATGCTTCCGTCCGAGAGGCCCTTGTACCATTCGTCGCTCCAGCTGGTGACGGGCGAGAGGAGATCGTTCTTGAGCAGCTGGTTCCAGGTGCCGGTCCACTTCTTGGCGCCTTCATCCTGGAGATCAACGGCTACTTTGGTGCTTCCGTCCAGCGTGTAGGGCTTGCCGCCGGCCTGCCAGATCATGCTGGTGGTGAAACCGGCATCGCCGGTGTCACTGGTGATGTAAGCCTTGGGATCCGCAGCGTGGAGCTTCTTGCCGGCTTCAACGTACTCATCCCACGTGGTGGGGATGCTGATGCCGTGCTTTTCGAAGACGTCGGCCCGGTAGAACATGGCCATGGGACCTGAGTCCTGCGGCAGGGCGTAGACGCCACCGTTGAGGTTCACCGAGCCCCAAGTTGACGCTGTGTAATTGTCCTTGAGCTCCTCCGCGCCGAAGTCCTTCAGGTTGACCAAGGAATCGGACAGGGCGAACTGCGGCAGGGCGTTGTATTCGATCTGTGCAACGTCCGGAGCCCCGCTTCCGGCCTTAACAGCGTTCTGCAGCTTGGTGTAGTGGGCGTTGCCCGTTCCCACGTTTTCCAGGTTGACGTGGACCTTGGGGTACTTGGCTTCGAAGGCCTCCACGATTGGTTCGAGCTGCGGCGCCCAACCCCACACTGTGAGGGTGGTCTCGGTGTCCAGTGCCTTCGCGATGTCCTCGGCGCTGGCGCCTTCGGCCCCGGCGTTGGCCGTTGTGCCGGAGCCACTGCAGGCGGCGAGGCCACCCATCAGGAGGCTTGCCGCCAGAGCGGCGCCGGCTGCCCGCCGGAAGCGATGATTGTTCTTCATTGAATGTGGTGCCTTTCAGATGCGGTTTGGGAGATTCACGACGGCGGGAGGTCGCCGTCGTCGGGGCTTATTACTTGACGCTTCCGGCAGACAATCCCGACTGCCAGAAGCGCTGGAGGAAGAGGAACGCCCCCACGATGGGCACGATGGTGAGCAGTGATCCGGTGATGACGAGGTTGTAGATGGCCTCGCCTCCGGCCGTGGTCGCTTGGGCGTTCCAGCTGTTGAGCCCCACGGTGAGCGGGTACCAGGTTGATTGGCTCAACATGATCAAGGGGAGGAAGTAGTTGTTCCACGTGGCCACCACGGTGAACAGGAGGACGGTGATGAAGCCTGGCGCCAGCATTCTCAGCGAGATGGTGAAGAAGGTCCGGAACTCCCCTGCTCCGTCCATGCGGGCTGCCTCCAGCACTTCCGTCGGCACGGACTCGAGGGCATAGATCCACACCAGGTAGAGCCCGAACGGACTGATCAGGGACGGGATGATCACCGACCACGGGGTGTTGGTGAGCCCCATCTGGCTGAACATCAGGAACGTCGGGACTGCCAACGCCGTACCTGGAATAGCCACGGCACCGAGAACAACTGCGAAGACGCCGCGTTTGCCGGGGAAATCAAACTTGGCCAGTCCGTAGCCGGCCAGGGTGGCAAGGAATGTCGCCCCGCCGGCACCCACCACGACGTAGAGCATGGTGTTGGCAAGCCAGCGCAGGAATTCGCCGTCGTTGTAGGTCAGGGTGCCCACAATGTTGTCCCACAGTGCGAAGTCCCCGGAGAACCACAGGCCGAACGAGCTGAAAAGGGACGTCTGGGTCTTTGTGGAATTGACCACGAGCCAGAACAAGGGAAGCAGTGCGTACACAGCCATGACCCCCATCAGGATGGTGAGCAGAACGGAGCTGCGCTTCCGGGTGACGCCGTGGCGCCGGGTGTTCAACCTAGGCGCAGGTGATCGCCGGGG
The DNA here is from genome assembly GCF_019977295.1 of Arthrobacter sp. StoSoilB20. NCBI lineage: Bacteria > Bacillati > Actinomycetota > Actinomycetes > Micrococcales > Micrococcaceae > Arthrobacter > Arthrobacter sp. StoSoilB20. The sequence goes on along the minus strand of NZ_AP024651.1, from coordinate 1,193,521 downwards.
CCTAGCCGCCGGTGTCGGCTTGGGCGAGGTATCGCTGGAATGGGCTGGGCTCAAACGTACGGACATGGGCTAGGCATCCTTTCGCGAGCCGGAGATTTGGACGACGTAGGCGACCACCACGGTGAGGACGCCCATGATGATGGAGATCGCTGCGGCGTAATTGAACTGCTGGCCTGCGAACGAGAGGTTGAAGGCGTACATGTTCGGCGTGAAGTAGGAACTGATGGAGTTTGGTGCCAACGCCTTGAGGATGTTCGGCTCGTTGAACAACTGGAAGCTGCCTATGACGGAGAAGATACTCGCTATGCCGATAGCCCCGCGGATGGAGGGAAGCTTGATGCTCCGGATCACCCGGAACGTGCCTGCTCCGTCAAGATTTGCTGCTTCATACAGTTCGGCGGGGATGACCTTCAGCGCCGAATAGAAGATCAGCATGTTGTAGCCGGTGAACTCCCAGGTGTTGATGTTGCCGATTGAGGCGAGGATCCAGCTGGAAGACAGGGGCTCCGCAAGGTTCAAACCGAAGAAGTCGTTGATGCTGCCGAACAGGCCAAACCTGGGGCCGTAAATGAATCCCCACATCAGCGTCGCCACCACTGCGGGGACCGCGTACGGGAGGAACACCGAAATACGGAAGAACGACGACGCGCGGAGACGTCCGCTGTCCAGTGCCAAGGCTGCGAAAAGGGCGAGGAACAACATGATGGGGACCTGGACCACCAGGAAGACGGCCACCCTGATCACGGAGTCCCAGAACTGGGGATCGCCAAGTGCCTGAAGATAGTTGGCTCCCCCAACGAACTTGTCCCCGCCCACCATCTGGTTCTGGAAGAGGCTCAGGTAGAACGCGTAGAGGACTGGAGCCACGAATACCAGCAGGAAGACAGCCATGAACGGGCCCACAAATGCCCACCCCATCCATCGACCTGCGCGCTTGCGGGATTGGACCAAGGGTGGAGCGTCGGCCACGGGCGACGTCGTTGTCATGATTAATTCTTCTCTTCTCGCTATGTTTACGCAAACATTCTTGAAAGAAGATTAGCATGTTTAGGTGAACATACAAGAGGATGCCGCAGACGGTGTTAGCCCTGCCAGCACGTCGCACACCAGCGATTCAGCCTTGGTCAGGAGTGCCCGAGCTGCACGTGGCCCCTCAATCGGCGATGTTGCACGAGCAGCCGGAGTTTCCGCCCAGACCGTCTCCCGCGTATCCAACGGCCTGACGAATGTTGAAGAAAAGACCAAGCAGCGGGTGCTGGACGCCATGAAACAACTGGGCTATCGACCCAACAGGGCCGCCCGCGCACTCAAGAGCGGTCAGTTCAAATCCATAGGCGTCATCATGTTCAATCTCTCGACCTACGGCAACAGACGCACCCTGGATGCGATCGCCACGGCTGCGTCACAGGCCGGCTACTCGGTGAACCTCATCCCCCTCCACGATCCCACTACGGGTACCGTGACAGGTGCCTACACCCGGCTGAAGGAACAGGATGTGGACGGGGTGGTCATCATCTTCGAGGCGCACCTGTTTGATCGTGCGGACATTACGTTGCCCGAGGACCTCCCCGCTGTGGTCATCGACTCAAGCCCCGGTTACGGCTATCCCATGGTGGATACAGACCAAGCCGAGGGTGCGCGCTTTGCTACCGAGCACCTCCTCGACCTAGGCCACCAGCAGGTTTGGCACATAGGGGGCCCGGTGTCCTCCTTTTCTGCCAGGCACCGGGAAGAGTCCTGGAGACGGACGCTGGACGAGGCAGGCATCGAAGCGCCCACGGTCCTTCATGGAGATTGGTCCACCGAATCCGGATACCAGGTGGGGATGGAGCTCGGCCGCGATCGGGAAGTCACCGCAATCTTCGCCGCGAACGATCAGATGGCGCTCGGGGCAATGCGAGCCCTTCATGAACTTGGGCGCCTCATCCCGGAGGATGTCAGCGTTGTGGGATTTGATGACCTCGAGGAATCCACGTCCTTCTGGCCTCCGCTGACCACCATCCGTCAAGACTTCCTCGCAGTTGGCCGGGTGAGTATTGAAAAGCTGCTACAGCAGATCGCCGGAAACACCCCGGCCAGCGCCGTCACCACGGTGCCGACGCGCCTCATGGTGCGCCAAAGCACGGCCGCGCCGGCCCGTTAGGGCAGCGCGACCGTACTGGCCTAACGGGCCGGCGCGGCCGCTTACGGGCAGTTGGCGCCGGTGTAAGGAACTGTCGAGGTGAATCCCGCAGACTCATCCGGTACACCCGAGGTGACACTGACGGAGCCGGCTGGGAGCACCGCGGCACGGCTGTTGAAAGCGATAGAAGCGCTCTTCCCCGGGGCTACCCCGGCAAAGGACTTGGCCCCGTACGCAGTATCCACAGCGATAGTCAGAGCCTCTGCCATGGTGTTCTGCACTGAGACCGCGAGGTATGCCTTGTTTCCGATGCATCGCACGGCGGTGGTGGCCGAATGCGTGGGCTGGTTACCGGTTTCCCCAGGGGTCGCGGCACTGACAATGAGCCAGCTCAACTGCACATCAGAGGAGCGCGTCTTGCTGAGCGTAAAGGTGAGTTCGCCGTTCTCGCCAACGGTGACGTTGCCGTAGGCCTCGGTCTGGTTCTCCGAAGAGTAGTCATGGTCGGCTTCGCGGACCTCATTGTTAATGGTCACCTTGGCGCCGCGATTGTCCCAGGACCAGGGATCGGCATACCCGGCGTGAACCGCGTACATGCCCGGCTGAAGGTTTCCGAACCGGTAGGTCAGGTCCCGGCTGGACACGGCGTACCGCAACGTTGAGAACATGTCCCCGCTGGATTCGCCGCTGCTCCCACTACCGGAGCTTTCGTATCCCCAAGGCGCTCCGCCGGCCGGGTCCGCACCGAAGGGCTGATCGGCCGCACTGTTGAGGAGACCGCCGTCCTGGGCGGCCGCACCGGTCAGCGACAGCCAGTCAGACGTCTGCTGTCCGCCGGCGTTGACCACGTAACGGATGTCGGACGCCTCGATCGCGTCCTGGATACCCACCGCGTCCACAGCCCAGAAGGAACTGTTCTCTCCCGTGTAACGGAACCGGAACTGCGCCGTCGTGGCTCCTGTGGGCACAGTGAAGGGCAGCTTCTCCACCGTATTCGTCGCCGTGGAGTAACTCTTCAGCGTCTGGGTGGCCCCGGTATCGAAGGTTACTGTGACCGTGGCTGACTGGGGACCATCGATGGCATAGTTGGTTGCGTAGCTGAGGCTCGCGCGCCGCAGCCCGTCAACGGGAAAAGCGGGACTGACCAGCGTCGAGTCGAACTGACCGGACGCGTGCTGCTTGTCGTCCCATTCGTCCGAGTCAGCCACCGCGATCACGTCGCGGCCACGTACTGTGGTTTCACGGCGCTGATCGCGATCGGCCGCTGACCAGAAGTCATCCGTGGCAAAGGTCCACCCCCGCCACTCCGCAGTCCCACCGCTGGGCATTGCCGAGTTATCGATGGACCACCCCATGGGCGTCGCCTTGGTCCACCCGAGAGTGCCCGCGGGGATCGCGGTCTCATCGACGCCGGGCTGCAGAACTGGGCGGAGAGAGTCGAAGGCATCATGGATGAGGCTGCCAACGGATGTTCCATCGAGATTCCATTCGGACTTCACTGGCACGCCCGCGGCGGCCATGATGGTGGGGGCAACGTCCACAAGCTTTTCGTCGTACCGGGTGACGTTCGCGGCGATTCCTTTGCCAACCATCGTGGTAAATACTCGCCGCTCCCCCGCGGAGCTTCCGCCGTGGCCTCCTGCGGGGGTGTGACCATGGTCTGTGGTGACAACAACCGTCCATTCCTCATTGGTTGGGCGTGCCGCCACCGCGTCCATGACTTGGCCAATCCTTGCGTCCGCTATGGCAAGAGCCGCGCCGTAGTCAGCGCCGCCGGTGCCCACACGGTGCCCCACCGTGTCCACGTCCTCCAGGTAGAAGAAGAGATCGTCAACTGAGCCAGTGGAGATTGCGTCCACTGCGGCTGTCGTTGTGTCCGCATCGGTGGAGAATTTGGTCCGCACGTCCACACCCGGACCGAAAATGGTGGCGGTAATCGGCTGCCACGTTCCCATTGCCGCGGTCTTGCGCGACGGAGATGCCGCATTGATGCGTGTCAGGTAGTCCGGGTAAGAGCCAAATTTTGGAGAGCCAAACCCGTTGTCCAGGACGTTGTGCTTGTCCGGCCAGACGCCGGTGGCTATGGTTGCCCATCCCGGCCCGGAGGACGTCTCCGCCATTGGCTGGGTATACAGGTTGCTGACCGACGTTGTGCCCTGAGCACGCAGGGCATCCAACCGAGGCATCTCTGCCGGGCCCAGCGAATTGAAGGCTGCCCCGTCAATCCCGATAATCAGCGTCTTCGCAATGGGCGCCTCGGCGGCGATCACGGGCGCGCTGGACAAGACTGTGCCGGTAAGTGCCACGGCCGTAGCCGCGACCCCCGCCCACAGACGTAGATGGTTTGCCATGGAGTGGTTCTCACGATCTCTAGGGTGCTCGTGATGCAGCGACCAGCTGCCAGGGAGTGCCCCACCAACACCCGAAATCGTCTGCACCGACGAATGATTACGTAAACATTGAAGGGTTACCCGGCGTCATTGTCAAGGGTGGGAACCGCGACCAGCCACGACAAGGGCGTAGTCGCGGACTAACCGCCGACGTCCCCGTCGAAGGCGCTTGGACTACCCGCGTACAATGTACTATTTTGGTAGCTATTGTTTGATAATGGTGCAATCCTTAGGGTGGATCGGGTTCGTTCTGAAGCTTCTTGTCGCTGGACGCACAGGCCGCTTCCGTGCCGTCGACGACGCACCCTGACGGGCTTCCCGAACAACAACGCCCGGGACACCGCTGCGCTTTCCCCAAGACCGCTGTCTGCTCCCCCCCATCAGTTTCGTTGCGCACCAAGGCGCAGAATGAAGGAATGGTCCATCGATGTTTCCGGCCACGTTTCCCAAGCCTCAGCTCTTCTCCCCCGGCAAAGACGCTCCGGCGTTGGGTTGGGGGCTGCTTGCGCCTGGATGGATAGCGGACCTTTTCGTGTCTGCCATGCACCAGCACACTGACCAACGATTCGTCGCCGTCGGCTCCCGGTCTGCTGACCGTGCACGATCATTCTCAGTGCAGCACAGTATTGCCAGGGCGTACGACTCGTATGAGCAGCTCGTCGCCGACCCCGAGGTTGACGTGGTCTACATAGCTGCGCCGCAAAGTGAGCACTTAACGCTGGGGCGCCTGTCTATCGCTGCCGGAAAGCACACTTTGATCGAAAAGCCGTTGGCGACCACTGCCGACGAAGCCCGAGCGCTGGCCGCGGCGGCTCAAAATGCCGGAGTCCTACTGATGGAGGCGCTGTGGAGCCGCTACCTACCGCAGACCTCCGTGGTGCGCACTCTGGTCAACGACGGGTTCCTCGGGGATGTCCGTTCTGTGGTCGCCGATCACGGCCAGGCCATTCCTGGCTACCCGCATCATCGCCTTCACCGCCGTGAACTGGGCGGAGGAGCACTGCTCGACCTCGGCATCTACCCCGTACAACTGGATTCGATGGTACTGGGGAAGCCACAATCGATCACGGCGATCGGCGGTCTGCTCGATACCGGCGTCGACGCCTTCTCCACTCTTGTGCTTGGACATGGGCGTGATGTCCAATCCACCCTCACCACCAGTCTTGCCGTCCGCACTCCGTCCACCGCAGTCATCTCCGGCACACAAGCGAGTATCGAGATGGATGGTTCCTTTTACATGCCGACCACTTTCCGCCTCGCGGGCAACGATGGTGACGCAATGGTGTGGAACGATACGACCGGGGTGACGTCCATGGCCGGGCTGTCTTGGGAAGCGACGGCATTGGCGCGATTCGTTGGTGAAGGCCGTATTGAATCACCCCTCCATACTCTGGACGAGACCATCTCCATCCTCGAGACACTTGACGAAGCGCGCCGTCAGCTCCATGAATCCGCATCGCTTTAGACAACCCGTCCTTCCGTAGGCGCCGACCTCCCGGCCGTTCCGGCACTGGAGGCCTTTTGGGCAACATTTGGAAATATCTACGCAAACAGGACTGAAAGTGACAGTACCTTTGTTTAGGTGAACATGGATCAGGAGAACACAAGCATCGAGGCTCCGGCGGGAGAGTCCAAGCAGTCCAGGAAGCTCGCGGCCAAGAAGCGCGCCGCCAGGGGCCCATCCATTGGGGACGTGGCAAAGGCCGCAGGCGTGTCCGCACAAACGGTTTCCAGGGTTTCCAACGGACTCACCAACGTCGAAGAATCCACTAGGAACAGAGTCCTCGATGCAATGAAGGAACTTGGCTACCGGCCCAACAGAGCCGCGCGTGCACTGAAGAGCGGCCAGTTCAAATCCATCGGCGTCGTCATGTTCACGCTCTCCAGCTTCGGCAACATGCGCACCCTGGACGCCATTGCGACCGCTGCCTCACGGGCTGGCTATTCAGTGACGCTCATACCCGTGCAGGATCCCACTACCGGAACCGTGTCCGGGGCTTACGAAAGACTGCGCGAACAGCAAGTGGACGGTGTGGTGATCATCTTCGAGGCCCACCTCCTGGATGAAGCTGACATATCTCTTCCTGAGGACCTCCCGGCAGTGGTGATCGATTCCAATGCCGGTTTCGGCTATCCCATGGTGGATACCGACCAGGCCCAGGGTGCACGGTTCGCTACCCAGCACCTTCTGGACCTTGGCCACCAACAGGTGTGGCATATCGGTGGGCCCACCACCTCTTTCTCGGCGACGCACCGGGAAGAGTCATGGCAGCGGACATTGGAAGAAGCCGGGATTGAGGCTCCCCCGGTCCTCCATGGCGACTGGTCCACAGAATCCGGCTACCAAATCGGCTTGGAGCTTGCGGGCAACCCGGATGTCACCGCCATTTTTGCCGCCAATGACCAAATGGCCCTGGGGGCAATGCGGGCTCTGCACGAACAAGGACGGAGCATCCCGGACGATGTCAGCATTGTGGGATTCGACGACTTGGACGAGTCCACCTCCTTCTGGCCGCCTCTGACAACCATCCACCAGGATTTCTACGCCGTGGGCCGCCTGAGCATCGAAAACCTGCTTCAGCAGATTGCCGGCACCGGTTCGGTGGACGATTTCACCACGGTGCCTACCAGCATGGTGGTGCGCAAGAGCACTGCCGCTCCCCCTGCCAGCGCAAGGCCACCTGCCCGGAAAAAGCGCGTAGCTGCGGATAAGGGCTAGCCCTCCTCCGCAGCTACACCGTTCAATACTGCTTACCCCTTGCTTGCGCCCAGGGTAAGCCCGGCCACGAACTGTCGTTGCAGGACCAGGTAGATGATCATGGTGGGAATCAAGGTGATCATGGCACCGGCCGCGATCAGGTTGTAGTTGCTCAGGAACTGGCCCTGAAGGTTGTTGATAGCGGTGGTGATCGGGAGCCTGTCACCGCTCTGGATAAACAGCAACGGCCAGAAGAAGTCGTTGTAGATGAAGATGACTTGAAGCGTGCCCAGTGCTGCGAGTGCCGGACGGCAGAGTGGCATGATGATGTTCCAGTACTGCCGCCAGATTCCAGCGCCATCCACCAACGCAGCTTCCGTCAGGTCTTGCGGCAGGGCTTTCATGTAATTGGAGAGCACAAAGGTGCAGAAGCCAATCTGGAAAGCAGTGTCCACGATGATGACAGCTATGTAGGTATTGAGCAGGTTACCGGAGTCGCTGATGGAGTACGGCAGGGAAACATGTTTGAACATCTCAAACAGCGGTGCTGCAAGGACCTGCGGTGGCAGGAGGTTGCCGGCGGTGAACATGATCAGCAGCGTGATGTTGAACTTCCAGCTCACCCGCGATACTGCAAAAGCCATCATGGACGCGAAGAGAAGCGTCAGCAGGACGGTGGGAACGGTGATCAGGACTGAGTTAAGGAAGTACTTCGAGAATCCTCCCTGGTTCCACGCCTGGACGAAGTTCTCGAAGCCGAAGCTGCCGCCGAAGCTGAAGTAGCCGTATTTGTCGGTGTCCTCTTTGGGACGGAGCGCCGTATAGAGCGACCAGAGCAGCGGCACAAGCCAGATGGCGGCCATGACGATGAGGAAGATGTGAGTGCCATAGTGGCGTTTGCCGGTCTTGCCGGTCCTGCCGTTCTGGACTGGAAGGGTACGGGCGATGGTGCTCATGCCTCTTTCTCCTTGCCGAAGGTGCGGATGAGGTAGAAGACAATCGGTACCAAGGAAATCACGAGCAGTACCACGGCCAATGCTGAACCGACGCCGATCACCTGTCCTTCACCGATCAGGTTTTGGATCACCAGGGCGCTGAGCAGTTCAAGCCCGTTGGTGCCGCGGTTGATGACATAGACAATGTCAAAAGCGCGGAGGGACTCAATGATGGTGATGACCACGATCACGATGTTGACCGGGCGCATGGCGGGGAAGACTACTCGGAAGAAGGTCTGGACAGCATTTGCGCCGTCAATCGACGCTGCTTCCCTGAGGGCGGGGTCAACACCCTTCAGGCCAGCCAAGTAAAGGATCATGACGTAGCCTGCGTGGCGCCACGTAGCTGCGATCATGGCGGCCCAGATGTTGACGTTCGAATCACCGAACCAGTCCACGGCCTGGGGCGTGCCGGCCGTACCGAGCAGGAAGTTCAGCAGACCGCTGTCGCGGTTGTAGAAGAGCTGCCAGATGATACCGATCAATGCCAGGGAGAGCATGACGGGCGTGAAGAAGATGCTTTGGTAGATCTTGCTTCCCCGGATCTTCTGGTCCAGGAGCACAGCGAGCAGAAGGCCCAGCGGCGTTGCAATCAGGGCCAGGAAAGCCAGCCACAGCACGTTGTGCTGCATGGCCGGCCAGAACGGTGGGTAGTTCTGGCTGATGAACTCATAGTTTTCCGTCCCGGCAGACTTGATGTCTGCCAAGTCCAGCCCGTTCCATCGGGTGAAGCTCAGCCCAATTGAGGCCAGGGTGGGCAACCAAACGAACAGCAGCTGAATGAGCGTTGGAAGGCCCACCATGATGCCAAGGACGATTTTGTCCCTGCGGCTCAGGCGGCGAACCTTCCTGGACTTATTGCGCTTTCTTCCGGCAGTTGCCGGCGAGGCGTGTGCTGCCCCGCGTTGGGCGCCCCCTGCAGGGGGCCCACTGTTCGGGGAGGCCGGTTTTTCGGCTGTGGTACTCATGGGAATTCCTTTGGTATTCGTCGCACAGGGGCCGGCCGCGGTGCGACCCGCGGCCGACCCTTGCTCGGGAAGCCTGGCCGGTTGACCAGCAACCGTAGATCCAGGGCAGTCCTGCGCTATTGGGCCGCGTAGAGCGACTTTGCCTGCGCTTCCAGATTCTTCACGTCGACGCTTCCATCCTTAATGAAGGATTGAAGAGCCGGGATCATGACGTTGTTGGCCATGGCCGGCAACGCATCGCGGTCCAGGAACTGGCTGATGTACTTCGCGTTGGCAATGGTGTCCGCACACTTCTTGTTCAAAGCAGAGTACTTGGACGCGTCAGCGCCCTTCACCGTTGCGATGTTGGAGGTATCCACGGCCGCATAGGCGTCCTGGCCCTCAGGAGTTCCCATGAAGGCAAGGTAGTCGCGGGCTGCCTGATTCTCGCCACCCTTCTTCGACAGCAGCAGGCCATCGATCGGAGCCTCAACGGCGTCAGTGCCTTCCATGGCGATCTCGGGGAACGGGAAGAAGTCGATGTCCGCCAGAACTGCGGGATCCGTGAACTGCTGTGTCACGAATGAGCCCAGGAGATACATGCCGGTCTTCTTGGCCTCGAGGGCTTTGGCTGCGTCCTGCCAAGTCTGCCCCAGTGCTGCGGGGTCCTGGAACGGCAGGAGTGCTTTCCAGGTATCGAAGACGTCGCTGACCTTCTTCTGATCCCAGCTTTCCTTGTGGGCAGTAAGGTCTACGTGGAACTGGTACCCGTTGAGCCGCATGTTGATGTAGTCGAAGGTGCCCATGGCCGGCCAGCCGTCTTTGTCGGCGAAGCCGATCGGGATGATGCCATCGGCCTTCATCTTGGCCGACAAGGTTGTCAGCTCATCGAAAGTGGCCGGAACCGCGTAGCCCTTTTCTGCCCAGAGACTCTTCCGGTAGAAGAAGCCCCATGGATAGTTGTAGTTGGGAACCAGGTACATTTTTCCGTCAGGACCGGTGGAAGCCTTCTTGATGGCGTCGGAGAAGTTTCCGCCGATCTTCTCCCAGACGTCGTCGACGGGAGCTAGCAGGCCCTTCTCGGCGTAGTACTGCATGCGGTAACCGGCGAACCAGGTGAAGGAGTCATCCGGGCTGCCCTGCAAGTAGGAGTTGATCTTGTTCTGAAAGTCGTTGTGGGGAACCACGTTGGTCACCACGTCGAAGCCCGACTTTTTGGTGAAGGCGTCCGTTACTGCCTTGTAGGCAGCGCGGGGAACTTCGTCCGATGAACCCGAGCCGAAGGTGAGGCTTTTTGATGAAGCACCAGGCGCGGGTCCGGAACCACCCGTGCATGCTGACAGCAAAGGGATGCCGGAGGCGGCGACGGCGCCAATTCCAAGTGTCTTGAGGAAGGTTCGCCGTCCTGGACCGGCGCCTTCCGCCGCCTGGAACGGGCCAAGATTTACAGCCATGATTACTCCTTTGGATCGTGGTTCTTCGTGAGACTGTCCAACATCCGGATGCGCACCGTGAGATAGCTCAAGTGTGGGCCTGTGGAAGCAGAAAGTCGCCGGATCTAATCAACATTCTTGTGGATGTTCACGTAAACATTGAGTTGCAAGAAGTTTACGTAAACATCGTTGGTTTGACAAGGGATTTCTGCTGCATTCCGGTAGTTTTACGGGAGCGCGGCAAGCACCCCCGATATCAGGGGGTTCCCGCTTCCCGACGCCCGGCCTCGCGGGCCTCCTCCACCAGCCGGACCAGCTCCTTCTTCCGCCGCTTGCGCCCCCGGAAGAGACCCGCAAACAGAAGCAACAAAGCAACAAGAACGGCGAGCTGCGGCCACGGAATCGCCCAGAGCGCCACATTTTCCCACACCGGGTCCAGCGTCTGAGTGGCACCGTCAGGGGCAATCACCCCTTGCGAGACCGTCACTGGCAAGGTCATCATGCCCAGCGGCCACACCTGAGGGACGTGGATGCTGACGGATCGACGGTCTCCGGGCAGCAATTCGAGAGTTCGGGCTTCGTCGGTCCCAGCGGCCGGCCACCGGGCGTCGTTCACCATAGTGGAAGGGTCCACGGATAAACGGACGTTGCCCGTGTTCTCTAGGTCAACCGTGAGGTCCGCAGATCCGGGTTCCAAGGGATTCCACGACGTATCGTAGCTAGCGGTTGCCTTCATGCTCAGCGCGGGTTTTACCTCGCCTTTTACCCGAGTCATGACCCGGAACCCGACGCGGCTCTCCACGCCCAGTTGAGTCCCGTCCGAGCCACCTTGTGAATAGATCGAGGCAGCTATACCCGCTGCATGATCGCCTGGCGTCGCGTTGTCCGGGACCGTCACCGTGAACGGCACCACGGCGGTACTTCCCGCCGCTACGGTGACCGTCTTGTCCATGGAGATCCAGGTACCTGCAGCTACCGACTGTTTGTCGCCAGGGAGCATGTTGAAGCGGCCGGCCGGAGTGAAGTACCCATCAGCCGCAGTGAGAGAGAAAGTGACGTCCCTGTCGCTGAGGTTTCTGACCGCCAAATATTCATCCACGCTCACCCCGGAATCGAGTTCCAGTTCCACCCACGAGCGGCCGTCAGGGCCGGTAGCATCCGCGGGAGTCACGGCCCACGTGACCGGACTTGCCGTGGGATCACCGGTGGTGGCAAAGCCGGCCGGCGCAAAAGCGGCGCTGACAAAGATTACAGATGCCACAAGGTACATGGCCACGACAAGCCGCCTTGGGGCAGTACGACCGGCCCGCCCCAGCATTGGGAGCCTCATAGGATGAAGATACCTCCGGCGCATCTATTCAAACAGGGACAGAGTGAGCTTCGCGGTGTAGTCGCCCGGCGCCACGGCTGCAGGCGTCTTCATGAACAAGTCAGCGTTGGCTGTCCACTGCCCTTCAGTGGCAATTGCTCCCGAATCCAAAGCCAGCGCGAGCAGTTCCTGGTCCACCAGGCCTACTGCGTTGGCGCCGGAATCCATCGAGGTGTTCACCTGGTCGCCTTCGGCTACCTGACCGGACGCGCCGCCGTCGATGACTTTCGGTGCCCAGCCCAGGTGGGAGGCGCCTATGGCAGGTTGTCCCGCGCCGCCGGCGAAATCGGTTGAGGTACCCAGCACGTACCAGCCGGCACCGGCAGGGATCTCATCCGGGGACCGGGTATCTGTCACCGTCACGGTAGGCAGGGTGCCCTTGAACTGCCGCACCGTGGGTGTGGAGCCATCCTCAGTCAGGGCCGTGGCGGTGCCCGCCACGCTCATGGCCAACACACCGCCGTCTACGATTTCGGTAATGCCGACATTGACATCGACGTCCTGATCGCCGTGGTTCTGGTCTGCCATCGCCATTCCGGCGACACCCAGCAACAATGCCGTTGCAGTCGAAATGGCTGCGCCTCGGGCCAGGAATTTATGTCGGTTCACTTTTCATGCTTCTTTCACGAAGGTCCGGCGATTCAGCCGGGAAGGTTGGGGGCTAAAGAGGCTGGTGGCCCGCCAATCAGGCGGGCCACCAGCGTCAGGTTAGTTGCAGGATGCTGCGTTGTAGGCGGCGTTCGCTGTCACTGTCACGGCTTGTCCGTTCACTGTGGCCTTGGCTTCAACGGCCACGGTGCCTGCTGGTACCGAAGCAGCACGGGTGCTGAAGGCGTGGAGCGCGTTCTTGCCCGGCTTGACCTCAGCGAAGGTCTTGGTTCCGTAGACCGACGTGAAGGTAGCCTGAACCGACTTGGTGTCGTTGTTCGTCAGTTGCGCGGTCACGGTGACCTTGCCGGCAACACACTTGGTGCTTGCCACTGCGGTGACCTTCAACTGCGGTGCGGTCTCGGTGAGCACCGGGTTGGCGATCATCAGCCAGCTCAACTGCACATCCGGACCACGGGTGGGGCTCAGCGAGAAAGTCAGCTTCCCGTCCGTGCCCACCGTGACGTTCTGGTAGGCCGCGGACTGGTAGTCGCCGCTGTAGTCGTGATCAGCCTCAACCACTGCACCGTTGACGGTGACCTTCGCTCCGCGGTCATCCCACTGGGCCCACGGATCGTAGTAACCGGCGTAAACCGTGTAGGTACCCGGAGCCAGATTATTGAACTTGTAGCTCAGGTCCCGGCCAGCTGCTGCGTAACGGAGGGTGGTGAAGATGTTGTCATCAGCGGTGCCTGTCACGCCGCTGCCTTCACTTTCATAACCCCAGCTCTTGCCCGTGACCGGGTCAGCACCGAACGGCTGGTCCGCTGCACTGTTCAGGACAGGACCGCCCTGGGCTGCCGCTGCCTTCAAGGCGGTCCAGTCAGCGGTCTGCTGCCCACCGGCATTCACTGCGTACTGAACACCATCCGGAACCACCGGGATGGTCCGGGTGAACGTCCGGTTACCGAAGCCGGGAAGCGTGCCCGTGGCAGTAATGACGCCCACGGTGTTCGTGTTGCCACTGACCTGCCAGGTCACCGGCTGGGTGGAGCTCTGCCCGTTCTGGGTGACCGTCACGGAGTTCACACTGAAGGTTGAGCCCACAGCCAGGCTGGCAGGAACACCTGAGACGTCCCATGCAGCGTTCGCGTCGAGGTCCTCAAGTTTCCACTCAGACGGGGCCTTCACTGCCAGGGTCTTGCCGCCTTCGCCCATCTGGATAGGCATCCACACCATGGGTGCCGTGGCCAGGGCCTGGTCCGATCCGCCGTTCCAGCGGTCACCCATATAGATGAACTTGCCGTTAGCCGGGTCTACGGGGATCACCGAGGACGGCTGGGAGTTGTTGGAGTTCCAGGACACGTCACTGCTGAACGGATCTCCCTTGTCGGTCCACTCCCCCAGGATGCTGGTGGCCGTGCCGTACCGTGACGGGTTGGGCGACCAACCAGTGGTTCCCGAAGAGATGATGAAGTAGCGGCCGTTGTATTTCATGATGGCCGGTGATTCACGGGACTGGTTGACGAAGGCCCGCCGGAAGTCCACACCCTCCAACGCGGTGTCCGGCGAAGCGGACAGGTAGGTGTAGTCAGCGTTGAGCTTGGAGATGAACATGGTGGCGTTTTCTTCGCTGGAGTAGATGATGTAGCCCGTGCCATCGTCATCCACGAAGAGGTTCATGTCCCTGGCCATGCCCGGGTTATTCGGAGCCTTGTTGGTGGGATCGCCGGCCGCTGCCTTGTGAAGGCGGTAGCTGTCGATGTACCGGAACGGCCCGAAGGGCGAATCGGAGATTGCTACGCCGGCGTTGGCTTTGGCGTACTGAGCGGTAGACCACGACGACGGTCCGTCAGCGTGCACCCACATGACCCACTTGTTGGTGGCAGCATTGTAGATGACCTTGGGTCGCTCAAGGATCGGCGGGGTCTGGCCATTCACAGGAACCGTACCGAGGTCACGGTAGACGGCGTCCTTCTGCTCCGTGGTGTAACCCGAGTACAGGTTCTGGAAGTACGGATCCGAGTCGATTTGCCCGCGTGAGGACAACGTCTTCAGCGCAACTCCCTCGTCCTTCCAGTTATAGAGATCGTAGGAGCTGTAGCCGTGCACGCCCGGTGCCGAGTGGTAGCCGTTGGTACGGTCTTCGCCGTACAGGTAGTAGATGGTCTTGCCGGCGGAATCCTTGGACGTGACCACCTGACCACCGTGGGCTTGGATCAGATTGCCGTTGTTGTCCCGCCAGTCCTGGCCGGGCCGGAAGCTGTTGTAGCCGGTGCCCTCGCTGGCGTTCCGGAGGGTGAAGGTCTGGTTGGCCCCGCCGTTGGAGGTCCATAGCCCGATCCAAGCACCTTCGTGCGTGGAGTTGTTCGAGACGTCCAGGACCTGGTGAAGGCCAGCATTCAGGAGGCTGAACGAGCTACCGTCCGTGGTGCTGAACAACCACTGCGCCGAGCTATCCGTGCGGGCTTCCTCATCGGTGATGCTGCGCAGCGTGGTGCCATTGGAATCAGCGGCCAAAGCGCGGCCATCGGCGAGCCTGAGGACAAAACGGTCACGGGTGGTGCCGTCTTCATCAGCGATGAGGGTTGCCTTCCACACCTGATTGCCGCCAGCCACCGAATCAGAGAGCACCGTCTTGGGAGATCCGTCCGAAGCCGAAACTGCGCGGCCACTCTGAACTCCAACGAAGCTGTAGGACTGTCCATCCTGTACCGCCGGCGCATCGGCAGCGACGCCGGATGCCCCGTTGACCACGAAGGTGGTGACGGACTTGGCAGGAACAGTCAGCGTCGCCGAGCGCGTTCCGGCGTCGACGGCCACGGCGGCACCACTGACAAGTGCGTTGGCCGTCGGGTCGCCGGACGGAGACTGGGTGGTCACCACCGGGGTAACCGTTGCACCAGCGGCGATCGTTGCGAACTTGGACAAGTCCACCTTGATGGTCTTGGCCTGGTCGGAATCGTTGGTGTGCACCATCGACAGGCCGGAACCATCGGCCTTCAGCGCAGATGTGGTCTTGCCGTCGCTGGTGGGAATGATCCGGTCACCCGGTGCGATGTAATGGGTGAAGTTGCGGATGGTGTTGTACTTCGAGTTCACCGTGGTGCGGCACGAAGGATCTGCGGCGCCTGCAGCCAAACGCCGCACGGAGTCGCCGTCGGCGTTGCAGTCGAAGTCGATGAAGACGGATCCCCAGTTCTTCTTCTCGCCCAGTTCCATGTTGTAGAGGTCTTCAACCGGCTGCCACAGCACCCAGGACTCAGGATCGAGCTCACGGAGGTCATCTGTTATGCGGGTGGCCATGCCCAGACCGTTTTCGATGCTTTCCGGGTTCCAGGAGTCACCGCCCCAGTTGCCTTCGACTTCGCTCATGGACAGCGGCTTGTCCGTTGCCTTGGCGATGTCGCGAACCGCGAGGCGGTCGCCAGTGGAGTAGGTGTGGACGTTCAGCTGGCTGACAGCCTCCTTGGTTTCCGGAGTCCAGCCGTTCCAATCTTCCAGGAAGCGGCTCGGCGACGTCTCATCCGGACCGGAGACCTTGGCCTCAGTGGCGGTGCCGGGCTCGGCGAGCTCGGCAGCCATGGCGGTCAGCACCTGGGACTGCAGGGCGGGGCCTGCGTGAGCACCCTCTTGGCCTCCCCCATTGGGCAGCCCGTTGCCACCGAAGGTGGTCTTCCAGTAGTTGGTGTTGGGTTCGTTGAGGGGGTTGATCGTGTCGAAACTGATGCCTTCAGTTTCTTCGACGTGTTCCGCTACCTTTTTGACGTAATTGACGAACTTATCGATGGCGGCGGGCTTGATCTGGTCGGCGTTGGGGTCCGTACCGCCACTGACGTAGCCGCTTTCGGTCATGAAGTAGGGCGGGGAGTTGCTGAAGGCCTCCCACGTGGTGACTTTGTCCTTGATGGCCGCGATCCAGGCGCGCTGGGAGGCATCGGCGTCGAGGTTGTAATCGGAGTCGTTCTCGCCGGTCCACGCGGCCAGGAAACGGTCCCGATCAGCGTAGTTGGTGGTGATCGGCCCGGCCTGGTCAGAGAGGCCCGTATTCGGGTTCCACCAGCCGGGAACGGCGCCACCCGGACGGAGGTAGTCGGGGATGTCAGTGGCATTGCCGCCACCCACGTTGTAGCGGGCGATGTTGAGGTTCAGGCCGTCGTCACCGAAGACCTTGTCAATCAGATCGTTCCGGATGGCTTCCGGGTACTGGCCTGTGGCGTTGGCCATCCAGACCAGGCTGGTGCCCCAGCCTTTGAACGACGGCCCGGCCTGTGCGGGGTTGGGGGTCAGGACAAGATCCTCAGCAGCGGAGGCTGGCGAGGCTAGTAGTGGCAGGGTGCCCAGT
Organism: Arthrobacter sp. StoSoilB20; assembly: GCF_019977295.1. NCBI lineage: Bacteria > Bacillati > Actinomycetota > Actinomycetes > Micrococcales > Micrococcaceae > Arthrobacter > Arthrobacter sp. StoSoilB20. Next base: position 1,176,634 of record NZ_AP024651.1, on the reverse strand, counting down.
GCGAGGGTTGAAGCCGCTAGGGCCGCGATTAAACGATGACGCGACGATGCGTGCGAGCTCGACAACATTGTCTAAATCCAATCCGTTCATGTTTACGTGAACATAGAAGAGGTTTACGTAAACATACAGTGACGCACGTCACCCGTCAAGGGGTGATCTTTGCTGGCCGCCCAATGTCTTCCACCTGGCCGCGGGGATAGCGCATTCCCACTGGAACCCACTATCCCCGGGACTTTTTATCCCTCGAAGGGACTAGTGCATGCCGAATTGGTAGCTGAACGGCACCGCCTCCCCCGGACAAACCTCCTGCCACAAGGCCGAGATCGCATCTTCGCCTTCGCGGAGGTCCGGAATCTCGACACCCTCGCGCAGGATCGCCGCTGCCCCGCCGGGGTTCCCCGTCCGTGCGAGCGCCAATGCCTTCAGGAACCGCAAACGTCCGACGCCGGGGCCCTCCTTGGGTGCGGTGTCGTTCAGTTCCAGCGCCATGGCCGGGTCGCCGTGCCGGATGCTCAGCGTGACAGCCTCGGTGAGCAAGGACGCGTTGGCGGGGTCGGCAGCCACACCCTTCCGAAGCCACGCGAGTCCTTCCGCTTCCTGTCCCCCAGCGAGCAACGCCAATCCCAGCCCCCGATGGGCAAGCGCCTTGGTCCGCGGCCTCACATCGTTGGCCGCCACTACCTCCCCATAGAGGGCTTCGGCCCCTTTCAGGTCCTGGCGGGCATGCTGGATGGTGGCCAAGTGGAAGCGCGCCTCCGGGCTGTCCTGACCTGCCAGCAAGTCCTCCCAGTCAGTACCGGCGACGAAGCTGGGCGCGCCGTCGAGCGCCTTTCCATGCAGCAGCCCCAGCCACGGTTCCTGCTCCCCCGTGATGCTTTCATCCACGAACGGTGTTCCACTCTCGTCCACCCAGCCTTTGCCGGTCCTCAGCCGCCGGGCCCGCTCCACCACGCCCCAGCCGCTGCCGTGCAGCAACATTTTCGACGGCGGGACGTCGGCATCGGCGATGGCTGCGGGAAGCATCGCCTCGAGTTCTTCGTGCGGCAGAAGCCCTTCCAAACGTTCGCCGGCGTGCGCCACCGCGGCGGCCCAATCATCACCGTGGGAGGTCCCGGGGTCCAGGTGTCCGTTCCCGTAGGCCTCCACCCACGCCCATTGCGCACCGGCAGGCATCACCAGGTGTTCAAACTGGGTCTGCGCAAGGCCGGCCTGGATTTCGGCGTACGGTCCGGCTCCGGGGCTCAACCATTCCTGCCACCGTTTCCCACCCTGGCCCTGGCCCCAGACGAAGAGCTTCTTTCCCCGCAGGAGTCCCGTTGACAGCATCGCCAGCCCATCGCCGTCGTCGTCCGCGGCCACAACCCAACGCCGTTCGGAGGGGTCGATGTCGAAGAAGAAGTCGGCCGCGTGAGGGCTGTTGACCAGCCACGTCCCGTCGTACCCCTCATGGCTGGTGGGCCGGACGCGGGTGATGTCCGTGGTGTAGTCACTGCCGAATGCTTCGTCCGCCGGGGCGATCACGCGGGTGCGCTCCGTTTCGGGGATGGCGGCGTTGCTCCACCAATACATGGGGACATCGTGGTCATTCGGGTTCCGCAGCCGGACGGCGGCGAACAGAACGGCTGAGTCTTCCGGCAACCAAATGTCCACCTGAAACACCACTTCCCTCAGCCGTTCAAACTCCCAGAGGCGAAGGATGTGCTTGCCGTCCTCGGTGTGGACGATTGCGGTGTGCAACGGATCGCAGCTGGTGGGCGAATGTCCACGGGTTCCGATGTTCCACTCAAGCCCACCGGCAAACCACGCCTTGCGCAGGGCAATATTGGCCAGCTGCGGAGCATTGTGGGTGTGGAGGAGCTGTTTGCCGGTGGCTTTGTCGAAAAGCTCCCAGATGCGGCCGCCCAGCGAAGGGATGACTGTCACCTTGAGTTTGCTGTTTTCAAGCACGACGGCGGGTACTTCCCTGGGTGCCGCCTCACGGCTGTACCCGTCCTGCATGAGATAGGGGTAGACGTTGGGCACCACTCCGTAGCGGGCCGACGCCTGGAGTTCCTCGGGCACGCCCTCACCCACGGTGTAGGGCTGATCAAGTTCGGCGGCCACCACGGGCAGGGGATTGAGCGGACCGGTTTCGGCCATGGTCAAGGTGATGGTGGTGACGGTGAGGTTGGAGCTCGCGGCAGTGTTCACGTCAGTATCCGATCGTCAGGAGGAGGCCGCGCTGCGGCTGGAGGGTGATGGCTTCGCCGGGGGCGTAGCTTGCTGCGGATTGGAATCCCGGAATGGCCGGGGCATGCACGGGGCCGGCGGCAGCGTGGTCGTCGTCGAAAATCAACGTCACCTGCTCAGTGTCCCCGGCCCATGACGCCAGCGCCACCACCAGTCCTTGAGCGGTCTCCCACGAGGTGGCAAGAACGTCCGGGTGGCTGGTCCGCACCGGCGCGTCCGGGTCCCAGAAGCCGCGCATTTGCGCGCCCTCCAGCCCTGTTTCTGCCCAGAAATCCCAGAGGGGACGGTTGTCGACGGCGGGTGCCCGGCCCGTCATGCCGAACACCATCCCACGCCACGGATTGCCGCCGCCTTCCAACATCTCCCCCATCAGCCCGAACGGGATTCCGGAGAGCTCCACCAGCCAGTAATCGGGACCGGTGGAGTCGTAGTCGAAATACTCCCCCAGCCAGAGCCTGTCCACATAGGGCAGCTGCTCCATGTACAGATTGGCGGAGGATGCGTAACCGTCATGTGTCGTGAACTGGTTGGCAGAGTGGAGGTCGATCTCCGGACCGTCCACGCCGCGGTCTTCGCAGGCCCGCTCCAGGACCTTGCGGACCCGGAGCATTGCATGCCGGTCATAAGCAATGTCATCCAGGTAGATGCCGTCAATCCCGTCCTCGCCGGAGGCCAGCTCCTGCAGGCTCCGCACGTAGAAGTTCTCCCACCGCGACTCGCCAGTGGTCACCACGGCGATGTCCTCCACATTGGGAGCAAACCAGGCGGACACATAGCCAGTGCCGGCATGCTCCTGCAACCAGATGTGCCCCTTGCCCGGGCCATCGCTGAAGATCTCATGGTCCAGGTGCAGCAACGGCAACAACACCGGGCTGTGGAAAGTGAGCTCCCTGACCGTGTTGTACACCTTGGCTTTGAGTCCGTGCCGGTGACACTCAGCCACATACCTACGGAGCCTGTCCTGCGTCAGTAACGGATCGTTGATGTATGGCGCCGGTGCCGTGGCGTGATGGACGTTGACCACCGTGGCTCCCGCCGCCTTGATGTCCGCAGGCTCCGCCGGTTGGTGGAAGTACCGCTTGGCGAGGTGGTTGCCGGGCTGGATGGGTTTGAACGGCGTCAGCAGCAGGCGGAAATCGAAGTCCAGGGGTTCATGGGCCGCCAGAGTTCGCGCGCCACTGTGCGCACGGACGGTCACTGTCCCCTCGTGGGTCCGAAGCTTGACCCCTCCCCGGACTGCGGTGCCGGAACCGGACACCTGGCGGTTGGCCCAGGACGACGGTTCCACCAGCGGCTTCCCGAGGTAGAAGTTGGTATTCAGTGGACGCTCGTAGTTGCCGTCCCGCAGTGCCAGCTGCATCCCCACATTCACGCTACCCAACCACAGCGCATCCTGGTTCCTCGCCGCAACGTCCCAGGTCCAATCCAGGGATTCCGGACGCCGCCCGCCCGGGACTCCCAAGCCCATCGCGAGCGGAACCGCAGCCTCATCAAACGCAAGCCGCAGGCCGACGTCGGGCACCTCCAGGGTTCCCAGGGACCTGAGGCGGAGTGAGTACGAGACCGCACCATCGGCCTCGAGGACGCCCTTCAGCTCCAGGCACAACACAGGGTTTCCGTCTATTGCGCCCATCCACGTGGACTGCCACGAGACCCTCCCGGGCCCCTCCTCCGTGAAGGTCAGCGGCGGGTGACTCCACTGGATACCGTCGATCTCCAGCAGCATCGGGCTAGTGAAAAGCCCGACGCCGGGACCGTCCGTTGCGGTCACGGCCGCGGTGAAGGTGGACGTCACCTGCGCCGGAAGCCCCGACTCCGTCAACTCCAGGACCCTGCCCCGGATCCCCAACGTCCTGCTGTCCCGGTCCAAGGTGATGGCGGTGAAAGGACGGACCAGCCCGGCATCCTGGGCCACACTGGAATCCAGCCAGGCCAGGCGCCGCAGGTAGCGCGGATCGCCGAAACCTCCCCCTGGCTGGTACTTGTCGCTTGCCGCAGCATCGTCGCTTGCAGTGGCCACATCGCTCGCAGCAGCCACATCGTGCGCCGCAGCAACCTTGTCCGCAGTGGCCACATCGCTTGCAGCAGCCACATCTCTTGCAGCAGCGTCGCGTGCAACAGCCACTTTGTTCCCAGCAGTAACGTCCAAGCAGACCTCAACAGCTTGGGCAGCGTGACCGGAGGCGGTGACTGTGACCACCGCTTCGTGGCGCCCTCCAGCACTGTCCTCGGGGACAGGCAGTAAGACGTAGAGTGCGCGCACCGTCCCAGCCCGAAGATCCAGAGTCCTTCGCCACGGCTTGCCGAACCGGTCCACGCCGTCGGTGTTGAGGCAGTGTCCGCCCGCCGGAGAGGCCACCTGCACTTCGACGCCTTCCAGGTCCTCCAGCGCGTACAACCCCAACTGGACTACATAGTCCTCCCCGCATTGGGCCAGCGCGTGAAAGTTTTGGGCCGGCCCCTTGATCACCCAGTGCGCCGGAAGCTCCCGCCGCGGGGAAAGGGGATTCAGCCGATCCTCCGGAAACAGCAGGAACGCCTTGCCGGCATGCCTGTTGTGCAGTTGTTCCAGCTCGTCCGCGCGGGCAGTGAAGTTCATCGGGGCAAACGAGTCGCGCTGGCTCGCGGACTCATAGCGAAGGACAGTTGCTTGGGGAATCGGGCCCTTGGCGGCCTGCCATGGCGAAGGCACGACGCCGGCCGCCCACCCGGGCTCCGCCGAGGGCCGGTACGGGAGGTACTCCGCCTGCGGATAGTGGGGTTTCCCCAGCATGGCGTACGGCAGGTAGTAGACGAAATAGAGCCCCGGACCATCCGTGGGCTCGAAAACGATGGTTCCCGCCTCCCGGGTGGCTTCTTCGACCACCACATTGCGGACCCGGGTCCCGCTTCTTTCCGAGATCACGATGACGTCCACCGATAATGGGTCCTGGTCTTGGCGACGCCATGGAATCAGGAGCCGGCGGGCGGGTACTTCGCCTTGCTCGTCCCGGTCCCGTTCCTGGACTTCAATCACGAACCGGTGGTTTCCATAGCGCAATTGGTCCCACGTCCCGATGCCGCATTCCACCTCCGGGTGGCCTGTTGTCCGCTTGCTTCCGGCAAGTGGGTGGGCGGGCATGACAACCGGTGAAACCGGCGTGGGCAGCGGCATCGCTGGGACTCCTGAAGGTAGCTTCCGGGATGTATTCACCGAGTTGGTGAATCCTTACATCATCCCGGCCTCCTGCGGCCCGGTAAAGGGTTATTGCGATGCGTACTTACTGGGATTCATACGGCGGGGCGCATGCCGTATCCATCCTTGGCTATGAATGCCGCACGCTCGGGCTTCAGATCCCGGCGTCCAGGTTGAGCGCGTTCACCATCGCTTTGGCGGCCCGGACCACTTCACGGTCTGTGACTGTGTAGGCGGTAGGATCGGCCCCGTCCTGGGCACCAAGGGAGATGGTTCCCTCCCCGGGGGTGGACACGGTCTTCTTGGCGGACAGATGGACGGCCGAGAGACCGGCGGCGTGCATGGCAGGGATGTCTTCGAGTGCCAGTCCCCCGCCAGCCATGATTTCCAAGGCGCCCGCTGCCCGCTCGACCATGTCCGACAAGGTTTGCAGCCCAGCGCCCGCGGTGGCCGCATGCCCGGAGGTCAGCACCCTGGTGAACCCCAGTTCCAGCAGCCGCTCCAGCGCAGCTATGGGGTCTTTGGACTGGTCGATGGCACGGTGGAAAGTCAGTTGCACTGCAGGGTTGGCCTCTTTGGCAGTGTCCACGAGCCGTTGGATCGCATGAACGTCCACTTCGCCTGAAGGCGTCAGAGCTCCGACCACCACTCCGTGGGCGCCCTGTGCCAGCAGATGGCGGATCTCATGGACCATGGTGTCCACATCCGATGCCGAGTATTGGAAATCTCCTGGCCTGGGACGTATCAAGGGATGGATTTCCAGGCGGCCATCGACGTGCTCCATGCTTGCCTCCATGAGCCCCTGGCTTGGAGTGATGCCACCAAGTTCCAGGCTGCTGCACAGTTCAACGCGGTGCGCCCCCTCGGAAGCGGCGGCACCTGCGCCGACGGCACTGACCACGGCAATTTCAAGTTTCATGCTGAAACTCTACGCGCAGTTTTTGTACAGGTAATGCCCCTAAGAAGGCTCCTTAAGGGCATCAACTGTACAAAAACTCGTCAGGCTTGATAGCGCCCGAGCTTTTCCTTTTGCTCCGGAGTGAGCCTGAGGACCCGTCCGGTGGCTTCAGCTACGAAGGCCAAATGAGTGGTGGCCTTGACGCAGTCTTCCCGGGTAACGGGATCCTTGATGACGTAGTGCAGATCGAAGCTTGCACCCTTGATCGCCCCCACCCAGATTTCCACAACGGCAGGAATGTTGCGGTAATCCAAGGTCCTGACGTACCGGACCTTGTGTTCGACCACAAGGGTCATGGTGCCTTCATCGACATCGTTGAACAGGGCAGCCGGCGGCTCTACGCCGGGAAGGCCTGCTCCGCGGGGTGGACCGAAGGCCGCAATACGGGCTTCCTCCAACATCCGGACGATCTGCACGTTGTTGATGTGCCCGTAGGCGTCCATGTCACCCCAGCGCATGGGTACTAAAACCTCCATGCGCCGGGGTGCCACGGACTCCGTCAGTGCTTCGGTGCTCAGCTGTGCACCGCCGTCGAATCGTCCACGGCGGTCTCTTCCTCACCCGCGAACTGGGACATGTACAGCCGGTAGTACGCGCCTTGGAGGGCGAGCAACCGGGCGTGGTTGCCCTGCTCGACGATCTTGCCGTTCTCCATGACAAGGATGGTATCGGCGTCCCGGATGGTGGAGAGCCGGTGCGCGATCACAAAGCTGGTCCGGTCCGTGCGGAGGGCAGCCATGGCCTTCTGCAGCAGCAACTCGGTGCGGGTATCCACGGAGCTGGTGGCTTCGTCCAGGATCAGCAGGGAAGGATCGGAAACGAACGCGCGGGCAATGGTGATGAGCTGCTTCTCACCGGCACTGACGTTGTTTCCTTCTTCATCAATGATCGTCTGGTAGCCGTCAGGCAGTGCACGGACGAACCGGTCCACATAGGTGGCCTTGGCTGCTTCCATGATCTGGTCCTCTGTGGCGTCCAGGTTGCCGTACTTGATGTTGTCGTAGATGGTCCCGCCGAAGAGCCAGGCATCCTGCAGCACCATGCCCACCTTGGACCGGAGCTCGGAACGGGTGAGGTCCTTGATGTCCACACCGTCCAAAGTGATCCGGCCGGCGTTGAGCTCGTAGAAACGCATGACGAGGTTTACCAGGGTGGTCTTGCCGGCACCTGTTGGTCCAACGATTGCAACGGTGTGCCCCGGTTCTGCAGCGAAGGACAGATCCTCAATGAGCGGCTTGTCCTCCACATAGCTGAACGAGACATGTTCGAACTCAACGTGGCCGTCGGTCTTGGCGGGCAGGTGGCGGGTGCCGTTCTCCTCTACCTCTTCCTCAGCGTCAAGGAACTCGAAGACACGCTCGGCTGAGGCTACGCCGGACTGGAGCATGTTCGCCATGCCGGCAATCTGCCCCAGCGGCTGGGTGAACTCACGGGAGTACTGGATGAATGCCGTGGCATCGCCCAGGCTCATGGAGCCCGAAGCCACCCGAAGGCCGCCTACCACTGCGATGCCTACATAGGACAGGTAGGACACAAAGTTCATGGCCGGGAAGATCACGCCGGAAACAAACTGCGCGCCGAAGGAGGCTTTGTAGAGTTCCTCGTTCTTCTCGTCAAAGCGCTCCAGCATGTCCGCGTCACGGCCGAACACCTTCACGAGGTCGTGCCCGGAGAACGATTCCTCGATCTGTCCGTTGAGGGTGCCGGTGTTCTTCCACTGTGCCGCGAAGAGCTTCTGGCTGCGCGCGCCGATGACACCTGCCACGATGCCGGAGAGCGGCAACGCGATCAGGGCGATCAAAGCCAGCTCCCAGGACACGATGAACATCATGACGGTGATGCCCAGGACGGTCAGCACGGAGCTGACCAGCTGAGCGAAAGCCTGCTGCAGGCCCTGCTGGACGTTGTCGACGTCGTTGGTAACGCGGGAGAGGATGTCACCACGCTGGCGGGTGTCGAAGTAGTTCAGCGGAAGCCGGTTCAGCTTCTTCTGGACATCGTTGCGGAGCTGCTTGATGACCCGCATGACGATCCGGTTGAGCAACCAGCCTTGGGCCCACAGGAAAATGTTGGCCACAAAGTACATCAGGAGCACGATCGAAATCAGGAACGTCAGCTTGGGGAAATCGATCCCGTTGGTGAGCTCCATCTTGGACACCATGTCCGCAAAGTTGCCTTGCCCCTGCTGGCGCATCAGCTCGACGAACTGTTCCTGGGAGACCCCTTCGGGGATCTGCTTGCCCATGACGCCACCGAAAATGACGTCCATGGCGTTGCCAAGGACCTTGGGGGCGATGACGTTGAGGACAACTGAGACCACCACGAGGCCGATCACGATGTACACGCCGACGCTCTCTGGCTTCAGCAGGCCCATGAGGCGCTTGGCCGAGGGCCAGAACGCCTTTGCTTTCTTGGCCGGAACATCGCCGAACATGCCGCCGTCGGCCTCCGAAGGAACGTATTCCTCTTCTACGAAGTCGTCGTCGTCCAGGACCTCTGTTGCCACCTCGGCCTCGGCTGTTGCCTTGGCATCCTTGGCGGCCTCGGCTTTGGCGGCCCAGCCACGCTTCTTCTGCTGGTTCTGCTCGCTCATGCCACTTCCTCCACGCTCAGCTGGGATTCAACGATTTCCTGGTACGTCGGTGACGTCTCCAGGAGTTCGTCGTGGGTACCGCGGTCAACGATGCGCCCGTTATCCAGCACAAGGATTTCGTCAGCATCCGCGATGGTGGAGACGCGCTGGGCCACAATGATGACCGTCGCATCCCGGGTTTTGGCCTTCAGGGCCTTCCGAAGCCGGGCGTCAGTGGCGACGTCCAAGGCGGAGAAAGAGTCGTCGAACAGGTAGACGTTGGGCTTGGTGACCAAGGCACGGGCGATGGAAAGCCTCTGGCGTTGTCCGCCGGAGACGTTGGTTCCGCCCTGGGCGATGCGTCGGTTCAAACCTGAGGACTTTTCCTCCACGAAACCCTTGGCCTGGGCTGTTTCCAGCGCGTCCCAGAGTTCCTCGTCGGTGGCATCGGGTTTGCCGAAGCGGAGGTTGTGCTCGATGGTTCCGGAGAAAAGGTAGGGCTTCTGCGGCACGGCCGATACTCGGCTGGTGATCTCCGAGGCATCCATGGCGGTGACAGGGACGCCGTCGAGCAGTACATCACCGGAGGCGACATCGTAAAGCCGCGGGAGCAGCGAGACCAGGGTGGTCTTGCCGGCACCCGTGGAACCGATGATGGCCAGGGTCTTGCCCGGCTCGGCAGTGAACGAGATATTGCTCAGCACGGGAGCCTCGGCTCCGGGGTACTTGAAGGTAACGTCGCGGAACTCCACCCGCCCCTTCTTCTCGGCCGGAACCACCGGCGCGCTGGGGTTATGGATGGAAGGCTCGACGTCGAGCACCTCGCCGATGCGGTCTGCACAGACAGAGGCGCGGGGAATCATCATGGCCATGAATGTGCCCATCATGACAGCCATCAGAATTTGCAGCAGGTACTGCAGGAACGCTGTCAGGGCGCCCACCTGCATCTCACCGGAGTCAACGCGCTGGCCACCGAACCACAAGACGGCGGCAGTCGAGAGGTGGAGGATCATCCCGATCGCCGGGAACATCAGGACGAACAGGTTGCCGATCTTTACGGACACGGCCGTGAGGTCTTCGTTGGCGTTGCCGAAGCGCTTGGCTTCGTGGGGTTCACGAACAAAAGCGCGGACCACGCGGATACCGATGATCTGTTCGCGCAGCACTCCGTTGATGGCGTCGATCTTGGTCTGCATGGAACGGAAGAGCGGCATGAGCCGGACCACAAGGTAACCCACCACGGCTACCAGGACAGGCACGGAAACCCATACAAGCCAGGAAAGGTTGAGGTCCTCGCGGAGGGCCATGATGATGCCGCCGATGCACATGATGGGCGTGGACACCATGAAGTTCAGGCCCATGAGGACCAGCATCTGAACCTGCTGGACATCGTTGGTTCCGCGGGTGATCAGCGTAGGGGCACCGAACTTGTTGACGTCCTGTGCAGAGAAGCTGCTGACCTGCCGGTACACGCTGCGGCGCAGGTCCCGGCCGATCGCCATGGCAACGCGGGAGCCGAAATACACGGCGATGATGGCAGCGAGCACCTGACCAAGGGCAACGGCGAGCATGAGCGCGCCCGTCTGCCAGATGAAGTCGGTATCGCCGCGGGAAACACCCTCGTCAATGATTTTGGCGTTGAGGCTGGGAAGGTAGAGCGTGGCGATGGTGGACGCCAACTGAAAGATCAGCACGGCCACAATCTGCGGCAAATACGGCTTGGAGTAGCGCCGTATAAGGGTGACAAGCATGCCCACGGGTCCTTAGAAAAAGTGCACGAATGAGATAAGAGAAAGTGTTGCAGCAAGGGCTGACAGTATTAGCCTCCCTACTCTACGAAATCCTTTGCTCCGGCGAAACAACTTACGGAAAAGATCATCCCAGCGGAGTATTTGCCGTGTCGCTGGTGCTCCCGCCGGTGCAGGAACATCGGGAGGCAGAGTCAACAAGGCGCCGGCTGGAATTCCAACCGGCGCCTTGTTTCCGCTGCTTCGAGCGGGGCAGTCATTTACTTCAGAATCACCCTGCGTGCTTGCCGTGGTCAGGCCGGGCATCCACGCCTTGCAGGAGCAGCAGCGCCATGCGCTCCTGCTGCCGGCGTTCGCGCTTCAGTTCCTTGCGGATGGCGGCAAGTTCCTCGGCAGTGTTGGCCTGCTGTTCGGCAATGGCCTGCTGTTCCCGCAACCTCGCCTGCAGTTCCACGTTGGCGCGGCTAAGCTGCAGTTGCTGTTCGGCCAGGACGTACTGCGTGCGGGACAACTGCTCCTGCACGTCTTTGACGTCGCTGGCAGCTTTGACGTCACTTGCCGCCTTGACGTCGCTTGCAGCGTGCGGGCGTTCCTGGGTAAGGATCCGGGCGAACTCAAGGTCGAGGTCGGATCCGGAATCCTGGCGTGGGGCAGGGTGTCCGGCTTTCGGAACCTGCCGTTCCCCCACCGGAAGCCCCTGCCCGGCACCCAAGGTACCGGCGTCGTCGTCGTGCGCTTTCATTCGGTCCTCTTTTACGGCGTCCAGGGAGGAGGTATCCAGAGACATCCCGGCATCGCCGGAAGCGGTCGCCATGAGTTCCTTCTCCGGTGCGGCGTCCACGGTCCGGCGCAGGGGGCGTTCCTTGATGAACAGCACTGCCAGAAGGGCCACGACGCTGATGATCGCGGAGATCAGGAAGATCTGGGCGGTCGCATCACCATAGGCAGCGCGCATGATGTCAGCGATGGGAGCAGGCATGTCGGCCAGGTCCATGCTGGCTCCGGAGCCGCCGCCCTGGATTGGAATACCGGCAGCTGCCATGCCCTCAACGGCCAGGTCCTTCACGTGGTTGGACATGATGGCACCCAGGACGGATACGCCGATCGCGCCACCCACCGAGCGGAAGAAGGCCACCGAAGCACTCGCGGTTCCAATATCCTTCGCCTGTACGGTGTTCTGGACAGCCAGGACCAGGTTCTGCATCAGCATGCCCAGGCCCAGGCCGAACACTCCGGTGTAGATGGCAACAATCCAGAGTTCAGTGGTGTGGTCCATGGTTCCGGCGAACGCGAGGCCGCCGATCAGGAGGACGGAGCCTGCAATCAGGAACCTCTTCCACTTACCGAAGCGGCTGATCAGGATACCGGAGGCGACCGAACCGATCAGGTTTCCGGCAATCATTGGCAGCGTCAGCAGGCCGGCTTCGGTGGGCGTGGCGCCGCGGGCTACCTGGAAATACTGGCCCAGGAAGGTGGAGGAACCGAACATGGCGATACCGACAGCAACGGAGGCAATGATGGCCAGGGCGGTGGTGCGCTCGGAGATGATCTTGAGCGGGATGATCGGCTGCGCCACTTTGGTCTCCACGAACACCAGGACGGCCAGCAGCGCTACACCGCCACCCACCATGAGGGCTGATTGCCAGGAGAACCAGTCGTAGTAGTCAGGGTTGCCGGCGAAGGAAACCCAGATGAGGAGCAGGCTGACGCCCGAGGTCAACAGGATGGAACCCAGCCAATCGATCTTGGCAGGACGCTTGATGTGCTCGATCTTAAGGGTCACCTGAAGCAGGATGAGCGCGACGACGGCCAGCGGCACGCAGACGAAGAACGTCCAGCGCCAGCCGAGGGGGCTGTCAACGATGAAGCCACCCAGCAGCGGGCCACCGGCAGTACCCACGGCCATGACGGCACCCATGTAACCGGAATACTTGCCGCGGTCGCGGGGCGGAATCATCGATCCGATGATGGCCTGGGCCAAGGCGGTGAGGCCACCCATGGCAACACCCTGGATGACGCGTGCGGTCAGCAGGAGTGGAATGGTTTCCGAGAGGCCGGCCATGACCGAACCGGCTACGAAGATGATGATGCTCAGCTGGACCAGGAGCTTCTTGTCGAAGAGGTCCGCGAGCTTGCCCCAGATGGGGGTGGTGGCCGCGTTCGCCAACAAGGCGGCCGTGATGACCCAGGCAAAATCGGTTTGCGTGCCCTTGAGCTCGGACATGATGGTGGGCAGCGCGTTGGCAACAATGGTGCTGCTGAGGATCGCGGTGAAGAAGGCCGCGAGGAGGCCCGTGAGGGCTTCCATGATCTGCCGGTGGGTCATGGGTGCTGCGGCTTTGATGGCCGCGGTGCTGACTGAGGCGTCCGCCGCCTTGGTGTTCTGAACTGCTGGTGTGGCCATGGTGGCTCCTAAGCTGTCTGGTGTGTTGTGGTGGAGCCGGCCGCCGTTGCCCGGATTGAGTCCTTGAGGGACTCTGTGAGTTTGTTGATGACCTGGGAGGCCTCGAGGGCGTCAGCCTCGCTCCAATCCGCCAGGTAATCCCGCAGTCTCACGCTGCGTTGTTCTTCAAATTCGCGCAGTTTCGCTGCCCCTTCGGGCGTCAAGGCAAGGAGTTGGGCCCTGCCGTCGGCCGGGTCCGGCCGCCTGACCACGAACCCCAGATCCTCCAACTCCGTGACGTGCCGGCTGAGGACCGGGGCGCTGACGCCCAGGCGCGTGGCCAGATGCGTAGCGCGGGTCTCCCCCTCGCCGATGAACCGCATGACGCCCTGAACTGCCATTCCGACGTCGGGAACGCGGGCCATGTGGGCGGTGACCACGCAGCGCAGGGTGCGTTGGAGATCGAAGATTTGATGCACAAGATCGGTTGCTGTGGCAGAACCGACGGACATGGAAAACACCCCTCTTTTTGTTTGCCTAAAGCAACTATAACCTAATTTGATTGCTTTGGGAAACTAAAGATGGCTCCGGGGTTCAGCCTGCCAGGTGAATCGCGGCTCCTATGACCTCATCCACCCGGCGCGCCCGCTTGATTCCAGGAGGGACGGCGGCAACAAGCCAACTCTCGGGAAGCTCATCCTTGATGGGCACCAGCGCAACCTTGGCGTCGGCATAAACAGGAGCCACTCCCGGCCATGCGTGGGTCACGGAAATCGCCCTCCCGCTGGCCACCACGCCGCGAATGGTCTGCGCCACCACACTTTTCCAGCGAACCCTCGGCTCGATCCCCGCCGCAAGGTACATAGCCGTAACGCGTTCGGCGCTCGGCGGCACGTTGAAGAGTATGACGTCCTCGTCCGCAAGATCCGCAAAGCTGAGCGACGCACTTCCCGCCAAGGGGTGGCCGGCCGCGAGCATGAACTGGGGACGCGACTCCACCACCTTGACGACGTCGACGCCGGGCACCACTTGCAGGGAGTAGACGAAGGCAAGGTCCAGCTCCCCCTCCCCTACAGCCTTCTGCAGGTCTTCGGCCGCGCCCTCCACAAAGTCGAGTTCCACCTCGGGCCACTTCTCGGCGAAGTAGCCAATAAGCTCCGGGATGACCCGGGGCGAAATGGCCACCATGCAGCCAATGGAGACCCGTCCGCGCATCTCCTCATGCGATCCCAGGAGCGCACCGCCCCGCAGGTCCGCAGTCTCCCTGAGGATCCGGCGCGCCCGCAGCCCCAGCTCGATTCCCGCCGCCGTCGGCTCCACACGCTTGGCGCGGGTCCGGATCAGCAGGTCCAGACCGAGGCTCTTCTCCAATTGGGCAATGGCCATGGACGCTGCGGCCTGGGAAATATTGCTTTCGCTCGCAGCCTTGGTGAGGGATCCGTGATCGAGGACGGCCACGAAGTACTCGAGCTGGCGCAGCGTGAACTCAGCCATCAGTCCTCCTTATGAACTTCTTTGAATTGATTGATTATACAAGTCACGTGAGCCCGGCCACACTTGAAGAAAGCCAAGAACTGCAAGGAGAAACAATGACGACGACGTCATCCCTGAAACCACACGTGATCACGCTGGGTACGGCCGGCGGCCCGCGTTGGTGGGCGGCAGCAGACTCCGGCGAGCGCACGGGAATCGCCACGGCCGTGGTGGTGGGAGACGCCTTCTACCTGGTCGATTTCGGCCAAGGTGCCGGACGCCGGCTCAGCCAATCCGGGCTCGAGCTTAAGGATCTTCGGGCGCTCTTCATCACGCACCTGCACTCGGACCACGTCTACGATCTCGCAGGCCTTGGCATTTTCGGACTGTATGCCCTCGCCGATCGGAGCGAAAACCCGGTCAAAATTATTGGGCCGGGCAACCGGGGCGAGTTGCCCCCGGTGTCGCCACGCGCCGTCGTCGAGCCTCTTCCGCTGGCGCCGGAGAATCCGACGCCAGGTACCCGGCAGATGTTCGAGCAATTGATGGCCGCCCACGCTACGGACCTCAATGACCGCATCCTGGACAGCCTCAGGCCCAGCCCGCTCGACATCTTCAACGCCCAAGATATCCAGGTACCGGCCGGGTCCGGGTACCACCCCAACAACAATCCGACGCCGGACATGGAACCGTTCGAGGTCTACCGCGACGAGCTGGTGATCGTAACGGCCATCCTGGTGGAACACCCACCGGTTGCTCCGGCGTTTGCCTTCCGCTTTGAGACCACCGAGGGCTCCGTGACTATTTCCGGCGACACCGCCTACACACAGAACATGATCACGTTGGCCCAGGACACGGACCTGCTGCTGCATGAGGCTATCGACTTCGCCTGGGTGGAATCGCTGTACGCGGACAAGACCGACGACGGCAGCCGGGCCGCCCGGGACCACCACTACAAGTCCCACACGAGCGTGCGCGAGGCAGCGAAACTGGCCGAAGCCGCAGGCGCCAGGCACCTCGCCCTGCATCACCTCGTACCCGGCTCGGCCGCCGCATCAGTTTGGCTCGAAGCCGTAGAACACTTCACCGGAACATTCACCGTCCCCAACGATCTCGACGTCATTCCGTTCGCCCGTCAGCGCTGATGAGCGAACCCTAACCACCGTGAGGAATCACATGAGCTCAGCATCACCGCAGGACACCCTGCCCGGAACTGCAACGGACACGCCCCAAGCCTCCATGAAGTCCAAGGACATGCGCCGCATCCTTGCCTCCAGCTTCATCGGCAGTGCCATCGAGTACTACGACTTCATGCTGTACGCCACGGCCGCCAGCCTGGTTTTCAACAAGGTGTTCTTCGCCAACCTGGGTCCTGGCTTCGCGCTCTTCGCCTCCTTTGTCACTCTCGCCGTCGGCTATGTTGCCCGCCCCCTTGGAGGCCTCATCTTCGGCCACTTCGGCGACAGGGTGGGCCGAAAGAAGATGCTGGTTCTCTCCATGCTCATCATGGGTTTCGGGACCACGATGATCGGTTTGTTGCCAACCACGGCCCAGATCGGCATTGCCGCGCCCATTGCGCTGGTGGCACTGCGCCTGGTTCAGGGCGTCGCGGTTGGCGGCGAGTGGGGTGGCGCTGCATTGATGGCCATAGAGCATGCGCCCAAGAAGCACCGTGGATTCGCGGCAGCTTTCGCCAATGCCGGCGGCCCGGCGGGAGCAATCCTGGGCACGCTCGCGTTGTCCCTGTTCGCAGCGCTCTCCGGCGAGGACTTCCTGGCCTGGGGTTGGCGCGTGCCGTTCCTGCTCAGTGCCGCGCTGATCGCCGTCGGCATGGTCATTCGCCTCAAAGTCTCCGAGACTCCTGCTTTCCAGAAACTTGAAGCAGAAGGAGCCAAACGGCGGGTGCCCCTTCTTGACGTCCTCAAGAACAACCGCCGCGCCGTGGTACTCGGATTGCTCGCAACCACAGCGTTCTATGTGTGCCAGTCGATGACTACCGTGTGGGGTGTATCGGTTGCCGTGGAAAACGGCGCCGACAAGAACGGCATCCTGAACATCAAGGCGTTCGCGGCACTGTTGACCTTGATTATCTGCTTCTACTCGGCACGCCTCAGCGACAGGATCGGCCGACGCCGTGTCCTCATTGGAGCGTCGCTGCTGGGCGCCGTCCTGGCTTACCCCATCCTGGTGCTCATCAACAACGGCGAACTGTGGGCATTTGCCCTCGCCATCGTGCTGGGCAATGGCCTCGTGCAAGGTTTCCTCTACGGACCTATTGCTGCCTACGTTGCAGAACAGTTCCCCACCCGCAACCGTTACACGGGCGCTTCGCTGGCGTATCAAGGTGCCTCGATGATTGGTGCCGGTTTTACTCCCATGATCGTCGCCGGCCTAAGCCTCGCGACCGGTGGTGGCCTGTGGCTTATTGCAGTGTTCTGGATCGCTGCGATGCTTGCGGCGGTTGTTGCCGTGAAACTCACACCGGAGGGCACCGAGCGCGAACTCGACTGAGTGTCAGGATAAAAGCCAGCCCCCGCACGGATCACCGTGCGGGGGCTGGCTGAACTGCGTGTCTAGTCGTCCAAATGCGTGGGGCCGAACATCTTCAAAAGCGTTTCAACCACGACGACGTTGGGTCCGTCCGCTGCAAAGGACGCCTTCAGCGCGTCCCCCACTTCCTCCGGGGCAACCCGGCGGGCCGGGACACCGAAGGACTCGGCAAGCTTGACGAAGTCCGGGCGGGCAAGCTCGGTGGCCGTGGCCTGGCCGAAAGCCCCCACCATGTATTCGCGCAGGATGCCGTAGCCGCCGTCGTCCACGATCAACCAGGTGACCGGGACGTTGTGCTGCTTGGCGGTGGCGAGTTCGGAGATGGAGTACATGGAGGAACCGTCGCCGGAAACTGCAAGCACACGTGAAGAACCGTTGAGTTTGCCGGTCGTTTCCAACCCCACGGCACCGCCGATTGCTGCCGGGAAGCCGTAGCCGAGGCCACCGGCGCCCTGTGCGGAGTGGAACTGGCCCTGCCGGGCGTCCCAGCAGCTCCAGCCCCAGTACGCGGAGATGGTCATGTCCCAGAACGTCTGCATGTCAGCCGGTACGGCCTCGCGGATGTCGGCCATGAACTTCAGTTCCTTGGCCAGGTCCTGTGATTCCAGGCGTGCCTTGACCTTGGCCAGGGATTCCTTGACCACGTCTTCCGGGCTGCTGCCATGCCAATCCCGCTTGGTTGCCTCCGAAGCCCCTGCTGCTGCGAGGGCTTCGTCCAGGGCTGCCAGTGCCTGGCCGGCGTCGGCACGAATGCCCAGGCCTGGCCGGTTGGATTCGAGGACCCGCGGCTCGGCGTCGATCTGGATGATCCGGCCGCGAGGCTCGAACGTGAAGTAGTTCGAGGTCACTTCACCCAGGGATGAGCCGATCACGATCAGCACGTCGGCGTCTTCAAGGACGTCGGTCATATACCGGTCTTCGATCCACGACTGCAAGGACAACTCGTGGGTCCACGGGAACGCACCGTTGCCACCGGGAGTGCAAATGACCGGGGCGCGAAGCTGCTCGGCGATCGAGAGCAGCGACTTCTCAGCCCGGCCACGGCGCGTACCGCCACCTGCGATGATCGCGGGACGTTCCGCCGTCGAAAGCCACTTCACGGCCTCGCGGATCAACTCCACGCGGGGCGGGTTGTCGAATGCCTCGGCGAGGGCGTCTTCAACCGGGGGGACCATGATCGGATCCAGCAGGACGTTCTGCGGAATTTCGATCCAGACCGGGCCCTGCGGCGAGGAAATCGCTTCGGTCCAGGCGTCCTGGATGGCCGACGGAATGCCGGAGGCGTGCTGGATCAGCCGCTGGCTCTTGGTGACGTTGGCCGCCGAGGCCTTCTGGTCATCGAGCTGGTGCAGCATGCCTTTGCGGCGTGCGCCCAGGCCGTCGAGCGGGATCTGGCTGGCCACAACCACCATGGGAACACCCGTGGCGTAAGCCTCCTGCAAACCGGCAAGGGAGGTCAGGGCGCCGGGGCCTGTGGACAGGAACAGCACTCCCACTTCGCCGGTGGCGCGGGAGTACCCGTCAGCTGCGAATGCGGAGTTGTTTTCCACTCGGGAGGAGACGAAGTGCAGGTTGCCGCGGCCCATCGCGTCGAAAAGACCCAACGCGTGCTGGCCCGGAATACCGAACACGGTCTTCGCGCCCAGCGCCTCGAGGGTCTCGACGACGAGGTCCCCGCCGTTGCGCTGATTGGTGCCAGCGTCCCCACCTGCAGCAGCGGCTGCCGTGCCGGGGTCGAAATCGATCATCGCTGATCCCCGGCCGCTCCCGTTGCCTGCGCGATTTCTGCAATGCGTGCGCCAAGAGCCTGCTGTGCATAGCCGTTCGGAGCGCCGTGGCGATCCCCTTCAACGGCGTTGTCCGCCATGAGGGTTACCAGTTCATAGGCCACGTGGCTGCCTGCAACGCCGGTGATTTCAGCGTGGTCGTATGCGGGGGCGACTTCCACGACGTCCGCGCCAACGAGGTTCATGCCACGGAAACCGCGGATGATTTCCAGGAGCTCGCGGCTGGTGATGCCACCGGCTTCAGGGGTGCCGGTTCCCGGGGCGTGTGCCGGATCCAGGACGTCGATGTCCACCGAGATGTACAGCGGACGGTTGCCGATGCGGTCCCGGATCTTTGCAACCGTCTCCAGGACACCCTGGTAGTAGACATCAGCGGAGGTGACAATGCCGAAGCCGAAGCGGTGGTCGTCGTCGAGGTCCTTTTTACCGTACAGCGGGCCACGAGTACCCACGTGGCTGATGGCTTCGGTGTCCAGGATGCCTTCCTCGACTGCGCGGCGGAACGGTGTCCCGTGTGTGTACTCGGCGCCGAAGTAGGTGTCCCAGGTGTCCAGGTGGGCGTCGAAGTGGAGCATGGCGATGGGTTCACCGGCACGCTCTGCTGCTGCGCGGAGGAGCGGCAAGGCAATGGTGTGGTCACCACCAAGGGTGACCAGCTTGCTGCCGTTGGCCGTGAGGTCCATGGCGTTCTGCTGGATGGTCTCGATGGCTTCGTTGATGTTGAACGGGTTGACGGCCATGTCACCGGCGTCGGCGACCTGGACGTTCTCGAACGGGCTGACGTCCCAGGCGGGATTGTACGGGCGCAGCAGACGGCTGGCCTCGCGTACGTGGTTGGCGCCGAAGCGCGCACCGGGGCGGTACGAAACGCCGGAGTCGAAGGGGACGCCAACAACAGTGACGTCGGCCTTGGAGACCTGGTCCAGGCGGGGCAGGCGGGCATAGGTGGCGGCACCGGCATAACGCGGGATGCGGGATGAATCGATGGGACCAAGGTTGCCGTTGGCCTCAATACGGAGCTCTTCCAAAATGCGCCACTCCTTAGTGGATAGCTGGGATGACTGTGACACCCATCATACACTCAAAGTTGTCTAATATGCATCACTTGTTTACACATCTGATTTGAAGGCGGGCGTCATGAGATGCCCGTCACAGCAGGCGTAAAGATTCCATAAAAACCGGGGTCCCGGCGTCGAAAGCGGTCATACGCTCCTTTCGGAAGCAGCACAGTGCTGCACGAAAGGACACAGTGACCACCTTGTCGAGGCCTCCGGCCGATCCGGCCAACCGGCCGAAGAATTCCTTCCAGCTCAAGCCCTGGCTGCTGGAGGGAATGCCGGACACCTCGGGCAAGAGGCAGGGCCCCCACGGCCGCCCCTCGGACTCCCATAAGCCGCAAGCCTGGTGGAAGGTCATGTGCCTCACCGGCCTGGACTACTTCTCCACCCTGGGCTACCAGCCCGCCATTGCCGCGCTTGCCGCCGGGCTGCTCTCCCCCTTGGCCACCCTCCTCCTGGTGTTGGCGACCCTGGCCGGCGCCCTGCCCGTTTACCGACGCGTGGCTAAGGAAAGTCCCCGCGGAGAAGGCTCCATCGCGATGCTGGAGCGGCTCCTCCCCCGCTGGGGCGGCAAGCTCTTCGTCCTGGCCCTCCTGGGGTTCGCCGCAACGGACTTCATGATCACCATCACCCTTTCGGCAGCCGACGCCACGGCCCACTTGATCGAGAACCCCTTCGCCCCGCACTTTTTGGAAGGTCAGCAGGTGGTCATCACGCTTGCCTTGATCGCCGGGCTCGGTGTGGTCTTCCTGCGCGGATTCAAGGAAGCCATCAACGTGGCCGTAGTCCTCGTGGCCGCATTCCTGGCCCTGAACCTGGTGGTCATCCTCGTGTCCATCAGCCACCTCTTTACTGAGGCACGCGTCATTTCGGACTGGTGGAGCGCCCTCACCACGTCCCACGGCGATCCGATCATGATGGTTGCGCTGGCCCTCCTGGTCTTCCCGCGCCTGGCACTGGGACTCTCCGGATTCGAAACCGGCGTGGCCGTCATGCCGCAGATCAAGGGCCACCCTGCAGACACCGAAGCAAACCCCGCAGGGCGGATCAAGGGTGCCCACAAACTGCTCACCACCGCAGCAATCATCATGAGCACCTTCCTCATCACTTCCAGCTTCACCACGATCATGCTGATCCCGGCAGCCGAATTCCAGGAAGGCGGCAAAGCGGAGGGACGCGCCCTCGCCTACCTTGCCCACAAGTTCCTCGGCGACGGCTTCGGCACCGTTTACGACATCAGCACCATCGCCATCCTCTGGTTCGCCGGAGCATCTGCCATGGCCGGACTGCTGAACCTGGTCCCCCGCTACCTGCCGCGCTACGGAATGGCTCCGGCGTGGGCCAGGGCGCTGCGCCCATTGGTCCTGGTGTTTACGGTCATCGCGTTCATCGTCACCGTCATCTTCAAAGCCGACGTCAACGCCCAGGGCGGCGCCTACGCCACAGGCGTGCTGGTCCTGATCACGTCCGCATCCATCGCTGTCACCCTGTCCGCCCGCCGGAAGAAGCAACGGGGCCAAGTCATTGGCTTCGGGATCATCTCCCTGGTTTTCGTCTACACCACGGTGGTGAACTCGATCGAGCGTCCCGACGGCCTGAAAATCGCGGCGCTCTTCATCCTGGGCATCATGGTGGTCAGCTTCATATCCCGCATGAGGCGCGCTTTCGAACTCCGGGCAACCCACATCAAGATGGACGAGAAAGCCTTGGAATTCACCGCCAACGCTTCCGAAGGGCCGGTCCGGATCATCGCCCATGAACCAAAACACCTCAGCGCCAGCCGGTACCGCGAGAAGCTCCAGCACGCCCAAGAGGCAAGCCACTTACCTGTCGATTGCGACGCCGTCTTTCTTGAAGTGATCGTGGACGACAGTTCGGACTTCGAACAGGAACTTAAGGTGGTCGGCAAGACGCGGCACGGCTTCAAGATCCTTGAAGTGCACAGCAACAACGTTCCCAATACCGTTGCCGCAGTGCTGCTCCACATCCGCGACGTCACTGGGTTCATGCCGCACATCTACTTCCGCTGGACCGAGGGCAACCCGATCTCCAACCTCAGCAAATTCCTGTTCTTCGGGGAAGGCGAGATTGCCCCGGTGACCCGTGAAGTGCTGCGGGAGGCAGAGCCGGACATCACCCGCCGGCCTTGGGTGCACGTCGGCTGACCGCTCCCACCCTCGCCGCGTTCCTCCCCACTTCCTGGCGGGAGCGGGGAGCATGGATCCCGGATTCCCGTGTCCAGGGATCAGCCTTGGGCCTCCCGCGCCGAGGCAACCGGGAAGGAACGCACCCACCACCCGAGGCAACCGGGAAGGAACGCACCACAAATCCGGAAAGCCTCCCGGGTTACCCACATACGGGCACCCCGGCATTCCCTGGGCCCCCTCAGTCCCGGTGGACTTGCTGGATGGATGCTCTCCAGTACCTCCAAAAAGTAGGCGGCGTGGCCCGGACCGGGCAACTCCTGGCCGCAGGCTACTCTCGTACGGACGTTGCCCGGCTGCCCACCCAGGGAGCCGGGCAACCGCGCCGTGGCGTCTTCATGCTCAAGGACTGCAGGGCGGAATTTGCCGCGGCGATCCGGAACAACGCCAAAGTGACGTGCGCGAGCGCCGCCGGCCACTACGGCCTGTGGCTCAGGAGGCCGCCCGAACGGCACCACTTGGCGTGTAACCACGGCCATGGATCAGGTTTCGTGCGGCACCGGACCGTGAGGTTCGACGGCGATCCAACACTTCCCGTCGCGGGCGTGGAGGATGCCGTGATTCACTCGCTCGGATGCCTCGAGCCCAACGCCGCAGCAGCAATGGCGGTTTCGGCTGTTCGGCTTCACGGAGTGCCCTTGGCCCTGCTGCGGGAGGAACTCTCTGCAGACAAGTCGCGGCCGGCTCTGGTGATCCTTCAAGAACTCGATCTGCGGGCCGAATCCATCGTGGAAGTTGACGCCCAGTACCTGTTCAAAGCCCACGGGATTGGCTATGACGCCCAGGTGCAACTCCCAGGCATCGGCCGCGTGGACTTCCTGATCGAAGGAATGCTCATTGTGGAGGTGGACGGCTTCGCTTTCCATGCGGACCGGGCTTCCCTGCGCCGGGACCTGTTCCGGAACAACGCGTCCACACTCAAGGGATTCTCTGTCCTTCGCTATCCGCCGGAGGCAATCTGGTACGAACCGGGCCGGGTTATTGCGGAAATCCGGGCAGTCTTGAAAAGGCTTCGCGACGTTCCTCCCCGGTTCGTCAGCAGCTGAATCGAACCTACCCCCGGCAGTGGCAAGGGCAAGGAGAACCACAGCTCCGAAAATTCGGGGTAACCGGGAAGGAGCGCCGTGGCTCGGGGACCTACCGGCTCGCCGCTGGCACCAAAACCCAGAGCACCTCGACGGTCTCGTCCGTGGGGTTGATCCACGTGTGGGGTTCACGGCCGGGGAAGGAGAGCGTGTCCCCTTCTTCGAGGTCGTACTCCTCGTTGGTCAGAATCAGCTTGATGCGGCCTTTGACCACATGCAGGACATCCACATCGCAATCCACGGCGTAGAGCTCGTTTTCCCCACGGCCCCGAGGTTCGATGGTGGCCTGCAGAATCTGGAGGCGGCGCTCCGAACGTGCCGTCAGCAACCGCTCCACGATGCCTTGGCCACCCAGGGAGATGCGGGGGCCGTCGTCGCGCTTGGTCAGGTGCGTTTCCGGGGCGGCGAACAAGTCGCCAACCGAGACCGACAACACCTGGCACAGGGTGACCAGGGAAGCGACCGACGGCGATGTCAGATCGCGCTCCACACGGCTGAGGAAGCCCTTGGTCAGCCCGGTAGCGTCCGCCACTTGCTCGATGGTGAGTCGCTGCGCCTGCCGGGCTGCGCGGATTCTGGAACCGATGGCAACGGGTACATTGCTCGGTTCAACGGGGAGAGCCTTCATTCACGAACCTTTCAGGCCTGTCATGTGGCCCTGTCATTGGAGCAATAGTAGCCGGGAGACGGGCCAACAGGGCCAGAATCCGCGTAACCATGACCAAAGCATCTTGACTGTTACTCCGATCACAACATATCCTCATAGGCAACAAGTGTTGTCTGTGAGGCACACAACACCTCCCCAATCTCCAATCGTCAGCACAGAGACTTCGACGCTTCGCAGGAGTATCGTCGAAAACCCCAACCTCCGTGCATCAGCTCCAAGGACCGTTCATGGAATCTTCGGCTATTAACATCGCAATCGTGGTGGTGTACCTGCTCGCCATGCTGGCATTCGGCTGGTGGGGCAAGTCCCGCACCAAGAACAACAGCGACTTCCTGGTGGCCGGCCGCCGCCTGGGCCCCTTCCTTTACACAGGAACCATGGCCGCAGTGGTCCTCGGTGGCGCATCCACCGTGGGCGGCGTAGGCCTCGGCTACAAGTTCGGCATCTCCGGCATGTGGCTGGTCGTAGCCATTGGCTCGGGCGTCCTGCTGCTCAGCCTGCTGTTCGCCGGCACCATCCAGCGCCTGAAGATCTACACGGTCTCCCAGATGCTGAGCCTGCGCTACGGCAGCAGGGCAACACAGACCTCCGGCATCGTCATGCTGGCCTACACACTCATGCTCTGCGCAACCTCCACCGGTGCCTACGCCACCATCTTCGTGGTCCTCTTCGATTGGGAACGCTGGCTGGCGATCGCAGTCGGCGGCGCGATCGTCCTGGTCTACTCCACCATCGGCGGCATGTGGTCCATTACCCTGGCCGACCAGGTGCAGTTCATCATCAAGACCGTAGGCATCTTCTTCCTCATGCTCCCGTTCGTCATGAACGCAGCCGGTGGCATGGATGGCATCCGTTCACGGCTTGAGGACAGCTTCTTCCAGATCGACGGCATCGGCACCCAGACCATCATCACGTACTTTGTGGTCTACACCCTGGGCCTGCTGATCGGCCAGGACATCTGGCAGCGTGTGTTCACTGCCAAGACCCCCACCGTTGCACGCTGGGGCGGCGCCACCGCCGGTGTTTACTGCATCCTCTACGGCATCGCGGGTGCACTGATCGGTCTGGCTGCCCGTGTAGCGCTCCCGGATATCGACGTCGCAAACCTCGGCAAGGACGTTGTCTACGCAGAGGTTGCAACGCACATCCTGCCCGTCGGTATCGGCGGCCTGGTGATGGCAGCAGCTGTTGCCGCCATGATGTCCACCGCTTCCGGAGCGTTGATTGCAGCGGCAACGGTTGCCCGCGCCGACGTAGTTCCGTTCGTGGCCAGCTGGTTCGGCAAGACCATCAACACCGATGACAGCGAGAACCCCGAGCACGATGTCAAGGCCAACCGCTACTGGGTCCTTGGACTCGGTGTTGTGGCCGTACTGATCTCCATGGCCGCACAGGACGTGGTGGTTGCCCTCACCATCGCTTACGACATCCTGGTCGGCGGCCTCCTGGTGGCAATCCTCGGCGGCCTGGTGTGGAAGCGCGGTACGGGCATCGCCGCCGCGTGGTCCATGGCAGTGGGCTCGGTGCTGACGCTTGCCCTGCTGATCCTCTTCGCCGCCGGTATCATTCCGAGTGCGGACGGCGTCTACGCCAACGAGCCGATCTACTACGGTCTCGCCGCCTCCTTCATCGCCTACGTGGTGATTTCGCTGCTCACCCCGCCCACCGACCCTGCAGTCCGCGAGGCCTGGGACAAGCGCGTTGCCGGGGCCGTCTCTGAGGAACTTCCCCCTGAGGCCCACCCGGTCAGCAGCCACAAGTAGGACCCCACGCAATACCCCAACAACAAAGTTCGACGGCGGCGCCTCCCCTTTTCGGGGAAGCGCCGCCGCTGTTTTTTCCCCGGGGAAGAGGGCGTTGCGTGGCCCGCTTTGCTCCCTAAAACCTCGCCAAAGCCCGCAGAGCAGGCCTCACAACGGGAGGGAAGAGGGCGTTGCGTGGCCCGCTTTGCTCCCCAAAACCTCGCCAAAGCCCGCAGAGCAGGCCTCACAACGGGAGGGAGGGAGGGGGTGGGTGGTGTGCGGTAAGGTTGTCCCAGCTTCAAGAGATGTGGTGCCAAGCTCCGACTGGCCACACACCAACCCCATGTTCACGGGTGGTTCGGATGAGGAAGCGGCCCGTCCCGGACCAGAGACAACCGAGCGGGCAAGAGCACTCCCCAAGGAGAAGTCCCTTGCCGTACCAAGGCACTACCACCCCGGCCGACTCATCAGACCCGGCAATTTCCAAGCCCACGGCCCCCGTTGCCTCGACGGTCGCGGTGATTCCCGCCGTCGATCTCTTCCTCGGCACGGTGACGATCGTGGCAAAAGCTGGAACGGCAAAGTTCCGCCATCCCCAACCGCACCTGATCGCGGGGGCGTTGGCCCGGGCCGTCAGGCCCACCCGCTGGTGCGGGCCGACCAGGACCCTCACGGTGACTGTTGCCGCCGTCGGCCAACGGGCGGGTGCGCAGCAGCACTACACCCTCACCGACCAGGACCCGTCCTAGATCTCTTCGTCTTCCTCGCGGAATTCTTCAGACTCGTCCAGGGGAACCACGCGTTCGTCGTCCTCCGGGGCGTCTACTTCCTCTACCCAGGGTTCGTCCACTGGCTGGTCTTCGGCGTAATCGTAGGCCGGGTCGGACTCAATGGTGGTCCGTTCCGGGTGGTTGGCGTGTGATTCGGTGGTGTCCATGGTGCAACCTCCGTCTCGCGGGCCGCTCAAAGCCCTGGTGACCGTGTGCGGGGTGGGCCCCGCCCCTGTCCTTCCATCTGAGCACCGGCGCAGGCGAGGGTCAAGGGCCCAAAATTACGGTGCGCCGAACATTCCGATTGAGGAATACCGGCCAAAAAACCGCGCAAATACGCGGTACAGTGGGGCGTGCAATGGGGCCGCAACTACCCCACCCAGCACAGGAGAAAAAGTGCAAAAGCACCAGGAATCCCACGGTTCGTCGAGCCCCGCTCCGGACCCCGCCCCCGAAACAGCAGACCCCGGCAACGCCTCGCAGCATCCCACGTCCTCGGACATCCGCCGCTGGCGGCAGTACCTGGCCGACGAGCGGGCCGAAGCCGCCGTCTACCGCGAACTGGCCCAGCGACGCGATGGAGAAGAGCGCCAAATCCTGCTGGCTCTGGCCGAGGCCGAAGGCCGCCACGAGGCCCACTGGCTCAAGCTCCTGGGCGAGCACGCCGGAATGCCCAAGGCAGCATCTGCCCGGAGCCAGTTCCTGGGCTTCCTGGCCCGCAACTTCGGATCAGTCTTCGTACTCGCCCTGGCCCAGCGCGCAGAGGGCCGCTCCCCTTACGGCACCGAACCCGCAGCAACTCCTGCCATGGTGGCTGACGAGCAGATCCACGAGGAAGTTGTCCGTGGCCTGGCAACGCGGGGACGGAACAGGCTCTCCGGAACTTTCCGGGCCGCGGTCTTCGGCGCCAACGACGGTTTGGTGAGCAACCTTTCGCTGGTCATGGGCATGGCCGCCACAGGTGTGCCCAGTCCCGTGGTGCTGATGAGCGGCGTGGCAGGCTTATTGGCTGGCGCGTTGTCCATGGGCGCCGGGGAATACGTCTCGGTCCGCTCCCAGCGCGAACTGCTCAACGCTACGTTGCCAACGCAAGCCACCCTCACGGCCGCACCGTCCCTGGACATCGAGCACAACGAGTTGGTCTTGGTCTACCTAGCCCGCGGAATGACGCGTGAGGCCGCAGAGCACCGGGCCGCGGAGCGCATGGGCTTGTTCAGCTGCGATTGCGATCCCAGCCTTTCCTTGCAGCCTGAGAAGCCTGCCACCGATGAGCACGAATCCGTTGGCTCGGCGTGGGGCGCGGCAATGTCCAGTTTCTGCTTCTTCGCCTCCGGCGCCATCGTTCCCATCCTGCCTTTCATTTTTGGGATGACCGGCTTCGCCGCCTTGGTAGTGGCCGGCGCTTTGGTGGGCGTCGCGCTTCTGGCGACCGGCGCCGTCGTGGGCTTGCTGTCCGGAACCTCGCCGCTGAGCCGCGGCCTGCGCCAGCTCGCGATCGGGTTGGGAGCAGCTGCCGCCACCTACGGGCTGGGCCTGGTGTTCGGCGCCACCATCGTCTAGTTTGGACGGCTCCCCCCGCAGCCCGTAATGTTGGTTCGTCCTCCGCGCTGCCCCGCGTGACCAGGGCGTGAGGAATGGAGAACCGTGGACTCAGAGCGGGAAACGCGTGCGCCCAGACACCGGCGTGCCGGTACAGTGTGGCGCATTCTGCGGGGTGTGCTCATGGCCGCAGTTGCCGCTGTAGTGGCAGTGCTGGTCAGCGGCTATCTGCATGGCGACCCACGGATCACGGCCCTTTTCCCGGGTCTGAGCGTCCCTGGAGCAGCGCCGGGCGCGCAAAAGCAGGCCGCGCCCGCACGCGCGGAAGACGCCCCGCCTCCCGGGCTGGAGGAGGCGGACGCCCCGCTGGCCCCGCCGGCGCCGCCCGCCACCATCAACAGTTCATATAAGTTCCTGGCCACCAACGACGACGGCACTCCGGTGGGGTACTCGCCCTGCCGGCCGTTGCACTACGTGGTGAACAATGCCTCCGCGCCGGAGGGCTCCGATGCCCTGCTGGAGACGGCGATCGCCAACGTCTCCGCCGCTTCCGGGATCCGGTTCATCAACGACGGCACCACCGACGAGTTGCCGGTGGACCGCCGGGAGCCCTATCAACCGGCCAAATACGGCGATCGTTGGGCTCCCCTGCTGATTTCGTGGACCACCCCTGAAGCGGCACCGGCGTTGGCGGACAAAGTCATTGGTACCGGCGGCAGCACCATGTATTCGCTCAACAAAGGACCCAAAAGCTACATCACGGGCAGCCTGGAGCTGGACACACCCCAGGTCTCCGAACTCCTCGCCAGCCCTGAAGGAGCAGACTACGTTCTGGCGGTCATGCAGCACGAATTGGGGCACGTCATGGGTTTGGACCACGTTGATGACCCGGTCCAATTGATGTATCCCGAGATCGGCGCCCCTGACGGTCTTGCCGCGGGCGACCTGACGGGCCTGCACCTCCTTGCCTCAGCCCCCTGCCGCAAGGACATCTGAGAGCCCGTTCCCTGGCCATGGACTCCCGGCCCGTCCGGCCCTATGCTGGCGATTACGGCCGACGGCGGCGCCCCACCTCCCGTCGCAGCCTCGACGTCAGGGGGTTCCATGGAACCTTACGGGCCGCCCCAGTGGCAGGACCCCGATCCCCGCCGCCCCCATGATCCCTCAAATGATCCCCCAAATGATCCCCTGGACAGCCTCCATCACTACGCGCCGGAGCCCACGCCGACACCTCCCATCAAGCACAGCAGCATCGCGGCCATCCTGTTCTTCCTGGGCATCCTGGGCCTGGTATGTGCGGGGGCCTATTTCAGCGGCGACCTCCAGCGGTTCCTGTACGGCTCCTCCGCGACGCAGAGCCAGGCGCCCCGGCCCGGGCTGGTTCCGTTCGGGCAACGCCAGGACCCTGTGCCAGGTTTGGAAGAGGCAGATGCACCGCTGGGAACCCCGGCGCCCGTGAACCGGACCAGCACTTCCTACAAGTTCCTCGCCGTGAAAGAGGACGGCACCCCCTTGGCGTATTCCCCCTGCAGGCCCATCCATTACGTGGTGAACTCGGACCTGGCCGATCCCTCCTGGCAGCTGTTGGTGGAAGAGGCCATCCGGCAGGCCAGCGTGGCCACGGGTTTGAAATTCATCTATGACGGTCCCTCTTCAGAGGTCCCCTCCACCAACAGGCAGGGGTACCAGCCGGCCAGATACGGTGACCGGTGGGCGCCCGTCCTGATCGCCTGGAGCACGCCGGAGCAAGTACCCCGCCTGACCGGCCAAACCGTGGGCCTGGGTGGGAGCTCCTCGATTGGATTGAGCAACGGATACAAGGCCTATGTCACTGGCACTGTTTCCCTTGACGCGCCGCAGTTCGCCGGCATCGTGGACACCTCCGAGGGGAAGGAGATCGGTGTAGCGGTGATCATGCATGAGCTGGGACATCTGGTGGGCCTTGACCACGTGGACGATCCCCGCCAACTGATGTTTGACCAGGCGTCCTGGGTGCGGCAATACGCTGCCGGCGACAGGACCGGCCTGGCCCAACTCGGCTCAGGTCCGTGCAGCAAGGACTTCTAGGCGCACCTCATGCCGCGCCGGCCACCACTGCGAGCGCATCCTCCACGGTGTCCACCAGGAAGATCTTCTCCGCCATGGGTTTTCCCGCGGCAAGGCTCTGCAGCATGGGCCATGCGGGCAGTGTCCGCTCCCAGTGTTCGCGGCCCACCAACACCATGGGACTGATGGTTTGGGGCGCTCCGTAGTAGTTCTCGCAGGCGTCCTGGAAAATCTCCTGCACCGTTCCGGCGGCACCGGGAAGGAAGACAGTCCCTCCGGTGCACAGCTCCAGCAGGATGGCTTCCCGGACGGCGTTGGCAAAGTATTTGGCAATGTGCGTGGCGAACAGGTTTGGTGGCTCGTGTCCGTAAAACCAGGTGGGAATGCCCAGCGTGGGCGCACCATCGGGATGGCGTTCGACGACGGCGGCCGCCAGCCGCGCCCAGGCCGTCACCGAGGGCCTGAACCCGGGGACTTCGGCGAGGGTTTCGAGCTCGGCCGCAGCATCGGCGTCGGGGATCCGGCTCAAGTAGGCGCCCAGGTTGGCTGCCTCCATGGCCCCGGGTCCCCCGCCGGTGGCGACCCCAAAACCAGCCTGGGCGAGCAGGCGGCCCAGGCGGGCGGCGTCGGCGAATTCGCTGGTGCCGCGCTGGGCGGCGTGTCCGCCCATGACGCCCACGACTTTGGTCCCGGCGAGGGCCCCGGTGTCCAGGAGTTCGTCCAGGGCGTCGCCGATTGCGTGGTCGTGCAGGGCAGCGGCGAGGGTGGCGTCCAGGTTTCCCCGTTGCCCGGGAATGATGCTCCACTGGTAGACCCGGGCGTCCAGGGTGGATTCATACTCTGTGGAGGAGATGTCCGGGTAGAGTTCCGCTGCTGTGTACAGGCCGTTGCGGTAGGGGTTGAAAGGCACACCGGCCAGCTTGGGGAAGATGAGCGCTCCGCGTCGCCGCAGGCTCTCTTCCACGCCGTCGTCGAAGGTACATCCCAGGAAGATCGCGCCTTGGGCGTCCATGGTCTTAAGCTCCTTGGCGTGGCCCCTCAGGTCCAGTGACTGTGCATGCCAGCCGCTCATGGACCCGGCTCCCCCGGTGACCAGGTTCTCGAAGTGGAGCACGCTTTCTACATCCAGTGTCCGCGGGCTCGGGTTCAGGGGTCCGGTGCGATTCATGGTTTCAGCGTAGTATCGGCCGGGCATGACGCCGGCTTTTACGTGCGGTGCTGTTGCCCGGTGCATCATGGAGCATGAAGAGTTCAGAAGTGGGCCGTCCGCGCATCGGTGTTCCGATCAGGCTCAGCAGTTCGGACACCCCGGACGCCAGGGTGGGTGCAGCCAATCAGCTCTTCACTTTCATTGTGGAACTGCTGCGCGAGGCCGGCGCGCAGCCGGTGCTGCTGACTCCGGTCTCGGCGGACAGTGCCGGCCGATTGGCGGCCGAAATGCAAAGACTCGACGGCGTGCTGCTGCCCGGCGGCGGCGACATCGACCCCCGCCTGTATGGCCAGGATCCCGAGGACGCGCTCTATGACGTGAACCAGGAGCAGGACCACCTGGACATTGACGTTGCCCGCGCAACCATTGATGCCGGCCTGCCACTTTTGGGAATCTGCCGCGGCCACCAACTCCTGAATGTGCTGTACGGGGGGACCTTGACCCAGGACATGGCCGTTACCTCGGTGACGCACAGCAGCCTGGGCCCTGGCAACCCGGGGGCCAGCGAATGGGCTTGGCATGATGTCCGGCTCTCCCCCGGCTCCAAGGCCGCTGCACTCCATGGCTCCCCCGAAGGCTCCACCATCAAGGTCGCCTCCGGGCATCACCAGGCGGTGGCCCGCGTAGGGGAAGGCCTGGTGGTCACGGCGATCGCCGACGACGGCACGGTGGAGGCGCTGGAAGATCCGTCGCGGTGGGTTGCTTCCGTTCAGTGGCACCCGGAGGTTTCGCAGCTTGCCGACTCGGACCGGCTTGTACTTTTCAGCTCCTTTGTCCAAGTGTGCCGGCACCCTACCCAGGCTCGTCCTGGTGGAGTACAGTAGCGCTCACTGCATCGCTTTCAGCCTCGCTGGAAGTTCAGCCAGTACCAACTTCATCTGCAATGACGTCCGCGGGCGTCGTAAGTTTGCCGGCTGGGG
Source organism: Arthrobacter sp. StoSoilB20 (assembly GCF_019977295.1). Lineage (NCBI taxonomy): Bacteria > Bacillati > Actinomycetota > Actinomycetes > Micrococcales > Micrococcaceae > Arthrobacter > Arthrobacter sp. StoSoilB20. The sequence continues at coordinate 1,144,518 of NZ_AP024651.1, read as the reverse complement.
GGCCCAACATCTGCTCAAAGGAGCATGGTTGTGGACCGTCCAAAATACGCCAGTCGACCCCTACGTACTACTATCCGCACTTCGTTCCATCGCTGGGTCCTGGGCTTTCTGCTCGGCCCCGCCATGGTGATGGGCTCTCTGGTCCTCACCACTGCATCTGTGGCAACCGCCGCCGAACCGCCCTGTGCGGGCACGGGTGGTGCCATGCAGATCGTTGCCCATACGGACGATGACCTGCTCTTCCTCAGCCCTGACTTCATGCGGGACATCCAAGCCAAGCGTTGTGTCCAAACGGTTTTCACCACAGCAGGTGAGGCCGGCGAGGGAGCAACGTACTGGCGCAGCCTCGAATCGGGCATCCAGGCAAGCTACGCCAAAATGGCCGGCGTCTCCAACAGCTGGACGACCTCAGACGCCGGCGTACCGGGGCGTCCGCTGACAATGCGGACCCTCAACGGCGCTCCCAACGTCTCTGTGGTGTACATGCGGCTGCCGGACGGCTTTCCGAACGGCTTGGGCAGCGCCGCCTACAACAGCCAGAGCATCCTGAAACTCTGGGATGGCCGGCTTTCCTCCATCCGCCCCGTGGATAATGCAGCGACGTTCACCAAGTCCCAGTTCCAGTCGGCGTTGAACCGGCTTGTGGCGAACTTCCAGCCCACCACTTTCCGCACCCAGGACTGGACCGGGAACTTCAACAGCCCCTATGACCACAGCGACCACTGGGCCACCGCAAAATTCGCCCAGCTCGCAACCCGCAGCTACACCGGGCCGCACACTTCCCTCGCCTATGACGCCTACGTCATTGACGAGTATGCCCAGAACGTGACGGGGGCAGAACTGACGGCCAAAGTGGATACCTTTGTCCGGTTCTCCGACTTCGACATGTATATCTGCAGCACCCCCGGTGAGGGCTGTCCGGATTCCCCGTATGACGAGTGGCTGAAACGGCAATACATCACGGCCATTGAGTGGGTGGGCAACGCCGCCAAATCGGCGGGCACCACCGTCACGGCTTCCTCACAGAAGGCCGCCGCACAGAGCCCGGAAAAGGCCCGCGACGGGTACCAGTGGGGTGCTCCGATGGATGCCACCCGTGAGTGGGTGTCAGCCGGGGAAAAGGCGGGCAGCTGGATCCAGTACAACTTCTCCCCCACCCGGACAATCGATGCCGTGACGTTGTCCGACCGACCTTTGCTCACTGACCAGATCACCGCCGGCAACCTCCAGTTCTCCGATGGAAGTACGGTGGCTGTACCGGCCCTGCCCAACAACGGCTCCGGCCTCACCATCAAGTTTCCTGCGAAGACGGTGAGCTCGGTGCGGCTGAACATTACCGGGGTCAGTTCCGGGACTACGAATGCCGGCTTGGCCGAGTTTGAGGCCTACCTTGGCGCTGATACCGCGGCTCCGGTAGTCACCGCAGCGCCCCCGGGCGGAAGTTACACCGCAGGCCAGGCGATCACCCTGACGGCCAACGAAACATCCACCATCTACTACACCACCAACGGAAGCACCCCGACCACCGCCAGCAGCAAGTACACGGCACCGCTGATCCTGAATGGTCCGCTGACGCTGAAGTACTTCGCCGTGGACGCAGCGAACAATTCATCGGCTGTGGTCACACAGACATACTCCACGGGTCCGGACGTCACCAAGCCCGTGGTCACGGCCAACCCCGTGGGAGGCCAATACGCTGCGGGAACCACCATCACCTTGTCCGCGAATGAACCGGCTGAGATCCGCTACACCACGGACGGCACGGATCCCCTGACGGCAGGACTGACCTACACCACGGCCATCCCCTTCAACGGTCCCGGTCCCATGACGTTGAAGTACTTCGCCAGGGATACCGCCGGCAACGTCTCCGAGGTAAGCACTCAGAGCTATTCGATTCCGCCGGACACAGCCGCCCCCACGGTCACTGCCAACCCCACCAGTCGTGCGCTGGCCAGTGGAGCAACCATCGCACTGTCGGCCAATGAACCTGCCACCATTTACTACACCACCAACGGAAGCACGCCAACGGCCACGGAATCGGCCACCAACATCAAGTACAACCCCGCCAATCCGGTGGTCATGGGCAGTTCCACCCTGGTGCTCAAGTACATCGGCGTAGACACTGCCGGCAACACCTCGCCTGTAGGCACCCAGACCTACACTGTTCCGGCAGCCGGGCCGCCGTCCAGCCATGACTTCAATGGAGACGGACGGGCGGACGTGCTGGCCGCCGATACTGCGGGCACCCTGTACCTCTACCCCGGCAATGCCTCCGGCGGACTGGACCCACGTCAGGTCGCCCTGGCCGCACCAGCCTGGTCCACCATCACTGACACCGTCACCCCCGGTGATTTCAACAAGGACGGTAAACCGGATCTGCTGGCCCGCGCAGGCGACATCCTCTGGTTCTACCCCGGCAACGGCACAGGGAGCTTCGGGGCACGGACACAGGTCAGCACGGGATGGAGCACCATGACGCAGATCTTCTCACCCGGCGACTTCAGCGGCGATGGCATCCCCGATTTCATTGGTCGTCGCAGCAACGGCGAGCTCCGGCTCTACGAAGGAAACGGGACCGGAGGGCAGCGGGCTCCCTACACCGTGGGCTGGGGCTGGGACGTCATGAATGCCATCTTCAGCACCGGCGATTTCAACGGCGACGGCAAGGCAGATGTACTGGCGCGGCGAACCGACACAGGCGCATTATGGCTATATCCGGGCGATGGAACCGGGGGCTGGCTGCAATGGACCCAGATTGGGACGGGCTGGGGAACCCGCACAGCGCTGGTCGGTCCGCGGGACGTTGACGGCGACGGCAAGAACGACATCCTGGGCCGCATCGGAGACACGTTGTGGCTGTATCCGGGCTCGGGAGGCGGAACGCTCAGCAACGTCCCGCCGATCAGCCTCGGCACCGGCTGGCAGGCCATGAAAGTCATCGCCTAGCCGACCCCCTGGACCTGGCGCGGGTCGGAGTTTTCCCCCAGACTCTTCGGCTCGCGTCAGCTGCTTAAAGTACGACGACGGCCCGGTACCTTCCGCAGGGAAGGCGCCGGGCCGTCGTCGTACTTCTTGTGCCTTCGGCGGTAAACCTAGAGCGTGGCGAAAACTTCGCGCAGCAGCGTAGCGGTCTCGGACGGCGTCTTGCCGACCTTCACGCCTGCGGCTTCGAGAGCTTCCTTCTTGGCCTGCGCGGTGCCTGCAGAGCCGGACACGATGGCGCCGGCGTGGCCCATGGTCTTGCCCTCGGGAGCCGTGAAGCCGGCAACGTAGCCAACAACGGGCTTGGTGACGTTGGCCTTGATGTAGTCGGCTGCACGCTCTTCAGCGTCGCCACCGATCTCACCGATCATGACGATTGCCTTGGTCTCCGGGTCAGCCTCGAACGCAGCCAGGGCGTCGATGTGCGTGGTGCCGATGATGGGGTCGCCACCGATGCCGATTGCGGTGGAGAAACCGAGGTCGCGGAGTTCGTACATCATCTGGTAGGTCAAGGTACCGGACTTGGACACCAGGCCGATGGGGCCCTTGCCCGTGATGTTCGCCGGGGTGATGCCCACCAGGGCTTCGCCGGGGGTGATGATGCCGGGGCAGTTCGGCCCGATGATGCGGGTGATCTGCTTGCCGTCGGCGTCAACCTTGGACTGGGCCAATGCCCAGAATTCGGCGGAGTCCTGAACCGGGACGCCTTCGGTGATGACAACAACGAGGCCGATGCCGGCTTCGATTGCTTCAACAACGGCGTCCTTGGTGAATGCCGGCGGGACGAAGACGATGGAGACGTCTGCGCCGGTTTCAGCGATGGCTTCCTTGACGGTGCCGAAGACGTTGATTTCCTTGTCGCCGTGCAGGACCGTGGTACCGGCCTTGCGGGCGTTGACGCCACCAACAATGTTGGTGCCGGCCTTGAGCATCAGGGCGGTGTGCTTGGTGCCCTCGCCGCCGGTGATGCCCTGAACGATGACCTTGGAGTCTTTGTTGAGGTAGATAGACATTGTCGCGTCCCTTTACTTAGCTGCGTTGGCGAGCTCGGCAGCCTTGTCGGCGCCCTCGTCCATGGTGGCGGCCAGGGTAACCAGCGGGTGGTTGGCCTCGGTCAGGATGCGGCGGCCTTCCTCAACGTTGTTGCCGTCGAGGCGGACTACCAGCGGCTTGTTCGCAGAGGTACCAAGCTCAGCAAGTGCACCCACGATGCCCTTTGCCACGGCGTCGCACGCGGTGATGCCACCGAAGACGTTCACGAACACGCTCTTGACCTGGGAATCGCCAAGGATGACGTCCAGACCGTTGGCCATGACCTCGGCGGAAGCTCCACCGCCGATGTCCAGGAAGTTGGCGGGCTTGACGTTGCCGTGCTTTTCGCCGGCGTAAGCAACGACGTCGAGGGTGGACATCACGAGGCCGGCGCCGTTGCCGATGATGCCTACTTCGCCGTCAAGCTTGACGTAGTTGAGGTCCTGCGCCTTGGCCTTGGCCTCGAGCGGGTCAGCTGCGTCTTTGTCTTCCAACGTGGAGTGGTGCACGTGGCGGAAGTCGGCGTTCTCGTCCAGGGAGACCTTGCCGTCGAGGGCAACAATTTCGCCTGCACCGGTGCGGACCAGCGGGTTGACCTCAACCAGGGTTGCGTCTTCCTTCTTGAAGACATCCCAGAGCTTCAGAATGACGTCGGCGACTTTGCCGCGCAGTTCTTCAGCGAAACCTGCTTCGGCGACGATTTCGTCGGCCTTGGCCTGGTCGATGCCCACAGCGGGGTCGATGGCGATCTTGGCCAGGGCCTCGGGACGCTCAACGGCAAGCTGTTCGATCTCCATGCCGCCCTCTACCGAGCACATGGCCAGGTAGTTGCGGTTGGCGCGGTCCAGGAGGACCGAGAAGTAGAACTCTTCGGCGATGTCTGCGCCCTGGGCGATCATCACCTTGTTGACGGTGTGGCCCTTGATATCCATGCCCAGGATGTTGGTGGAGTGCTCAAGCGCCTCTTCGGCAGTCTTGGCAACCTTGACGCCGCCAGCCTTGCCGCGGCCACCAACCTTAACCTGTGCCTTGACGACAGTTACGCCGCCGATCTTCTCGGCAGCTGCCTTTGCTTCTTCAGGAGTGTGCGCCACGATGCCGGCGAGCACGGGTACACCGTGCGCTTCGAACATATCGCGCGCCTGATATTCAAACAGGTCCACGGTTTAGTGTCCTTCTACGTCGAAGTAGTTTTCTGTTCAGCCGGGAACCGCGATGACCGCGATAGCCAGCTGCGGAGAGTACGCGGTAACAACCAGGATTGAAGCCGGTCACATTGCGTAAGGTCCTCTCGGAACTTTAGCCCTTTGAGGAGTCCCGCCAGCTACACACTACCTGTTAAGTGAGTAACCTTACACTTCTATGCGCTGTAGAAAACCCGCAGAATTTCGCGGTTTTTGGGCCATCCACCGGCTGTCACGACGCTTGTTTCAGCTTCCCCGTGACTGTTTTGCCGCCGTCGGAAATCAGCTGGTAGCCCTCTGGCGTCACGAAGAAGGCCACGCCACCGGAGACGTTTCCGCAGGCAACCCCGCCGTTATAGGCCGAACACCGCAGCCCGTTACGCTCAATGTTCTGCCCATCTGCCAGTTCCCGCAGCTTGGAGATTGGCCCGTTGCGGCTGCCCTTGGGACCGAACTCGGACTCCATTTGTGTTACGCCGGAACGACACGAGCCGTAGACCGCCTTGTCCGGAGAGAGCAGTACCGTACCGCCGAGGTAGCCCAGCCCCGTTCCGGCGCAGTCATCGGCGATGTCGGTTAGATCGGGCTTGGCGTACTTCGCCAGTTCGCAATGAGCCACCGGAACCACCGGGAACTTGTTGTTGGCTGCGTCCGAGTAGGAATTTGCCTCGTAGGGCAGGTTCAGGTGGCCGCCCTTGGACGACGTCAAGGCGCACACGATGCTCTTGTCCTGAGTGACGAAGGCAGTGACATCCTCCCCGGCCGCCAGAGTGGTCTGCTCCGTGACAGGAACCTGCTTCAGTTGCTCAAGGGGTGCCAAAGGGGCCGGTGGAACGTAGTCCGGATCCTTCGTGGCGAAGGAGCACCCGGTGGCCAATACCAGGAGCACGGCAGCAAGAATCCCCAAAACAGTCCGTCGCATGCCACCAATTATGCCGGTAACCTCACGCCGTACTGCCTCGGCGGCGCCGGAGGCTGTTGAAGACCACCAGCGCGACGCCCGCCGCAAACATGGCGGCAGCTGCCCACAGCAAGGTGCGCAGTCTTCCGGATTCCAGGCCGGTCGCCGCGAGTTCAGCGCTGCCGTATTCAGAGTTGCCATATTCAGCGCTCGACGCCGGGACCACCGCTCCTGCCGGAGTCACCGCCGCTGGAGGTGCTGGCGCCTCGGCAGCCGGCGGCGGGTTCTCCGCGGGCGGCCGGGTTTCGAGGACGGTCACGACCGTAGAGAACACCCACTGTTTGTACAGACCAGAGTCACTGAAGTACACAAAGATCTGGAAAGACCCGGCCCTGGTAGGGATGCCTTGCAACACGCCATTGTCATCAATAGTGAGCCCGTCCGGTCCCGGATCGTGCCACGACAGGCTACCGGCCATATGGCGGGGCGTCGCCCACCAAAAATCATAGGGAGCCACGCCCCCGGTGACGGAGGCGATCTTCGCAGAATACGGTTCACCCAAGACTGCCGCTGGAACGGCGAAACCCGTGGGCTGTGGCCTTGAGGCGCGGACAGTCAAGGTGAACTGCGCATCGATGGATTCATAGAGGTCCGAGAACCGCACAGTGAAGGTGTACGTTCCCGCCGCAGTCGGAGTGCCGGAAGCGGCGTTCCGCCCCCACGACATCCCCGGCGGAAGAGCACCTGAAACCACAGCCGTGGTGTATGGCTGCCCACCCACTGTCCAGACCAGGATGCTCTCGCTGTACCAGGCTCCAACGACGCCGTCAGTGAACTTCTCCGAGTTAGTCACCGTCCTGAAGTTGGGCGGTGCGTAGTCGAAAAAGTCTATTGCGACCTCCTGGACAAGTGATAGCGCGGGCTCTGATGAATCCGTCACCGTGACAGGCATCCGGAAGTAGCCCGCTTGGGTGGGCATGCCGGTGAATCTGAGGCTCGCTGGGTCGAACGTCAGACCGGGCGGGACGTTACTGACGGTGGCGGTGTAAGGTGCTGTTCCTCCGGAAATCACCAGCGGCGCATCGTACGCCTTGGTGAGGTACCCCCTGTCCACGTAAGAGCGCACAGTCAATGGATCAGCGAGGTCCGCTACAGCTGGTGCAGGTGGCTCTTGCTGCGGCGCGGCCGGATTCGTCGCGGGCGGATTGGTCACCCCCGGTTCCGCGAGGGCCGGCTGGGTGGCCCCGGAAATGGCAGTGGGTGTCGGCGTTGGACTGGTGCTTGCCGATGGGTTCGGGCTGGCCGTCGGCGTCGGGCTGGCGGTTGCTGCCGGACTCCCGGTTGGTGACGGCTCCGCATCGGCTATCCCAGGCGGAGCGAACTGGAGCGCCAGGGCGCTTGGCACGGCCCCCACCAGCAGCAGCCTCGCGGCCTTGCCCCGCAAACGACGTTCCCCAACAAAAGCGCCCACGCGCGTCCTCCCCCACAAGAATGCAAGCAAATTGGCATTGCAAGGAGGGAAACAAACCGGCGTCGGCCCCAGTGCAACGCCCGGTCAGTCTAGGCTGGGATGGGGTTCAGGACAATGGGTATGGAGCGCTGCGGTGCTCAAGCATCGAGTTTTGTCAGCGGCGCGTACCTCAGCAGCAGGCGCTTCTCGCCGACGTCGAACTTCACCTTGGCTACCGTCTTGTCTCCGGCGCCCTCGACGCCCAACACCACGCCATTGCCGAAGCTCGTGTGGTTGACCTTGTCCCCCACCACCACGGAAATAACTTCCTTCTGCGGCTGCACCCGGTTGCGGGCGACAGCGGCAGGAACGTCGGCGTCGAACCCTGCTGTGGGGCTTGCGGCAGCCCCGCGTGAGGTGCCCGCCCCCCAGAACGAACCACCGTACCGGTTGGAGCCGATGGGGGCGCCTCCCCAGCCACCGGCTTGGCGGCTCATACCTTCGCGCTTCCACTCCACGAGTTCGGAGGGGATTTCCTCGAGGAATTGGCTGGCGGGGTTGTACTGGCTTTGGCCCCACATGCTGCGGACTTCGGAACGCGTGACGTAGAGGCGCTTGCGGGCGCGGGTCAGGCCCACGTATGCCAGCCGGCGTTCTTCCGCGAGCTCCTTAGGGTCCGTGGCCGAGCGCTGGTGCGGGAAGATCCCGTGTTCCATGCCGGTCAGGAAGACCACCGGGAACTCCAGGCCCTTGGCGGTGTGCAGGGTCATGAGCGTGACCACACCCATGCGCTTTGCCTCTGCCACTGCGGCGTCGATGTCAGCGCCCGGTGCATCGGGGATCTGGTCGGCGTCGGCTACCAAGGAGACCTGTTCCAGGAACTCCCCCAGGGAACCTTCCGGGTTGTCGCGTTCGTACTCACGGACCACGGCAACCAGTTCGGCGAGGTTTTCCACCCGGGATTCATCCTGCGGATCCGTACTGGCGCGCAATCCGGCAAGGTATCCCGTCTGCTCCAGTACGGCTTCCAAAGCGGCAGCGGCGCCTGAACCCGATGCCACCTCAGCAAGGTCATCCATGAGTTTCACGAAGCCAAGAACCAGGTTGACCGAACGGCTGGCCATTCCGGGCGCTTGGTCGGCGCGTCGGGCGGCGGCCATGAAGGAGGAGCGCTCACGTTCGGCCAGGGCAGCCACCGCGCCTTCAGCCCGATCCCCGATTCCCCGCTTGGGTTCGTTGAGGATGCGGCGCAGGTTGACGTCGTCATCGGGGTTCACCAGGACGCGAAGGTACGCCAAGGCGTCCTTGATTTCCTTGCGCTCATAGAACCGGGTGCCGCCCACAACCTTGTACGGCAGGCCCACCCGGACCAGCACGTCTTCAATGGAACGGGACTGGGCGTTGGTGCGGTAGAAGATGGCGACGTCCCCCGGACGCAATCCTTCCTCGTCCTGCAGCCGGTCAATTTCCTTGGCAATGAACTGGGCTTCGTCGTGCTCGTTCTCGCCCACGTAGCCGATGATCTTTTCGCCATCGCCCTCCGCAGTCCACAGGCGCTTCTCCTGGCGGTTGGGATTGCGTGAGATCACGGAGTTGGCCGCGCTAAGGATGTTCTGGGTGGAGCGGTAGTTCTGCTCGAGCTTGATGGTGCGGGCGTTGGGGTAATCGGCTTCGAACTCCACGATGTTGCGGATGTCCGCGCCACGGAAGGCGTAGATGGACTGGTCCGAATCGCCCACCACTGTCAGCTCGCTCGGCTGGACACTGGTGTCCGTTCCCACTCCCACGATTTCCCGGACCAAGGCGTACTGGGCATGGTTGGTGTCCTGGTATTCATCCACCAGCACGTGCCGGAACCGGCGCCTGTAGGACTCTGCGAGCGCCGGGAAGGCCCGGAACATGTAGACGGTCTCTGCAATGAGGTCGTCAAAGTCCATGGCATTGGCTTGGCGGAGCCGCTGTGTATAGCCCTTGAAAACCTCGGCAACCGCTGTATCGAAGGGGTCGTTGTAGTTCGCGGTGGAGGCATAGGAATCGGCGTCGATCAGCTCATTCTTGAGTGCCGAGATCTTGTGCTGGATGGCCTTGGGCGCAAACTTCTTGGGGTCTAGGTCCAGGTTCTTGGACACCAGGGTGATCAGGCGCAAGGAGTCCGCTGAGTCATAGATGGAGAAGTTCGAGTTCAGCCCCACCGTGGTGGCTTCCCTCCGCAGGATCCGGACGCAGGAGGAGTGGAAGGTGGAGATCCACATGGCCTTGGCCCGCCCGCCGACCAGCGCTTCGATGCGTTCCCGCATTTCGGCTGCAGCCTTGTTGGTGAAGGTGATGGCCAGGATTTCGCCGTGGTGGGCACGCTTGGTGGCGATCAGGTAGGCGATCCTGTTACTGAGGACACGGGTTTTGCCGGACCCTGCACCGGCCACGATCAGCAAGGGAGTGCCCGCGTGTTTGACGGCTTCTTCCTGCTGCGGGTTCAGCCCTTGCAGGAGTGCATCGGCAGAGGGAAGTCCGGACCCTCCGCTGTTGCCCCATCCTCCGGTCGCCGGCCCTCCGGCAGTGTCCGTCGACCCGCCGCTGCCCCCTTGGACGCGGGCGCCGGCAGCGCCTCCCCCGGGGTGGGAAAGCTCCGGGGCAGCCTTGACTGCGGCCTTGGTGCCTGCTTTGAAGGGTCCGTCTGCGTAGGGGTCAAACAACATATCCATGGTGCCTACCAGTCTAGGCGTTGGCCCCGACACTATAAGGCGCCGGGTCTACAGCCCCCGTAATCTCCACGGATATGGAAGCATCCAAGCGCTTCTGCGGCTTTACTCCCTAGGCAAACTGGGGAACAGAGGTGAGGGCAGCGCTCAACTCACGTACCGCCGTCGGGCCTCCCGCGACGAACCAGTTCAGCCCGTTCACTTTCACGACGGCGGTGTCCCCGCCTGCTGCGCGGACAATCGCTTTGCCGGGGAGCCAGTCCCATTCGGGGCAGCTGTGCTGGAACCAGCATCCGAGCTCGCCGTCCGCAACGCGCCCGAGATCACAGGAACCCGAGCCGAACATGCGCAACGAGGCGGCTGTGATCGCCGCAGCGTGCCAAGGCATTGCCGTGCGGGGATCGGCCAGCCAGGTGGGGTGGATGTAGGTGGCCGCACTGATTTCACCCACGGCCCGATCGCCGGACCCGGAGATCGGTTCTCCGTTCAAGGTGGCGGGGTGTTCTTCCCCACCCAGCCACAGCTTGTCCAGCTCAGGCTGGTAGATGGCTCCGAGCAGCACCTCAGGGTCCGCTGCCGGGCTGGTTCCGTGCTCCGGGCTGTCCCGCTTGAGGGCGATCGCTGAGCACCAGTACGTGGATCCGTGCAGGAAGTTGTAGGTGCCATCCACGGGGTCGATCACCCAGGTCCGGCCACTGGTTCCGGCGACGGAGGCGCCTTCTTCTCCGAGGATGCCATCCTCGGGCCGACAACGCCGCAACTGTTCCAGGACGTAAGCCTCGGCCGCGTGATCGGCTGCCGTGACGACGTCGGACACTGAGGTCTTCCGTTCGCCTTGGAGGCCGCCCATGCGCATGAGCAGCGCCAACTGGCCTGCCTCACGGACCAGGGCGCTGGCCAGTTGGTAGTCATCGAGGGTGGGATCAAGTTCAGTTGCGGTGTGCCTGCCGGTGGTCATGGTTCCAGCTTATGTGGCGGGATAATGAATGACATGGCCAAGACACCAGCCCAGCGCATCAAGAAGCACGGAGCAAAGGCAGTGGTTCCCGATCACACGCTGCCTCCCGTGATCAACACCACCACCGGGCGCACGCCGCAGAAGGCGCAGAGCAACTCCAAGCTCATCGTGATCGCGGGCGTGGTGGTCAGCTTGTTCCTGTTCTGGTACCTGCACCTGCTCACCTTGAACCAGATGACGCAGCTCTCCGGCGGATTGGCCATGCCGGATTCCCTGATCGGCGGCTTCTCGCAGGACTACATCAGCCAGCTTCGCGGGGCCATGGACGAGTCCGCCCGCGGCCAGCTCAACTACGTGCACAAGACCGCAGGCACCCTGTTTCCCCTGATCTTTGGATTCAGCTGGCTCCTGTTGATCGGTACCAATGTGGCGCGTAAGTCGTGGCGCTGGGCTATGTGGGCTGCTCCCCTGCTGTTCGCTGTGGCCCACTTGTGGTCCAACGTGGCCATTGATTCGATGCTGGCATCCGAAACGCCCGACGCCGGTTCGGTGGCCTTGGCATCGTCACTGACGGTTGCGTCGTGGGTGCTGTTCCTGATCAGTCTCCTGTGCGGCGTGCTGGCTGTATTTGTGGGTCGGAAAAGCGCAAAGCCCTCCTGACACGTAGTCCCCGCACCCGTACCCGCCCGACGCACCACTTGTTCGCCAGCACCGCACCCCTACCCGCCCGGCGCACCACTTGTTCGCCAGCACCGTACCCCTACCCGCCCGGCGCACCAGAGCTTACGGGCGCGATCCGCGGCAAAGGGTGCAGCACCCCAAACTCCGCCACCGCACCCCTACCCGCCCGGCGCACCACTTGGTCGCCGCCACCGCACCCCTACCCGCCCGACGCAGCACTTGGTCGCCGCCACCGTACCCCTACCCGCCCGGCGCACCACTTGGTCGCCGCCACCGTACCCCTACCCGCCCGGCGCACCAGAGCTTACGGGCGCGATCCGCGGCAAAGGGTGCAGCACCCCAAACTCCGCCACCGCACCCCTACCCGCCCGGCGCACCACTTGTTCGCCGCCACCGCACCCCTACCCGCCCGGCGCACCAGAGCTTACGGGCGCGATCGGCGGCAAAGGGTGCGGGACAGGCCAAGAAAATTCAGCGCGAACCCACCCGTTGCCTGGCCATGTGGGCTTTCCGTTCCGTCTGGACACGCTGGGCGATTACCAAACCGGCCGCAGCCAACCCGATCGTTACCGGGTAGCCCATGAAGCGTTCCAGAAGGCCGGGCAAGGGCACCTCCATCCCAGTGATTCCGCCGAGGATGAGCGCGCCGATGCTTACCAGGCCGCACACGCCCAGGAACCAGCTCATGGGTGTCTGCTGGAACCACAGGATGCCCAGCAACAGCAGTGCGAATCCGCCGCCGATGAAGAACATCAGGGCGCCGGCAAAATGCCATGGCGAGTCGAGGTCTTCGGGAACCAGGCCAACAATGACCGTCCCGACGCCGGCCACACCAGTGAGGATTCGAATGGCCACCGCCAGGATCCACGGGACCGTCAGCACCCTGGCCGGCTCACTGCCAACAGAACCACCGGAACCAAACGTGCCACCTCCAACAGACCGGAAACGGCGGGCAGCAACGCCGGGTTGTGCCGCAACGCAAAGGAGCCCTGCGGTCAGGAACAGCGCACCCAGGACCAGCGCCAATCCCTGGACCACGAACGAGGCATTCATGAGCACGTGCAATGGCGAGCAGACTGCCCGTTCTGCATACACGCCGCACGAGACCGCTCCGAGGTCGCTGATGTATCCGGTGGCCCGGCTGTAGGGCTCGGGTCCGGCCCACGCTTGTATGACGGCCGCCTCGGCCACGAAGTACTGGACAACGCTCAGCTGCGCCCAGCCGCCGATGTTGGCCCTGATGTTGCGGACATCGGGAAAGAACGATCCGGCCTGCGCCGGTGCAGAGGAGGGCCCAGTCATGCTCGCCAGCCTAGCGGTGTTCGGGCAGCGCCCCGGCAGCTTGTATGCTTGTAGTCGTGTCCGGGCCCTCGAGCTCCAGCAGTGGGATTTTAGAGTCATGGACATACAGGCCCTCGTAGCTCAGTGGATAGAGCACGGCTCTCCTAAAGCCGGTGTCGTTGGTTCGATTCCAATCGAGGGCACTTGAATCACCAGCAACCCGCCCAGGACTTGCAGGCCTACCTGGCCGGCAGCTGGAGTGTGGAGCGGACACTCCGGGACCGTACCTCCGGCACCAACGGAACCTTCACCGGCGTCGTGCGTTATTCCCTGAATCCCGACGGCGGCCTGGGCTACCGCGAAGACGGAACCATGCAATGGCCCACCCATTCAGGGCCGGCTTTCCGTGAGTATGTCCTCAAACCGGGCGCCACCGCGGACTCGATGGACGTTTTCTTCCCCGATGGCGGGCCGTTCCACACCATGAGCTTCTCCGAACGGGGCAACCAGGACAAGCACTGGTGCGACCCCGACGATTACCACGTCAGCTATGTGTACCAGGGTCCGGATTCGTTCAGCTTCACCTGGGACGTGCACGGCCCGGCAAAGGATCTCCTGCTCGAGTCGCACTTGGTCAGGATCGACGCCGGGAGGCAAAAGTGACCACTACGGACCTCATCGTTGTCAGCGCCGTGTGCGTGTACAACGCCGAAGGGCACCTGCTGACCGTCCGCAAACGCGGAACGGATAAGTTCATGCATCCCGGCGGCAAGCCCGAACAGGGCGAGACCGCGGCGGAAGCGGCCTCACGGGAACTGCAGGAAGAAGTAGGCATCGAGGTCAGCCCCGGGCAGCTGGAGTTGCTGGGCGTCTGGCTCGCCGTGGCTGCCAATGAAGCGGCCACCACCATTGAAGCCACCGTTTTCACCGCCCCCGGCACCTGGGAGGCGCACCCCTCGGCGGAGATCGCAGAGATCCGCTGGCTGGACCTCAACGGCCCGTTGCCCGAGGATCTGGCGCCCCTGCTGACGGACCACATCATCCCGCTGCTGAAGTAGCTACAGTTCCGGGACGGCTTCCTGCGCCACAGCAGTGGCCTCCGCGAACTGCGTTTGGTAGAGCTCGGCATAGCGCCCGTCCGCGGCGAGCAGTTCGGTGTGCGTGCCCCGCTCCACAATCCTGCCGTCCTCCACCACCAAAATGGCGTCGGCGGCGCGGATGGTGGACAGCCGGTGGGCAATCACGACGGCGGTGCGCCCCTCGAGCGCCTCGCCCAGGGCCGCCTGGACGGCGGCTTCGTTGGTGGAATCCAGTGCTGCCGTGGCTTCGTCGAGGATCACAACCCGAGGCTGCTTGATGAGCAACCGGGCAATGGTGAGCCGTTGGCGTTCACCGCCGGAGAGCCGGTAGCCACGCTCCCCCACCACGGTTTCCAGGCCATCCGGAAGTGACCTGATCATGGGTTCAAGACGTGCCCGCCGGAGCACATCCCACATGTCGTCCTCGGTGGCGTCGGGACGGGCCAGGCGCAGGTTGGAGGCGATGGTTTCGTGGAACAGGTGGCCGTCCTGCGTCACCATGCCCATGGTGTCGCGCAGCGATTCAAAGCTGAGCTCCCGGACATCAACACCCGTTCCGGACTGCTTTCCGCCAAGCCGGACAGCCCCGGAGTCGACGTCGTACAGGCGCGAAAGGAGCTGGGCCACCGTGGACTTGCCTGCACCGGAAGAACCCACCAGGGCAACGGTCTGGCCCGGTTCAACCCGGAAGCTGAGTCCGTGCAGGACTTCCTCACCACCGCGGGTATCGAGGGTGGCGACGTCCTCCAGGGAAGCCAGCGACACCTTCTCGGCCGAGGGGTAGGAGAACCGGACGTCGTCGAATTCCACGGCAACCGGTCCCGCAGGAACGGATACGGCGTCCGGCTTTTCGGTGATGAGCGGCTTCAGGTCAAGAATTTCAAAAACCCGCTCAAAGCTGACCAACGCACTCATGATTTCCACACGGGCGTTGGACAGGGCTGTCAGGGGCGCGTAGAGCCGTGTGAGAAGCAGCGCCAAGACCACGACGTCGCCCGGGGCCAGCTGCCCGCCGAGGGCCAGCCAGCCACCCAGCCCGTAGACCAGGGCAAGGGCAAGGGCCGAGACCAGTGTCAGGGCGGTGACGAACGTGAACTGCAGCATGGCGGTCCGGATTCCGATGTCCCGCACCCGGCCTGCGCGGTCAGCGAATTCACGGGATTCCTCATCCGGGCGGCCAAACAGCTTCACCAGGGTGGCCCCCGGGGCGGAGAACCGCTCGGTCATCTGCGTGCCCATGGCGGCGTTGTGCGCGGCGGCCTCACGGCGGAGGTCAGCCAGCTTGGAACCCATCCGCCGTGCCGGGATCAGGAAGATCGGCAGCAACACCATGGCCAGTACGGTCACCAGCCAGGAGGTGTTCAACATGACCACAAGAGTCAGCGCAAGGGCCACCACGTTGCTGACCACACCGGAGAGCGTGCCGGCAAAGGCGGACTGCGCTCCGATGACGTCGTTGTTCAAGCGGCTGACCAGGGCACCGGTCCGGGTCCGGGTGAAGAATGCGATGGGCATGCGCTGGACGTGGTCAAAAACCCGGGTCCGGAGGTCCACAATGACTCCCTCGCCGATGATCGAGGACAACCAACGGGTCAACAAACCTACGCCCGCTTCACCCACAGCGACGATGGCGATCAGGACTGCGAGCCAGATGACCGTGCCCACGCCTGCGTTGGCGATGATGGCATCCACCACTTGCCCGGCCAGGACCGGAGTAGCAACAGCGAGGAAAGCACCCGCGATCGATGCGATCACAAAGGCGATGAGCTTGCCTTTATGCGGGGCGGCAAAGGCCATGACCCGTTTCAGGGTTTCCTTGGAAAACGGCTTGGATCCGCTCTTGGCTGTAGTGATGTTGTACAGCGAGCTCCAGGCCACGCGGTCCATGCTCATGGGTTATTTCTCCTGGCTTGGGGTGTGGTGCAGTTCCTGGACCTGGCCGTTTTCCAGGTGCCAGCGTGAATCGAGCCGGACGTTTTCCAACAGCCGGCGATCGTGGGTGACCAGCAGCAGCGCGCCTTCATAGCTCTCCAGCGCCTCTTCGAGTTGCTCGATCGCGGGGAGGTCAAGATGGTTGGTGGGCTCGTCCAGCACCAGCAGGTTCACGCCACGGGCCTGCAGCAACGCCAGGGCCGCGCGTGTCCGCTCCCCCGGGGACAACGAGTCCACCGTGCGCGAGGTGTGGTCGGCCTTGAGCCCGAACTTCGCGAGCAGCGTCCGCACATCTGCGCTGTTCCAGTCCACCAGGACCGCTTCGACGGCGTCGCCAAGCGGCTGCCCGCCGTCGAGCAATCCGCGTGCCTGGTCGATTTCACCGATGGCCACTGAGGCACCCATGGAGGCATCGCCGTCGTCAGGTGTTTGCGTTCCGAGCAACAGCCGCAGGAGTGTCGACTTTCCGGCGCCGTTGGGTCCTGTGATGCCGATCCGTTCGCCGCCATTGAGTTGGAGGTTCACCGGTCCCAGCGTGAAGTCGCCTTGACGGGCGACGACGTCACGCAAGGTAGCGACGACGGCACTTGAGCGGGGTGCCTGGCCGATGCTGAACTGCAGCTGCCATTCCTTGCGGGGCTCCTCCACCTCAGTGAGCCGGGCAATGCGGGACTCCATTTGGCGGACTTTCTGGGCCTGCTTCTCGGAGGACTCGCTGCTGGCCGCGCGGCGGATCTTGTCATTGTCCGGGTTTTTCTTCATGGCGTTCCGGACGCCCTGGGAACTCCACTCCCGTTGGGTGCGTGCGCGGGAGACGAGGTCAGCCTTGGTGTTGGCGAACTCGTCGTAGCGTTCACGGGCATGGCGTTTGGCCACGGCGCGTTCTTCGAGGAACGCCTCATAGCCACCGTCGTACACGGCCACCGAGTTCTGGGCCAGATCCAGTTCCACCACAGTGGTGACGCAGCGGGCCAGGAATTCACGGTCGTGGGATACCAGCACCACGCCGCCGCGAAGGCCCTGGACAAAGGCCTCAAGGCGGGCCAGTCCTTCAAGGTCAAGGTCGTTGGTGGGTTCGTCAAGGAGGACCACGTCAAAACGGCTGAGCAGCAGGGCAGCCAGAGCCACGCGTGCTGCCTGCCCGCCGGAAAGCCCCGTCATGAGGGCATCGGCGCCCACTTCGAGTCCGAGGTCCGACAACACAGCCGGTATGCGGTCCTCAAGGTCCGCCGCACCGGAGGCCATCCAACGGTCGAAGGCCAGGGAGTAGGCGTCATCGGCTCCAGGAGCCCCGGAGCCAAGGGCTTCTGCGGTGGTTTCCATTTCCACTGTGGCCTGGGCGCAGCCTGTCCGGCGCGCAATGTAGGCCGCAACGCTCTCGCCGGCGGTCCGCTCATGTTCCTGGGGAAGCCAGCCCACAAAAGCGTCCGACGGCGCAAGGCTGACGCTGCCGGCCTGGGACTGGTCCACGCCTGCAAGGATGCGGAGCAGCGTGGACTTCCCGGCCCCGTTCGCGCCCACGACACCCACAACATCGCCCGGAGCAACGGTCAGGGAGAGGTCGGAAAAAAGTGTGCGATGGCCGTGGCCACCGGCAAGGTCCTTGGCCACCAAGGTTGCTGTCATGTGTCTATCCTCCAGCAGGGAAACGCAGGAATTCAGGCCGCGATTCCCGCAGGCATGGAAAAACCCGTTGGTCCGGACTTGGGGGGTGTACGGACCAACGGGTTCAAGCATCAAGCATAATTCAATGTGGCGTCAGCGTAAAATCGTTTCGTACTCCCACTTACGGCCTGCTCCTGTCCTGCCCCGCGACCCGTCCCGGAAAGTTACCCATGCCCTTACCGTCCAAGGCGTTCCAGCGCTGGCTTCACGGCGTCGCGCCCGATGCCAGCACAGCTGATGTCTGCCGGATTGCCGGCATCAAAAGGACAACACTGGCCCAGCAGCTGGTCCGCGGCAAGGTTGCTGAATCAACGCTCGTGAGCATCAGCCGTGGATTCCATGTGGATCCCGTGCAGGCCCTGGCCACCTTCGACCTTTACGCCGAGCTCCGCGGCGGACCCGTGCCGCCCACCCCCTGCGAACTGGTCAGCCAGGTGGCCACGATTGATCTGCTCCGGGCAGTAGTGGAACGCAGCGAGCCGGGCACTGCCGCGGCGGCCCCCCTCTCTGAACCACCGCACCCTACGTCGGTGCGGAACTGGGTGGACGCAATCGACGACGGCGAGTTGCGGCACCGGGTCAGCGAAGCCACCGGGATCGCGCCACAGAATTTCTCAGCGCATCTGACGGCCAACAGGCTTCCTCCTGAACTGGCCATCGCCACCTCCCGGGCTGCCGGCGTCGGACCCGCAGGAGGACTGGTGGCCGGAGGACTGATCACTGAGGCAGAAGCCGGGTGGGCACCGAATGCCCGCCGGGAAGCGCTGGACCGAATGAGCCAAAGCGCGCTGGTCACCTTGGCCGGCGAGCGGCTCCTGGCGATGGGAAAGACCCTCAAACGCCAGGAACAAGACCACGAACGTACAGAACGAATTTGGGAGAACCTCGGATGACGGCCGTCCTGCCCTGGATAACGCTGCTTGTCTGCCTGGCCATCACTGTGGCGCGGATACCCAGTGCACTGCGCGGGGAGAACAGGGTGGTCTTCTATATTTTCGCCCTGATCTCCTTGAGCATCTTCATCAGCATCGAAGCGCCATACCTGGTCCTTGACGGCTGGCTTGGCGGGATGAACGTATGCAACCTGGTCCTGCGCTTCCTGCTGTATGCGACGTTCTTCCTCATGGGCATCAAGATCGCCACCGCGTTCGGATCGCCGTCTGCCGTCCGTGCCATCCGCGGTCCCATTGGCCTCACGGTCGCGGCAATCGTGGCCGTCCTGACCGTCTACTTCTTCGTTGTCACGGACACCCGGGGTTCTTCGGCCGGCATGAGCGGTCTGACATGGGGCCCCTCCTTGGAGGCCTATGCCTTCATGGGCCGCTTCTACCCAGGTTTCGTCGCTGCCTGTTTGGTTCCCGCAATCTGGCGGACGGTGGTCAGCGCCGCCCCGGTGTTGCTCCGGGTGGCTTCGGCCCTGTTGCTCCTGGGATTGTGCCTGCTCCTGCTCTCCCAATTGTTCCCGTTGATCCCCTTCTCAGAGGCCTGGCTGCGGGTCCTCATCAACTACTCCGCAGCCATGGCCACGGCCCTTGGGCTGGCCGGAATCTGGTTCTCGAAGGCGTATTCGCGACGAAAACGACGTCTCGCAGCGTAAGACTTTCACAAAAGCATTAGATCGTGGCACAATCATGAATGTGTGAACACGGTTGCAGCCTGACACCGGAATCAGAGAACGGGTTTCCGGTGGATGTGGCGCCCATGGGATCACAATTGGGGGGATGAGTGGTGGCGGGCTGTTGGGGACCGCCCCCACTCAGCCTTTTTAACGCCCCGTTGCGGCCCACCGGAAGCCCACACCCAGCAAGGCTCCTTACGGTGGCTAAGATGGCTCCATGAACAGCCTTCGCACCCGCCGCTCCATCATCGCCGCCACTTTGGCCTCGGCCGCCCTCGTGCTCACAGCGTGCGGTGGAGGTTCAACTCCCGCGCAGTCAGGTGGAGACACGTCCCTCTCGGACGTCAAGTCCAAGGGCGAACTGGTGATCGCTACCGAAGGCACGTACCGCCCCTTCAGCTTCCACGCAGAAGGCGCCGGCGACCTCACCGGCTTCGATGTCGAAGTGGCCCAGGCCGTAGCCGGAAAGCTCGGCGTCAAGGCTACCTTCCAGGAGACACAGTTCGATGGCATCTTCGCCGGCCTGGACTCCAAGCGCTTCGACACCATTGCCAACCAGATTTCCATCAACGACGAACGCAAGGCCAAGTACGAGTTCTCCACTCCCTACACCGTCTCCACGGGCGTGGTGGTAACCAAGTCGGACAACTCCAGCATCAACAGCTTCGCGGACCTCAAGGGCAAGACAACCGCCCAGTCGCTGACCAGCAACTTCTACAAGATGGCTGTAGAAGCCGGCGCCAATGTCCAGGCCGTGGAAGGCTGGGCGCAGTCCGCTACGTTGGTTCAGCAAGGCCGCGTGGACGCGACCGTCAATGACAAACTCACGTACTTGGATTACGCCAAGAACACCCCCGATTCCGGCCTGAAGGTCGCTGCGGAGGCACCGGACAAGACCGAAAGCGCGCTCGTCTTCCGCAAGGGCTCAACCGAGCTCACCTCTGCCGTGGACAAAGCACTGGCTGACCTCCAGGCAGATGGAACCCTGGCGAAGATCTCCGAAAAGTACTTCGGCGCGGACGTCACCAAATAGATGAACTGGGACCTCATCTGGAGTTCCTTCGGCCCGCTCATCACCGGGGCCGTCACGGGGACCATTCCCCTGACCCTCGCCTCATTCGCCTTCGGCCTGGTGCTCGCCTTGGTGGTGGCACTGATGAGGCTGAGCCCCAACTGGCTGCTCTCCGGAATCGGCCGTTTCTATGTCTCCGTCATCCGTGGCACTCCCCTGCTGGTCCAGCTGTTCGTGATTTTCTTCGGCCTGCCCAGCATCGGCGTCAGGCTTGATCCCTGGCCAAGTGCCATTATCGCGTTCTCCTTGAACGTGGGCGGGTACGCGGCGGAGATCATCCGGGCAGCCATCCTGTCCGTACCCAAAGGCCAGTGGGAAGCCGGCCACACCATCGGCATGTCCCGGCCGCAGACGCTGGTACGCATCATCCTCCCCCAGGCAGCCCGGGTCTCGGTTCCCCCGTTGTCCAACACCTTCATCTCCCTGGTGAAGGACACCTCGCTGGCGTCCTTGATCCTGGTCACCGAACTGTTCCGCAATGCCCAGCAGATCGCTGCTTTCAGCCAGGAGTTCATGGCCCTGTACCTGCAGGCAGCCTTGGTGTACTGGGTCATCTGCCTGGTCCTTTCCACGGCGCAGTCCGCCGTGGAAAGGAGATTGGACCGCTATGTCGCCCACTGACGAAACACTCCCCGCCACAGTGCTGCAAGCCCGCAACCTCGCGAAGGCTTTCGGCAGCAACGTGGTGTTGCGGGACATCGACATCGATATCCGCCGCGGACAGGTGGTGGCTCTTATCGGTCCTTCCGGCTCGGGCAAGACCACCGTGCTGCGGTCGCTGAACGGCCTGGAAACCCCCGACGGCGGCACTGTCACCTTCGGGGGCAGCGACGGCGGCGCAGGGCTGTCGATCGACTTCAACGCGAAGGTGGGCAAGAAAGAGATCGCGGAGTTGCGTGACCGCAGTGCCATGGTCTTCCAGCACTACAATCTCTTCCCGCACATGACGGTGCTGAAAAACATCACCGAGGGCCCCATCCAGGTCCAGAAGAGGCCACGAGCCGAGGCCGTTGCCGAGGCGGAACGGCTTCTGGAGCGGGTGGGGCTGGCCGATAAGCGCGATGCCTACCCCTTTGAGCTCTCCGGCGGACAGCAGCAACGCGTGGGCATCGTCCGGGCCCTGGCGCTCAAGCCCCAGCTCCTGCTGTTCGATGAACCCACCTCTGCGCTGGACCCCGAACTGGTAGGGGAAGTCCTGGGAGTCATCAAGGAACTCGCCGAAGAGGGGTGGACCATGGTGATCGTGACCCACGAACTCGCCTTCGCCCAGCATGTGGCGGACGAAGTAATTTTCATGGACGGCGGTGTGGTGGTCGAACGCGGTCCTGCTGCAGATGTCCTGCGGGCACCCACGCAGGAACGCACCAAACTTTTTGTGAAACGGCTCCAGCACGACGTCTAGGAGGCTCAAGGAAATGGGGGAAGAGACTTTGGACGCAACACCCGAAACCGGCCGCAGGAAGTCCCGGCGTACCATCATCATTGCCGCGGTGGTCGCCGCTGTGGTTGCGGCAGGCGGGCTCGGCACTTGGTTTGCGCTCTCCCGCCCGGCAGGTGTCCAGCACGCAGATGTTGTCCGTTTGGATAAGGAGCGGGCAATTCTGGACAACTCGATGAATCTCTACGATCCCCTGTTCAACCAGTTTTCGGTCCGCTACTCAAGCGTGATGACCGAAAACGCGGAGCAGGAGGAAAAGGAGAAAGTCCTCAACCGGGATGGTGAGCGCCTGAAGCGCGAGTCACGGACCAACCTGGACCGGCTGGATCGGATGGCGTCCTCGCCGGCAGTCCAGGAACAGGAAATCGGGGACGCCTTCAACCGCTTCAAGGAACAGTACGGCGCCGTGATCGCCTATAACGACCAACTCGTGGTCGATACCTCCAACATCAACGAATCCATCGGCGGTCCCTGCGCGCCGCTGCACTCCACGCTGAACGTTGGCGCTGAGTCGTACTCCGCGGATTACGTCAAAGGCGCCGATGAGTGCCTTGCTGCGATGAGCACCGCCAAGGACGGCACCGATGCTGAAACAACTGAACTGCTGACGGCGGTGGAAGGCATCATTCGCGGACAGCGGGACAAGCAACAGGAAGTCCTGGACAGCAAGGACGACCTTGAGCGGCTGGCCAAACGCACTCTGGCCGGTGTAGCCATGCTGGACATCAACGATGCCCTGTCAGCGGCACAGACCAAGTATGAGAGCGCCATGAAGGAGAAGTACAACCAGTTGGTGGCCAACGCCAACGAATCCAACAAAGCGCTCGAAAGTGCCCTCAAGATACGCACTGACCAGTTTGATGCTGCAGGCAAGGACGGGAAATAGGCCATGACTTTTGAATCCGGTCCCGCCCAGCCTGCCCCTCAACCCGATCCCGCCCAACCCGGTCCCACCCAACCCGATCCCGCCCAGCCGCCGGTGCCCAGGAAGCGCAGGCTTGCACTGATCCTTGTTTCCAGTGCTGTTGTTCTGGTGATCATTGCCGTGGCGGCGGTGATAGCTGTGGCGCACTTCTCCGGGCAGCAACGCAAGGAAAACCTGCAGGCCCTGAAAGACGGACACCTCACGGCGTTGGTGGATGCGCGGGGCAAGCTTCAGCCCGCGGCCAACGCCTACCTGGCCGCGTACAAGAAAGCCCGGAACGCCCCCGCCTCCCAGGAGGAAGCGGAGAAGAACTCCGCAAAAGAGCGGGACGCGTTCCAACAGGCTGTCAATGACGCCCGTGCGGCCCTGTCCACGGTCAAGAACGCCCAGTCCCCCGCCGATGGCGGTGTCGGCGTCGCCGTGGGGCAACTGGAAGAGTCCTACCAGGGCTTCATCGACCACATGGAAGGACTGGTGGAGGCATACCCGCAGTTTGAAGGTCTCTTCAGGGAAGACGGAGCCGGCTGCAACGGCTTGTTTGTTGGCTCCAAAGCCGCCACCCTTCGTGAACGCCAAACACTGCTCGGCCAGGCCGCAGGTCCCTGCCGGGAAGCGGTGGACCAACTCAAGGAATCCAAGAACGTGGCCTACGTCGAGTTTGCCCGCACATTGGACAACCGGGTGGCACAGCTTGAATCGAACGCCGAGATCACGGCAAAGTCCGAAGAGAACTACAACGAATTCGTGAAGATCAAGGATCAGATGACCCAAAAGGTCGACGACGCCACCGCCCGCAATGCCTCCGATGAGGAATTCCGCAAGATTGCCGACGAGCTGAAGGTCCTCAACACCCGTATCCGGAACAACAGGTCGGAGTTCGACTTCGCTGCCAAGCGCTACCTGTCCGGTGTCAAGGAAATGCCGGCTCTGGTCGAGGAAGTGTTCTCCAAGAAGATTCCGGCCGAAATCAAGAGCTACGAATCCGTGATCCCCCTGCGGACCCAGATCTTGAAGGACGCAGTGGACGTCGAGTTGGTCGAATAGGCACCGGCAACACGAACAAACGCCGACGGCATTGCAGGATTTCCCCGCAATGCCGTCGGCGTTTTGCTGTCTCTTGGGATCAGCGCGCGAAGCGCAAAGTGACCAATTGGAACGGACGGAGCACCAAGTCCACCGCCGAGTCCTCCCCGGCAGTGACTCCAGGAGCTTCTGCAGCCCGTTCCAGCAGATCCGTGGCTGTCACGCCGGTGGTCTTGAAACCGGGCCGGAGAGTGGCAGCTGAGCGCTCACCAAGGGATTCGTAGAGCCTGACGATCACATCGCCCGACCCATCCTCGGCCAGCTTCACCGCTTCGACCACAATGGCCGGGTTCGAGACCGACACCAGAGGATCAACCCCGTGGCCGCCGGTCACGAACCGGGGGTTCAGGTTGGTCCTGTACCCCTCTTCGACGGCATCGGAGATTGCAGCTCCGGGCCTGATGGAAACCTCCAACGTGTGCTCCCCCCTGTCTGCTTCAGGGTCCGGGAACCGGGCCGAGCGCAGCAGCGAGGTGCGGATCGTCGTCGTGGTTCCGCCGTCGGTGCGGACGGCCCTGGTGACGTCGTGCCCGTAGCTGGAGGAGTTGCTGACGGCCACGCCATAACCGGGCTCGGCAACGTGGATCCAGCGGTGTGCACAGATTTCGAACTTTGCAGCTTCCCAGGACGTGTTGGTGTGCGTCGGCCGGAAGACGTGGCCAAACTGTGTCTCCGACGCCGAACGATCAGCCCTCACATCCAGCGGGAAGGCGATCTTCAGCATCTTTTCGCGCTCCTGCCAGTCCACCGTGGTGGAGATTCCCAGGGACTTGGCACCGGCGTCGAGCGTGATGCGCTGCGTGATGGTGGAGGCGCCCACCTTCCGTTGGACCACCACGACGGCGCCGGCCGGCGTACGTTCGAGATCGATGGTGTCCGCGTGCGTCAGTTGCGTGACGTTGCGGCGGTAGAACTCTTCGATGTCCCACGCATCCCATTCGTTGGGAGTGTCCCGGAACAGCTCCAGCAGGTTACCGGCCTCCCCGGGAGCTATGGCGTCTCGACCGCTGGCATGGTCCACCAGTGAGGTGAGCAGCCCGTTCCCGTCCAGCACCGCGCGGACGATGCCGTTGTCGAGCACGAAGCCCTCGCCCGGCTCCTCCACCTGGACGCCGGTGCCGTGTCCGCCGGTTTCGGCGATCCCCAATGCCGGCACGCCCCTGCGCTGATGCGGTGCGGCGTTGAGCAGGTAGCTGGTGTTGCCGGTGCCTACCAAAGCCTCGGCGGCTTCACTGATGATGGCCTCAAGGTCACGGGCAATGGCCCCGTAGTTGCGCTCGGCGTCCTGATGGACCCAGGCGATGGAGCTGCCCGGGAGGATGTCGTGGAACTGCTGCAGGAGGACCAGTTGCCAGAGCCGCTTCAACTCCTCGCGGGGATAGGTGTAATCCGTACCGAGACGAACCGCTGCGGTGGAACACCACAACTCCGCCTCCCGCAGCAGGTGTTCGCTGCGACGGTTGCCACGCTTGGTCTTGGCCTGGCTGGTGTACGTGCCGCGGTGCATTTCCAAGTACATCTCGCCCACCCAGACCGGCAGGTTGGTGTACTCCGCCTCGGCTTGGGTGAAGAAGTCCTTCGCGGTGCCCATCCGCACCTTCGGGGATCCTTCCAAATCCGCCGTGCGGTGCGCGGCCGCGACCATCTCCCGGGTAGGTCCGCCGCCGCCGTCGCCGTAGCCGAAAGGCACCAGCGACATGGTTCCGCGGCCGTGGTCCCGGTAATTTCGTTCTGCGTGGGCCAGTTCTCGGCCGTGCAGTTCAGCGTTGTACGAATCCACCGGCGGGAAGTGCGTGAAGAGCCGGGTGCCGTCAATTCCTTCCCAGGAGAAGGTGTGGTGCGGCATCCTGTTGACCTTGTTCCAGGAAATCTTCTGGGTGAGGAACCAGCGCGAACCGGCCTCTTTCACGATCTGCGGGATGGCACCGGAGTAGCCGAACGAGTCAGGAAGCCAAGCCTCCTGGCATTCGACGTCGAACTCCTTCAGGAAGAAGCTCTTGCCTTCCACGAACTGGCGCGCCATGGCCTCGCCGCCGGGCATGTTGGTATCCGATTCCACCCACATGCCGCCCACGGGGATGAACTGGCCGGCCCTGACCTTCTCGCGGATCCGGACGAAAAGTTCGGGGAAGTACTCCTTGATCCACGCCATCTGCTGCGCCGAGGAGCAGGAAAACACAAAGTCGGGATCTTCATCCATGAGCGCCACTACGTTGGAGAACGTCCTGGCGCATTTGCGGATGGTCTCCCGGACCGGCCACAACCAGGCAGAGTCGATGTGGGCGTGGCCAGTGGCAAGGAGTTGGTGGGCCGAGGCATAGGCGGGCCGGCCCAGCACTTCCTTCAAGGCCTCACGGCCGGCCATCGCTGTTCCGGGAACGTCGTCCGGATCCATGATGTCCAGCATCCGCTCCAGGGCCCTGAGGATTTCATGGCGGCGGGGAAGTTCGGTGGGGAGTTCATGCATGAGCCCGCTGAGCGTCCAGATGTCCTGGTTCAGTTCCCACACGGTCTCGTTCAGCTCTGCCATGGCGATGCGGCCCAGGCGGTACCGGGGATCGTCGCCGGAGGTGGCTTTGTCTCCGAGCGGGGTGGGAGCAAAGGACCAGCCCTGGGCGACGTCCGGGTTCGCGGCCGCCTCGACGTAAAAATCCACCGAGTGTCCGCCGCCCAGCAGTTTGAGGGGGACGTGGTAATTCCGTGGCGAGATCGCCTTGATGATGCTGCCGTCCGCCCGCCACGCAGTGCCTTCGCATTGGAACCCGGGGACGTCGCTGTTGAAGCCGAGGTCCACGATGATCTCCACGGACGTGGAGTCAGCCATGCCCCAGTCCTGCGGGACTTCACCCTGCAGGTGCAGCCATTTGGTGCTCCAGGCCTTTCCCCACGCGGCTCCATGCTCCTGGGGAGTGAAGAGCTGGCGCATGGCCTCCGATGCCGGCACAGGTTCGCCGGGTACCTCCCAGCTGCTGAGCTGTAGCGGTATTGCCCTGCCGTAAATGGCCGGAAGAATGCGTTCCCGAACGAATCGATCGAGGCGCTGTTCAGTGATCCGGCGGTCGTCGTGCAATTAATTCCCCTTTGGGCTTTAGCTGGATATCACGAATGGTTCACGCACCTGGGGTGCATGCCCGCGCGGCAGTTCTGGGTTCGCTGCGCTTCCAATCGATGGATAAAATCTACGTTGTTCCAGCTCAATAGCCAAGTGATCGGCCGCTATCCCCCACGGACAGTGCGTCCGGCTGGGCGGGTTCTGCAATGATCCTGTCCCGGCCTGCGTAGACGTTGAGACTGTGCCCACGGCTGAAACCGGCCAGGGTAATCCCGGACTCCTCCGCCAGCTCAGCGGCCAGGCTTGAGGGCGCACTGACCGCAGACAGTACGGGAATGCCGGCCATGGCCGCCTTCTGGACCAGCTCGAAGGACGCCCTGCCGGAGACCTGGAGGACTGTCCCCTTCAGCGGCAACATCCCTGCCCGCAGCGCCCAGCCCACTACCTTGTCCACCGCATTGTGCCGACCAACATCTTCGCGAAGGCACAGCAATTCGGAGGTGCCGTCGTCGTGGATCCTGAAAAGGCCCGCGGCGTGGACGCCGCCCGTTTTATCGAAAACGGCCTGGGCCTCCCTGAGCCGGTCCGGCAATGCGGCGAGCGCCCTGACCGGTACAGTGACGTCGTCCTCCTTGGGGCTGTGATGCGAGGCTTTGCGGACTGCGTCAATGGAGTCCGTGCCGCAAATTCCGCACGAGCTCGATGTATAGACGTTGCGGCCGGTATCGGGCCGTTCCACATCGGGCCGGAGTTGGGCGTCCACCACGTTGAAGGTCTGGACACCGTCCTCGTTTTCCCCGGCGCAGAAACGCTCCGAGATCAGTTGGGAGGGTTCCCAGATGATGCCCTCAGAGACCAGGAATCCGGCGACGAGGTCAAAGTCGTCTCCCGGGGTCCGCATGGTCACGGAGAAGGACATCTCGCCCAAGCGGATTTCCAGGGGTTCCTCCACCGCGAGTACGTCTTCCTTGAAGCGGACCGGATGCTCCAGTGCTTGCGGCGAGCCGTCCAGGACAAACTTATGCACCTTTCGGCGCTGAGTTACGCGTCCCACGTCAGGATCCGTCCTCCTCTGTTTTGACGAAACGTACTGTCATGGCCTTGTAGCCGGGGGTGTTGGATTCCCTGGCCACCAGTTCGCGGTGCACCAGGGCGTTGGCCTCCGGGAAGTAGGCTGCGGCGCACCCCTTGGCGGTGGGGTACTCAACCAGCCGGAACCTGTTGGCCCGCCGCTCCGTCCCGGCGAACGTGGAGATGACATCCACGAGATCGCGGTCCTTGAAACCGAGTTCGGCCAGGTCTTCAGGGTGGACCAGGATGACCCGGCGGCCATCAGAGATCCCGCGGTATCGGTCGTCCAGGCCATAGAACGTGGTGTTGTACTGGTCGTGGCTGCGCACCGTCTGCAGGATCAGGTGGCCTTGTGGGGCCTGGAGGTACTCCAGTGGCCGCACCGAGAACCGTGCTTTGCCGATGTCCGTGGCGAACGTCCTGGTGTCCCGGGGCGGGTTGGGCAGCACGAAGCCGTTCTTGGTGCGAACCCTCGTATTGAAATCCTCGAAGCCCGGTATCACCCGGGAGATGTGGTCCCGGATGACGTCGTAGTCTTCAGCCATGGCACGCCAGTCCACGCTATGCTCATCGCCCAGGGTCGCCTGCGCCATGCGGGCTACGATCACCGGTTCGCTGAGCAGGTGCTCCGAGACAGGTTCCAGTCTTCCCTGCGTTTTATGGATGACGGACATGGAGTCTTCCACCGACAGGAATTGCTTGCCTTTGGGGTGTTTGTCATCCGTGTCAGTCCGGCCCAGCGTAGGCAGGATCAGCGACGTTTTGCCGTGGACCACATGGGCCCTGTTGGGTTTGGTGGAGATATGGACGGTCAGTCCAGCGGTCTTCAGGCCCTCTTCCAGGGCTGCGGTGTCCGAGCCGGCGGCTGCAAAGTTCCCGCCCATGGAGACGAAGACATCCACCTCACCCTTTTCCAGGGCGTGCTGGGTTTCCACGGAGTCATATCCGTGATCGCGCGGCATATGGAAACCGAATTCCTGGTCCAGCGCTGCCAGGAACGATTCCTTGGGTTTCTCCCAGATCCCCATGGTGCGGTCGCCCTGGACATTGGAGTGTCCGCGGACGGGGCAGGCTCCGGCGCCACGCTTGCCGAAGTTCCCTTGAAGCAGCAGCAGGTTGATGATTTCACGCAGGGTATCCACCGAGTGCGGCTGCTGTGTCAGTCCAAGGGCCCAGCAGATGATGGTTGCCTTGGAGGCAGCCATCATTTCTGCTGCCTTGGTAATTTGCCTCCGCGTCAGGCCGGTGGCCCGCTCGGTCTCGGCCCAGTCCAGGACCGCACGGGCTTGGGTGTAGGCGGCGAACCCTTCGGTCTGCTGCTCAATGAAGGAATGGTCGACGACGGTGCCCGGGTTGCGCTTCTCTTCCTCCAGGAGCAGGTGGCCCAGTGCCTGGAACAGCGCCAGGTCCCCACCGACCTTGATCTGCAGGAATTCATCCGCGATGGTGGTGCCACCGCCGATAACGCCATTGAGGGACTGGGGGTCCTTGAAGTTCAGCAGGCCCGCCTCGGGAAGCGGGTTCACGGCGACGATCTTTCCGCCGTTGTTCTTGCAGTCCCGCAGTGCAGACAGCATCCGGGGATGGTTGGTTCCCGGATTCTGTCCCACCACCAGGACCAGTTCGGCGTGGTGGATATCCTCCAGCGAGACTGTGCCCTTTCCGATTCCAATGGTGGGGTTCAGTGCGCTGCCGGAGGACTCATGGCACATATTGGAGCAGTCGGGCAGGTTGTTGGTGCCCAGGCTTCGGGCGAACAACTGATACATGAAGGCGGTCTCGTTGGCTGTTCGGCCCGAGGTGTAGAAAACGCACTTGTCCGGAGTGGTGGCGTTGATGTGCTCACCGATCAAGGCGAAGGCGTCGGTCCAACTGATGGGTGAGTAATGCGTGTCCCCGGGCCTGATGACCACGGGCTCGGACAATCTTCCCTGGCTTCCCAACCAGTACTCGGTCTTGTCTTCGAGATCCGCCAGGGAGTGCTTCGCCCAGAATTCGGCGCCTACCGTGCGGGTGGTGCTTTCCTCGGCGATCGCTTTGGCGCCGTTCTCGCAAAATTCGGCGGGGCTCCGCTTGCCCGTGATGGATTCAGGCCACGCACACCCCGGGCAATCAAAGCCGTCATGCTGGTTCACCCTGAGCATGGAACGGACCGTGCGGGCTACTCCGGCCTGGGCGTAACCGCGTTCAAGGGCCACCGTGACAGCTTTGAGGCCGGCAGCGGCTTGTTTGGGCGGGTGGATTTGCAGGTCATCTTCATTGATGTCCTGTTCGGGAGCATGCCTGTTCATATGTCCATCATTGCACTTTGTGTGAGCCTGTTACCTGGTTCGCCGCAGTGCCAGCCAGTACAGCCTTCAGGCGTCGAGCGCGCTCCAGTCCACCGGCCCGGAGGGAGCCTTCTTCGCTTGCCGTGTGGCGGCCTTGCGGGGCTGGTCTTCCGGGGGCTTTGGCTGGGGCAACGGTTTGCCCCAGGGCAAGGCAAACGCAGGGACCAACTCCCCCAGTTGGACTCCGTGGGGTGGGACCACCATGACCCCGTCCGCAGCGGCCAGGCCCCGCATCATTCCCGGTCCTGCGTGCTGCGCCGGCGAGGCCAGGCCATACACCAGCTTGAACGGCATCAGCCGGGTCCGGCCGGGATCGGCCTCGAGCATTGCGCCGCACGGTACCTCACCCACCTGGGGCGGCTTCCGGTGGCCCAACGCAGCAAGCAATGGAGCGCCCACCGTGAACAGCGCCATCATCGCGGCAAGTGGATTTCCAGGCAGGCCCAGGACAAAGCGGCCATCGGGCAACTCGGCCAGTACGGCGGGGTGGCCGGGTCGCATCGAAATACCGTCGATCAACAGCCGGCCACCCAGTTCAGCCACCGCTCGGCGGAAATGGTCAGTCCCCGACCGGCCTGTACCGCCCGTAGTGATGACGACGTCGGCCGGGGGTTCGGCTTCTTCATCGGAGCCAGCCGCGAGCTCGTCCACGGCAGGCTCACTCTCCTGGAGGGCGGCAATCCACTCCTCATAGTTATCGCCCACCCGGAGCTGCTCTCCTGCTATGCCGCCCAGGAGCTCTACAACGGCACCCAACTGCGGACCAAAGGTGTCGCGGACCTGTCCGGGCAGCGGGATCCCCCGTTCCACAACCTCGGAACCTGTCAGCAGGAACCTGACCAACGGTTTGCCGAGAACCTCTACATGGTCCAGTCCGGCCAGTGCAGCCAAAGCGATGTGGGCTGGATTGAGTACCGTTCCAGCGGTCAGCAGGATCTCCCCCTCGGCAGCCTCCTCCGCGGCTTTGCGGATGTGCTGGCCGTTGCGGGGTTCACCGGGCTTGGCGGCGCCGCCCAAAGCCAGGACCGGCAGGCCGTCGTCGTCGGTGGTGATGACGCCACTCTCGCTGCGCAGCACGGCCTTGGCCCCCGGCGGAATGAGGCCACCGGTCACAATGGGGCTTGCCTGGTGCGGGGCAAGCCTCTGGCCAGGTTCGCTCAGGATCCACGGACCGCTTCCGTTGACGGCCCAGCCGTCCATGGCCGACGAAGCGTAGTGGGGCATGTCCTGCACTGCCAGGGCATCGGCTGCAAGGGTGCGGCCCAGCGCCGAGGTGAGCGGCACGGGGCCTGGTGGAATGGGAGCGGCACACTCAAACGCGCGCTGGCGGGCCTCCTGCCAGGTATGCGCTGCGTGATGGCCCTCGGCAGGGGCCTGGGTCATTCGGCGTCAGCCTCGGACTCCGAGTACTCCTTGGCGACTTTGCGGGCCAACTCCAAGGCCGCGTTCATGGACGCATCATCGCTTGCCTGGCCAATGCCGCGGGCCATGCCTGCCGCATAGCCGGCAATGAACGTGGTCAAAGGCGCAGCGGGACGAACCACTGAATGCGCTGCCACTCCGGCTACGGCGAGTACTTCGTTGACGTCCACCTCAACGCCTTCAAGCTCGAATGCCTGCAGCAACGTGCGGCACCAATCCTCGAGCGTCTCTTCCTGGCTCTTCACGTCCGCCTCCAACTTGTAGTCAATGCCCAGGGCCGCAGCGTCCTCCCACGTATCCACGTCATCCGTGGAGCCAGCGGGGACAGCAACGTCCAGCAGGTTCAGCCTAGCAAGCAGCCGGAACACAGAAGAGTCCGCCAGACCGGCACCTTGGGATGCTGCGGCTGCTTCACGTTCCAAGGCTGCAGTGTTGTAAACACCCAGGAGGGGTTGCTTCCGCCCGTCCACGGAAACGGCCATGGCACCCTCAACGCCTGGGTGGGCGGCCAGGGCATCCCACAAAGCGGAAACTCCACGGGACGCATGCGGCATGTCGCAGGCAAGGACCAGGGTCCACCGGGCGCGGGAACGCCCGCTTTGCAGCGCCGCCAGGCCGGCTGCGATTGCCGCTGCCGGCCCGGCAAACGCCGGCTCCTCGCGGGCATGCAGCACTTCCACTGGGAACGGCACACCGCCCGCTACCGGAACATCGGGGCCTACCACCACCACGGCTGAAGCACCCCGGGCAGCCTGCAGGGCATGCGAAAGGAGCGTGGCGCCGTCGTACGTCAGCGATGGTTTAGGCACGCCACCGAGGCGGGTGGCCCTGCCACCCGCCAAAATCACGGCATTGAACTCCATCCGCCCAGAGTACCCGGACGTCCGGAGCTCAGCAGAAATCGATCAGGCAGCGGATTCCGGCAACAGGAACGGGTCCCAGTCCGGCGCAGGTTTCTCGAGTTCCTTGATCTGCCACATGGTCCCCTGGGGCACACCGGGTTTGAAACGGAGTTTCCAACCCATCTCGGCCAGTGTGTGGTCGCTCTTGGCGTTGTTGCACTTCAGGCACGCCGCAACCAGGTTTTCCCAGGAATCCGCGCCGCCCCTGGACTTGGGGTGGACATGGTCAATGGTGTGGGCTGTTTTCCCGCAGTAGGCGCAGCGGTGGCCGTCGCGGCGCAGTACCCCGCGCCTGCTCACGGCTGTGATCTTGTTGTACTGGGGACGGATGTAGCGGTTGAGGAGGATCACGGATGGTCTTCCGAGAACTTCCTGCGGCCCGACGACAGGCTCGTCGCCTTCGGCCACCACGCTTGCTTTCCCAGTCAGCACAAGGACCAGCGCCCGGCGGAAGGTTATTACCGCCAGCGGTTCATATCCAGCATTCAGAACGAGTGTGCGCATGCACGTACCTCTTCACGGCCGCACCCGTCAGGGGCACGAGGGCCGGCTGCCCTCTGCATGTACGGGCTGTGGATCGACAAGATAAGGGTAAGCACTTGTATGCCGTATCAACGAATTTATATGTGCTTTCGCCCACAGTGTCGCCCAGAGTTCATGCATCGTTAGCGGAAGGGGCGTCCGATCTGCCCCCTGAACACCCGATCTGGCCCCTAGGCAAAGGATCCGCGGTTAAACAGAACACCCCGCGGGCCGTAGCCTGCGGGGTGTCCTGGAAGTGCGAAGGGCTGGATCAGCCGTTGACCCGAATGAAGACCGGGCCGGAGCCGACGTTGACGCTGAACAGTGCCGTGGTGGATCCGTTCCATCCACCGTGAACTGCCTGGCCGTTGCCGACGTAGACAGCAATGTGGGCCTGTCCGGCCAGACCACCGTTGGCGTAGTAAGCGAGGTCGCCCGGCTGTGCTTCCGCTGCGCTGACGGTGCGGCCAAGGGAGAGGTAGCCGGCCGGCCAGTCGTGGAAGTTGATGCCGACAGCTGCCAGGGAGTTGGTCACCAGCATGGTGCAGTCCTGGGTTACGCCAAGCTGTGCGTACGCGGCCGCGGCGATTGCGGCACCAAGGCCGCTGGCAGCGGCGGGAGCCTTAGCCGCAGGAGCCGTGGTGTTGACGGCCAGCGTGGCGTTTCCGCCTGTTGCCGTGCTTGCCGCCGGCTCCTTGGTTTCAGCCTTCGCGGGAGCCTTCTTCTCTACGGGAGCCGGAGCCTGCACCGTGGTGACCACGGGACGTTCGTAGGAGATGGCAACCGTGGAGTCGGCAGCGATAGTGGACTGCACAACCGACTGGACGTCCAAGGTAGACGTCGAAGTGGATTCGCGGTCCACTTTGGTCTCGGCAGCGTTGGCTGCGACACTGCCGGTCAGGACCAGGCCTGAAGCTGCGGCAATAACGGCTGCCTGTCGGCCCACGCCGCCGGCGTTTTCACTGACGGACTTGGCGATCACGGCAAACGAGCTGGTCTTGGGGGCCTCAGCGCGATGCCGTGCAACCTTGTGTGCACTGGTCATGGTTTTCTCTTTTCGTATCCGCGTGCAGTTGGGGTACACGCGGCTCATTGGCGCGCCGGCACTTGGGGGCATGCCGGCGAACCCCGAATCGGTTTGTTTCTAGCGGAGGGTGAAGAAGGAGGAGGTGCCCGTGGAGGCAGCCGAGTGCAGGAGCGTGCCCTGTCCCGGGTTCAAGGCGCTGATCATCATGCCGTTGCCCACGTAGATGCCTACGTGCGCTCCACCGTTCTGCATGACCAGGTCACCGGGGGCAGGGGTGCTGGTGGGCTTCATGGCCGTCCAGGCGTTGACGCGCGGGATGCTGATGCCGGCCTGGGCGTAGACCCACTGGGTGAATCCGGAGCAGTCCCAACCGTTGGGGGTGGTGCCGCCCCAAACGTAAGGGTGCCCGATGCCGGTGTAGGCGATCGCGGCGAGGCCGGAAGCGGCGGCGCTGGAAGCAGCATCCTTGGCTTCGGAGGACTTGGCGGTCACAGCGCCTGCTGTGGCCTGGTCGCCGGAGGCCGAGGTGCGTCCGGTGGTCTGGGAAGCGCGCTGGACAACCTTGGGAGCTTCCTTCGTGGCCACTACGGGGCTTTCGAAGGAGACGGTTGCCGTGGGCTCTGCGGTGACTACCGCAGTGGTGACCATCTGCTGGGTGCTGGAGGCTTCCGACTTTGAAACATCGGTGTCTGCTGCCTGGGCCGGCAGACCAACGCTGAGGACGAGACCTGAGGCTGCTGCCAGGACAACAGCCTGGCGGCCGACGGTACCGGCGTTGGATGAAACAGCCTTGGAAAGCGAGTTCAAGGGGTTCGTACGAACCGATTCAGCGCGATGGCGCGCAGGGGTAGTGCGTGATGACACGTAGGTAGCCTCTCCCAATGCCTGCGAGGTGAGCTGTCGGATTCGGATGGGAGTCATCCGGCCGCGCTGCTTCAAGGAAGCTTTCGCGACTTAACCCCAAGGTCTTCTCACGAAGACCAGAAGTGGTTCCCCCGCCCCTGCCAGACGATTTATGCGAACGGACCTTGAGTAGTGGCAGAGCTAGGCAATCCACTCAAGTGCACCGGCCCCCTAAAAAGCCGATGCGCTTTGTACGGTACAACAGTTGAACGCGAATGTCACATTCAGGTCACGAGGCGTGTCACGAATGCGAGAGACGACCATCAAATGGACTAAAGCCAGCCCATGGGGTCAACAACTTCGCCATTGACCTGTACTTCAAAGTGGAGGTGGCAACCGGTGGAGGCGCCAGTGGTGCCGCTGAGCGCCACGGTGTCGCCGCGGGTGACCGTCTGGCCGACTTTGACGGTGAAGGACGACAGGTGGTTGTACGTGGTCTCAAGGCCGTTGCCGTGGTCGATGACCACGCGGTTGCCTCCGCCGTACTCGTGCCATCCGGCGAAGGTGACCTTGCCGGATGCTGCTGCGTGGACGGCCGTGCCGCACTGCGCCACGAAGTCCTGGCCGCGGTGGAAGTCGCCGGCGCCTCCGGTGAGGGGGCTGACGCGGTAGCCGAACGGGGAAGCTGTGGTCAGCGTGTCGAGGGGGCTGGCCATGGTGCCTGCAGAGGAGGCGCGCTGGATGCTGCCCGCGGACTGGGCGCTGAGCAGTTGCTTCAACTTGCCGTCGGGGTCGGCAGCCGTGGCAACCGCTGCCCGGCTGAAGTCGATTTTGGCCGATGCGGCCGCGGAGACCTCCGGCTGGCTGCCACCGGATACTGCCAGGGCAGACTCGGTCTGGCCTGATTCCGAGGTGGCCATGACGGGGCTTGTGGCCGGCAGACCGACAGTCAAGGCCAGGCCGGTGGCGGCAAGCGCAACTCCGGCCTTTTGCCCGACGCCACTGGCTGCAGCGAAGTCGGCAACCTGGCGCAACGGGCTCTTACGGCGGCGAACCTGGCGTTTGGTGTCGCGTGGCCGGATCTCCGATACGACGCGGGCTGGCCGCAGCTCAGCAGCGGGGCCCGACGCGCGGCGACGGCCCCTGACGTTCTGCGTTGTCAAACTCTATTCCTCTCTAAAAAGCCTGCGAAGTTAGCTGTCGGATTCGGGTCAGAGAGTTTCAAGACCCGGCCCGCACGAAGCGCTCACGGCACACAGGTATCCCAAGAGGGACATGCGTAAATGGGCACTTCTGCTGCGGACTTCACCCCAAGGCTGCTTCTTTAGACAGCCGCTTGTGGTTCCCCCGCCTCTGCCAGTGGTGGATGGCACACCTGTTCCGCTGGCAGAGCTCGGCTCCGGAACAGGTAACGCTTTGGTATCAGCGCTAGTAGATAACTATAGGGGATTAAGGCCCGCAGTAATAAATTCGTTATCAACAGGAACGGGCATGCGGGCGGCAACCCCTTATCACTAATCCCGAAAAACCGCAGGTCACGTGCTCGCCGGGTGCCTAAAAGTGAGATATGCCACCGTGCAGCAAGGCAGGTTTGTCAGCCAACGGAGACGAAGACGTGTGCCGCAACCTCAGGTGGGAGCTCCAGTGCACCTTCAATGCCTGGGACGCGGACGGAAATGTACTCCCCCACACGTTCCAGCGAGACCGCAGCGCCGGGCCTGATACCGCCCTCGTCCAACTGGGTAAGAAGTTCAGGCTCAACCTGGATGGGCTCCGCCAAACGGGTGACAGCTACCCGGGAGTTCGCCGCGTAACCCTCCATGGCCTGCAGGAGGTTGACGTCCACGCGGGGGAATGGCTGGGTGGCAAGACCGCCGAGCGCTTCCAGGCCCGGGATGGGGTTGCCGTACGGGGATTCCGTGGGGTGTTCCAGGAGTTCGTACAGGCGGCGCTCCACGCGCTCGCTCATCACGTGCTCCCAGCGACATGCTTCGTCATGGACATAAGCCCAGTCCAAGCCAATGACGTCAGCCAGGAGCCGCTCCGCGAGGCGGTGCTTGCGCATGACCTCGGTGGCGCGCTTCCGCCCAACCTCGGTCAGTTCGAGGTGGCGGTCGTTGGAGACAATCACCAGGCCATCGCGCTCCATGCGTCCGATGGTCTGGGAAACCGTGGGTCCGGAGTGCCGCAGCCGTTCGGCGATGCGGGCCCTGAGAGCCACGATGTTTTCTTCTTCAAGCTCCAAAATGGTCCGAAGATACATCTCAGTGGTATCGATCAGATCCGTCATCCAGCTCAGCTCTCCTCGAACGCAGTTCCTTGCGTAATCTCCACCGTACAGCGTCCCTTGCCGGGGTAGGCGGAGTGCACCGCCGCCCCTTGAACGCCAACCCCTAGCCTAGCTTATTTGGAATTACTCTGGATAATTCCGGTCGCATATGGTTTGCCGGCGTTCCACGTGGCGGACTATGACGGCCACAGGTTCCTGCCGTCGCACCGGGTCAGGCAGAATTGGGGTGTCGAAGGGGCAGTTGATGCCACCTGCCACGACCCATCTCTAGCCGATACCCATTGGAGCCACACGTGAGCGACACCAGCATCACCATTCCCGCCGATCTGCTGCCCAAGGATGGACGCTTCGGTGCCGGACCGTCCAAGGTCCGTCCCGAACAGATCGAGGCCCTGTCTGCCGCGTCGTCCACCATCCTGGGCACGTCCCACCGCCAGGCTCCGGTCAAGAACCTCGTGGGTTCGGTCCGCGAAGGACTCAGCCAGTTCTTCCGCGCGCCCGAGGGCTATGAAGTTGTCCTCGGCGTCGGCGGTTCCACGGCCTTCTGGGACGTCGCCGCCTTCGGCCTGGTCGAGAAGAAAGCACAGCACCTTTCCTTCGGTGAGTTCGGTTCAAAGTTTGCTGCCGCCACCAACAAGGCTCCCTTCCTGGATGCTTCCTCGATCATCAAGTCCGAGCCGGGCACCCGTCCAGTGTCCCAAGCCGAGGCCGGAGTCGACGTCTACGCCTGGCCCCAGAATGAGACCTCCACGGGCGTAGCCGCTCCCGTCAAGCGGGTCCAGGGCGCCGACGAAGGCTCCCTGGTCCTGGTCGATGCCACCTCCGCTGCAGGCGGGTTGGACGTAGACGTCGCCGAGTCCGACGTCTACTACTTCGCCCCGCAAAAGAACTTCGCCTCAGACGGTGGTCTCTGGCTGGGGCTGTTCTCCCCGGCCGCCCTGGAGCGCGCTGCACGGATCAAGGCGTCCGGCCGCTGGATCCCGGACTTCCTGGACCTGCAGACCGCCATTGACAACTCCAAGCTCAACCAGACGTACAACACTCCTTCGCTGTCCACCCTGGTCACCTTGGACGCCCAGGTGCAGTGGCTCAACAGCAACGGTGGCCTGGACTTCGCCAGCAAGCGCACTGCGGACTCGGCCAACCGCATCTACTCCTGGGCTGAGGCATCGGAGTACGCGACGCCGTTTGTCACCAATGCCGAAGACCGCTCCAATGTCATCGCCACCATCGACTTCGACGACTCCATTGATGCCGCAGCCATTGCCAAGGCCCTGCGTGCCAACGGTGTGGTGGACACGGAGCCTTACCGCAAGCTTGGCCGCAACCAGCTGCGCATTGCCACGTTTGTCGCCATTGAACCCGACGACGTTTCAGCCCTGCTCGCCAGCATCGACTACGTGGTTGGCGAACTGAAGAAGTAGGACCACAGACTGCTGGTCGGCGTCGTTCGGAGGTATTCCGGACGACGCCGCCGCCGTTTAAGGCGCCTTATCCGCCCTGCCGGCCCACGCCGTCGTCGTCCTCCTCGGTGACGGGACGGGCCAGCAGCGACTCCACCCGGAAATGCTTGAGTCCGCGCGCACGGCGATCAAAGCGGAGGCGCAGCTGCTTTGCGCGGATGATCCAGACCAAACCCACGACGGCGGTGCTGACGCCGGCCAGCGCAGCGACGCCGACGGACCATCGCGGCCCGCCAACGTTGGCCACCCATCCCACCAACGGTGCTCCGATGGGAGTACCGCCCATGAAGATGGCCATGTACAAGGACATGACGCGCCCCCTCATGACAGCCTCGGTGGTGGATTGGACATAGCCGTTGGCGCTGGTGATTAGCGTCAGGGCGAACAGGCCGCAAGGAATCAGGGCCAGGCCAAAGAGCACGGCGTTGGGAGCCAGTGCTGCCAAAGCGCTGGCGACACCGAAACCACCCGCTGCCGCGAAGATCAACCTCAAGCGGGGCCGTCCGCGTCGGGCGGCCAGCAGGGCACCGGCCACGGATCCGATGGCCATGACGGAGTTCAGGAGTCCGAATGCTCCGGCGTCCATGCCGAACTGAGTACCCACCATGGCTGCGATGAAGAGGGGGAAGTTCAGCCCGAAGGTGCCCACGATGAAGATGGCCACCAGGACAACTTGGATATCGGGTCTGTTGCGGACGTAGCGGAGGCCCTCCCGGATCCGCCCTTTGCCCGCGGCGGCGCGGGGCTGGATCCGGAGCGAGGACACCGGGATGAGCTTCAGTGCCCAGAGCATGGCGACAAATGAGACGGTGTTGATCAGGAAGACCCAGCCGGGACCCACCACCACCGTGAGGACGCCGGAGACGGCCGGTCCGATCATCCGCGCGACGTTGAAGGATGCACTGTTGAGCGCCACGGCGTTGGGCAGGTATTCGTCGGTGACAAGTTCGGAGACGAAAGTCTGGCGCACGGGTGCATCCAAAGCCGTCACGATCCCCAGCAACAAGGCAAAGACGTAGACGTGCCAGAGTTCAGCCACCCCCAGCAACACCAGGATGCCCAGGCCGGTGCTGAGCAAGGCCATGGCCACCAAAGTGATGAAGAGCAGTTTCCGCCGGCTGTAGCGGTCGGCGAGCAGTCCGGCCCAAGGGGCAAGGAAGAGTTGGGGACCCAATTGAAGGGCCAGGGTTATGCCCATGGCCCCTGCGTCGTGCGCGGTCAGGTGGTCAAAGACCAGCCAGTCCTGCGCGGTACGTTGCATCCACGTGCCGATGTTGGAGATCAGGGCACCGAAGAACCAGATGCGGTAATTGAGGATTCCGAGTGACCTAAAGGTGGACATCAGTGTCCGCCTTCGCTCTGGTCACCCCGGGTTTCCGCAACGCTTATTCAGCCCCGGTTTCGTACTGGTCCTCGTCGACGTCCGCGTCGATGTCCTCGTCAACGTCCTCGGAACCTTCCGGGTCGGCAGCGGGCCCGGTCAATTCGTCCTCGTCGGCCTGCACGGACTCTTCCGTGACATCTTCCACGGTTTCCTCCACCAACGGAGTCTCGTCCTCAGGCCGGACGCGCTTGGCCCACGGCACCCATTCGGGCGCCAGGATGGAGTCCTCCGAGGGCAGCAGCCCAAGTTCGCTCACGGTGACGATCTTGGAGCGGGAGTTGCGGGTCACCACTGCGTACCACTGCCACCCGCCGTAGCCGGCGAGCTTGGATTCAAAGAGGTGGGTCACCACACGGTCACCCTCCGACTTGGCACCCAGGTGCGACCCGATTTCGCCAGGGTTGGCAATGCCTTCCACTGCCTCGCGGGCAACATCGACGGCGGCAGCAAGGTAGGCGTCCGGCTTGCCGGTGCGCCACACGGGCAAACCGGCGCGCGGCTTGTCCGCAACCGGCTTCCGCGCGGGGGCTTCCCCGAGGCCAGGAGCCTGGGCAGCGTCGGGGCCGGCCGCAGGACTTGCCTGGGCGTCCCTTCCGGCCTTTGTATCCTGTGCGGATTCCGATGTCATGGCCGGTCCTAGGCTTCCAGCTCGTCGGCGACCTTGCGCAGCGCCAGGCTGATGGCCTTGGCTTTGTTGCCGTCCGGGTATTTACCGGAGGACAAGGAGCCGGAGAGGTTGTCCAGAACCGTCACAAGGTCCTGCACCATGGGTGCGAGGTCCTTTGCGTTCATCCGTTTGGCCTTGGCAATGGACGGCGTCTTTTCCAGAACGCGCAACCCCAGCGCCTGGGCTCCGCGGCGGCCATCAGCCACGCCGAACTCCACACGGGTTCCAGCCTTAAGCTCGGTTACTCCCGCAGGCAGGGACGTCTTGGGAAGGAATACTTCCTGGCCGTCCTCAGCCGCGAGGAATCCGAAGCCTTTTTCCTTGTCATACCACTTGACCTTGCCGGTAGGCACGTAATCAACCTTCTTCGTTTCTTGCTCTGGGAGACACGTCGGGCCAATCACCGCATCCGCAGGGTTCTGCGGGATCGAGGGTGGCAGCCCGGTCCGTGTTGGTCTATTCCTTCAAGGTTATCCTGCCCGGCCCGCTATTCCCGCTTTGCCGCGTTCCCTGAGGGCCGGATGAGGACCAAGACGGCCGTTTACTTCTCTTGAAGCACCGTGATAACCCCTGAAAGCGTGTTCCCAGCAGCAAGGCGCGAGTCCGCGGGTGTGCATCCGGATCAGACCCGCTTCAAACTCGGCGACCATTCCCTGGACGTTGAACAACAGCATGCCTGACCGGTCAGTGGGGTCGTGGGTGCTTTCACGGAGACTCAGCATAAGCGCCCTTAGCCG
The DNA here is from genome assembly GCF_019977295.1 of Arthrobacter sp. StoSoilB20. NCBI lineage: Bacteria > Bacillati > Actinomycetota > Actinomycetes > Micrococcales > Micrococcaceae > Arthrobacter > Arthrobacter sp. StoSoilB20. Next base: position 1,102,828 of record NZ_AP024651.1, on the reverse strand, counting down.
TCAGCTCATGGGCATCGTCCCTTGCATCAGGAAGAGAACAGGGCCAGCCGGTCCAGCTTGGTGACCACGAGCGTATCGCTAGCCCTCGCTTCAGGGAGCCCGGAGTGGACCCGGTTCGCTCCCGTCAGTTCGTGATCGACGAAGATCTTCTTTTCCTCAACGCGAAGGGTAGAGAGGGCTTTTCGCTGCACGGCGAGATCTTGGTCGTTTGTGGAGACCCGGGTATAACCGACCTTTATTCCAATCGTAAGAAACGTGGTTGCAGTAATCTCTCCGTCACCGTGCATTTCATCGTGCGGGTCTTACGTACATGGGCCCAAGCCCGCAGTGGCGCGGCATGTGGCGACAGACTTTGGCAGCACGGTGATCGACCGGCTTACGGGCGCGCAAGATGCGCGTTTCCTGTGGCGACTGATGTATTTTCAGCCAAGGATCAACACCCGTGACTTTGATCCGGCGACCAAAGGATTGACACCATGCGTATGCCAGCACCACACGACCTTGCCCAAGCGCCGCTTTGGGAGATCTACATCATCGCCCAGACTGTGGCGGCCATGCGCGGTCTGATCCCGAAACATGCCCTCGCGGTCGGTGTGGAGATCCATGGCGTCAAGGTCAAGCTGCGGTTCCAGCTCTCGAGGGTCACTGAAGAAGATAAAACTGACATGGACGACATTCTTAGCGAGCTTGCGGCCTATGTCGGTCAAGACGTGGAAGTTGAGTCCGCCTACGAGATTCGAAAGGAACGTCGAGTCCTACCGGATGGAACAGACAATCTGTATTCAGTGTTCCTCGCCCGGATTGACGAGACGCCGTGTGAGTAACCCACAAAGCCGCCTTCGGGAGTTGCGCCTATCTGGGCCGCCTCAGCTCATCGGCAGAACGTATCCGGCTGCCCGCTAGCCGATCGGTTTTAGGGACACGAGCCGCGCGTTTATAGGCGAAGATTCTTTTATGCACGATTCGGTTCTTTCCGCCCAGGTTCAGCTGGCGACCAGGCTCGGGGCTGTTGCAGCACTGCCCTCGCAAGGAGTGAAGGTAGGAGTTTCCGAAAACGTGCGGTCGCCGCATCTTCTTCCCCTCAACGGTCTAAGGCATCCCGCCGCAACTGGCACCAGTGGCTGGTTCATTTGGCGCGGCGAAGAGCTCGGAACCGCGCCCGACTTCTTCGTTCCCCTGCACATCGAGCACCTCACGACCTGGTGTCCAGAAGTCCTTCCCTATCTCGCTTTGCCTCCGGGGTGGCGATTCCTCTTAGCACCTGGCTACGAAGATGTCTGGTTCGACGAGACGTTGTTGAATCCCTGAGGAAAGCTGATGATGCGGCTCAAGCTCCTTCCGGTTCACCGTCCGGTGAAGGATCCCTCTCCGGGACGAGCGCCAGCCGAGCACTAGCACCATGACGCTAGCTGGATTTCTCTCCCCAGAAGTCCCTTGCTTCTCCACCGACCACGTCGTAGCGGGGCAAACCCTGCAAGACTTCATTTGCTGTAGGGGTGTCTTCCGATGCGATCTCTCTCCACACTTTGAGGTCGCGACGCTTCTTGGCCAGGTCCCGGGGGTGTTCTTCATGCACACACACCCCTGCCAAGGCGATTGCCTTGTCTACGAGCATGCTTCCCCCACTCTCCGGATGGGGACCGAAGTGCAGAATCCATTCAGCTACAGTGAGAGTTCTTTGCAGTTCCTCGACTGAAGCCTCGCGCGCCCATTCGGCGACGGATTCTTCCCCATATGACTTCAGTGCAGCGACGATCATTCCGCGTCGAGTATTGATCATCGGCTCAGTCTCCCATGGCACGGGGAGGGACCGTCTTACGGGCGAAGCGTGAAGAGTTACTCGGTGCATCACCAGGTCCGGACTTACCCGCGTAGAGCAACGAGTTCTGCAACACTTACTGACCAATTGATGGGCTAGTAGGATCCTCAGCTGTGGATGGACTCGTCATAGACCCGTAAACTATTCGCGCTGACCAAATCGGTCCTCGCCGGGGAACTGCCGGCGGATCAAAGCCCGACGTCTTCTTTTATGAGAGTCGGGGCATTTTCACCTTGCCCGAATAACGAAGCAACTGGGGCCCCGCAACCGTAATTGCAGCGCCCAACGTTTTACTGGGGCCACAGTTTGCGTAGGTTGGGTTGCCCAGTCAGTTGTTGGGGCGAGGCGCGTTTTCCTGGGCATGGTCGAAACCGAGCTTGCGGAGTAGGGCTGCGGTTTCCTCAGCCGCAAGGGCTAACCGTTCCCCGCGGCCGCTGTCCTGTTCTTCCACGGCCGCGGTGAGGCGTTGGGAGCTGTGGGCAAGCTTGGACAAGGACGCGTCAATGGTTTTCAGCCTGCCAAGGAGGGAAGTGCTGGCGGTGGCCGTAGTGCTCAAAAGGAAAGAGCCTGTCTCCAGCTCGAATTCCTCACGGTACTTCTTCTCCTTGGGGTCCTGGTACCGGAGTGCGACCGTAACCGACTCGGGAGTGTCGAACGCGTTCACCTGCCTGCGCTGCCCCGACACTTCCTGGCCCCGCCACCAAACATTTCGAAACTCCTGGTTCGGGCTAAAAGAGTGAAACGTCGTGCCCGCATAGCGTCTATAGATCAGCTGCCCGATAGTCCACTCATCTCCGCTGTCGTCGGTGATGTGCCGGTCGAATTCCACGGAAAGATTCCGGGCGATCGTTGGCCCATAATTCCGGATAACCAAGTCAAGATGCGACGGGCTGTCCTTCGCAAACTGGAACTCCGCTACTACCATCGGACGGCTCCGATTATGGCTATCCTTCGCCGTCCTCACTACAGCGGATAGGGCGATGACGGCCGAGACGACGGCAACAAGCAAGCCGAGCGGCCCGGAATTTGCCGCTACCCATTTCCATACGTCGCCACCAACAGGGCCCAGCGTGCAGATATCCATGGGTCAAAATCTACAGACTCGCTTCGTAAAAACAGCGAGCCCCGCAACCGTGACGGTTGCGGGGCCCTGAGTTTCCCTTCGGTGGCGCTGGTCGCCGCTTCTCAGCAGATGCGTGTCTTGCTAATGATCTATTGATGAAACCAGCTTCGCGATGGATACCCTCAGTGCTGCCCCGCCCATCGGGCGGCTCATCCGCGCCCGCCTCGACCGCCGAACAGCCCGAAACTGCGGTGAAGCTCAGCTGGCATGGTAATGGACCGGTTTGAGGCCGCTACGGGTGGTGGCAAGGTGGTGATTGCGATTCCTATGAACTCCCGATTGCTGTCACTTCGCATCGGTGAGTGATGATTGGGAGCGTGCTAATAAATGGCTTTACTTTCCGCGGCTACCGAAGCTTCCCATCAGACCAGCCAGCGGTGCTCTACCCCCTTCGCAGAGTTAATCTCATCGCAGGCCAAAACAACACTGGCAAGTCGAACGTTCTGCGTGTCATTTTCGACACTTTCTCCACCGAGAAAAGGGACCTCTCACAGTGGGATCGCCCGCTTGGAGATGCGGAACACACGTTTAAACGGTCCGAGATACATAAGATTTCCGAGATTCTCACTTGGCCAGGAATTGACACGCAGAGCGCCAGCGTTTTAGAGCACCTAGAACGCTTTCTTTGCCTACCAGGGATAGTTTTCCCGGGGAGCTCTGACGGCGTAAGCTTCGGGATTTCCGGACAGGGCGGCATTGACAATGACAGCCTCAGGCAAATGGCCCGCGAAGCTAGGCAAGGTCAGCTAGCACAGTCGTTGTCCGGGGCTCTGACGAGTACCCGGGGCGGAAATCCGGGTGAGGATGCCTACCGGGTTCTTGAGTGGGTCGCGAGGAAACGTCCGGCTCCCCCCACTTCATTCACAGTCAGTGGCGTGAGAACAATTTCCGACGACAGCAGTCATGCTCCCGACCTGAACGGGCAGAGCATAAAACGTCGCCTCCTCGAATTGCAAAATCCCTCGACGGATCGTCTCCATGACAAACAGGTGTTTCTAAAAGTGCAGGAGTTCGTACGTGCCGTCCTTGACGACGCGACGGTCACAATAGATGTTCCCCATGATTTGTCGACGATCCACGTTACCCAGAGAGGCAGGACTCTCCCCATTGAGAACATGGGGACTGGTGTCCACGAGATAGTGATCATCGCCGCGGCCGCAACGGTGGTCCAGGACTCGATCATGTGTATTGAGGAACCCGAAGTGCACCTTCATCCGATCCTGCAGCGCAAACTCCTTCGATACCTTGCACTAAACACGACGAATCAATACTTCGTAGCGACTCATTCTGCACACATGCTCGACTCGGAGATAGGCAGCATTTTCCACGTTACCCAGAGAGAGGGACTTTCAAGTCTCAGATTTGCAGGGGCAGCGCGGGAGCGAGCGGCTGTGTGCGCCGACCTTGGATACCGACCATCGGACCTCGTGCAGACGAATGCAGTCCTGTGGGTGGAGGGGCCTTCCGACCGCATCTATCTAAAGCACTGGATCGAGAAGCTTGCTCCAGGCAGGTTTGTTGAAGGGACGCACTACTCCATCATGTTCTACGGAGGTTCTCTGCTCAGCGCGCTATCACCACTCGATGCCGAAGAAGTCGAAGAGTTCATCTCCCTCCGAAACCTCAACAGATACATGATGGTTTTGATTGACTCGGATAAGAAGCGCTCTGGAGCTTCTTTGAATGACAGTAAACAACGGGTTATCGAGGACCTCAACAGCGACCCCTCGACGGGTATGGCGTGGGTCACAGCAGGCTACACAGTTGAGAACTACGTACCTGAACAGGTGCTTACGGCTGCGATACACGTTGCCCACCCCTCAACCAAAAAGCGTACGCTTTCCGATCAGGTGCGATGGGCAAATCCCTTGACGGCCGACAGGCTAGGCATCCAGCAGCCAAGCAAAGTTGCCATTTCGAAGGTTGCAACAAAAAACTGGGAAGATGAGTGGCCCCTTGACCTGAAAAAGAAGGTCCAGAACGTTATTTCGCTTATCGCCGCAGCCAACAGCCACATCTAAGCAGATACTGCAGTGGTCTCCAAGGCCCTCACGTCCGCGCAGAGAGCAATTAGCCGCGAGCCTCTTGCGCGGCAAGTATCCAACTTTACAAGCCGTCTCACTCCGCCCTCAGGTTTGGCATGCACGGTGAAGGATCCGCCAGCGGACAACAGGCTACTCGAGGAGAGTCTTTACCCGATCGACGTACTGCTGGCACAAGGGTTCGTAGTTCTTCTCATACCTGTCTAGATTTTCGGATTAGTCGGGCGGCAGTGTGAAGTACTTCCCGATTTCGAAAACTGACGTGCCGTCATCCGCGGCACGCACAACGTACTGGAATCGCGCTGCCGGATCTTCGTCCCCCATGTAACGGGTGATCGCCAGTTCGCACGGAATCTCCTCCATCACCTCCACGGCGGGATCGGCTAGCGGGCTCGCGCGTCGACCGTTGGTGTGTCGACGGGTGGATCGGTTATTGCGTCCTCCGAAGCATCATGGTCATTGGCAAACTCTGGATCGCCATCAAGCTCCTCGTTGAATACGAAGAATCTGTAGGCAAGGAACCTGAAGATCGTTCCGAGGATCAAGCCAATGACTCCTCCCGCCACGAAGTCAGCGGTAAACGTTTGAAAACCCAAGACATAACGGGAAACCACCTGGCAGGCGAGAACGATCCCTAGCCCGATCCCGTTCATGACGAGGAACAGTCCGAACTCTTTCCAGACCCTCTCGGAACGTCTATGACGAAATGTCCAATAGCGATTGGCGAACCACGAGAACAAGGTTGCCACACCAGTAGAAACTATCCGAGCCTTGATGGTGCTATCCGACATTGGCCCATGCCAAAGGACCGCGTAGAGTGCGTTGTCGATGATCCAGCCCAAGCCGCCGACAAGGCCAAACTTGGCTATTTCCCTCCAGAGAAGGTCGATCAGTCCAATGATGCGGTGTGTCAGCGTGCGCACGATTCCCCCATGGGATTCCCCCAAAATTTCAATCCATCGATCCATCGCGAGAAAGCAGTAGACCGAGTATCAACCATAAGCCCGAAGTGCCGGCGGCCTGGAACCCTTCCTAGCGCTTGGGTCGATGCCCTGACCCTTTACAACAGATGTCCGTATGCCGGTCGGCTTACGGGCTCGATGCCCGCGTGAGACTTAGCAATACGATTGCTCGTTCGCCGACCAATCGCCAGTTGCTGAGGCAACTAATGAGTCGTCAGCGATGGATATGATCATTCAATGCAGACCACGCGCCCGGACTCCGGGTTGATAGATGGGCCCACTGCTTTCGTTCTCTGGCGGTGGCGGTACCGTTTCACGACAATAACGCTCGCTCTTTGCCTGTTCTTACTCGTATTGAGCAGATCAGGCGTACCGCAGTCCTGGTTCATCACCACACTTCTGGTACTAATGATGGTCACCGGATTCTTGCTGGTGATTCTCATCGGCTGGTGTTCGGTGCGGGAGCTCGCAGAAAAAGAGTCTGGGTACACGACACTTCGAACGCGCCGTAATGAGCTGAACCAGCGTGACCCCTATCTGGGCCAGGTAATTCGACCAGCTGGGGCACCGTCATTGACCCGCCAACAGTTCCTCAAAATCATCGAAACCGCTAAAGTGACGCCCTCCAAGTAGGAAGCGGCCCTCCGCACATTGGAGGATGACCCAGCAGCATCATCTTCACCTTCCGCGTTCTGCGTGTCCCGTAAAGGATCGGCTTACGGACGCTTTCGAGGGAGTCGGCCGTATGATCCAGCTATGACGGCTCCGGACCTTTCTGCAAGCCAGCGCATCCTTTTGTGGCAGGCCGTTGAGGACTACGGAGGATTATGGGAATCGCCTTGGGAACTCCGAGCACTCTACCCTTCAGCCAGTGAGGAATCCCTAGTCCTAGAGGCAACGAACGTCGTCTCTGAACTCCTCGCCATGGGACTTGTTAGGCTCTACTCCTCCCAGGAGCCTTACGGCGAGATGAGGCTGCTTCCTGATGCCAAGGCCTTCGAATTGCTTAGCACCAGCGATGTCTGGAAAGTGCCTCCGCCAAGAGCCGTTTCTGTGCGATTTTCGGCAACAGAAGAAGCTGCCGCTGTCTTCTTCAAAAGAGACAGTCCTTGACCGCAAGTCGATTCACTCCACACGCAGCGACGGCCGGCGCAGCCCAGCGTCCCGACTGAACCGTACTCGTGACGTTCAGCGCAAAATGGCGGTGTTTCCAGCACTGTTTGGCATATGGGGTAGTCCACAAGGGGATCGGTCAACGGACACGAGCCATCATTCTTGATGGCTCAGTCAACTCGGTGAAGCCGTATTGGCCGTATAGGCCATGGGCATCGGCAGTTGAGAGCAGAACGCGTTTCAGGTCCAGTGGTTCCAGGTCCGCCATGACACCGGCGGCGAGCATCTTGCCGATGCCCTGACCCCGGACTTCGGTCGCAACGAACACATCGCAAAGCCAAGCAAACGTAACGCCGTCAGTCACGACGCGAGCATAAGCCACCTGCTCTCCAGTCCCGATGTCGTAGACGCCGTAGTTCCGGGAGGCGTCGATAGCTGCATCCTGTTTCTGGCGAAGCCGACCCTGCGCCCAGTAGGACTGCTCACTGAGCCACTGGTGTACACGGGCGCGATCAACCCTGTCGGACTCGGCTGAGAAGACGTAGCGTTCAGTCATGAGAACACCCTAGGGGAACCAAACAAGGAAGCTCGAAACAACGCATGCCAACGTTCGTCTGGATTTACCGCTGAAAGTCACACTTCCTTGCACCCCCTTTTACACCGCCTTCAGGCGCTGCTGCTAGCGTTGGGGACATGACTTCCCCGGTTTACCGCCGCCCCCTCATGATCGTCGCCGCCTTGATTGCGGTGGCCTCCCTGGCCGCCGTCGGCGCTGTCATGGCGATCGCCTACAACGGCAGCACGGCTCCGGTCTGGATCACCTCGGCTGCCCTTTACGGCCTGCCCTTGGCCTTCATGCTCGCTGTGGTCCTGGTGTTGGACGCCATCCGGCTGCGCCGCCGGCAATAAGCAGACCGGCTGCAACAGAACGCGCTGGTGACGGGCAACAAGTTGCCCGGGGGCGGTAACGTTGGATTGATGTCCCTCATACGCGCGCTCAGCAAGGAACTGGAAGCGCGCAGCGACGATTCGCTGCGGGCCTTGTTTGCCGCGCGACCAGACCTGATCTCTCCCATGGCGCCGGACTTCGCTGCCTTGGCTGCGAGGGCGAGCGCCCGTGTCAGCGTCCAGCGGGCCCTTGAACGCCTGAATAAACCTGAGATGCAAGTGCTGGAGACGCTCCACCTTTCCACCAACGCCGATACCGGGCACAGTATCTCCGCGGCTGGCCTGAAGAAAGTCATTGCCGGTTCGACTCTTTCGGCGCTGGACCCGATCCTTGCCAAACTGCAGGAGCTGGCCCTCATCCATCGTGCCGATCCCCCGGCAGGTTCGCCCGCTACCTCCTCACGGCAGCGCTTCTACCTTCCAGTGGGCAGCCTCAAGGACGTTATCGGCATCTACCCTGCAGGTTTGGGCAGGAGCTATACGGAACTGGTGCGGTTGCAGCCGGCTTTTGCCCAGCGGGTAGTTCAGTTGGTGGCCGAACTCCACCAAAGCGGTGCCGGCATCCACCCCGCCAGCACGCCCATGGATGCTGCCCTTGCACTCCAGCGCTGGACTTCCACGCCGGAGAACCTGCGTTCCATCCTGGCAACTGCGCCGGAACGGACGGTTGGCCTCCTTGATAAGTTCGGCAGCTGGGCCATGGGCGCGGTCCCCCAGGCGCAACGTCGTGCCTCCGTTACCCACGAAAGCCACGACGTCGGGCCTATCGACTGGTTGCTGGCGCGCGGCTTGCTGGTCCCCCTCGACGCCGGCCATGTGGAACTTCCCCACAGCGTGGGCCTTGCGCTTCGGGGCGGCGCCATAGTTGACGACTTCACGCTCACCCCACCCGTTCCGGAGCTCGGTCATACCAGCGCGGCCCTGCGACGCAATGCTGCCATGGGCGCCATTGCGGAGATCCTAAGACTGGCTGGTGAACTGCTGTTCGCCGTGCGGGAGCAGCCTTTGGCCACGCTCCGGAGCGGTGGCGTGGGAGTGCGCGAACTCCGGCGCCTGGCCGAGTCCATCCGGATGGGCGTCCATGAGACCGCTGTCCTCTTGGAGTTGTGCGCGATGGCCGGGCTGCTCCGCCTTGACGTTGACAGTTCCACGTGGGTCCAGCCGCCCTCGCTGGAGTGGCTCACCCTCCCCCGGCAGGAACAGTGGCTCTGGATGGTCAATGCCTGGCTGGCCAGCGAGCGCGCACCTTCACTGGTGGGGCAGCCGCTCACCGGACCTTCGACAACCGCCCATCAAGGGGCCGCGGGTACCACCATCAACGCATTGTCCGCCGAAGCACAGCGGCCCGATGCTCCGGTGGTGCGGCGCCGGGTCCTGGAAATCCTGAATGAACTTACGGTCGAAGCTGCGGCACCGGATGGCAAAGCGCCTGTCCTGGATGCAAGGGCCGTCATGCAGCGGGCTGAATGGTCGCAACCGCGAATGTCCCGGCGTTTCAGCTCCTTGGTGCGCGGCATCCTGGAGGAAGCCACGCTCCTTGGCCTGATGGGCTCCGGCGCCTTGACCCAGTTGGGTGCGGCCATTGCCGAGGCCCGGCCGGAACAGGCCATGACAATCCTGGGTGAGCATTTGCCCGCGGCTGTGAACCACATCCTCTTGCAGGCCGACCTCACCGCCGTGGCTCCGGGGTACCTGGCCCCGGAACTCAGCGAGACACTGCTCCTGATGGCCGACGCCGAGGGGCAGGGTCCGGCGTCCATCTACCGTTTCTCCGCCGCCACTATCCGCAGGGCGCTCGACGCCGGACAGGATGCGGAATCGCTGTTGGCGTTCCTCAGGGAGCACTCGGCCACTGACGTGCCGCAGCCCCTGGCGTACCTAGTCCAGGACACGGCGTCCCGGCACGGCCGCTTAAGGATCGGCACCAGTGCCAGCTTTATCCAAAGCGACGACGAAACGGCCATCAGCGATTTGTTGGCCGAGGCCCGCACCTCCGTTCTGAGCCTGGTGCGGATCGCCCCTACGGTCCTGACCTCCTCGGCCAGCCCCAAGGAAACTGCGCGGGTGTTGCGCGAGCTGGGACTTTCCCCTGCCGTCCAGGAGGCTGAACCCGCCGTCGTGCGTTTTAAACGGACGACGGCGGTGCCGGGCAGTGCCCGCCCGGTCTACACAGCCCCGCGCACGGCTCCTCCGGACGATGACGTCGACGCACAGTTGTTGGTCCTGCGGCAGCACCGCGGAGTGCGGTCCGAGGCTGGAGGCGAGGCATCCACCCAGCTGGGCCTGGAGACCCTGCAAACGGCCATCCGACTCAAACAGGCTGTCACCATGAATGTGGTGGACAGCTTGGGGAATGCCAACACAGAAACCGTTGTTCCTGTATCTGTCTCCGGTGGACGCGTCAGGGTATTCGACCCCGCGAAAGACACCGAACGGGTGCTGTCCATCCACCGGATCATCGATGTGGAACCAGCAGGAGACCTGCGTTCATGAAGAGGAATCAACAGTGACCGACGGTCCGCTGATCGTACAAAGTGATAAGACCATCCTGCTGGAAGTCGACCACGAACTCGCCACCGAGGCACGGCACGCCATTGCGGCCTTTGCGGAGTTGGAACGCGCCCCTGAGCACATGCACAGCTACCGGTTGACGCCTTTGGGCCTGTGGAACGCGCGGGCCGCTGGCCTGGACGCCGAGCAAGTGCTGGACACCCTGCTGAAGTACTCCCGGTTCCCGGTCCCGCATGCCTTGCTGATTGACATCGAAGAGACCATGTCCCGCTACGGCCGGCTACGCCTGGAGAAGGATGCCCAGCATGGATTGGTGATGCGCACCGATGACTACCCCGTGCTGGAGGAAGTCATCCGTGCCAAGAAGATCGCACCCCTGCTTGGCCCCAGGATCGACGGCGAAACAGTCGTGGTCCACTCCTCCCAACGGGGCCAACTGAAGCAGCTGCTGCTCAAACTGGGGTGGCCGGCCGAGGACCTCGCAGGCTATGTTGACGGTCAGCCACACCTCATCATGCTGGACGAAAGCGGCTGGGAGCTGCGTCCTTACCAGAAGCTGGCCACGGAGAACTTCTGGGCCGGCGGCAGCGGCGTCGTCGTACTTCCCTGTGGTGCCGGCAAGACGCTGGTGGGTGCGGCAGCGATGGCGACGTCCTCCACCACCACGCTGATCCTGGTGACCAACACCGTCTCGGCCCGGCAGTGGAAGGATGAGCTGCTCAAGCGGACATCCCTGACCGAAGACGAGATCGGTGAGTACTCAGGTGCTGTGAAGGAAGTCCGGCCTGTCACCATTGCCACCTACCAAGTCCTCACTACCAAGCGCGGTGGGCTCTATCCTCACCTGGAGCTCGTGGATGGCCACGACTGGGGTCTTATCATCTATGACGAAGTCCATCTTTTGCCCGCCCCCATCTTCCGCATGACCGCCGACCTCCAAGCCAGGCGCCGGCTCGGTCTCACGGCAACGCTGGTGCGGGAAGACGGCCGGGAAGGGGAGGTCTTCAGCCTGATCGGTCCCAAGCGCTACGACGCCCCGTGGAAAGACATCGAGGCCCAGGGCTACATAGCGCCCGCCGACTGCGTGGAAGTCCGGGTGGACCTCCCGCGGGACGAGCGGGTGGCTTATGCCATGGCTGATGACGCCGACAAGTACAGGCTCTGCGCCACCTCGGAAACCAAGACCAAGCTTGTGGAAGACCTCGTTGCCGTTCACAAGGGTGAGCAGTTGCTGGTGATCGGCCAGTACATCGACCAGTTGGACGAGATCGCCGAGCGCCTGGACGCTCCCCTGATCAAGGGTGAAACCACGGTCAAAGCACGGCAGAAACTTTTTGACGCCTTCCGCAAGGGTGAGATCCAGACGTTGGTGGTCTCCAAGGTGGCCAACTTCTCGATCGACCTTCCGGAGGCATCGGTCGCCATCCAGGTATCGGGTTCGTTCGGTTCACGCCAGGAGGAGGCCCAGCGTTTGGGACGGCTCCTGCGCCCCAAGCAGGACGGCCGTGCTGCCCGGTTCTACTCCTTGGTGGCCCGTGACACCCTTGACCAGGATTTCGCCGCCAAACGCCAGCGGTTCCTTGCAGAACAGGGATATGCGTACCGGATCATGGATGCAAAAGACGTGGGCAAGGACGTCGGCCAGGAGCAGTAAAGGGCTGCGGGAAGCAAGAAACCCTTGCTATTCATCTCCAGCAAATTTACGATTCCAAGTGAAGCTCTCCGCCTTTGAAAGGCTGCCCCTGGTCCAGGCAGCCCGGCGGCCAGTCGTCGGCGGTGGGGGTATCCCGCAGGCAGGGAGCCGGCGACCAGAAGCCCTGGAAGAATCCGAGAATTCCCATCAGAGGATTTCCCCGTGAGCAAAGCCCTTGTGGCCCTTTCCGTGGTTGTCCTGCCGTCTGCCTTTGCGCAGTTGCTTCCTTCGGATTTCTTCCATTTCCAGAACAGCCTGCTTGGTGCTTTGGCGGCAGGTACCACTAACCGCCATCCCCGCGGCTTGGGCCGCGCTGGCCGGTGTTCCGTGCTTGCTGAGGAGGCGGAACACCGGCTTAACATCCCCGGCGACGGGAGCGCCAAGCACTGCTTGGCGACGTCGTCGCGTACAGCCCTGCAGGGTACGATCCTGCAGCGTTCCACGCAAAGGTGGACCGCAGTGGCCGGTCACGACCTCAGCGGTCTGGGGTTGCTGGGCTCCTCAGACCGCAAGGCCGTGGCGGGGGTCAGACCTAGGCAACCATCCGGCTGGTCTGCTGAAGGGTGACGTGATCCACCACTGCCCAGCAATCCTCGTCACGGAGCTGGGCACTGGCGAAGCGCTCGGCGGCGGCGAGGTCCTGGAAGTCCTCCCGCCTGACCCGTCCCGTATCGCTGTCAAGGTAGGTCACATGGAACTCGACGAGCGCTGCGTCCTGATGCTGGTGAATGCTGACTGGAGCTGCTGTGTTTGCCATGGTTCCAGTGTGGAACTGGGCACTGACATTTTTGGAAGCATCCATGGGCGTGTTCGGAATCAGCGGTTCAGGGCGTGCTCAGGTATTGGCCGGACACCTCGCGGACGGTGTCGCTAAGAACATCCAGGACCTTGGACGCTGCCTTCCACCGCTGCCAGTACAGGGGGACGTCGAACGGCCTCTCCGGAGCAAGTTCAACCAGGCGGCCTTCGGCAATGTCCGGTCCACACTGGATCTCAGGGATCAACCCCCAGCCCAGCCCGAGCCGGATCGCGTCACCAAAATCGTGGGACGCCGGAACATAGTGGCGGGGCCCGCGGCGTTCCACTGCTTGACCGGTTTCGCCCGGCCAGGACCGCACGAATGCCCACTGGTAGGTGTCCTTGCGGTCGAAATCAACCGTGGGAGCCGTGTTGAGGACTTCCCCGTCCAGTCCTTGGGGAAAATCGGGAAACCACCGGTCCACGAAATCCGGCGCAGCAACGGCCCGGTACCGCATGACGCCCAGGCTTTCCACGCGGCACCCCTGCACCGGCTCGGGCGTGGCCGTAACAGCTGCCATGACTGTCCCCGAACGCAACAAGGAGGTGGAGTGCTGTTCATCATCCCGATGCAAGTCAAAAGTGACATTGAGGTCGCGAGGTACTCGCGCCAGCGCCTGGAGGAACCACACTGCCAGCGAGTCCGCGTTGACCACAATCGGCAGGGCCAGCTGTGCCCTGTCCGCGCCCAGGCCGAGTTCCCTGCCGGCATCAGCTTCCAGCTGGGCGACCTGGCGCGCCAGTCGAAGAACAACTTCGCCCGCTTCCGTAGCCTGGGCAGGATTGCTGCGTTGCATCAGCACTCTGCCGGCCGCCTGTTCAAGGGCCTTCAATCTCTGGGAGACCGCCGATGGCGTGATGTGGAGCAGCCGCGCTGCGGAATCCAGGGTGCCTTCGGAAAGCACGGTGGCGAAGGTCAGCAACTGCTCTGATGGAAACTGCGACATAAGAGCATCTTATGCTGCATCAGAATCATTAGCTGGTCTAAGGGCACATCCAGCCGTAGTTTCGAAGAGTGAACTACACCGACTTCCTCCAGTCCGCAGGCCTCGGCCTTGCCACCGGCCTTGCCCTGATCGTCGCCATTGGCGCCCAGAATGCCTTCGTCCTCCGGCAAGGAATCCGCGGCGAACACATCGTTCCGATCGTCGCGGTCTGCGCCCTCTCCGACGCCGTGCTGATAGCTGCCGGAGTACTTGGCACCGGTGCGCTCATTACGGCAGCCCCTGCCGCCGTCGTCGTTCTTCGCTATGTGGGGGCCGCCTTCCTGGTGACCTACGGAGTCCTGGCGGCCCGGCGCGCACTCCGTCCGCAGGCGCTGACCACCAGTGAGGGGTCAAGGAACGACGGCGGCGCGAAACGGGGCGCAGCAGCGGCGGTCACCACTGTCCTGGCCCTGACCTGGCTCAATCCGCACGTCTACCTGGACATCGCGCTCCTCGGGTCCATTGCCAGCGCACAAGGCACTCCCCTGCAGTGGTGGTTCGGGGCCGGCGCAATGCTGGGAAGCATCCTATGGTTCTGCTCCCTGGGTTTTGGCGCCCGTTTCCTCCGGGGCTTCTTTGCCCGGCCCCGCTCGTGGCGTTTCCTGGATGGCGGCATAGCCGTCACCATGGTGGCGCTGGGTGCGGGACTGGCGCTCGGGGCGTAGCAAGCTACGCAGAGGGCTCACATGCAGCGTCCAGATAACTCCCAGTTTCTGGGAGCATCATGGGTGTCATGAAAAAGAACGGCCCCGAAGCCAAGCTCCTTGTCGTCGATGACGAACCCAACATCCGCGAGCTTCTCTCCACGTCCCTGCGCTTTGCAGGTTTCGAGGTCGTTGCCGCGTCCAACGGTCGCGAAGCCCTCGCAGCAGCCGACCTCCACGCTCCGGACCTCGCCGTCCTGGACGTCATGCTGCCGGACATGGATGGTTTTACGGTGACGCGCCGCCTCCGCGCAGCAGGCAAGCACTTCCCTGTCCTGTTCCTGACCGCGAAGGACGACACCGAGGACAAAGTCACCGGCCTGACAGTTGGTGGCGATGACTACGTCACCAAACCGTTCAGCCTGGACGAAGTAGTGGCGCGGATCCGGGCGGTCCTCCGCCGCACCCAGCCCTTGGAGGACGACGACGCCGTGATCCGCGTCGACGACCTCGAACTCGACGACGACGCCCACGAGGTCCGCCGCGGCGGCACAGTGATCGAGCTGTCCCCCACCGAGTTCAAGCTCCTGCGCTACCTCATGCTGAACCCCAACCGAGTACTGTCCAAGGCCCAGATTCTGGACCACGTTTGGGAGTATGACTTCAACGGCGACGCCTCGATCGTGGAGTCCTACATTTCCTACCTCCGGCGCAAAGTGGACATTGATCCCGATGCCGCGGCCCTTATCCAGACCAAGCGCGGCGTGGGCTACGTGCTGCGGACGGCAGAGAAGCGCTGACCTTGCTGCAACGCTGGAAATCGGCGTCCCTGAGGTCCCAACTCGTCGCCATCATTATGGGCCTGCTGCTGTTGGCCTTGGCGGCCACAGGTGCGGGAACCCTGACGCTCGTCAAGAGCTACCTGCAAGGCCAGGTGGATGACAAACTCAAGGCCGCGGTCGCCTTGGCGCAGAACGAGAAGTCCTTCCTGAATCCCACTCAGCCGGACCCCATCGCACCCAGCGGCTCTGCCGTACCCACGGACTACTCGCTCACCCTGTACGTCGACGGCTTTGATCCTTATCCCTTGGGTGGCAGCCAAACTGACCGTCCCGCGATCCCCAATATCACTCCTACTGAAGCCAGGCAGCGCGGCACAACCCCTTTCCAAGTCAAAGGCACAGCCGGCACGAACTGGCGTGTGATTGCATTGGGCGTCGTGGTTACCAGCGGTCAAAGCGGCGTGGTCATCATCGGGCTGCCTCTTAGCCCGGTGGACAAAGTGATGGAACATGCGGTCCTGGTGGTGGTGGGCGTTGGCCTTTTGACGCTGGTATTGGCGTTCTTCATCGCCACGTGGACTGTTGCCCGGTCCTTCCGTCCGTTGGCCAAGGTGGAGAAAACGGCCGCCGCCATTGCCGCGGGCGATCTGTCCCGGCGTGTGGACGTAGACAACCCCCACACCGAAGTCGGCCGGCTCGGCGGTTCCCTGAATGCCATGCTGGCCCATATTGAAGCCTCCTTCGCAGCCCGGGCAGCTTCCGAAGGGCGGATGCGCCGCTTCGCAGCCGATGCCTCCCACGAACTGCGCACCCCCTTGGTGACCATCCGTGGCTTCTCTGAGCTGTACCGCCACGGTGCGCTGACCAGCGAGGAAGACGTCGCGATGGCCATGGGCAGGATCGAGAGCGAAGCCAAGCGGATGGGCTCCATGGTGGAGGACCTGTTGATGCTGGCACGCCTGGACGAACAGCGTCCGCTTCAACTCAAGCCAGTGGACCTGCAACTCCTTGCCCATGACGCCGTGGTGGACACCAAGGCCTCCTCCGGAGACCGTCGCATCACCCTCACAGGACTCGACGGCGACTCCCCCACCGCTGCTCCCGTCCAGGGCGACGAGGCCAAACTGCGCCAAGTCATCGGCAACCTGGTGGGCAACGCGCTGCGGTACACGCCCGAGGGCAGCCCCATTGAGCTGGCTGTCGGTGTTCGAACTACTGCTTCGGGAACGTTCTCGGTCATAGAGATCCGGGATCATGGGCCCGGTATTCCGGACGCGGAAACCAACAAGATCTTCGAGCGTTTCTACCGCGCCGACACCTCCCGGACCCGCGAGACCGGTGGCAGCGGCCTGGGCCTGGCCATTGTTGCCGCCATTGTTGGCTCGCATGGAGGTACCGTGCGGGTCACGGAGACCGAAGGCGGAGGCGCAACCATGGAGGTCAGCCTTCCGTTCCGCGAAGAGCCGGCAGAGTTGGTATCCAACTAACGCTGGGGCCGTTGTCCACATACCCCTGCTGTCCGGCAGTTGTCCACATAGCGGCGAAGCTGTGTTCCGGGGCTACCGGCGGGTGCCTAGGCTCAATGTTGTGGCCCACGCATCCCACCGCGATGAGCGGAACATCTTCGTCGAAAGGCACCACCCATGAGCGTCATCTCCGTCGATACCGAGTTGCTTCAGCTCAAATCGGCCAACGTAAAAGGAACCGTAGATCGCATCAGCTCCGATGTGTTGGCCATGAAGCGCGGCCTGGACGAGCTGGAGGCAACGTGGCGGGGATCCGCCGCCACCAACTTCCGGTCCTTGGTCCTTGAATGGTCAGTTACCCAGGGAAAGGTTGAGGACTCCTTGGCATCCATCAACCTGGCATTGGCTTCGGCCGCCACAAGTTACTCCGAGGTGGAGCAAGGAAACACGCAGCGCTTCGCCTACTGAGCACCTTTCCCTATGAGCTCCTGCGGGGCCGGCTGTCTTCCCCCTGTGCATGCCGGCCCTGCAGGTCATAGGTCAGTAGGACTTCGGTCAGTAGGACTTCGGTCAGCAGGACTTCGGTCAGGAGGTCATCAGATCATCAGCCAGTAGCCCATCGGCCAGCATGTCATCAGACAGCATGATGCAAGTCGGCAGGTGACACAGCCGAGCCCTTCGGTGCCTGGACGTTCAAAAACCCTAGCTTTCCAGCGTCCCCTGATGGAACCGGAGCCTCCATTGACCGCGGTCCAATATCCAGACAGAGCTGCGCAGTGCCGAGCCCGCGTGGGAGAAGCTGCGATAGTTCAGCAAAATGGTGTTTTCGCTGAGACGGTCGGCGCTGAGCAGTTCAAGCTCCGTGGGTTCGCCGGGGTCCTCTTCCAGGGCCATCATCATGGCGTCCCGCGTCCAGAACCGTCCCGAGCTGCCAATCTCGGCAAAGTCGGGGTGGAGCAGCACACCGATCCTGCCAATGTCGGCGCGAACGTCGGGCCGAAGAAGTTCCCGCTCCAACGCCAGCACCGTCTCCTCAGCGGAGAGCTCCTGGGTGGAAGCATCCTCGAGCTCACTGAAAAGATCCGGTTGGCCAAAGATGCCTGATTCTCCGAAGAGCGTCGGCTCAAAATGTGGTCGGGTGCTGCGTTCACTCCTGGCAGGGCTGGAGGCTGCCCGGCCCTGCGCCGGCACCTGTACCGGAACCAGCGCCGGAGCCGGCGCTGGAACCCCTGCCTGCGTAAGGTTCTGCGGTCCGCCCTGCGCGGAGGTCTGCGTTCCACCCGGCGCGGAGGCTTTCACGAGCTCGTGGTCCTGCCCCTGCGCGCCCGGGAAGCCGGGGCCGCTCCGGTGCGCGACACCCTGTTGGAAGGCCGTCGCTGCAGCCCGTGCCCGCTCATCGGCTGCCTCGTTGAGGTCGTGCCCGGCATGTCCTTTGACCCATTCGAAGGTGTACTTGCGGCCAACTATCGCCTGGTCGATGTCCTTGAGAAGGTCCACGTTCAACACAGGCTTGCCGTCGGCTTTGCGCCAGCCTTTGCGTTTCCAGCCTGGCATCCACTTGCTGATGCAGTTGATGACGTACTGGCTGTCGCAAAGGATCAGCAGCTCTTCCTCCGGCACGTGCGCCGTGGAACGGAAGAGGTCCAGGACAGCCATGAGCTCACCCTGGTTGTTGGTGCCATGCGGCCAACCTCCTGCGCGCCAACAGGAGTCATCAACGTACCAGGCCCAACCGGCCGGCCCAGGATTGCCGAGGGCGGACCCGTCGGCGGCAGCAATAATCGTCATAACGTTAATCCTGCCAGACCCCACCGACACTGAATCCGTGATAACACCCAAGTAGGTGCAGTGGATGCCCTTTGAGCGCTCATAACGGCATGTACTGCTACCTACTTGGGTGCGCACAACAAAACAGCGGCCCCCACCAAAAAGTGGGGACCGCCGTCGTTTGCTCTAAAGCGTGACGCCTGGGCGCTGTATTGCTACAGCAGAGGGGCTTAGAAGCCGCCCATGCCGCCCATGTCGTCGCCGCCGGGAGCCGGAGCGTTCTTCTCGGGCTTGTCAGCAACTACAGCCTCGGTGGTCAGGAAGAGACCAGCGATGGAAGCAGCGTTCTGGAGAGCCGAGCGGGTGACCTTTACGGGGTCGTTCACGCCGGCAGCCAGAAGGTCTTCGTAGACGCCCGTGGCAGCGTTCAGGCCGTGGCCCGAAGGCAGGCCGCGAACCTTGTCCACCACAACGCCCGGCTCGAGGCCGGCGTTGAAGGCGATCTGCTTCAGCGGAGCGTCGATGGCAACCTTGACGATGTTGGCACCGGTTGCCTCGTCACCTTCGAGGGTGAGGTTGGCGAATGCCTTGGCACCGGCCTGGATGAGGGCAACGCCACCACCGGCAACGATGCCTTCTTCAACGGCAGCCTTTGCGTTGCGGACTGCGTCCTCAATGCGGTGCTTGCGTTCCTTGAGCTCAACCTCGGTTGCGGCACCGGCCTTGATAACTGCAACGCCGCCGGCCAGCTTGGCCAGGCGCTCCTGCAGCTTCTCGCGGTCGTAGTCGGAATCGGAGTTCTCGATCTCAGCGCGGATCTGGGCCACGCGGCCTGCGATCTGCTCTGCGTCGCCGGCACCTTCAACGATGGTGGTCTCGTCCTTGGTGACAACAACCTTGCGGGCGGTGCCGAGGAGTTCGAGGCCGGCGTTTTCGAGCTTGAGGCCAACTTCTTCGGAGATGACCTGACCACCGGTGAGGATGGCGATGTCGGCCAGCTGTGCCTTGCGGCGGTCACCGAAGCCCGGAGCCTTGACGGCGACGGACTTGAAGGTGCCACGGATCTTGTTGACGATCAGGGTGGCCAGGGCCTCGCCCTCGATGTCTTCGGCGATGATCAGCAGCGGCTTGTTGGACTGCATGACCTTCTCCAGAACCGTGACGAGTTCCTTCACGTTGGAGATCTTGGAGTTGACGATCAGGATGTACGGGTCCTCGAGGACCGTTTCCTGGCGCTCAGCGTCGGTGACGAAGTAAGCGGAGATGTAACCCTTGTCGAAGCGCATGCCCTCCGTGAGTTCGAGCTCCAGACCGAAGGTGTTGGATTCCTCGACCGTGATAACGCCTTCCTTGCCCACCTTGTCCAGGGCTTCGGCGATCAGGCTGCCGATTTCCGGGTCACCGGCGGAGATGGAAGCCGTAGCTGCGATCTCTTCCTTGGTCTCGATTTCCTTGGCGGAAGACAGCAGTTCGTTGATGACTGCCTCAACAGCCTTCTCGATGCCGCGCTTGAGGGACAGCGGGTCGGCGCCGGCGGCAACGTTGCGCAGGCCTTCCTTCACCAATGCCTGGGCGAGGACGGTTGCAGTGGTAGTACCGTCGCCAGCGACGTCATCCGTCTTCTTGGCAACTTCCTTGACCAGTTCTGCACCGATCTTCTCGTAGGGGTCGTCCAGTTCGATCTCCTTGGCGATGGAAACACCATCGTTGGTGATCGTGGGGGCGCCCCACTTCTTTTCGAGGACGACGTTGCGTCCACGCGGGCCGAGGGTGACCTTGACGGCGTCTGCGAGGATGTTCAGGCCCCGCTCGAGGCCGCGGCGTGCCTCTTCATCAAATGCAATGATCTTGGCCATAACGGCGGTAGTCCTTTCGGGACAGTCGTTAAGAAGGTACCTGTCAGATAGGGTGCCCGCGACGGACGGTCCCTTGCCCGCGGCCTCTGTATGCCCCGCGCTCCGGACCTCACCCCACCAAGGTGTTTCTTGATCCTCCGCTGGAACGGACGCTGCCCAGTCCCGGAGTAAACCGGCCTGGACTTAGCAGTCGAACCATAGGAGTGCTAAATCAATAATTAGCACTCGGCCGGGGAGAGTGCAAGCAGAGATGCCATTTTGCTCTATAAACACAGGGCTTTCAGCCGAGGGCTGACCCGGATGCCGAGGGCTGACCCGGATGATGCGGAAGCCGGCCTGGCGCTACGCGACGCGCACGCCTTCGGCTTGCGGCCCCTTCTGCCCCTCGCCCAGTTCAAATTCGACCCGCTGGCCCTCTTCAAGGGCACGGAATCCGTCCATTTGAATGGATGACCAGTGCACAAAGACGTCGTCACCCGATTCATCCACAGTGATGAATCCGTAGCCTTTTTCGGCGTTGAACCATTTGACGGTTCCCAATGCCATGATGCCCACACTTTCGCAGTAGCCAAGACCGGTTGCCGGGATCTCCGTACCGGATCTAATCCACTGTAACCACAGTCACTCTGCCGGCGCTCCCACGGAGGGCCAGGGCATGGGTTTTGTTATTGAGGCTTAACCGAGTTGGGGCTTTGGGGCCTTGGGACGGGCCGGAGGGCTACTGGTAGCCAGGTCCTGCCACAACCACCAAGGGCTGCTGGATTTCAGGCGATTCAACAACCGACTGGATTCCCAGCAACGCGCCGAGCGCCTCGGCGTTGGCCTTCTGCCCGGGTGTGTTGTAGAAGATGACGGACGTCTGCTGCGGCAGTCCGCCCCAGTTGCCCACCGTGCCCAATGTCCAGCCATCTGCTTGCACCAGGCCGGCCACCCGGCCCGCCAAACCTGCGGTGCCTGCTCCGTTATAGACCGCTACGGGGGTGGTCTTGTCCACGGGAGCGGAAGATGTGGTTGCCGAAGGGCTCTCGGACGGAGTGGGTTCACTGGAAGCAGACGGCGCACTGCTGGATTCGCTCGGAGCAGCAGAAGGCGTCGCATCGCTTTGCTGAGGCGCCGGCGTCGAGACACTGGGCGCCGCAGTGGGAGCTACTACGCCGAGGTTTGGCAGGACCAGGAAGGCCACCAGTCCGAGGACCAGGGCCACCGCCCCAACGGTCAGGACCGGCCACAGTGTGGGACGCGCAGTCTCCTGGGCGTCACGGTGAACGCCCTGCCGGGAGGTGTTCTGCGGGACCTGGTCGAATTCGTCCTTGGCATATTTGGTCATGGTGAAGCGATGTCCTTGCTGGTTGCTGCTGACAGATCAGCCTGGCGATTTACGCGTCGGACCCCAAGCGACGTGCCGTCCGCGCGCGCTGGCGGGACGTACGTAGTCTACGCAATCTCTTGACGAGCATGGGATCGTGGGCCAACGCGTCTTCAGTATCGATCAGTGCGTTCAGGATCTGGTAATAGTGTGTAGCCGAGAGATCGAACAGCTCGCGGATCGCCTGTTCCTTGGCCCCTGAGTACTTCCACCACTGCCGTTCCAGGGCCAGCATCTGCTGGTCCCGTTCGCTGAGCGGCGAATCGCTGCGGGTCCCGGCCGCAAGGTCTTCGAGGGCAAAACCACCTGACCGCGGCGCCATTGGTTCCGGTGCGGGCTCTGCCACGGCATACTCCTTCGACGCTTGTTGGGAAAATGTCCTACCCCCATGTTACGGGCGAATAACAACGCTGTCATTCGCCAACACTGTCATTCGCCGGGCCGGGCACGCGCGGGAGACAATGGCGGAGTGAATGGCGAGGATGCACTCTTTGACCTTGAGCCGACCGACCTGGGGGAGGCCGGTTTCGCCGGGCTGCCCGATCGCCCGCTGGAAGAGCTGATGGCCCCGGACTGGGCCGACGCCCTCCGCCCTGTAGAAGGCCAGCTTCGCAGCGCCTTGGCCTTTGTGGCGGGCCAAGCCAAGAGCGGGGCCCACGTCCTTCCGGCCGCCAACAACCTTCTGCGCGCCTTCCAGCAACCGTTGGCCGACGTCAAAGTGCTGATCCTTGGGCAGGACCCGTACCCCACGCCGGGACACGCCGTCGGCCTTTCCTTTGCGGTATCACGGCAAACGCGACCGATCCCGCGAAGCCTGGCCAACATCTACCGCGAACTCCACGACGACCTTGGCCTGCCACCCCGGGTCCACGGCGACCTCAGCGCCTGGACGGATCAAGGCGTCCTGCTGCTGAACCGCGTCCTCAGCGTCAAAGCCGGAGATGCCGGCTCACATCGTGGCAAAGGATGGGAGGCCATCACGACGGCGGCAGTTACCGCCGTCGTCAACCGTACCGACGGCGTGGGGCGCCGTAGTCCGTTGGTGGCCATTCTCTGGGGGAAGGACGCCGAGGGCGTCGTGCCGCTGCTCGAAGGAGCGCCCTCGATCATCTCGGCCCACCCCAGTCCCCTCTCCGCCTCCCGCGGCTTCTTCGGTTCCAAGCCCTTCAGCCGCAGCAATGAGCTGCTTCTCGAACAGGGCGCCCAACCAGTCAACTGGGAACTGCCTGTCCTGTAACCGCTCGTCCTGAAACGCTCACTCACATTCAAGCCCTTCAAACCCAACGCTCACTCACATCCCAAGCCCTTCAAACCCAACGCTCACTCATCTGGCTCCCGAAGCACCTGGGACATGCAAGAGGGCGTGTAACCTTCGACTCATCCCCAGCAGACGTGCAGGTAATTAGCTTAGGCTTACCTATATGACTGCTCTCCCTGTCACTTCGTCCGCCACCCGCACAACACGCCCGCAGGTCAACCTGACAGTCCTGCGGAACGAACGCCTTTCACCACACATGGTGCGGATCGTGGCCGGCGGACCGGGCTTCGGCGACTACGCGAACAACCAGTACGTGGACCGCTACGTCAAGATCGTCTTCCCCCAGCCCGGCGTTGACTACCAGCTCCCCCTGGACCTGTGGGCCATCCGCGAGACCATGCCGCGGGAACTGTGGCCGCACACCCGGACCTACACCATCCGCTGGGTGGACCTGGAAGCCCGGGAGCTGGCCATTGATTTCGTGGTCCATGGCGATGAAGGCCTGGCAGGTCCATGGGCAGCAGAGGCCAAACCCGGCGACTCGTTGGTCTTCACGGGTCCCGGTGGCGCTTACAACCCGGCCCCGGAAGCCGACTGGTACTTGTTCGCCGGCGATGACGCCGCGATCCCGGCCATCGCTGCCTGCGTGGAGGCCCTTGCCCCTGAGGCCCGCGGAACAGTCTTCCTTGAGGTGGACAGCGAAGCGGACATCCTCCCCATCTCGGCACCCTCGGGGGTCAAGCTGCACTGGCTGTACCGCAACGGAGTACCTGCGGGTTCCAGTGACTTGCTGCTCGAAGCCCTGCGCAGCACCGAATGGCTTCCAGGCCGGGTGGACGTCTTCGCCCACGGCGAGCGGGGCTACATGAAAGGCCTGCGGGAGATTTTCTTCGTACAGCGTGGGCTGGAGCGCTCCCAGGTTTCACTGTCCGGCTACTGGGCGCAAGGCCGCGTGGAGGAAGTGTTCCAGGCCGAGAAAAAGCTTCCGGTCGGGAAGATCTAGCCTCAGCCGCTAGCACTGGCTGCGCATTAGCGACGAAAGGCACCGCCTCCAGGCGGTGCCTTTAATCGTTGGATCATCAGCGCCTGCGCACCCTGCGCCGCTCATTGCTGGACAGGCCCTTCGTCAGCGGCCTGGCCAGGTTGTCCCCGAGCACGATGCCCGCAGCCACTCCCAGCACGATGGCCCCGGCGTTGAGCATCCCGCCCGCACCAAGGAGGATGTCTCCCTCTTCCACGGTCAAAACATACATGGACCGGAAGATGGTGAGGCCGGGAAGCAGGATCAATGCGGCGGGAACTGCGACCACCAGCTGCGGCGCACCGAGTTTGAGCGCCACTACCCGGCCCAGCAGGCCGATCACCACCGCAGCCACTGCGGGCGACAAGCGATCGCCGAGTCCGGCTGCGCCGGCCCCCCACAAAACGAAGAAGCCCACCAAGCCGACTGCCGCCGTCGGGAATAACAAGCGCATTTGCGTTTGTTCGGTGACGCCGATGGCCACCACCGCGATGGCGATCAGGATCGCCCTCCCCCACAAGGGGTACGCGTCGGGGAATGTATCAGTGACATCCAGGACGGCGCTGCCCATCAGCGTTCCGACAACCACGGCCACACCGATACCGGCCACGATGGCACCGAACGTCAACGCCGTGGAAAGGAAACGACCCGCCGCAGTCACAGGGAAGCCGTTGATCGCGTCCTGCACTGAAGAGACAAGGCGACCCGTTGGCAGGAGCAGCAGGATCCCACCGGCAACCACAATGGACGGAGCAATGTCCACACCAGCCCACCGCAGCATCAGGGCAATGAAGGTAACCAGGAACGCGCACGCCATGGTGTTAAAGAAGTCCGCCGTCCGCCACCGTGCCAACTGCCGTGACAGCAGGCTGATCAGGATGTTGGAGCAGAAAGCCACAGCAGACGCACCCAGCCCACCGCCAAGGACGCCCACGAAAACGGCCGAGAAAATACCGAACGCAATGGTGACCATCCAGCGAGGGAACGGCTTGGCGCTGCGGATGATCTCGTTCAAGCGGCGCACAGCTTCATCGCGCCCCACGCCCCCGGCCACAATGTCAGTCACCAGTTGGTGCACTTGCGCCAACCCCGCGTAGTTGTTGGTCCAGGAGCGGACAACACGCAGGAGCGTGATGGGTGTCTGGTCCTTGGGTGCGTAGTTAATGGCCACCGACTGGTTGGTGATGTCCACTTCAACGTTCTTCAATCCCAGCGCCGCCGTCACCGCGATCATGCTGGTCTCCACCTCAAGGGCACCGGCACCGTAGCGGAACATGACCTCGGCCAGATGCAGGGCGAAGTCGATGGTTTTGCGGGCGGAAGCATCCACTCCCACCACCTGGATGGTGGGGTTGGCATAAGGGCTTCCTGCCAACCGGTCCACGATGTTCATGGGTGCCGTGGGCGGGCTGTCACCTTGGACCAAGCGCATGAGCATGCGTTTGGCGTTGACGTTCTGCCGGACCTGGGATGGCCGCAGCGGCTGCGTTTTGGGCAACCCGTCAGTATGGGGCCTGCTGGCGGACCCGTCGGGGCGTTCAGTCACGCGGTGATCCTCCCTTGGCTTGTGTGATTAGCGGTTCCTCCGAAGTTTTCCTACTACCGGCAATTTCTCAAGTGGCAATCGTCCCAGCACTGTCTGGGCGGCCCCTGCGAGCTTCCTGACCGCGCGGTATCCGTGGAAGATGACCGGATTGACCGGGGCCACGAAGTCCCCCACCAGTTGGACCACTTCGCCGCCGAAGCCCTTCTTGAACTCGTAACCTCCGTGGCCGGTTTCATCCTGGCCCTGGATGCCGAATGTGCCATAGAAGTTGTACCGCGAGTATCCGTTGTTCAACGCGTGCAGCATCATGCCCCAGTAGAGGGACGTAGCGCCGTTGAAGTAGATGTAGTCCTGTACGGTGCCGCCAATGACGCACACCAGTTCCTCGCCGGAGCAGGCAAAGTGGATGGCGGCCACAGTGGCTACGCCGACTGAATCCGGGAAGCGTTCGATGTCCTTGAGGCTGCGCTCGTAACTGTCAACGAGGTCCTGGACAACCTTGACCCTGTTGGCCTTCTTCTTGCTGCCGGTCTCCTCGACTTCCCGCTTCAGGTCTGCGAGGGTCTTGGATTCGGCATCGAGCCGTTCGGTGATCGAGGCCCGGTATTCCGGGATGTTGATCTTGGCCATCATGAGCTTGGTGAACTCGTCCGAGGTGTTGCGGAGCAGTTGCTCGTAGTACTCGCGTTCGCGGTACGTGAAGCCTTTCTCGTCCCCGGCAGTGCTCAGTGCGTTGTAGAACTCATCCAGCGTCTCCAGCGTTGCCTGTTCGAGGTAGACGCCGTTCTTCTCGGCTTTCCGGATGGCTTTGCGGGTGCGGTAGTTCATGCCCATGATGAGCTCTTCGGAATCAGCGATCCCATCCAGCTGCTTGATGAACATCCAGTTGATGTTGGCGAAGTTCATCTCGAAGCCCTGGTGCTTGAAGCCCAACCCTTCGAATTCCTTCAGCAGCGGACGGTTGTCCTCAACTTCGGGGTGCTCGGCGCCTTCTTCGTCCCGGGCGATGTACCGGATGTTGGGCGAGATCCGCAGTTCGGCGGCCTTCTTGCCGGCCGCGTGCTTCTTCAACTGCTCGACGACGAACCTCACCAGGGTGGGATCGCTGTAGTCCATCAGGGGTCCCTTGGCGCAGTCAGCGGTCTTGTAGCCCAGGCGGTTGGCCGTGTAGACCAGCTTTCCTGCAGCGATCAGGCCGCCGTTCTGCGTTACTCCGAAGAGTTCCACTTCCTGGCCACGGGCACGCTGGAATCGCGTGAGGTCCAAGGACTGAATGAAGCTGCCCTGCGGGTGTCCCTTGGCGAATGTCTCGAAATCAGCGTCACTGAGAATCACGAATTCCATGTCGGTTCCAGCCTCAATCGGAGTCAAAGAAATTACCTCACCTAACAGTAGATTTGCACCCGTTGGTGGCCGGGGCGGGCCTGAATTTAGCTTGGGGACTTTGTGGAGTGGCGTCGCCCGGGGCCCGCTCCTAGTAGAACTGTCCGCCGGTGCGCGTGGTCTCGAGCCGACGGAAGATGCGCTCCGCACCCTTGACCCACAGCTTGTGGCGGACAGGGCCCAGGACGAGGTCGTAGCAACCCACAAAATCCGTGACGGTCTTGGTAAAGCTTGTCTTGAACGATCCCAAGCCATAAAGCGGATGGGACTTGTCCTTGATGTGCGCGGCCGGCGGAGTTCCGCAGAAGTCGTACTCCACGCATCCGAGCTCCTGCATACGCTGGATTGCCGCCCACTGCGCCAGGTGTGAATCGCCGTACTGCTTACGGTTCTGGGTGGATCCACCGTCCTTGTACGTGGCCTTTGATCCGTAGTTGATCACGAAAGCACCAACGCTGGGTGCGCCGTCCTCATGGACGAAGAAGAAGTGGCCCTGCCCGCGGCTGCAGAACTCTTCCCAGAACTTTGCGTAGTACTCGTAGCTCCGCAGGGGCATGGCCCCTTTAGCGTCCATGGTGTTCCGCATGAGGGCGTACAGCTTGCGGTAACTGTCCTCGCCGGGCTCTCCCTGCACAACCTCGCACCCTTCGCGCTCGGCCCTGCGGACCGCGTTGCGTGCACGCGAGGAGATGCTCCTCAGCACTTCGTTGGCCGGGGCCGAGATATCCAGAATGGCAGTGGAGTCGTTGGATTGGATGTTGGGCGCTTTGACCAACCCGGCGGCTTTCAGTTGCGCGGTCACCTCAGGTGACTCCACGACGTCGGGCTCTATCTTGATGGTGAAGACGTTCATCTTCTGTTTCTTGGCCAAAGTAGCCACGGCCTTCAGCAGGGGCTGGATGTCTTCCACAGCAGCAACGTCCGGGCCCTTGATCAGATACCAGAGCCGGCCCAGGACAGGGAACTTCTTCTCGAGGAGCAAGTTGTAGCTGCTGTACTCCTGGGTTTCGATGACGAGCCGGCGGACCAACCAGCCGTTACCGTCCTTGACTGCGGCGTAGGCGTCGGACTGCAGCATGTTGCCGCCGTTCGGGTTGGCCGTGACGTGCTTGTCCCAGTTGTCGATTTCCTCGGCGGTGGCAAAGCGGGCGGTAAATTCTCGCAAGGTGGCCGTGTCCAATCTCAGGGGTTTGGTGCAGTGTTCAAAAGCTCGGTACGCATGCGGACATGCAGCCCCAAGTCTATCGGGCCAAGCGAAATCGGCTGGTCTATGAGCAAAAGCGCAGATCTGCCGTTGCTCACAAACGGATCTGGTCCGGGCGCTCCAACTCGATCGCCTTCGGTTGCCTGCCCAGTTCACGCTGGCCGCTGACGAGCCGGTCCGCGTTGGCAAGCCTGCTGAGGCTCAGCCCGGTTAGGTCTGCGATCTGCCCAATGGGAACCTGGAAGGTCCGGAACGGTCCCAGCGGAGGTGGCTCTCCTTCGAGGAGGCGCTGATCGATGGCCCGTTTCAGCTCGACCTTGCCCAGGAGCGGCGACTGGTCCAGGAGGAAGCCCACGGCAGCCAGCTTGGCATCGTTGGTCCACGCGGCGATCTTCCAGAATTTGCGCGGGATTTGGACGCCCCGGTAAGGCTGGTCATCGTCCAGGAGCACGGGTCCCGTGAAGACGCTGATCTTGGCCTCGTGGGCATCCGCATGACTCAGCACGTGGTCCTCGAGCCCCACCCAGAGTTCTTTGCCTTGGTTGAAGTCGTCCACCTGTGGGGCAGCGTTGGTGAAAACGAAGGTGTCCTGGTTGGCTTTCTTGGCGGTAGCCGCATCTCCCCAGACGGGATCCAGCCGCCGGACCAGGTGGCCGCGGTCGAAGGCGTTGTTCTTGTAAACGTCCGGGCCCGCCTGCTGTTCCCGCGGAATCCTGTCGTCGAAGTGCCACGTTCCCTCACGGGCCAGTGGGTTCAGCTCGGCACCGCTGATGTTGACTCCCACGATCGCCGCGAGCTTCCGGGACACCCGGAAACGCACGGAGAAGTGGATGTAGTCCAACAGAATCGTCGTTGCCGACGGACTGGGCAGCTCAAGCCGTGCCCGCAAAAAATCCCTGTCGTATCCCCCGCTCATGGATACAGCATGGCACTAGGCACTGACAGTAAACAGACTCAGCATTCGACGACGTTGACAGCGAGGCCGCCCATCGCGGTTTCCTTGTACTTATCGGACATGTCCTTGCCCGTTTCCCGCATGGTCACGATCACCTCGTCCAACGACACCCGGTGCGTACCATCACCCCACAACGCCATCTTCGCCGCGTTGATCGCCTTCGCCGCAGCAATCGCGTTCCGCTCAATACACGGAATCTGCACCAACCCGCCGATCGGATCACACGTCAACCCCAGGTTATGTTCCATCGCGATCTCCGCCGCGTTCTCCACCTGCCCCGGCGTACCACCCATCACCTCAGCCAAACCAGCAGCAGCCATCGACGACGCCGACCCCACCTCACCCTGGCACCCCACCTCAGCACCGGAAATGGACGCCTGCTCCTTATACAAAACCCCCACAGCACCAGCAGTGAGGAGGAACTTCACCACCACATCGTCCCGGTCCTTTTGGGAGGCCTTGTCCATCCCCGGGGCGTAATTCAACGCGTAATACAACACCGCCGGAATGATCCCCGCAGCACCATTGGTCGGCGCCGTCACCACCCGGCCGCCCGAAGCGTTCTCCTCATTGACCGCCAACGCGATCAGGTTCACCCACTCCTGCCAATACTTCGGATCGTTCCGGTCCTTGTCCTCCTTCAGGAGCCGCTCTAACCAATCAGGAGCACGACGCCGGACCCGCAACCCACCAGGGAGCACACCCTCACGCTTCAAGGACGTCTCAACACAGGCCTCCATCACGGACCAGATATGCAGCAAACCCTCCCGGATCTCCTCCTCGGAACGGGACGCCCGCTCATTAATGAACATGATGTCGCTGATCCCCAGCCCCTTGGACGCACACCGGCCCAACAACTCCGCCGCCGTCCTAAACGGCAACGGCAACTCCTTCTTGGACTCCTCCAACTCCTGCTGCGCCGCGTTCTCCTCACCCTCACGGACAATGAACCCGCCACCAACAGAGAAGAACGTCGCCTCCCGCACGATGTTTCCCTCAGCATCCGAGACAGCAAACTTCATCCCGTTCGTATGCCGCGGCAACACCGTCAACGGATGCAACACCATATCCTCCACCGCATACGGCAACTCCACCCCCCCACCAGAGGCACCAGCCAGGTTCAACACACCCGTCTCAGCAATAGCAGCCAACCGCGCCTCCACCTCCTCAGGCAGAATCAACTCCGGGTGATACCCCTCCAAACCCAACAAAGTCGCCGTCATGGTCCCATGGCCACGACCCGTCGCAGCCAACGACCCATACAAATCCACCCGCAACGACGCCACCGAACCCAGGACACCAGCGTCCCTCAACTCACCAGCAAACACCGCAGCAGCCCGCATCGGCCCCACAGTATGAGAACTCGACGGACCAATACCCACGGAAAAAAGATCGAAAACACCAACAGCCATGGTCGGGATTCCTTAATACAGTTTGAAACGGTCCGGCAGATGGTCCTGCCGGATGGCCTCCCCCGCTTGTGGCGGAGATCGGCCGAAGCACGACGCCGGATGGCCCCCAAAGGCGGCAACCCGGCGTCGCAATTTTATTCAGTTCTACAATCCCACGCTACGCCCCTGGGCTTGAGTGGTGGGGGGGTGCCCGATCGGCCAAGCTCGGCCGCTGCAACGCCCACTACGGGGGTCCGCTGCCAAACATGCCATGCGCACGGCACCCCCAGCAGCAAACCCACGAATCGGCCAAACAACACCTCACCGGAGCCCGGACGTGGCCCCACCTGGGACTGGCATCCAAGCTCGGACGCTGCAACGCCCAATACGGGGATTCGCTGCCAAACATGCCGCGCGCACGGCACCCCCAGCAGCAAACCCACGAATCGGCCAAACAACACCACCGGAGCCCGGACGTGGCCCCACCTGGGACTGGCATCCAAGCTCGGACGCTGCAACGCCCAATACGGGGATTCGCTGCCAAACATGCCGCGCGCACGGCACCCCCAGCAGCAAACCCACGAATCGGCCGGTGCACTTGGGGTCGGCGTCCGGAAGCGTGCGTCTGAGGGAGCTTCGCGTCCGCCCAGCGGGCGCCCAAGCGACCGAGCACGCGGAGGATGCCAGCCCCCAACGGGCGCCAGCTAAGAGGAGCAGGGCTTAGGAGAGGTCTCCGCCATTCTTGGAGGCGTA
This sequence comes from Arthrobacter sp. StoSoilB20, assembly GCF_019977295.1. Lineage (NCBI taxonomy): Bacteria > Bacillati > Actinomycetota > Actinomycetes > Micrococcales > Micrococcaceae > Arthrobacter > Arthrobacter sp. StoSoilB20. The sequence goes on along the minus strand of NZ_AP024651.1, from coordinate 1,071,441 downwards.
TTCCTCGGCGGAGAGCAGCGGGCCGTCGGACTCGGCGGCGACCTTGAACAGCCAGCCGGCGCCGTAGGGGTCGTTGTTGATCAGTGCGGGGTCCGAGACAACGGCGTCGTTGATCTCCGTGACCTCACCGGTGACCGGCGAGTACAGGTCCGAGACGGACTTGGTGGACTCAACTTCGCCACAGGTCTCGCCAGCGGTCACCGAAGAACCAACCTCGGGCAGGTCAACGTACACAATGTCACCCAGAGCGTCGGTGGCAACCTCGGAAATACCGACGGATACCGAGTTCCCTTCGCCGCGGGAAACCCACTCGTGCTCGTCGGAGTACTGAAGTTCGGGCGCTACTTTGGGCATTCTGTTTCCTTTACGTGTAGTGGCTACATCTAATTGTGTCGTGTCTGGGCCGTGAGCGTGGCTGATTCGCGGGCGTGGGGCACCGAATTCCTCCGCGTGCTGCTCCTCCGTCGCTTTGACGCACGCTTCCGGAATCCGCTCCCCCACCGCACGGCCACGCGAGTCAGACCTTCGGAACTACGCGGGCCCCTTCGAGTCCGGGATCCGGAAGCGTGCGTCCAAGGGAGCGTCACGTCCGCTCAGCGGGCGTTCCCGCGACCGAGCACGCGGAGGATGCCGGACCCGACGGGCTTTTGGGCGACCCGTCGGGTACGGCTCCGGCTTACTTTTGGCGTTTGTAGAACGGCAGTGCGACGACTTCGAACGGCTCGCTCTTTCCGCGGAGATCAACATCGAGTGAAGTTCCCGGCTCAGCGAAAGCGACGTCGACATACGCCAACGCTACCGGGTAGCCGAGCGTGGGGCTTGGCTGGCCGGACGTGACTTCGCCAATTACTGCGCCGTCCTTGAGGACCGGGTAGTGGCCTCGGCCGGCACGGCGGCCCAGGCCCTGGAGGCCAACAAGCTTGCGTCCGCTGGTGGAGCCTGCGCCATCTGCCTTGAGGGCAGCGAGTGCGTCCTTGCCGACGAAGTCGCCTTCCTTGGACAGAGCCACCACCGGTCCGAGTCCTGCTGCGAAGGGGTTGCCTTCGCGTGAGAGCTCGTTGCCGTAGAGCGGCATGCCGGCTTCCAGGCGCAGGGAGTCGCGGGAAGCCAGGCCCGCGGGAGTAAGTTCGCCGTCTTCAGCGGCGTCGGCGATGGCCTGCCACAGGGCTGCTGCGGATTCGTTGGCGACAAAGATCTCAAAGCCGTCTTCGCCGGTGTACCCGGTCCGGGCCAACAGCAGTTCCTGCGTGCCGCCGTCGAACGTGAACGGGACATCAACCGCGGCGTAGTACTTCAGGTCGGTGACCAGCGCGTGCTGTTCGGCGGGCACCAAGCGGAGCAGGATCGTTTCAGCCAGCGGCCCCTGAACGGCAATCAGCGAAGTGTCAGCGGAGGCGTCCTCAACGACGACGTCGAAACCGGCGGCGCGCTCCAGAAGGGCTGCGGCAACAACCGCAGCGTTTCCGGCGTTCGGTACCACGAGGAACTTCTCCTCACCGCGACGGTAGGCGATGAGGTCATCGATGATGCCGCCGTCTTCCTGGCAGATCAGCGAGTACTTGGCTTTGCCGATGGCCATGGCGGAGATTTTGCCCACCAGGGCGTAGTCCAGGAAGGCTGCTGCCTCGGGACCGGTGACCCAGACTTCGCCCATGTGGGAGAGGTCGAACAGGCCTGCGGACTTGCGGACAGCATGGTGCTCAGCCAACTCCGAGGAGTATTTGAGCGGCATCTGCCAGCCACCGAAGTCGGTGAAGGACGCGCCGAGTTTCTTGTGCTCTTCGTAAAGAGCTGTGTAGTTCTCTGTCATTTTCCGGAACCCCTTAGTTCTCGAAGTCTTCGATCGGCGGGCAGGAGCACACCAAGTTGCGGTCACCTGCAGCGCCGTCAATACGGCCGACCGGCGGGAAGTACTTGTCCTGCTTGAGGTGGTGGACGGGGAAGGCGGCCTGCTCGCGCGGGTACTCGCGGTCCCAATCGGAACTTACGACGGCGGCAGCCGTGTGGGGCGCGCGGCGAAGCGGGGAATCCTGCACGGAGAAATCGCCGTGAGCCACCTGGTCGATCTCGGCACGGATGGTGATCATGGCTTCGATGAAGCGGTCGATCTCGGCAAGGTCCTCGGACTCGGTGGGCTCCACCATCAGGGTTCCGGCAACCGGGAAGGCCAGGGTGGGGGCGTGGAAGCCGAAGTCGATCAGGCGCTTGGCAACGTCCTCAGCGGTGACGCCGGTCTTGGCCGTCAGTTCGCGGAGGTCCAGGATGCACTCGTGGGCCACCAGTCCGCCCTCGCCGGTGTAGAGGACAGGGAAGTGATCGTTCAGGCGGGATGCGATGTAGTTCGCAGCCAGCAGCGCCGACTTGGTTGCCTCGGTGAGGCCCTGGCCACCCATGAGCTTCACGTAGGCCCAGGAGATGGGCAGAACGCCGGCGGAACCGAAACGCGATGCCGAAATGGGCACGTCGTTGCCTTCGGTCCAGGAGGCTGCATCGCCTGGCATGAACGGTGCAAGGTGCGCCTTGGCTGCCACAGGACCAACACCCGGGCCGCCACCGCCGTGCGGGATGCAGAACGTCTTGTGCAGGTTCAGGTGGGACACGTCGCCGCCGAACTTGCCCGGCTGGGCGAGCCCAACCAGGGCGTTGAGGTTGGCGCCGTCAATGTAGACCTGGCCGCCGGCCTCGTGGATGGCGTCGCAGACTTCGCGGACGTCGGCATCGTACACACCGTGCGTGGACGGGTAGGTGATCATGATGGCCGACAACACCTCGCGGTTGGCCTCGATCTTGGCGGCAAGGTCCGCGTGGTCGATCGTGCCGTCAGCAGCCGTGGCCACCACAACAACCTTCATGCCGGCTAGCACTGCGGAGGCTGCGTTGGTGCCGTGGGCGGAAGCGGGAATGAGGCAGACGTTGCGCTGCTCGTCGCCACGGGACAGGTGGTAGCCACGGATGGCCAACAGACCCGCGAGCTCGCCCTGGGAACCGGCGTTCGGCTGGATGGACACTTGGTCGTAGCCGGTGATCTCGGTCAGCTGGGATTCGAGGTCCGTGATGAGTTCGCGCCAGCCCTCGGTCTGGGAATCCGGAGCGAACGGGTGGATGGAGGCGAATTCCGGCCAGGAAATGGCTTCCATCTCGGCGGTGGCGTTGAGCTTCATGGTGCAGGAACCCAGCGGGATCATGGTGCGGTCCAGCGCGAGGTCGCGGTCCGAGAGCTTGCGGATGTAGCGCAGGAGCTGGGTTTCGGAGCGGTGCGTGTTGAACACGGGGTGCTGCATGAAGTCGCTGGTGCGCTCCACGGAAGCTTCAAGCGCGAGACCTTCAGCGGTTTCGGCAACTGAAGCGCCGAAGACCCCCGCGACGTCAGCGACAACCTCGGAAGTGGTGGTCTCATCAACAGAGATACCAACGGTGTCAGCGTCAACGCCGCGCAGGTTGATGCCCTTGGCCTCGGCAGCAGCGACGATCTCTGCAGCTTTGCCCGGGACGCGGACCGTGATGGTATCGAAGAAGGAACCGTGAAGGACCTCGACGCCGGCAGCCTTCAGTGATGCTGCAAGGGTGCGGGCGTGGCTGTGGGCGGTCTCGGCAATAGCCTTCAAACCCTCCGGGCCGTGATAGACCGCGTACATCGAGGCCACGATGGCCAGCAACGCCTGCGCGGTACAGATGTTGGACGTCGCCTTTTCGCGGCGGATGTGCTGCTCGCGGGTCTGCAGCGCCAAGCGGTAGGCGGGGACACCGGCGTCGTCCTTGGAAACGCCTACCAGGCGGCCGGGCATGGAACGCTCCAGGCCTTTCTGGACGGCCATGTAGGCCGCGTGCGGGCCGCCGAAGAACAGCGGAACACCCAGGCGCTGCGCGGAACCAACAGCAATATCGGCGCCCTGCTCACCGGGAGGGGTGATGAGCGTCAGGGAGAGGAGGTCGGCTGCGACCGTGACCAGCGCGCCGCGTTCCTTGGCTTCAGCAATGACAGCAGAGTGGTCGAACACGCGGCCGGAAACGCCGGGCTGCTGCAGGACAACGCCGTTGATGGCGCCTTCCGGGAGGCCCAGGGAGAGATCGGCGACCTCAACCTCGAAGCCGAGTGCTTCGGCGCGGCCCTTGACGATGGCGATGGTCTGCGGGAGGCAGTCGGCGTCGAGGACGGTCTTGCCATCCTGGACAGCCTTGTTCTTGTTGGCACGGCGCATCATGAGGACGGCTTCGGCAACGGCCGTTGCTTCGTCAAGCAGGGAGGCGTTGGCGATGGGCAGGCCAACCAGGTCCTGGACCATGGTCTGGAAGTTCAGCAGCGCTTCAAGGCGGCCCTGGGAGATTTCCGGCTGGTACGGGGTGTAGGCGGTGTACCAGGCCGGGGACTCGAGGATGTTGCGGCGGATCACCGGCGGCGTCACGGTGTCGTAGTAGCCCTGGCCGATCATCTGGACGGCAGTCTTGTTCTTGGATGCGAGCTTGCGCAGCTCGGCAAGAACCTCGACTTCGCTCAGCGCGTTTTCCAGGGTGAGGGCAACATCCTGGCGGATATCGTTCGGAACGGCGGTGTCGACCAGCGAATCGACGGTGTCGTAGCCGACGGACTTGAGCATGGTCTCAATCTCGGATTGGCGGCGGGCGCCGATATGCCGATCGACGAAGGTGGTGGAGGCAGAACTAACCGTCACGAAGGAACTCCATTACTTGGGCGGCGTTTGGGTACGCCACAGCGGCTGGGTTCCTCCCCGCTCTGTATTGGACCTGAGAGTTTCCGCGGGTTGCGTGAACAACCATCGCTTGCACCGTCGGTGAGCACAGCGCCCATCCACCCTGAGGTGTGCTGAGTGCCTGCTGCTTTCCAGAGTTGCCTTGCCGCGGCGGTGCGTGGGCCTGAGAGATTCCTGGGGAGGGTTTGCTCCTACGGCGCCTGCATCACTTGCTTGCAGGACTCTCCCGCCGCAGATCAAAGGCATGTTCAGTTGTAGGTGGGCACCTTGTTGGGCACGCCACAAGAGTTAATTGTCCTACGCGCCGGGCTCTGCAGCAAATGGATGAATCACTACTTCCGCAGCCGCTCCAGGACTCCGAGCAGGATTTCGACGTCGGCCTCCCGCCCGGCGTTGCCGCCTTCCTGGCCGCCTTCAAAGATGGCATTGAAATAGAGGCCGTCGCCCATGTAGCTGACGGCTTTGGCAACCTCCGGTCCGACGTCTTCGGCCAGCACGTCCAGCCAGCGCTGCTGGATGGCGGCGAACCGGCGGCGGGTTTCCTCGTGGGCCACTTCAGCCAGGCGGGTGGCAGCGACGAAGGCCCTGTCCATGGGGGTATCTGCCCACAGCGATGACCGGATGAAGTAGGCGGCCGAACCATCGGGCGCTGCCTTCATCAGTTCAGTGTCTTCATCGGCGAGCAGGTCAAGGCGTTCCAAGAGTGCCGTGATCAGCGCTTCCTTGTTCGGGAAGTGGTAGAGCAGCCCACCTTTGGATACCCCGGCACGTTTGGCAACGGCATCGAGGGTGGCAGCCCTCTCCCCTACCTCTATAAGGAGGGCTTCAAAGGCATCCAGGACCGCGTCCCGGGCAACTGGTTTTCGTGGCATGTGTCCATCATTCCCTAAAGGCTCATGGGGCTGGTCAGTTGAAACTGTACCGTCTGGACGGTACAGTAGTGGAATGTTCTCGCCGTCCCCAACCCAAGCACTCCGTTCCGCTGATCCCGTTAAGGGCCAGGCAGCACCGTGGCGCGACTGGACGGCTCTGGCACTCCTGATGTTTCCGGTGCTGCTGGTGGCCGTCGACAACACCGCGCTCACCTTTGCCCTGCCCGAAATTGCCCGCTCCCTGGACGTCGGCGGCGTCCAATTGCTCTGGATCGTTGACGCCTACCCGCTGGTTCTTGCCGCGTTGCTGGTATCCATGGGCAACCTCGGCGACAGGATCGGACGACGGCGGCTGCTGCTGATCGGCAGCACGGGCTTCGCGGCGGTTTCGGCTGCTACAGCTTTCGCGCCTTCGGCTGAGTGGCTCATTGCAGGACGCGCCGGCCTTGGCGTCTTCGGCGCCATGCTGATGCCCTCAACGCTGTCCTTGATCCGGAACATCTTCGCCGATCCCAACCGGCGCCGGCTTGCCATCGCTGTCTGGGCTGCCGGGTTCTCGGGTGGTGCCGCCCTTGGGCCCATCTTCGGCGGTTGGTTGGTAGAGCACTTCTGGTGGGGTGCGGTGTTCCTCGTGGCCGCTTTCCTGCTTTTGCCCCTGCTTGCTTTCGGCCGGGCACTCATTCCGGAATCCAAGGACGCCAATCCCGGCCGCGTGGACGTGGCCAGCATTGTCCTTTCCGTGGTCACCATGGCTCCGTTCGTCTACGGCATCAAGGAATTCGCAGTCCACGGCTTCGGGGCGTCCGCGGCCGCATTCATGGGCTTCGGCCTGGTGATGGGCATTCTGTTTGTGCGTCGCCAGCAGCGGATCGAGAACCCCATGCTGGACGTTGCCCTGTTCAATAACAAGGTCTTCAGCACTGCAATCGTGGCGAACGTCCTGTCGCTCTTCTCCATGACAGGCTTCATCTACTTCTTCGCCCAGCACCTGCAGCTTGTTGAGGGTCAGTCACCCATGGAAGCCGGAATCGCCATGATTCCCGCCCTCCTGGCAACAGTCATCGCCGGCCTGCTGGTGGTGCCGCTGGTCCGGCGTGTCCGCCCCGGATACGTGGTGGCCGCCGGCCTGACACTCAGCGCCGCGGGCTACTTGATTGTGATGGTGGGCGACCACGGCAGCGGCCCCGTCTTCCTGCTGTCCGCCCTGACGGTCCTCGCAATCGGCGTGGGCGCAGCGGAAACCATTTCCAATGACCTCATCCTGGCTTCCGTTCCGGCCGACAAGTCCGGCGCCGCCTCCGCAATCTCCGAGACCGGCTACGAACTGGGCTCGCTCCTGGGAACGGCTGTTCTCGGCTCGATCCTCACCGCTTCCTATCAGCACAACCTCGTGATTCCAGACGGCGTTTCCCCGCAGGCAGCCGGGAAGTCCAGCGAAACCCTTGCCGGCGCCGTGGATGCGGCCGCAGCCCTTCCGGCACCTTTGTCGGAGGCCCTGACGGTCGCCGCCCGGACGGCTTTCGAGTCCGGCGTCCACATCACTGCGGCGATTGGGCTGGTATTGATGGCTGGCGCGGCAGTGCTCGCCGCCGTCGTGCTCCGCCGTGTGCCGAAGGCGCAGTAGAGGCTCAGTAAGGACACAGCGCCGTTGTGAGGCCCGCTCTGCGTGATTCCGTAGGGATTTAGCACGCAAAGCGGGCCTCACAACGCTTCGGTTGGTGCCGCCTTTTTGTCGACGCCGGCAGTCAGGTCATCGATTCTGTCAAGGGCGTCGCCGAGCCTGCTGACCGTGCTCCATAGCTCTGGGTGCTGCTCCTTGACTTCCTCCAGCGCGGTTCCGGCGGAGGTCAGGGAGGCGAGGTCGAAACTTACGTTGGTTCGGGCTCCGCTGATGGCTGCACGGAGGGCTCCGAAGCCAACCACGACGTCGGCGATCAGCGCGGGATTGCCGTGGGAAGCGAGCCAGCCGAGGTCTTCAATGGCGTGGATGGCCCGCTCGCCCAGGACTGCCGAGGCCTTGGCAGCATCAACAGAGGCCTGGTGGATTGCGTCGTCGCGCTCCGGCCCGGGATCCAGGCGGAAGGCGGCGCCGAAGGCGTTGGAGGCGGAAGAGTCGTCGTCCGCCAATTGCAGGGCATCTTCACGCAGTTCACGGGCACGGGCATGGATGCCCGAGAGCTTTTCGTGCTGGTCCTCCCCGGCCTCGGTGTATCCGGCCACCATGGAGGTCAGGGAAGCGGCGATGGAGAGCATGACTCCTGTCCCGGCGCCACCGCCCGGCGAGCCGGTGGATTCGGCCAGCGCTTTGGTCCATTCCTCAACAGTGGATTGCTGTGTCGTGGCTGCTTGGGAATCATTCATGCCATCCAGTGTGCCGGGGCTTCCCAGGCTTTGCATCTTCAGGCTGGATACACTGGCCAGACCTAGGCGTCGAATGAAAAGGGCAGACTCATGACCATTGACCTCGAAAAGCTATACAAAGACCTGCACGCCCACCCCGAGTTGTCTTTCCAAGAGACCCGGACAGCCGGGATTGCAGCGGGGCACCTGGAAGACCTTGGCTTCACTGTCCACCGAAACATCGGAAAAACCGGCGTGGTTGGCGTTCTGGAAAACGGACCCGGACCGGTAGTGATGCTCAGGGCAGACATGGATGCACTGCCTGTCAAGGAAGCAACCGGCCTGGACTATGCAAGCACGGCCATGGGTGTTGACCATGAGGGCAAGGACATGCCGGTCATGCACGCTTGCGGCCATGACGTACACGTCAGTTGCCTGGTTGGCGCGGTGGAGGTTTTGGTCGCGCAACGTGATCAGTGGCAGGGCACCCTGGTGGCCCTCTTCCAGCCAGCCGAGGAGTGGGGCGGCGGGGCCGAAACCATGGTGGCCGGTGGCCTGTACGACGCCGTGCCCAAACCCGACGTCGTACTGGGCCAGCACGTAGCCCCCTTCCCCGCCGGCTGGTTCGGAATCCGGCCCGGTGTCACCATGGCATCCGCCGATTCCCTCAACATCACCCTCCATGGGCGCGGCGGTCACGGTTCACGCCCGGAGACCACTGTTGACCCGGTGCTGATGGCTGCGGCAACCACCGTCCGGCTGCAGGGCATTGTTGCCCGTGAGCTGGCAGCGAGTGATTCCGCTGTGGTAACCGTGGGGCAGATCCACTCGGGCACCAAGAACAACATCATTCCCGAAACAGCAACTTTGGGACTCAGCGTCCGCACCTTCAGCAACGACACCCGGGACAAGATCCTCGGTTCCATCGAGCGCATTGCCGCGGGGGAATCCAAGGCATCCGGGGCACCCAAGGACCCCGAGATTCAGTTTGAAGAGCACTTTCCGCTGACCGTCAACGATCAGGATGCCACCGAAAGGGTGTCTGCGGCCTTCAAGGCAAAGTTTGGCGAAACACAGATCATTGACCCCGGCCCTGTCTCCGGAAGCGAAGACGTGGGCGCCTTGGCCAAGGCCGCCGGCGCTCCCCTGGTTTTCTGGTTCCTTGGTGGTGCCGAGCCTGCCTTGTTCAAGGAATTTGCAACAACAGGGCGCCTTCCCGAGGATATTCCGTCGAATCACTCACCGTATTTTGCGCCCATTATCCAGCCGACCCTGACGCGGGGAACGGAAGCCCTGGTGACGGCGGCCCGGGAATTCCTGGCTGCCAGCACCTAGGCCTTCAGCCAGCCGGCCCGACACCAGTGAAGGCGCCGCAAGCGCAGCGCCTTCACTGGTGTTTCCTTGGTGCGGTCCGGTCCCTGCCTAGACTTTCTCGCTGATGCGGTTCATCGTCGGTTCGGAAACCTCGGAATCCCTGCGACGGCGGGCCAGGAAAGTCCACAGCGTTCCCTCTGTCCGCGGACGGCTCTCCACGGTAACTTCAGGTGCTTTTTCCGGCTCGGACGTGTGCGTCTCGGGCTTGCGCGCGGAGTCTTTCTTCGTGCGCCGCTCGAAGTCGTCGTAGTACGCGTAGCACATACCCAACCTCCTTCAACGGCTGTCCTTCCATCGTCCTCCGGCAAGGCCCGCACGTCGATGGTTTTGTGCTTTGTGATCGGCCGGCTCAACGTGCGTCACGGCCGGTCCAGGAACTAGCGGGACAGGGCCGCGTGCCGCGCTTCCCGGACAGCCAGGGTGGTCTCCTCCATCATGAGATCGGCGTTGATGGCCGCGCCCGCCATGACACCCGCAGCCGCGGAGGCCATCACTTGTCCCGTGAGGTCCGTGACGTTACCTGCTGCCCAGACGCCGGGCACCGATGTCGCCCCACCCATTGGGGCGGCTTCAACATGGGTCCCGACGCCCATCGCATGCTCCACCGTGGGAACGCCCAAAGACTCAAGCACGCCGGACCTTGCCTCCAACCGCGGGCCGGTGACTACGGCGTCCACCGGAATCACCGTTCCCGAGGCCAGGACAACGCCACTCAAGGCGTCGTTGCTGACTTCCAAGGCCTGGACTTTGCCGTCCACCACAGTGATGGAACGGGCAGCCAATTGCTCCCATTGTTCTTCCGTCGGTTCCACCACATCATTGAGGAACAAGGTGATGTTGGAACTCCACTGGCGGAACAGCAACGCCTGGTGCAACGCCATGGGCACCGAACCCAGGATTCCGATTGCTTTGTTCCGGACTTCCCAGCCGTGGCAGTAAGGGCAGTGGAGAACGTCGCGCCCCCACCGTTCCCGGATCCCCTCGATCTCCGGCAGGACGTCAATCAGCCCGCTGGTGACCAGCACGCGGCGCGCTTTTACTGTCCGGCCATCGGCCAGGTCCACCTCAAAGGCGGGCCCGCCCCCAGCGGTGGGGTCCGGCGTCGAACGTGCCTCTACAGCAGTGCCGGACATGATGTCGGCTCCGTACCCGACGGCCTCGGACCGTCCCAAGTCCAGCAGCTCCTTGGGATTGATACCGTCCCGGGAGAGGAACCCGTGAACCCCGGCGGCCGGGGCGTTCCGTGGCTCGCCGGCGTCGATGACCACGACCGACCGCAGCGCCCTGCCCAGGGTCACGGCGGCACTTAACCCAGCTGCGCCACCTCCAATCACCACGACGTCGTACTCCGACACTCCACTGTTCATTGCGTCCATTACCGACTGCCTCCATGCGTCTCCTGCGGCCATGCGCCGCTCCTTCCATGGTTGGGCAGGACAACCAAGAACAGCAAGGAAGTTTGCCAGTATGGCAAAATGAGCGGCATGACAACGGATTTCAGCACAATGCTCGACGCCGTCGGCCCTCGCCTGCGTGCCATGCGGACCCAACGCAACGTGACCCTGGCGGAGGCTTCGGAAGCTACCGGCATTTCTGTCAGCACGCTTTCCAGGCTGGAATCGGGCCAACGTAAACCAACACTGGAGCTTCTCCTCCCCATCGCGCGGTTGCATCAGGTCCCCTTGGAAGAACTCATCGATGCCCCGGAAACCGGCGATCCCCGGATCCACCTGAAGCCGCACGTTCATGAGTGGGGCACCGCACTTCCCCTAACCCGGCGCCCGGGCGGCATCCAGGCGTTCAAAATGGTGCTGAAAAGCGGCACTGGAAAAGAAATACCGCAGCCCCAATCCCATGAGGGCTATGACTGGATGTACATACTCAACGGCAAGCTGCGGCTGGTGCTGGGCGGCAACGACTTCGTCCTGAAACCAGGCGAGGTTGCCGAATTCGATACCCGGACTCCACATTGGTTCGCCAGCGCCACATCAGAGCCGGTGGAGCTCCTGACCTTGTTCGGCCAGCAAGGCGAGCGCCTTCACGTGCGCGCACGGCCCAAGCGATAAGTCGCGCACGCGGTGAGGCTAGGAAGCGAGCCATTCCCGGGAGTTGCGCCGGGATACCGCCGGGTCGGCACCGAGCTCGGTGCGGTTGATTTCAGCCCAGACGTCATCGAGGGAGAGTCCGAGGACATCAGCAATGGCGGCAACGGTGGGGAAAGCCGGCGTCGCCACCCGGCCGGACTCGATCTTACGGAGCGTCTCGGGCGAGACCCGGGCATCCAAGGCCGTCTCCAACATGGAGCGTTCACCCCGGGCGCGCCGCAGAAGGGCGCCGAGACGTTGTCCTCGCTCGGCCTCTGCGGGTGTAAGGGGCAACCTGACCATGGCTCCAATTGTAATACCGGGATAATATGGCCGGGATAGTTATTGGTCGCCCCATGAAAGGCCCCCGCATGATTGAGATCCTGAGCCGTCCGGAGCTAAGCCGCGCCAAGGAGGCCGGCGCCCTGGTCGCCAACATTCTGCACACGCTGAAGGGCCGGGCAACGGTGGGCACAAATCTGCTGGACATCGACAAGTGGGCCAAGTCCATGATCCTCGAGGCCGGAGCGGTGTCCTGCTACGTCGACTATGCGCCCTCCTTCGGCCGCGGACCGTTCGGCCACTACATCTGCACCGGGGTAAACGACGCCGTCCTGCACGGCCTCCCCCGGGATTACGCCTTGGCTGACGGCGATCTGCTGACCCTCGACCTGGCTGTCTCCAAGAACGGAATCGCCGCAGACTCCGCCATCAGCTTCATTGTGGGCGAGTCCAAACCTGCGGAGAGTGTGGCAATGATTGAAGCCACTGAACGAGCCTTGCGGGCAGGCATAGAGGCTGCCCGTCCCGGCGCACGCATCGGCGACCTCTCCTACGCCATCGGCTCGGTCCTCAGTGAGGCCGGCTACCCCGTCAATACCGAGTTCGGTGGGCACGGCATTGGCTCCACCATGCACCAGGAGCCCCACGTGCCCAACATGGGCCGCCCCGGCCGCGGGTACAAGCTCCGGCCCGGACTGCTGCTCGCCCTTGAGCCGTGGGTCATGGCCGATACGGCACAACTTGTGACCGACGCCGACGGCTGGACCCTCCGCAGCGTCACCGGTTGCCGCACCGCCCACACCGAGCACACCATCGCCATCACCGACGGAGCAGCTGAGATCCTTACCCTGCCAACCCTGGCGCCCTAACCCGCGAGCCCGGCCCCGCCCGGCCGAGCCCGCGAGCCCGAGCCCGCCACAGCCCACCCCGCCGAGCCTCCACTTCACCCCCATGTTGACCACAAGCATGGGGGTGAACTGCTATCTCCGGGGGCTGAACCCCAAGCCCCACCCGGTCATAAATGAAAGGCATTCACTTAACCCCTTGCGCTCAGCAGTGACTCGCGCCATACTAAATGAACGCTATTCATTTAGTGACTGTCGTCTCACCGGAGTACATGCCACCATGATTGAAATAACCTGCCTCGAAGCCCCGACTTCCCTGGCCCGCACCGAGCCCTCAACGCGCACCCCCTTGCGGGTAGGCGTTGTCCAGCACCGCTGGCACGCCGACGAGGCCGCTCTCCGCGCCGAACTCACAGAGGGCATCGAGCGTGCTGCCAAGCTGGGAGCCACCGTTGTTTTCCTGCCTGAGCTGACCCTCTCCCGCTACCCCGCGGACACCCGCCCGGAGAACAATCCGGCTGCAGGCATCCGCCCCTCGGACATCACCGAGGACCTCCTCACAGGGCCCACCTTCACCTTTGCTGCTGAAGCCGCCAGGAAGTACGGCGTCTCAGTGCACGCCTCGCTTTACCAGCGGGCCGAAAACCCGGACGGCAGCGATGACGGCCTGGGCCTGAACACCGCCATCCTGGTGAACCCCGCAGGCGAACTGGTGGCCCGCACCCACAAACTGCACATCCCTGTAACCGCCGGCTACTACGAGGACAAGTTCTTCCGCAAAGGCCCGGAAGCAGAAGACGCTTATGCGGTCCACGCTCCGGCCGAACTGGGGGGCGCGCGCCTGGGCATGCCCACCTGCTGGGACGAATGGTTCCCCGAACTTGCCCGCCTGTACTCCCTGGGCGGCGCCGAAATCCTGGTCTACCCCACGGCCATCGGATCCGAACCGGACCACCCCGATTTCGACACGCAGCCCTTGTGGCAGCAGGTGATCGTGGGCAACGGCATCGCCAACGGACTGTTCATGATCGCCCCCAACCGCTACGGCAACGAGGGCACCCTGAACTTCTACGGTTCATCCTTCATCTCCGATCCCTACGGCCGTATCCTGGCCCAGGCACCCCGCGACGAATCAGCTGTCCTGGTGGCAGACCTGGACCTCGACCAGCGCAAGGACTGGCTGACGCTGTTCCCCTTCTTGGCAACCCGCCGCCCGGAAACCTACGCGCGCCTCACCGAACCGGTGGACCCCAACGCCCCGCTCGGCGCAGCACAAGCACAAGCAGTCTCCGCATGAGCGCCTGGCGCATGCCCTCCGAAACGGCTCCCCAGGACCGTGTCTGGATGGCCTTCCCCACCGGCGGCTACACCTTGGGCGATACCGAAGAAGAAGCGCACGCCGCCCGCTCCACCTGGGCAGCTGTAGCCAACGCCATCCTTGAGTTCGAGCCTGTCACCATGGTGGTAGCGCCCGACGACGTCGAAACGGCCTCGCGCTACCTGGACCCCCGCGTTGAGGTACTCACCGCCGAACTCAACGATGCCTGGATGCGCGACATTGGGCCCTCGTTCGTGCTGGATGCAAACAACCAGCTCGGTGCCGTGGACTGGATCTTCAACGGCTGGGGCGGCCAGGACTGGGCTGCGTGGGACAAAGACTCCCTGATGGCCGCAAACGTGACCGAACGTGCCGGCGCCACCCACCTCCCCTCCGGGATCGTGAACGAGGGCGGCGGAATCCAGGTCGATGGCGAGGGCACAGTCCTGGTCACCGAGACCGTGCAGCTGGATCAGGGCCGGAACCCCGGACTGACCAAAGCCGACATCGAAGAAGAGCTGGCGCGCACCATCGGCGCCACCCACGTAGTGTGGCTGCCCCGTGGCCTCACCCGTGATTCCGAGAAGTTCGGCACCCGCGGACACGTGGACATCGTGGCAGCCATCCCCAGCCCCGGCACGCTGCTGGTCCACTCCCAGCAGAACCCGGAACACCCGGACTACAAGGTCTCCCGGGAGATCATCGACTTCCTGCGCACCACCCACGACGCAGCCGGCAGGGAATGGAACATCATCGAAGTTCCCGCCCCCGAAGCCCTGACCGACGACGAGGGGTTTGTGGACTACAGCTACATCAACCACCTGGTGGTCAATGGCGGCGTCATCGCCTGCAGCTTCAACGACCCCATGGACGAGAAAGCACTCCGCATTCTCGCCGATGCCTACCCCGGCCGGCGCGTGGTCAGTGTTGACGCACGCGAACTCTTCGCCCGGGGTGGCGGCATCCACTGCATCACACAGCAACAGCCTTCGGCCATCTAGAAAGGGCCTCCCATGAGCCAGACAATCCGCGCCGGTGCTTCCAAAAGCACCGCTGACGCCGCAACGTCGCACGACATCAGCGGCAAGGGACTGAAGACGGGGCAGTTGGGGCTCCTCGCCGTCGTCGTTCTTGGCATTTCAACCATCGCCCCGGCGTATACCTTGACGGGCGCGCTTGGCCCCACGGTCAACGAAGTCGGGCTGCAACTGCCCGTGATCTTCCTGATCGGCTTCATCCCGATGATCCTGGTCTCGCTGGCCTACAGGGAACTCAACGCGGATTCCCCGGACAGTGGAACCACGTTCACCTGGGTCACCAAAGCGTTCGGCCCGTGGGTGGGCTGGATGGGCGGTTGGGGCCTCCTCGCGGCCAACATCATTGTCCTGTCCAACCTGGCAGGGGTAGCCGTGGACTTCTTCTACCTGTTCCTGGCCCAGGCCACCGGCTCACCCGAGCTCGCCGACCTCGCCTCCAACAAGCTCTTGAACGTGGCCACCTGCTTCGTTTTCGTGGCCTTGGCAGTGTGGATCAGCTACCGCGGCCTGCACACCACCAAAATTGTCCAGTACGGACTGGTGGGGTTCCAGCTGCTGGTCCTGGGCATCTTTGTGGCCATGGCCTTTGCCAACTGGTCCACGTCCGAGACCGCTGTTCCCTTCAGCTGGGACTGGTTCGACGTCACCAAGATTGAAACCTTTGGCCAGATAGCCGCCGGTATCTCGTTGTCGATCTTCGTGTACTGGGGCTGGGACGTCTGCCTGACCGTGAACGAGGAAACCGCCAACGGCAAGAAGACCGCCGGACTCGCAGGCACGCTCACGGCCGTCATTGTGCTGGGCATCTACCTCCTGGTCACCATTGCCACCATGATGTTTGCCGGCGTGGGCGACACAGGCATCGGCCTGAACAACGAGGAAAACCACGCCAACGTCTTTACCGCGCTCGCGTCGCCTGTGATGGGTCCGTTTGCGATCCTCATGTCCCTCGCGGTGCTGTCCAGTTCGGCGGCCTCCCTGCAGTCCACCTTCACCTCGCCCTCGCGCAGCCTGCTGGCCATGGCGCACTACGGCGCCCTGCCGGAGCGCTTCAGCCACATGAGCAAGAAGTTTTCGACGCCGGGCTTCGCCACAGTTGCTGCCGGTGTCCTGTCGGCGGGCTTCTATGCAGTGATGCACGTAATCAGCGAGAACGTCCTCAACGACACCATCCTGGCCCTCGGCCTGATGATCTGCTTCTACTACGGACTCACAGCCATCGCCTGTGCCTGGTACTTCCGTAACAGCGTGTTCGACAATGCCCGGAACTTCTTCCTGCGGCTTGTGTGCCCCCTGGTGGGTGGCGTGGGACTGTTCGTGGTGTTCGTGCAGACCGCCATCGACAGCTGGGCTCCGGAGTTCGGCAGTGGGTCCGAGATCTTTGGCGTAGGGCTGGTGTTCGTCCTCGGCATCGGGATCCTGGCACTGGGTGCTGTGCTGATGCTGATCATGGCCCGCATCCGGCCCGGGTTCTTCCGGGGCGAGACCATCCGGCAAGACACACCCGCTTTGGTGGTACCTGAGTAGCGCGCTTCCCGAAAACGCTCTTCCCGAAAATGCTGGAAAGCTGCCAGTTCGCCGGAATTTTCCGGCGAACTGGCAGCTTTCCTGGGTTCTGGGCATACCCTCAGCAGGCCTACCAATGATGGGCGACGTCCACTACCAGGCGGGAGCCGCCGTCGGGCCCGTCCAAGGTGAGCACCCTGAACGGAAGCCGGGCACGCACTCCCAGCCCAATGCTTGTGGTGCCCTCAAAGCTGCCGGCATAAACCACCTGCCGGAAGGTCTGGTAACCGGAGACGTCGGAGAGCTCCGCCTTGGCTGCGGGCAGGTAGGTCGGCTGGCTGTACTGGTTGTACGACGGCGCGGTCACTACCACTTGCAGGTCCGCGTCACCGATCACCGGGATGGGGTAGCCCGTGGCGTCCTGGGTGACCACCGGAACATAGCGGACGGAGTAGCCGGCCACTTTGCCCGTCATGTCAATCACCAGGCGGTCGAAACAGGGCTGCTGGCCGGTCCGTACGTTGGTGACATTGGCTGAACTCATATCAGGGTCGGCCTTGGCCAACGAACCCCAGGCCAACCCGCAGTAAGATGCTGCCGAGGCTGGCCCCGGCGCCGCCAGACCGAGCCCGGCAGCAGCCAGGACCGCTGCCAGGCCCGCTCCAATTTTCCTCATTTTTTGTGCCCCCTTCAGGCGAAGTTGATACTTCAACAGTAGGAGGGCAGGAGGCATTTCGGGCCTGTTGTGGCCGCTTCGGCGCACAACCGTTAAAGGGACAACGGGGTGGTCACGGGACGGGCATTAAGGACGGCTTTTGCGGCCGTTGCAGGGACATTCCAGGGTCTTCGCACCCGTGTTCGTGATCGAAGATAACGGAGACCCTGGCGTGGTTTAGCCTTCGCAGTCCTTGCAGAACTTGAGGCCGTTCTTTTCAAGCGCAATCTGGGAGCGGTGCCGGACCAGGAAACAGGAACCACAGGTGAATTCGTCCGACTGCTCGGGGACAACAATGACGGTCAGTTCTTCGCCGGAAAGATCGGCGCCCGGAAGGTCGATTCCTTCGGCAGTATCGTTCTCTTCGACGTCGATTACTGCAGTCTGTGCAGCGTTGCCACGGGATGCCTGAAGAGCCTCAAGAGATTCAGCGGGAGACTCTTCTTCGGTCTTGCGCGGGGCGTCGTAATCAGTAGCCATTGAGGGTTCGCTTTCGTTGCTGCATGGTGCCTCTTCCGGCACCCAGTGAAGCAGTTTAGGGCATAGTACCCGCGATCAACGAATAGTGTGCCCAACGCAACATTGTGCAGCTTCGACAGCAATCCCTATGGCTCTGAGGGCACCTTTAGGGCGTGGGACTGGATGGCCTGGGCGCCGGCCACTGTCACCCCGCTCAGCGCGGGCAACCACGCCAGGTGGTGCTCATCGGCCGCCTCCCCTTCGGCGCAATCCAGGACATAGGCGGCTTCGATCCACGCCAAAAATCCAGTGCCGATGCGGGTTGCCAGCGAGGCCAGTGAAGCGATCATGCGGCAACGGTATCCAGCCATGATGTGGGGGCCGTTTCTGCCGCGTCACGGGCATGTTAACTCCTCAGTCCTGCAGCGCCTGCTCCACGATGTACTCCGCAATGGCCATCGACGACGTAGCCCCCGGCGATGGCGCGTTGCGCACCAAAACGGTGTTCCGGCGTCGTGCAATCACGAAGTCGTCCACCAGTGAACCGTCGCCGTTCATGGCCTGGGCCCGCACGCCACGGGTGCCGGGGAGGATGCTTGCCCCTTCCAAGGCCGGAACAAAGCGCACTGCTTCCCGGATGAATTTTTTCCGGCTCACTACCGTCTGGAATTCGCGGACAGCCGACGGCACGTTCTGTCGGGCAAAATTCCAGAACCCCGGGAAGAGCGCGTAATTGGCGACATCTCGCAACGCCACCTGGTTCCAGGCATAGGACTCCCGCCCGAACGAGATAAAAGCGTTCGGGCCGAGCATCATTTCCCCGTCAATGCGCTTGGTCAGATGCACGCCCAGGAAAGGATGCCTGGGATCCGGGACAGGGTAGATGAGGCCGCGCACCTGATCCCGGGCTTCCTTGCCCAGCAAGTAGTACTGCCCAAAGAACGGCACGATCCGTGGGGTTGAGGGCTCCCCGGTGGCCGCGGCCAACCGGTCCGACTGCAGTCCGGCACATGCCACCACCAGGTCATAGTGTTCCCCGCCGTCCTTGGTACTGACCAGCACGCCACTGCCCTGCTGTTCAAGTGAGATGACTTCCTGCCCCAGGCGGATGGTCCCACCCTGGCTTCTGACGTCGTCGGCGAGCGCGTTGGTGATGGCCGTGTAGTCGACGATCGCCGTTTCCGGGGAGTGCAAGGCGGAAAGTCCGACGGCGTTTGGCTCCACCTCGCGTATCTGCCCGCCGCTGAGCATTCGTACGCCGGGGACTCCGTTGGCCGTTGCCCTGGCGAAGATGGCGTCCAGCCGCTTGGATTCCCCGGGGGTCTGGGCGATGACCAGCTTGCCGCACGCCTCATAGGGAAGGTTCTTGGTGGCGCAGAATTCCTGGAGCAACTCCACTCCCCTGCGGCACAGCCTTGCCTTCAGGCCACCGGGCTCGTAGTACAGGCCGGCGTGGACCACCCCGGAGTTGTGCCCGGTCTGGT
The DNA here is from genome assembly GCF_019977295.1 of Arthrobacter sp. StoSoilB20. Classification (NCBI taxonomy): domain Bacteria; kingdom Bacillati; phylum Actinomycetota; class Actinomycetes; order Micrococcales; family Micrococcaceae; genus Arthrobacter; species Arthrobacter sp. StoSoilB20. The sequence goes on along the minus strand of NZ_AP024651.1, from coordinate 1,052,416 downwards.
GAGCTGCGAGCCGGTCTTCTTTCTCGTATACAGTCACGTGGACGTCTCCGAGCCTGCGGCCCAACTCCCTGGCTACTGCAATGCCGATGATGCCGCCGCCCACCACGGCGCAACGCCTGATGGTCCTGTTGCGTGGAGGGTTGGGCATGGCACTCCTCGTCTTTGGGGCTGGTCCATCGTTGCGTGGGTCCGTGTCAGTCACAGCATGTCACGGTGTTCCTTTTGCGGCACGAAAGTCACGGGAAAGGCATGAAAAAGGGCGGCACACGTGGTGCCGCCCTTTTTCTTATGGAACGTGGTGCTTGGCTGACTAGGCAGTCGGCTGGTCAAAACGCTGGCCGGCCGGGTTGGACGGCAGGAGCGACATGATGAGTACAGCCAACTGGCCAGCGAAGGGAATCAGGAGCAGCAGGGCGAACAAGCCGCTGAAGTTCCCATCATGCAGGCGACGGATGACCAAAGCGATGGACGGGATGATGGTGGCAAGGCCCCAAATGCCCAAAAGGGCCAGGCCTACCATGTAGCCGGCACCAAAGACCGGGGTTCCGTCGGCATCCACAGACAAACCCGTGGTCATCAGAATCTGGAAAACGATGAGAACTACGGCGTTGACCAAGGTCCACCACCAGTATTCGCTGCGGCTGGCACGGCCGCTGAACGCGGTGTACTTCTTGAAGAAACGCTTAACAGCGGCACCAATGGGAGCGCCGTAGTACGGTGCCCACAGCGGCGGTTCGCCGGTCTGCGCGGCGTAGGGCTGGGTCTGCTGCGGTTGTTGCGGGTAAGAGCTCATTGGTATATCCCCCGGGGTTAGGTGTGAGTCGATGATGCGTCTTGCTCAGAGTGAGTCGTGCTTATCGTAATGCCCCGGAGGCGAATTAGGCAGTTCGATGGAGGAAATTTACCCGGATTTAGCTTGGTAACGGATTATGTCGGCCGGTAGCCGCCTCTCGGATCTTTAGCTACCCGACAGTAAAGACATCGATTTCCACCGAACCAGGCCTTCGGCGCCCGGTTCCGAGAGTGACTACCCTGTTCAGCCAGGCCAGTTCCGGAGCGGCGGTGGAAAACCGTGGGGTGCAGCGGAAATAGATCAATGCCGGGTCTACGTCCTCACCGCGGTTGAGCCTGTCCAGGTCTTCCGCCGCTCCGGAACGAAGCGCCTGGTTGTGGACGTAGACCATGGCTCCGTCCTCAAGTTCCACAACGTACCTGGCGTCCAGCTCGGTCAGTCCGGCGTCGCGCTGGACCTGGTAATCGGCACCCGCCGGCAGCACCTTTCCTTGAAGGCGTGGTCCGGACACGGTTCCTCCCACGATGGGGATGACCCGCCGTTGCCCTTCCGGGGTCATCCCGACATCCAGCGCCAGGCCCACTTTGACATTGAGGGTGGCGAGGAACGTCAACGCAGGAGCTTCGGGCAAGCCGGTCACAGCGCGTACTGCTTCCGAAGGTCCATCTTGCGGATCTTGCCGCTGGCGGTGCGTGGCATCTCCTCGACGAACACCACTGACTTGGGGATTTTGTACCGGGCCAGCCGGCCTTCCAGGTGCGAGCGCAGTTGGTCCTCGCTCAGGGAACCGCCGTCCCGCAAGGTGACGATAGCCCGGGGTACTTCGCCCCATTTCTCGTCGGCAACGCCGATCACCGCCACACTTCCCACTGCGGGCAGCTCAGCGATGGCTGCCTCCACCTCAGCCGGGTAGATGTTCTCTCCGCCGGAGATGATCATGTCCTTGAGGCGGTCGGATACAAACAGGAATCCCTCGTGGTCCTGATGGCCCATGTCTCCGGACCGGAACCATGAGGAATCGGCGTGGCTCTCCGCGGTGGCCTCCGGACGGTTCCAGTACTCCTTGATGACGTTGGGTCCGGAGATCTGGATCTCCCCCACCTCGCCAACTGCAGCCATTCCGCCCATGGGATCGACGATCCGCACATCGGTGAAGAAGTGCGGCAGCCCGGCTGATCCGGCCTTCTCCTTGGAACGCGATACCGGCAGCATCGTAGCCCCGGGCGCCGTTTCGGTCATGCCATAGCAGCTGGTGAATCCGATACCACGGGCTTCGTAGGCCTCCAGCACCCTGGCCGGAACCGCGGAGCCGCCACAGGTGAGCTTGTCCAGGGACGTCAGGTCCGCCGTCGACCATCCGGGGTGGTCGCAGAGCATCTGGAAGGTGGTGGGCACACCGTTGAGGGTAGTGACCCTATGCAGGCCCACCAGCTCCAGCACCCGGCCGGCGTCGAATTTGGCTTCAAGCACCACCGTGGCGCCCTTGAGCAGCATGGGCAGCAGGCCCATGTCCAGGGAAGCAACATGGAAGAGCGGTGAAATCATCAGCGCCACGTCGTTGCGGTTCAGGTCCATGTCCACCACGGTGTTGATGCAGTTCCAGGTGATGTTGCCGTGGGTCAGCAGCGCACCCTTGGGCTTGCCGGTGGTGCCGGAGGTGTAGAGGATCATGGCACCGTCCTCCAGCGTTACCGTCTCATCGAGCGGCGCGGCGGACGCTGCCGCCATTACTTCCCCATAGTGCTCGACGCCGGACGGCAGCTTCAGCGCGGAACCGTCAGTGTCGTCGTCGGGCGCCACCACCAGACGGTGGGTTACGAGTGTCTCCTTCACCGATGCGGAGGCTACGGCGTCCAGGGCCGCGGCGTTGACCAGGAGCCGTGCGCCGGAGTCCTGCAGCTGGAATTGCAGTTCAGGGGCGGCGAGCCGGGTGTTGAGCGGGACAAAGATGGCGCCCAACAACCCGCAGGCAAAAAAGGTCTCCACGAAGGACGGATGGTTCTCCCCCAGGTAGGCCACACGGTCCCCCTTGGCTACTCCCCTGTCCTTGAGGGCGTTGGCCAAATGGTCGGTCCGTTCGGCGAGGGCTGCGTAGCTCAGGGTTTGCCCGCCGGAGATGAGGGCCGTTGCGGCCCCGGACTTGATGCGGCGGCGGTGCAGCCAGGATCCAACTCCGTTGTTGTCCATGGTGCGCAACTCCTAACTGACCGTTGAGAGGTCGTTGTTCTTAGACTCCCGCGTCAGCAGGATGAAGACAATCGAGACCAGCGACATGACGGAGAGGAACACCACCACGGGCACGATGCTCTGGCCTGCGTCCTTGTACAGTCCGGCCACGATCCCGGGGGTGAAGCCTGCACCGATCAGTGTTGCCAACTGGTAACCGACCGCTGCACCGGTGTAGCGGTTGGTGGTGCCGAACTGCTCGGAGACAAAGGCGGCGAGGGGTCCGTAGAGGGAGGAGTGCAGGATCAGTGCCACCGTGAAGGCCAGGAAGACCAATGCGATGTTGCCGGAGCTGAGCATTCCGAACATCGGGAAAAGGTAAAGGATGAACAGCGCCAAGCCGGTGACCATGACCGGGCGTCGGCCGAGGCGATCGGACAGGCGGCCTCCCAGGAGCACGAACAGGATGGAGATGGCCGAGGCTCCGGCGAACGCGTAGAGAACTCCTTGCTGGGGTGCGCCCTTGGATACCGCGTACGTTACGGCGAAGGTCGGCAGGACCACTTGGAGGCCGAATCCGGCCGCACCGGCAAACATGATCATGACCAATGCTTTGGGGCGCTTCAGGACTTCGAGAAGCGGGATTTTGCGCTTGGTGCCCTGGGCGCTTTCCTTGGCCACAGCTTCGGCAAAGATGGGGCTCTCAGAGACCCGCAGCCTCACGAACATGCCCACGATCAGCAGCACAAAGGACAACAGGAACGGCACGCGCCAACCCCAGGCCAGGAACGCGTCCTGGGGAAGTGCGGAGAAGATGCCCATGACTACGGTGCCAAGGACGGCGCCCGTAGGTGCACCGGCATTGACGAACGAGGCTGCGAATCCGCGCCGCTTGGGATCCGAATGTTCCAGGGCCATCAGCGCGGCCCCACCCCATTCGCCGCCCACGGCGATTCCCTGGCAGACACGCAGGACCACCAGGATCACCGCACCCCAGGGACCAATAACGTTGGCGCCTGGAATCAGGCCGATCAGCGTTGAGGCAATGCCCATCATGGCCATGGACACGATGAGCATGCCCTTGCGGCCGATTCTGTCACCGAAATGGCCGAAGATGATGCCGCCCAGTGGGCGGGCCACGTAGCCTGCCGCGAACGTGGCGTACGCGGCTACTACTCCCACCCATTCATCAGTGCCGGCGAAGAAGACTTTCGGGAAGGCGACTGCTGCCGCTGTTGCGTAGAGCAGGAAGTCGTAGAACTCTATGGTGCTGCCCAAATAGCTGGACATGATGACCGTGCGCGCTTCTTTGCGTTTGGCGGCCGTGCTCGACGCGGCGAGCGCAGTGTGTCCTGACATGGCTGTTCCTTGGGAGAGGAGGGACGGGATTCTTACTTGTAGAAACGGGCGAGGAATTCGGCGACGACGGCGGGGCGTTCCTGGCCTTCGATTTCGATGGTGGCGTTGACCTTGATTTGGGCGCCGCCTTTGACTTCGGTGACCTCGGCGATGCTGCCGTTCATGCGGACTTTGGAGCCGACCTTGACGGGCGAGGTGAAGCGGACTTTGTCCAGGCCGTAGTTGACCTTGGTGGTGACCCCGTCCACGTCGAAGAGTTCGCCCCAGAACGGGATGATCAGGGACAGGGTGAGGAAGCCGTGGGCGATCGGGGCTCCGAAGGGTCCATCCTTGGCGCGCTCGGGGTCAACGTGGATCCACTGCTGATCGTCCGTGGCATCGGCGAACAGGTTGATTTGCTGCTGGGTAATTTCGCGGTAATCGGTGGTGCCTAGGTCCTTGCCGGACATGGTGAGCAAGGTGTCGAAATCGACGACGAGATTGGGCATCTTTGCCTCCTGTTGATTGGTTTGAAAAGCGTTAGCTGGTGAAAGCGCCGGCGCCGGTGAGGGCGCGGCCGATGATGAGGGCGTTGATCTCGTGGGTGCCCTCGTAGGAATAGACGGCTTCGGCGTCAGCGTGGAAACGCCCGACGTCGGCGGCCAGGGTAATGCCGTTTCCGCCCACCACTTCGCGTGCCAGGGCGACGGTTTCGCGCATCATCAGGGACGTCTGCATTTTGGCCAGCGCCGAGTCCTGGTCCCGGTAAATCCCCCAGCCCTGCTGCTCGGTCAGCCGTACCACCAGCGAAAGCGATGCCGTGACGTTTCCCAGCATCCGGGCCAGTTTCTCCTGGACCAGCTGGAACGACCCCAGGGACCGGCCGAACTGCTGCCGCTCCTTGACGTACGCCAGGGCGGCTTCGAACGCGCCGGCCTGGATGCCGGTAGCGATCCAGGCAACGTCCGAGCGCATCGCCCGCAGCATCGCGGCGACGTCCTTGAACGAGTTCACGTTATGCAGGCGCATGGCGTCCGGGACCCTGACATTATCAAGGGTGATGTGGGCGTTCTGCATCATCCGCAGCGAGGTCTTGCCGTGGATTTTCTCCAAAGACACCCCTTCGGCGGTACGGTCCACCAAGAACGCTTTGACCTGCCCGTCCGCGACGTCGCGGGCGAACACGCACAGCACATCCGCTGTGGAGGCTCCACCGATCCACCTCTTGGCGCCGCCCAAAACCCATGTTCCGCCGTCGGGGTTGGTTCCGGTACCCGGTTCGAACCGGGCGGTGGTGGCAAGGCCGCCGGCGATATCCGAGCCGTGTTCAGGTTCAGTCAGTGAGAAGACGCCCTTGAGGGAGAAGTCGATGACGCGGGGCATCCACTCCTTTTGCTGTTCCTCCGAGGCACCAACCCGGATCGCGGTCCTGAACAGCCCAGCCTGCGCGGTGTACCACGTAGCCAACGATGCATCCGTGCGGGCCAGTTCGAAGATCCGGAAGCCGTGGTAGATCCCCCGGGCCGGTGCATCGACTGTGAGATCTGCCGGTTCCATCAGGTCCAGGTCGATCAGCGGCCGGGCCAGTTGCTCCGGGAATTCGCCGCGTTCCCAGTACTCGGCCAGCAACGGCTTCGCCTCGACGGTCAGGAACGTCCGCAGCCGGCCAAGGACCTTGCGCTCTTCGGTGGTGAGGAGTGCTTCGGCGTCGTACCAGTCCGCCACGGTATACAGCCGCTGATCCGTCTCTGTTGCTGCCGTCGTCGTGGTCATTTCAGCCTCCGAGTCCGAGGAGGCGGACGGCGTTGTCCTTGAGGATCTTTGGCCGGACTTCGTCTTTCAACGGCAGGTCAGCGAAAGCACCCAGCCATTTCTGCGGGGTGATCAGCGGGAAGTCCGTGCCGAACAGCACCTTGTCCTGCAGCACCGAATTCGAGGCCTTCACCAGCGACTCCGGGAAGTACTTCGGCGACCATCCGGACAGGTCGATGAAGACGTTGGATTTATGCGTCGCGATCGAGTTTGCCTCGTCCTGCCACGGCACCGAGGGGTGGGCCATGATGATCTGCAGTCCCGGGAAGTCCGCGGCTACGGCATCGAGCAGCAACGGGTTGGAGTACGCGAGCTTGATTCCGTATCCGCCGGGAAGGCCCGCGCCCATGCCGTTCTGGCCGGTGTGGAAAATGCAGGGCAACCCCAACTCCTGCAGCGTTTCCCAGAGCGGGTAGAACTGTTCGTTGGACGGGTCGAAGCCCTGCAGGGAAGGGTGGAACTTGAACCCACGGGCACCAAGTTCCACTGCCTGGTGCTTGGCCCCGGCGATCGCGTCCTCCCCCGTCCTGGGGTCAACACTGCCGAACGGGATCAGCACATCGTTGTTGCGGGCAGCCCCGGCAATCAACTCCGGGATGCTGTTGGGTTCGTGCTTGAGCTGCGTCCGGGCGTCCACGGTGAAAACGACGGCGGCCATGTTCAGTTCCCGGTACAGCTCGGCGATCCTGTCCAGCGACGGTGTCCGGTCCTCGGCCTTGAAGTACTTCGCCGAGGCCTCCGTCAGCGCGTCCGGGAGCGAGCCGTGTCCGCAACTGTCCACCTCGAGGTGGACATGCATATCAATGGCATCCAACGCCGAAGCGTCGATGCCCAACTCATAACGGTCAGCCATGATCAGCGTGCCTGCACGGGTTCAGACGTGGCCGGCTCAGCCTTAACAGGCTCGGGCTGCAGCTCTGCGGGCAGCGGCAGGAATTCCTCACCGAAGCTTTGCAGGGTGTCCGAACTGAACAGGGACCCGGCGTTTTCCTGCAGCGCCTCGTAGTCCCACCCGCCCTGCCGGTACTCGGTGGTTGCTGCCTCGGGGTGCGTCCAGACCTGCAGCCGGTCACCTCCGGCACCAATCGCCTGGCCGGTAATTCCCGCAGCTGCGTCAGAGGCGAGGAAGGCAATCAGCCCGGCGACGTCGTCGGCCGTTCCAAAACCAAGATCATGACGGAAGAAGGACGGCATCGCCTCACCACGCTCTTCGGCCTCGACAGCCTTCTGGAAATACGGGACGGTCTTGGTCATTGCCGTCGCGGCCACCGGGATCACGGAGTTCACCGTCACTCCGGCCTTCTTCATCTCCAGCGCCCAGGTGCGTACCATGCCCACGATCCCGGCCTTCGCCGCAGCATAGTTTGTCTGCCCGAAGTTGCCGCGCTGCCCGGTGGGCGAACCGATGGTGATGATCCGGCCCGCGACGTTGTTTTCCTTGAAGTACGCGAATGCCTCACGCACACAGGTGAATGTGCCCTTCAGGTGCACGTTGATGACCAGGTCAAAATCCTCGTCCGTCATTTTCAACAGGCTCTTGTCCCGCAGGATCCCGGCGTTCGTGACCAGGATGTCCAGGCGGCCGAACGACTCTACAGCGCCCGCCACCAAGGCTTTCGCGGCATCGGTCGAGCCCACGGGAACCACCACTGCGGTGGCCCGGCCGCCGTCGGCCTGGATCTGCGCGACTGCGGCGGCAGCGGTTTCGGTGTTGACGTCATTAATCACGACGGCGGCCCCCTGGCGGGCGAGCTCCCTCGCGTAAGCCAGTCCAAGACCCTGCCCACTCCCGGTAACGATCGCAACCTTGCCGTTCAAGCTCATGCCGTGCTCCTTCGCGTGCAGTAACCGGCCGGAGCCGGTGGGGCCGATCCCACGGCGTCGTGAGATCCTTGTCATGATCAATGAGAATACGGATCATTGAAAAAGTCAACGATTGTTTTTCATTACTATTGGAGTTGTCATGGGACCGCAGAGTACCGAAGTGGAAATCCCGCGCCTGGCCGCGGCCAAAATCGGAAACGACGTGGGCCTGCTGTTGGCCAAGCTGCATGCCACCGGCTCACTCCTGAACAACAAGGCGCTGGCGGACTATGGACTGCGGGAACGATCCTTTTCCGTGCTCACCCTGGCGTGCAGCGGACTCGAACCCACGCAGCGGGAGCTGGCCGATTTCCTCAGCCTTGACCCAAGCCAGGTTGTCAGCTTGGTGGACGACCTCGAGCACCGGGGCCTGGTCAAGCGGGCGCAGGGCAAGCAGGACCGCAGGGCAAAGATCATCGTCTCCACTGCCGAGGGCCGGCGGATCCATACCAAAGCACGGACCGGGCTCGAAGCATGCGAGCAAACCCAGCTGGCGGCACTGACCGATGAAGAAAATGTGCAACTGCGGGCACTGCTCAAAAAGGCGCTGTGGGGCTAAGCTTCCCTCCGCGCCCGCCCGGCCGGGACGTAACTGCGAGCGGTCCTGGACATCTGCACATCACATCGCGTCTACCGTAGGCACATGTCCATACCGGCCCGGAGCAGCTTCTGTCAGGATCGGAAACTATGGACTTCCCACTCTTCCACGATCCCCTGCAGGGCAGCGTCAGTGTCGACGCGTCCGTGCGTGAGCCCAAACCCCACCGCCAGCCGCGCAGTTCCAACAGGCCGGCGCGTCAAGGAACCGGCCCATCCACGCCGGGTCGAGCCGTCAGGCAACGTGAAGTGGCCAAGGTAGCCGAAGACCTTCGCGCCCTGATGGAGAGGTCCGGAGCGAGGGGCTGAAAATAGCCCGCTCCTTGACGCAGCTTGAGGAATAGAACCGGCCCAAGTGGGTATAGATAGGGGAAACCCATCTCAATCCATACCAATCCTGAGGGCCGGAGGTGTGCTGTGGGCTGGAAAACTTCCACGCGGTGGGCAGAACCAAACAACGTTTCCGAAACGGCGACCACGGACGTGCTCATCCCTACGTGCGATCGACCCGCCGAGGCGGCAGTTACCCTCGCCGGCTTGGCGGCGCAGTCCGAACCCCCGTTCAGGGTGGTGATGAGCGATCAATCCACGGACAGCCCGGACTGGGAACATCCTGCCGTCGCCGCGGTCATCCGGGTACTTGAGGCCCAGGGCAGATCTGTTGCCCTTTTCCGCCACCTCCCTCGGCGTGGGCTTGCAGAGCACCGGCAGTTCCTGCTGGAACAGTCCACCGCAGAACAGTGCCTGTTCCTGGACGACGACGTGTGGCTGGAGCCTGGCGCCTTGGATCGCCTCAGCCGCGCCCTGGATGAACTGGGTTGCGGTTTTGTGGGCATGGCTCCCCAAGGCCTGTCCTATCTGGGCGAGAGGAGGCCGGATGAGACGGCCGGATTCGAACCGTGGCAGGGCCCTGTGATGCCCGAACGTATCCGCCCGGGCACCGCTGCCTTCAACCGTTGGCCCCTTCACACAACGCCGCCAACCTCAGCCACCTCAGTACCGATCTTCCCCTGCCTCCGGACGGATGGGTGCCCTACAGGGTTGCCTGGTTGGGCGGGTGCGTGCTGTACAACAGGCACGCCTTGATCGAGTCGGGCGGGTTCAGCTTTTGGCGTGGACTCCCGGCCAACCACGCCGGAGAGGATGTGGTGGCGCAGTGGCAGGTCATGGAGAGGTTCGGGGGTGCCGGCATCCTGCCTTCGGGCGCGGTCCACCTCGAGTCGCCTACCACCGTCACCGACCGGCGGGTTGAGGCGTACGACGTCGTGCTGGGCGCCAAGGACTAACATCCACACCATGGCGATCCACATCGGCACATCAGGCTGGAGCTACGATCACTGGGAGAACGTGCTCTATCCGCCCGGACTTCCCGCGTCAAAGCGCCTGGCCCTGTATACCGCGAGGTTCAAGACCGTGGAACTCAATGCGAGTTTCTACCGTTGGCCCCGGGAAACGACGTTCGCCGGCTGGCGTGAACGCCTTCCGCCGGGCTTCGCGATGTCGGTCAAGGCCCCCCGGGGGCTCACGCATGCCAAAAAGCTCTACAGTCCCGAGGTCTGGGTGGAACGGATTACCCGCTGCTGGCATGAGCTCGGTGACAAGCGGGCCGTGCTCTTGGTCCAGCTGCCACCGGGATTTGCCCGTGACCATGCGAGGCTCGACTACTTCCTGGCCGCATTGCCCCATTGGATCCGGGTAGCCGTCGAGTTCCGCCACGACAGTTGGGACCATCCGGAGGTGTATGCGCTGCTGGAGCGGCATGGCGCTGCCTACTGCATCATGAGTGGCGCCAATCTGCCCTGCATCCTCCGCGCCACCGCACCGTTTGTGTACATACGGCTTCACGGCCCGGACCACGAGCACCTTTACGGCGGCTCCTACTCCGATGACGACCTTCGGTGGTGGGCGGACCGGATCCGCGAATGGGCCGGCGCGGGCAAGGACGTGTACGCCTACTTCAACAACGACGGCGGCGGCAATGCCGTGCGGAACGCTGAGACGCTGCGGTGGCTGCTTGGGGTTGGCTGACGCATGGCGACACCAACCCCACGGCCACTCAAGCCAAACGGCCCCGCACGATTTCGCTGACCGTCTTACCGTCGAAGCGTCCTGCAACTTTGGCGGTGACAGGCTTCATGACGGCTCCAATGGACCGCATGGAGAGTTCCTGGCCATCTGCGGTCAAAGCCGTGATGGCCTCGTCCACGATTGCCTCTACTTCTTCGCGGGTGAGCGCCTTGGGGAGGTACGCCTCAATAATCTCCGCTTCGGCTACTTCGGCTGTTGCCCGGTCCGCCTCGCCGGCTTCAGTGTAGATCCGGGCCGTGTCGCGGCGCTTGGCAGCTTCCTTCTGCAGCAGCGAGGTGACTTGCGCGTCGTCGAGCTCCACCGGCGTCTTGCCCGACTTTTCCCGCGTGCTGATCTCGCCCAACACGTTGCGAACCGTGGTCAATGCGACCTTGTTGCCGGCCTTCATGTGGTCAACGACGTCCGCTTTCAAGCGTTCTTTGAGTGTCATGATGTTGCTCCTTGTTTGGTGTTCCCAGTGCTATCTTCCCAGCTTGGGTGCCGGAGAGGGGCCTCCCGTCCGGCGAGGGGAAGCACACAGTACGGGCGACATGCTTGCGGTCTGAATAGTAAGCATGCTTAGCTTATTGGGTCACTGGAAAAGGGTCGCCCCTGAACCGGTTGATCTCCAATCTCACAAAGCAGCCTCAGCGCTTAAGGAGGGACTCCCATGCCACTTTCTGAAAGGGAGCGCAAAGTACTTCAGCAACTTGAGCGCGAACTGTTCATCCAGGATCCCGACCTGGCCCGGCAACTCGAATCCGGGGTACCTGTGCCCGGACCGGCGCAACCCCGCCTCCGTGATGTCGTGGGCGCTGCACTCGGGGTCCTGCTGATGCTGCTGGCGATTCCCTTGCACGTGTTTCCCCTTGCCCTTGCCGGGGCACTCTTCGTAGTCCATGCACTGGTGGCACACCGCAACTACAAGAAAGCGGCGGGGTCACAGCTCCTTTGAGATCCCGTACTTAGCTTGGATCCTGGTCCGGTGATTCCTTCTCGACAGGCCCGCTGACCACCACTTGGGCAGGACTATGGAGAAGATAGCCATTGAGCCAGGAGAACAAGGCACGGACCTTTTGTTGCAGCCCCGAAAGCAGGGCCAGATGCACCAGCAGCCAGGACAGGAAGGCAAGGACGCCTTGCAACTGGACTCGCTTGCGGCCCAGCTCCGCCACTGCCGCGCCACGCCCGACCATGGCCATGTAGCCTTTGTCCACATAACGGAATGGTGCCCGGCTGCCCCCGTCCAGGTCCGCGAGGATGTTTTTGCCGGCCCATTTTCCAGCCTGTTGAGCCACCGAACCCAGCTGCGGCAGCTTTGCCCCCGTTGAATCCGTGATGTTCGCTGCGTCTCCAATGACGTAGACACCGTCCACGCCCGGAGCGGTCAGGTCAGGATGAACGTCAACCCGGCCCCCTCTCCCCTGGGCCAGTCCGGAACCATCAATCAGGCCGCCGGCTTTCAGCCCTCCTGCCCACACCACGATTTGTCCCGGTACCGAAGTTCCATCTGCCAAGGCCACCCCGTCGGGACGGACCTCGGTGACGCCCACCCCCATGTGCAGTTGGACCCCCACTTTCTTCAAATGCTCCGTGGCATACTTCTGGGACTTGGCGGAGAACATGTTCAGGACGCTGGGGACCATATCCACCAGATGCACCCTGCACCGCGCGGCAAGCTCCGGCGAGAAATACTTGCTCACAACGTATTTGACGTTCTCTGCCATCGCTCCCGCGGTTTCCACGCCGGTAGGGCCGCCTCCCACCACCACAACGTCAACGGAACCGTCCGGGTTTCTGTCGGCCTGGTCCAGCAGACGGGTGAGGCCCGTGCCAAGCCTGGTGGCATCAGTGACCGAATAGAGGGGGAATGCCAGTTCCGCCGCACCCGGAGTGTTGAAGAAGTTAGGGACCGCCCCTACGGCGATCACCAGGATTTCTCCGTGCACCGTGCGGCCATCGGTGGTGGTGACCGTCCGTTCAGCCGCGCTGACTGACTCCACTTTCGCGGTGAGGACCTTGACGGTCTTGTAGCGACGGAAAACCGAGCGCAGGGGGCGGGCAATGGCTGAGACACCTATCTGGGACGTCGCAACCTGATAAAGCAGGGGCTGGAACTGGTGATAGTTGTTTGAGTCGATGAGCAGGACGCGGATGCCTTTGCCCCCCAGCTCCTTGGCTGCTGCTACGCCTGCAAATCCGGCACCGACAATGACCACTGGGTATGAGTCCTCCATGCGAGCAACTTACTTCACTCCAAGTCCGGACAAAAGGGGTTCCCAATCCCCCGTTTACCATCCGGCCTTGGCGGGTACGCAGTGGGTAGTGTTCTGCATTCGGCAACGCACGCGGAGGGGTGATCTTTGTGGTTGAGGACGGGCTGACGGACGCAGTGCAGGAGGCTGGTGCCGTGGAATTGCTGCTGATCCGGCACGGCGAGAGTGAAGGCAACGTGGCCGCGACGGAGGCGCGCCTGGCCGGGGCCGAGGTTATCCAGGTGCCGGCCAGGGACCCTGACGTGAACCTCTCCGCTACGGGCCAGGAGCAGGCGAAGGCATTGGGGACGGCGCTGGCAAGGATGGCTGAGGAGTTCCGGCCCGATGCTGTGGTGTCCTCACCCTATGCCCGGGCCCGTCAGACGGCCGAGATCGCCGTGGAGGCGGCAGGCTGGCCGGTAAAGGTCCTCATCGATGAACGCCTGCGTGACCGGGAGCTGGGGATTCTGGACAGGTTGACGCGACTAGGCGTTGAGGCACGCTACCCGGACGAGGCCGAACGGCGGCTCTGGCTCGGCAAGTTGTACTACCGGCCGCCGGGTGGTGAGTCCTGGGCCGATGTCGCCCTCCGGCTCCGCTCGGTCCTGGACGAGCTCAACACACTGGGAAACGGCCACAGGGTGATGTTGGTCTGCCATGACGCCGTCATCCTCCTTGTCCGTTATGTCCTGGAAGGAATGTCCGAGGACGAGATCCTGGACCTGGCAGCCACCACATCGGTGCTGAATGCCTCCATCACCCGGTACGTCCGTCCCACGGGTGCCGGCCCTTGGCAACTGGAGAGCTTCAACGTAGCTGACCATCTGAAAGAGCAGGGTGTGGCAGTGACCGAACATGCCGGAGATGCCAGTGTCCACCCCCAGTGAGCCCGGCAACCCCACTCTGGTGACCCCCTCCCTGCTGCGGGACTGGCCCTTGCCCGCTCCCGGCGAAGACAAGTATTCGCGCGGAGCGGTGCTGGTCATTGGTGGCGCGCGGGCCACCCCGGGCGCAGCCCTGTTGGCCGGCATTTCGGCGCTCCGTGCGGGTGCTGGAAAGATCACGCTGGCTGTGGCAGGGTCCGTGGCGCCGCAGGTGGCCGTGGCCCTGCCCGAATGTGGGTCTGTGGGCCTGCCGGAGAACGCCGACGGCTCTGTCACCGGCGAAGGGCTGGACCGGGTGGCAGCTTATCTGGAGAAGGCCGACGCCGTCTTGATCGGTCCGGGACTGGACGACCGGGACCTTGCCGAGCATCTCCTGGACGCCCTTCTGGCGCGGGAGGAAGGCGAGGGTGGCGACGGCCCGCAAGGAGGGCCCGCCGTCGTGCTTGATGCTTATGCCTTGGGCGGGCTGGCCCGGATCGAAGACCGGCTTGGCCCATGGCGTGGCCGGCTGCTCCTGACTCCCAACCCGACGGAAGCGGGAATCCTGCTGGGACGGGACGTTGAGGACCTGGAGAGGGATCTGGTGGCCATCGCCCAGCGCTTCGGCGCAGTGGTCAGTTGCCAGGGCTTCATCGCCGGACCCTCATCCGGAAGTTCGCAGGAACCGGGACTGTGGAAGATCACCACAGGTTACGGCGGACTGGGAACTTCCGGCAGCGGGGACGTTTTGGCCGGCACCATCGCCGGGCTTCGGGCCAGGGGCACAAGCGGCGTGCAGGCAGCGTGCTGGGGCACCCACCTTCACGCCGCCGCAGCTGATCGTTTGGCGAGCAAGCTCGGTCCGCTGGGCTTCCTGGCCCGCGAGCTCGCCGATGAGCTCCCGGCATTGATGCTGGAGCTGAACACCTGAGGCGCCCTGGTATCTAGGCCGGCTTCAACAGCTCATGTTCGACGACGGCGGATCGGGACAGGGTCTTGTACCCCTCCTGCTCGAAGAGCACAGTCATGACGTCGTCCTCGTGCCGCATCACCAGGCCTTGGCCCCATTCCTTATGGACCACAGTGGATTGGAGCGGAAACAGTTCAGGTGCCGCGGTGTCATCCGCTGCGTCCTGGAGATTCACCCTGTCCGCGGAATCCTTGCAGGCATCGCAGTTGCCGCAGGGCTCGGGCATGTCCTCGCCAAAGTAGCCCAGAAGGAATTGCCGGCGGCAGCCGTCGGTCTCCGCGTAGCCCCGCATCATGGTGAGCCGGGATTGTTCCACCCGTTGCCGGGCCTCTGCACGTTCTACAGCACGGCGCACCAGCGCGGAAAGTTTGGCCTTGGAAGCAAGGCGGACACCGCGCTTCCCCGTGGTGACGGCGCCGGCATCTTCCAACTGGTTCACCAGTGCAGTGATCCGGCGCCCTGGAAAGCCCGTGAGCTCAACCAAGGCGGTTTTCGGAGCCGGTGCGCCTGCATTCCTGATGACTTTGAGCACCGCGGTGAGCGCCTCAGGATCCGGGGAGTGTGTAGTGAAGAACTTGCGAAGCCCCAGGTCTTCGGCACGATAATGCAGGACCGCCTGGGCAGGCTCGCCGTCACGCCCGGCCCGGCCGATCTCCTGGTAGTACGAATCCAGGGAATCCGGAATGTCTGCGTGGACCACGAACCGGACGTTTGGCTTGTCGATCCCCATGCCAAAGGCAGTTGTGGCAACAACAACGTCCAGTTGGTCATCCAGGAATGACTCATGGACCTTCTCGCGGTCAGTGTCGGACCGGCCCGCGTGGTAGGCGTCGGCCCGCAGGCCTTCCTCTGCCAGCTTGGCCGCGTACTTCCCGCTGTCCTTGCGGGTTGCCACGTACAGCAAGCCCACTCCCCCGGCCTTGGCGAGGGCGGCAACCTGCTCCACCACGGCTTTGCGCTTGCCCTTGTCCTCCTGGTGCCGGACCACATCGAGGCTGATATTGGGGCGGTCAAAGCCGCGGATCAGGACCAACGGGTCCTTCATGCCCAGCCGCTCCAGAATTTCGTTGCGCACCGGCGGTGAGGCGGTAGCAGTCAGCGCCACTACCGGCGGGTTGCCCAACTGTTCGCGGACGGTACCCAGTTCCAGGTAGTCGGGCCGGAAATCATGGCCCCAGGAGGAGACACAGTGCGCCTCGTCCACCACGAACATGGTGATGTTCAGCGCCGCGATCCGGTCCACGGTGACCTGCTTGGCCAGTTGCTCCGGGGCAAGGAACAAGAAGGTGGCCTGGCCGGATTCAGCCGCCGCCCAAGCCGCCTCCACTTCCGAATCGCTGCGGGAGGAGTTGATGGCCACGGCGGCGCCGGGGCCAAGGTCCTCGGTGAGCCCGTCCAACTGGTCTTCCTGCAAAGCAATAAGCGGAGAAACCACGACGGCGGGCCGTCCCGTTTGGTGGTGAAGGTACCGGGCAGCGACCTGATAGGTAGCGGACTTTCCGTAACCGGTGGGCATGACCGCGAGGACATCGCGGCCTTGGACGAGGGCGCTCATCCCAGCCAGTTGGCCGTCGCGCAATTCGGGGAGGGAGAAATCGGACGCCGCGAGGGCGCTCAGGGCAAGGTCATCAGACATTCGTAGGGTGGCTCCGCATAGAGTTTCCTGCGGCCACTTGCATCAGCCGAGGTGACCAGCCTATCGGAGCCGGGGACCCGGCGTCGTGCGTTGCCTGGTCGGCTGTGGATAACGCCTTGTTGGCTGCGACCTGTCGTTGTACAGGGTGGATCAGGTGGGTCACC
This sequence comes from Arthrobacter sp. StoSoilB20, assembly GCF_019977295.1. NCBI lineage: Bacteria > Bacillati > Actinomycetota > Actinomycetes > Micrococcales > Micrococcaceae > Arthrobacter > Arthrobacter sp. StoSoilB20. The sequence continues at coordinate 1,035,892 of NZ_AP024651.1, read as the reverse complement.
CGGGTGCTTGTCACATGCGAACTGCCCAACGGACCCGGAAGAACGACGGCGACGCACCCGCCTGCTGCAGCGTCGCCGTCGTTCTTTCCAGCCGTGGGACGCAGGCTTAGATGGGGTTCCCGAACTCGTGGATGGTGATGCCGGTGAATTTGGCCGGACCGCCGTCCGCATAGAGGGAGATCCCCGTGTCCCCGGCCGCGAAGTGCACCTGCTGCGAAACCACCGTGTGCCCGGAATTTACGAACACCTCAACACTTTGGGTGTCTACAAAGATGCGCAGGTGGACGGATCTGGCGTTCGCATCGATGGGCGCGGCGGCGCGGGTGTAGGGTGCCAGCGCATAACCGCTTTGCTCCGAGGATGCGCGATCGACGTACAACTCGTCACCGTATTTGCCGATGTTCGTATGGCGGCTGCCATCGGACGAGCGGCCCACCGAGACTCCCACGTTCGCTGCCGTGTCCCATGAAATATCGAGTTCCAGTTCATACGCCCGGCCGCTCCACGGAAGTACGAAACTGCCGTTGACTGTGCGGTCCGGAAGGGTGGTGCTGGAGGTGGCATAGTTCGAAAGCGCCGGAACGGGCGTGCTGAGCAAGGTATACCAGCCGCCCGATTGGCGCTCGAGCCTGAGCTCGCGCGTGATGGAATTTTGCCCGTTGTAGCCGTCGGACGCGTCCGTGGGCACGTTGCGGGCGGCATATTTCCAGTTGTTCATCCACGCGGTGGCAAGCCGCTTGGTCTCAGGTGCTTCGGCGGCCGGCCAAGTCACGGCGGCGTACCAGTCCCATCCCCAGTCAAGCCACTGTGGTGTGAGGTTGTCGGCGATGAATGCTGTGCCGTTCCATGAACCTGTCCAATAGGCAAAGGTCATGGGCAGGCCGATGCTGTAGGCGTCCATGCTCGCCCCGAACACCCAGTGCCGGGTTCCGTCTCCTGCGGTCATTTCGAACAGATCCGGGCATTCGATACCGCCGAGGGCGTGGTTGGGGTAGTCGAAGTTGGACTTCCATTGCCAATCCCGCAGGTTGGGAGAGGTGTAGAAGGCAGCGTAGCGGGCCCTGCCGATGACACAGACCCACTCGTTGCGCGTCGCGTCCCAGTGAATTTTCGGGTCGCGGAACCATTCTGCGTTCTCCACCTCGGCGGGGGTGGTGGCCGTCCGTCCATCAGTGTTCACAATGACCGCGTCAGGCAATGCGGTGAAGGAGTAGCCTCCATCCGTGGACCAGTAAAGGTACTGTTCCTGGAATTTCCGGACTCCGTCCGTGGGTTGGGTGGCGAGCGCGATGACTGCGCCGGCGCCGAAGCCGGCGGTGTTGGCGGTGTCCACTACTGCCGATCCCGACCACACGGGGAAGTCCGGCTGCAGTGGCATCACCACTCCATGGTGGGTGTAGGACACTCCGTCGCCGGTGGTCGCGTGGTCCCATCCGCCCGGTCCGTTGTTCTGGCCGGAGTGGAGGTAGTAGAGCTGGTAGGCGCCGTTTGTATGTACGGGTCGCTGCGGATCACATAGCCAGCCGGAGGGCGGGGTCATGTGGTAGATCGCCCGGAGGGATGTCTGGGCGTGGGCGGCCACGGGAATGGCATTGCTCATGAAAAGTGCCAAGGCACCAACCCCTGCACCTTGCAGGGCAGTGCGGCGAGAGATGTCATACGTCATCGATTCGTTTCCTCTCAGTGTTCGGCGGGCGCGACGACACGCCAAACGTCATGGTGATGGGTGTGTGAGACCGTCGGGAAAGGTCCCGGGCAGCCTGGTACTGCACGTCAGGTGGAGAGCTGTATTGGTACTCATTGCCGGGTCCGGACGGCTCGGCATCGAGCGGTCCGGTGAGTCATCGGCTACGCAGGACATTAGCGGCGGACAGTTTTCCGGTCAAGCGTTTTAGCACCATAAGTTCAGACAAAATAAATAATTGCTAAAACGCTTGATCGCTGCTGAATTTCCGGCTAGCTTACGAGTGATCAAACGCTTTAGCAGAATGGACATCAGCGCAGATGAAACGCCCAGTCTTCTTCCAACCCGCCGACGGATGGGTTGGGGACCTTATCCCCTACGAGAAGGACGGAGAGTTCTGGCTCTTCTACCTTCACGAAGACCGCTCGGACCCGAAACCGGGAACATCCTGGAACCTGGTCACCACAAAAGACCTCACACAGTTTGAAAACCATGGTGTCTCCCTGCACCACGGCAGCGAAACCGACCGGGACTTCAACGCCTACACCGGCAGCGTCGTTGCGGACGGGTCCGGCGTCCACCACCTCTTCTACACCGGCCAAAACCCCCGGAACCGCGGGGCCGACGGCGTACCGCTCCAGTTGGTCATGCACGCCACCAGCACCGATGGCATGCGCACTTGGCAAAAGCACCCGGAACTGACATTCGGCGCTCCGGACGGCTACGAGTCCGGTGACTGGCGGGATCCCTTCGTGTTCTGGGATGACACCAGGAAGCAGTGGAGGATGTTGTTGGCAGCCAGGCACTCCACCGGTCCGGAGCGCCGCCGCGGCGTGATCGCCCAGTGCGTATCCACTGACCTGATGACCTGGCAACACACCGACCCGTTTTGGGCCCCACGCCGGTACATCACCCATGAATGCCCGGATGTCTTCGCTTGGGGTGACTGGTGGTACATGGTGTACTCCGAGTTCTCGGAATCGTTCACCACCCGCTACCGCATGGCCAAGAGTCCCGACGGCCCGTGGACTGTGCCATCTTTGGACAGCGTCGACGGCCGCGCCTTTTACGCCTCAAAGTCCGCTGAGCGCGACGGCCGCCGTTTCTTCTTTGGCTGGATCGCCACCAAGGAAGGCAACACCGACAATGGGCCATGGCAGTGGGCCGGCACCATGTCTGTGCTCGAAGCCCGCCAAAACCCGGACGGAACCTTGGGATTCTGCTTCGCGGATGAACTGGTGGAGAGCTTCTGGGATGACGTCCCCGTCTCCCTGACAAGTGCCGTGCCCACCCGGTTCGATGTGCCGGATGGGTACACGTCGATGGTGTCCGACGAGGAGATGCCGGAACAGTTTTACGCCAAGGTGGTGCTGGACATCGCTCCGAACACCACCGAGTGCGGGTTGCTGCTCCGCTCAAGCCACGACGGCGACCACTCCTACGTCCTCCGCTTGGAACCCAAGCGGGGCCGGCTCGTCTTCGACCGCTGGCCGCGCGCGGTCACCGGTGATGCACAGTGGCACGTCTCAGGCGATGTCCCGTTCGACGTCGAACTTGAGCGACCCTGCGACCTCGCCCCCGGCGTACACACGCTTGAGGTCATCGTCGACGGCGACACTTGCGTCGCCGTCGTCGACCGCCAAGTGGCGCTCAGCGCGAGGATCTACGACCTCACTACCGGGCGGATCGGCGTCTTCGTCGGCGAAGGATCCGTCGCTGTCACCGAACTTGAAATACGCCAACGTACCGACAACTGAATATCCCGCACCCACCCCAACCTCTGTTCCAATCAAGGGAGATTGCCGTAATGAAGAAACTACTCCGTGCTGCCGCCGTCGCAGCCGTCGCTGCCCTGGCGTTGACAGCCTGCGGCGGCGGAGGAGCTGCTACAGACCCCGCCAATGTCAGCCCCACCGGTGAGATCAAACCCCGCGAAATCTCGTGGCTCCTGTCCAGGCCTGCCGACGGCGCCGTCATCAACATCATGAAGAAGCTCGCCGACGACTACGCCAAGGACCACCCGGGGTTTGCACTGAACCTCATCACCACCCCGGACCGCCCCTCCTACATCCAGAAGCTCGAAACCCTGGCAGCGGCCAACAAGCTCCCCGAGCTGTTTGACACCGATGCCACTCCGTTCGCCCAGCAGCTGGCCAAGCAGGGCAAGATGGTGGAGGCCGACAAGCTGCTGAAGTCGCTGGACCTCTATGACGACTACCGGCCCGGGGCCCTGGACTACCAGCGGTTCGATGACGGGTCCCTTTACATGATCCCGTTCCAGTTCGAGCTCGAATTCATCTGGTACAACAAAGCCCTGCTCCAAAAGGCCGGCGTAGCCGTTCCTCAGTCCTTGGACGACATCCCAGCGATGTGCACCGCCCTGCGCAGTGCCGGAATTACTCCGATCGCCATCGACGGGCAGGACCAGTGGCCGCTGGAACGCTATGTGGCGTACCAGCCCTTCCGGGCTGCCGGCCCCGACTTTGTCCAAAAACTGAAGAAGGGTGAAGCTGCGTTCAGCGATCCTGCGGGCCAAAAGACCGTTCAATGGATGTCCGAACTCGGCAAGGCCGAGTGCTTCCAAAAGGGCTTCTCCGCGCAGGGCTACTCGGACGCGCAGAACCAGTTCACCTCCGGCCAAGCCGCGATGTACAACATCGGCACGTGGGAACTGCCCAGCCTCGCCACAGACAAACTCAACCCTGACGTCCGGGACGACATCGACTTCTTCACCCTTCCCACAACATCGGGTTCCGTGACGGCGGCCAACGAGTTCGTTTCCCCGTCCGGCATCGGCATGGCAGTGAACTCAAAGACGTACGATCCCCTGGTCAGCGACTTCCTGAAGTTCGCGTTGCAGAAGTACCCGGCTGAATACGCTGCCACCGGGGCGCTCTCCCCCACCACCACCGTGGAAACCACCGTCCCCGCGAACGCCACGCCGCTGTACAAAAAGGCCCTCGAAACGGCCAATACCCTCGGCGAAAAGCAGGCCATGCCGTGGGACACCCAGCTGGACCCCACCACCAATGGCCGCTTGCAGCAAGAGCTGGTCCTCCTGGTCCAGGGCAACGTCACGCCCGAACAATTCACCAAGACCATGGACGACGCCATCAAGCAGAACGCGCCCAAGTTCTTCAAGTAAACCGAAACGGCGGGGGCCTGTAGTGCCCCCGCCCGAAAGGCCCACCATGCTTCCCAACAGGTCAAGGACCTCAGTACTGGTTTTCCTGCTCCCGCCCCTGCTGCTCTATTGCGCAGCAGTCCTCTTTCCCATACTTCAGTCCCTGGTCCTGAGCTTCTTCTCCTGGAATGGCATCAGTGACATGGAGTTCGTCGGGCTGGCCAACTACGTCCGAATGCTCACCGCAGATGACGTCTTCTGGCGTTCCTTCTTCAATGCCCTGCTTTACCTGGCCATCTGCCTGGTCCTGCAACTGGGCGGCGCCCTGGTTGTCGCCAGCCTGCTCACATCCCTGAGCAGGGGACGTGAACTGATCAAGACCCTGTATTTGCTGCCCGCTGTGATCTCCACGGTCGCCATTGCGTTCCTCTTTGTCCGCATCTACTCCATTGATCCCGTCGGCCTGCTGAATCAGCTCCTGCACTGGGTGGGACTGGGTTCCTTGGAGCGGGCCTGGTTGTCCGACGTCAACACCGTCCTGGCCGCAGTCTCCGCCCCTGAAGGATGGCGCTTCACCGGGCTCTACATGCTCATCATCTACGCGGCGTTGATCGCCGTGCCCAAGGAGCTCGAAGAAGCTGCGGTCCTGGATGGCGCATCGAAGTGGACCCTGTTCACCAAGATCCGCTTCCCCTACATTCGGCCCGTCTGGATTACCACCACCATCATGGCCACCACATACGGCCTGCGGGGCTTCGACATCCCGTACCTCATGACCAACGGCGGCCCCGGGCAGTCGTCCGAGCTCCTCACCACCTACATGTACAAGACAGCCTTCACCAGCACGGATTTCGGCTACGCAAGCACCATCTCCGTCTTCATCGTGATCGAGTGCCTCGTCGCCGTCGGCCTCATCTTGTTCATGCTCAAGCGGAAGGCAGATTAATGATCACCCAGACAGCCCCGGCCCGGCCCACCCGTGCACGTCCTGCTGCCGTCCCTCAGAAGCGGCGGCGGAAGCCAAGCCTTTACCGGACACTCTCGAGGGTCCTGATCATGCTCATCGTGATCGTCCAGGTCTATCCGCTTGCCTGGCTGTTCTTGACCAGCCTCCGGACTGAACACGACTTTGCCACCGGAGATCCTTTCGCGCTTCCCAGCTCACTGACCTGGGAGAACTACGCCCGGGCTTTCGAAACCGGTGACCTCGGACGGAATATCCTGAACAGTTTCATCGTCACCATGGGTGCCAACGTGTTGATTGTCCTGTTCGGCATGATGGCCGCCTACGCCATCCAGGTCCTTGGCTTCCGCCTCAGCAAGTTCGTCCGGGGCTTGTTCCTGGTCGGCATCATTGTTCCCGTCCAGATCGCGCTGGTCCCGCTGTTCATCGACTATTCCGCGGTGAACCTGTTGGACACCTACCAGTCGATGATTATTCCGCTGGCCGGCTTCGCCCTGCCGATGTCCATCTACCTCTTCTCGTCCTTCTTCGAGTACATTCCCCGCGAAACCTATGAGGCAGCATCCCTCGATGGTGCCGGACCTTACCGGATCTTCGGGCTGATCACCCTGCCGCTGTCGCTCAACACCGTGGTCACGGTAGTGCTGGTCAACAGCATCTTCATCTGGAACGACTTCATCTTCGCAAATACCTTTGTGCTCTCCGAAGAACTCAAAACCATCCCCCTGGGCCTGCAGAACTACATCGGCGCCATGGGCAAGGTCGACTGGACGGCCACCTTCGCTGCTGTCTGCGTGACCATCACGCCTCTGCTGCTGGTCTTCCTGGTCCTCAACAAGGCCATGATCCAAGGCCTTGAGAGCGGAGCGAACAAGGGATGACCTCAATGGCCGACGGTTATACTCCTGATGGAGGACAGATGATTTCGCAGGAGAGAGAGTCGGGCAGCGCGGCCACCCCCGCAATGCCTGCCAGAACAGGCCGTGCCCATCCGGTGACCCTCCGGGAAGTGGCTGAACTGGCCGGAGTATCCACTGCCACGGTGTCCTTGGTGATCAACAAGAAGAAGAACGCCCGGATCGCCGACGAAACGCGCCAACGCGTCACCGAGGCGATCACCCAGTTGGGTTACCGTCCCAATGCCATGGCCAAAACACTGGTGAGCGGCACGTCCAAGTTCATTGGACTGGTCGCCGACGGCGTAGCTACTACGCCGTTCGCCGGCCAAATCATCCACGGCGCCCAGGACGAAGCCTGGAAACATGGCTACGCCCTCCTGATCGCGAACACTGAAGGCAACCAGGAGCTTGAAAAAGACGCAATAGCAATGATGCTCGAATACAAAGTACGCGGCATCCTGTACTCCACGTGGTTCCACCGTCCTACGGAGATTCCGGCAACGCTTCGGGAATCTGACTTCGTCCTGGTCAACTGTTTTTCCCCGGAATCCGGAACGGCCCGCGCCGTGGTCCCGGACGAGACACAGGGCGGCCAATCGGCCGCCGGGATCCTGCTCCGCGGTGGCCACCGTCGTATCGCGTTCATCAACGCCACTACCCCCTCACCTGCCAGGGATGGCCGGCTCCAGGGGTACAAGGACGCGCTCAGTGCCGCCGGAATTGGCTTTGATCCGGCGTTGGTGTTTGAAGCCTACCCGGATCAGGAGGGCGGCTACGGCGCCACGGAAAGGCTGCTCACCCTCGGGGTGAGCGCGGTGTATTGCTATAACGACCGCATGGCTATGGGACTTTACGATGGCCTGCGGGAAAACGGGCTGTCCATTCCGGAGGACATGGCCGTGGTGGGTTTCGATAACCAGGAAGTCATTGCTGCCCACCTGCGTCCGCCGCTCTCCACAGTGTCCCTGCCTCATTACGAACTGGGCGCAGCCGGCGTACGCATGCTCCTGGGCCTGGATGCGGCTCCACTTGAATCAGCCGTAAAGATCGCCTGCCCGCCGGTTGAGCGTGCGTCCGTAGCCGTGCATTCACCCGCACAACGGCGCGCTTGATCCACGAAGGATCGAAGTCGTACCCCCTGCGCATTGCCCGCAGCCGCGTGGAGGAATAGCGTTGTGGGTGGAAGCCCAGTGGTCCCCCATCACTGGGCTTCCCTTGTGGAACTGTCAGCTCATGGAAGGACATCGCTTTGTTCGGCTCTTTGGAAACGGGTGGTTCCGCTGATCAGCTGACCGGAATAGTGGGCGTTGCCGCCAAGGTCATCGAGGCCCTCGGCGAATGGGGAGTGGGCTTGCTGACGTTTCTTGAGACGGTGTTTCCCCCGATTCCCAGCGAAGTCATCCTCCCTTTGGCCGGCTTCCTCACCCAGCAAGGCAGCATCAACCTGCTGTTGGTGTTCCTCACCAGCACCCTTGGCGCTTACGCAGGGGCTCTGCTGTTGTATTGGCTGGGCTACAAAGTGGGGATGAAGCGGTCCATCCACTTGCTGTCGAAGCTTCCACTGGTTGACCGGGAAGATTTCGAGAGGGCAGCCGGTTGGTTCGAGCGCCACGGCAAGTCCGCCATCTTCTTCGGAAGGCTGTTGCCCGGGGTGCGCAGCCTCATCTCCCTCCCGGCCGGCGCCGAACGCATGAACCTGGTGACCTTCAGCATCTTCACCATCGCCGGAACCGGAGTATGGAACGGGCTGCTCATTGGATTGGGCGCGTTGCTGGGCAAGCAATACCACTTGGTGGACCAGTACTCGCGCTTCCTCAACTACGCCGTCTACGCCGGGATTGCCGGCTTCATAGCGTGGCTGGTTGTCCGCCGGGTCAGGCGGGGCAAGGCAAACGCCAAGTAGGCAGCCCGGCTCAGTTGATGATTTCGCCGCGTTCATCCGCTTGGAGTGCGGCCAACCGTTCCTTCCACGCCTGCAGTTCCCCTGGCGTCAGCCGTGTCCAGTCGGTGACTTCACCAATGACCCTGAGCGGGGCGCTGCTGCGGTATGAGCGGGTGGGATTGCCGGGGAACTTCTTGTCAGTCACGTTGGGGTCGTTCTCGAAGTCCCCTGTCGGCTCCACGGCGTAAACGCGTGGCTCGCCGTCGCCGGCGGCCAGTTCCGCGGCCAGACCGGCGCCGTCCCGAAGTGCCGTGAAATAGATGTGGTTCATGACCACCTCAGGACGATAGTTGGACCGGAAACCCGCACTCAGGAGATCGCCTTCGCGAAGATCGGCCTTTGTTCCGTGAAAGAAGGGGCCCTCATCCAGTGGTCTATTCGAGGACGGCAGTGGTTTATTCGAGGACGGCAGTGGTTGATTCGCAGATGACGGCTGGTTCACAGATACAGCCTAAGCCCGCGGTTTCAGGAGGCAACCGCTGCCGGGGAGCCCGGGGCTTGCGGCTTGGAGAGTGGCGGATGGATATGGCGGTCAGTTGCGGTGAACAGCGCAGCGGGAGCACCGCCGGCGGCTCCCCGGCTTTTCCGGCCGGTGTCATTGAGTTGCGGCATCATTTTTCGGGTGAAGTTCCCGGCGGGCAGGGTCGTTTCCCACACGGCGTCGTAAACGGTGCGAAGCTGCGTCATGGTGAATTCTTCAGGCAGAAGGCGGGCGGCAACGGTGGTGTATTCCATTTTCCCGGCCAGTCGCTCCAGCCCGTCGGCCAGGATCGTGGCGTGATCGAAGGCCAACTCTTTGCTGCGCAGAATGTCATGGACCCCGCACCAGCCGCTGGAGGCAGCATCGGATCCGGCGGCGATCTTTGGCAGCGAAATCCCGTCGGATGCCAGAAGGGCAACGTGGGCTACCGAGACAACCCGCATCCGCGGATCCCGATCCGGGTTAGTGTAGGTGGCCAACTGCTCGACGTGAACCGCCAGTCTTCCCAGGTCCAGCCCGGTCTCTTCAGCGAGTTCACGCCCGGCTGCCTGGCCGGCTGACTCCTCCGGGCCAACAAAGCCTCCCGGGAGGGCCAGTGCGTCCTTGAAAGGGTGTTCGCCCCTGCGGACCAAGGCCACCTTCAGCACGCCGTCCGTGACTGCAAACACCACCAGGTCCACGGTCAGGGCTATGGAGGGATAGTCGCCGGGGTTGTAGTTTTCCAGGAAGTTCCTGGCGGACTTGGCTTGGGAGGTCACGCTGCTGCACCTTCCAGAACGGTCCTGGCAGCCCACGGCGGGGAAGCAAGACTGCTCCGCTGGGCAAGGACCAGGTCAATGATTTCGACGGCGGTCTTCATGCGCCGATCGTGGTCGCCGGTGACCAGGATCCATGAGTGTCCCTCCTCAGTCAGGGTTTCCTTAAACCACTCAGTCATTTCTGCGCGTCGGTGTTCGCCTTCACGCCATCCATCGTCTTCGAACTCCACGCCCTCGTGATCGGTGATCAGGTAGAGGTCCCGACGGGGCAGAACGTCAGCAGCGTGGTAGGAACCGAAGCTGCCTTCGCCCAGGTAGAACCGCTCCCAGAGCGTGGTGGCCAGGGCATCGGTATCTGCAATCACCAAAGGACAGGCGTCGGCTGCCGCATTCTCCAAGACGGTCTGCCGGGCACCAACCACACCGAAGTCCTGGGCTGTCCACACCATGTCCTGGAGTCCGGCACCAGGCGTCCGGGCACGGAGCTCATCAAACTTCAGGTACGTGTATTCACGGCCGAATTCGGGGACGTCCAAGAGCCGGGGGAATTGCTGGCGGTAATGCCCGGTAAGTGCCTTTGCCAGCGTGGTGGTCCCCGTGGATTCGGCACCAACCACAATGATCCGCGTTGCCATGTCCTGACGGGCGGGAGGGATGATCCAGGACCAGGCGGCCCCAAGATCCTCACGGCACAGGGTGCCGCTGACCGGGTAGGCGCTCCGGGAGAGGTCTACCAAGACGTGCTCCGCGTCAAAAATCCCAGCCAGCCGGGCACCGTATTCTTCTGAGCTGAACAGTGCGTCCACTGAGGATATGCCGTGGGACTTCAGGGCCAGACGCATCAGCTCGGCCTGGGCTTTCCAAATTTCGTCCGAGTGGTAATCATCCGGGCAGTCGTTGGGCATCCCGATGATCTCCACACCTTTGACCTCCTGAAATTCCTCGGCGAGCCATGCGCGTCGATCCTCAACGCTGATGGACTCGAATCGGTTGCCAAGGACCAGGACGGCGACCCTTTCGGCTTGCGCTGCAGCGGTGGTGATCAGGTGGTGGTGGCCCGCGTGGGGCGGGTAGAACTTGCCGATAACCATGGCCTGCTTGTACATCTCATGCTCCTGTCTTGATGGCTTCGGAAAGGGCCGGAGTTTCAGCACGGCGGGCACGTTTCCAATCGATGAGTCCGTAAATGCAAAGGGCCAGGAACCCGATGTAGAGGATGGCAGTCAATGTCAGGCCGCGGCTGAAGTAGAGCGGAACAGAGACCACATCGATGAGAATCCAGACGTACCAGTGCTGGAAGATCTTTTTGGCCTGCCCATAGGTTGCTATGAGCGAGGCGGTCAGCACGAAAGCGTCCGGCCATGGCACCTGGGAATCAGTTCCGTGGGTAAGGACCAACGCCACAGCTACAGTTCCGACCAACGCAATACCGACGCCCAGGACGACCTCCCTGCCCGTAGCGTCTCGGATCAGCAGGTCATTCTTGACGTGGGTGTCGGAGTTGCCGCGCACCCAATTGAACCAACCGTAGGCCGAAACGACCGCGAAGATCACCTGAAGTACTGTTTCCCCATAGAGTCCTGCTCCGAGAAACAAAACGATGAACGCCAGGTTGTTCAGGATGCCAACGGGCCAGTTCCACAGCTTCTGCCGGGCTACGCCATAGACGCAGGCTGCACCGGTAACGAAGCCGATTACCTCGATCCAACTCACCGGGCTGCCGAAAAGGTTGGGGATTGCTGCGGAGTTCATCCAGTCGAGCAGGGCCATCATTGTCGTCTTCCATTCTTTATTATCACTCTGACAAGAACAAAGTAGCAGACTTATCGTCACTCTGACAACAACCCATTGCTGAGGCATTTCGAACAGCCTGGAAATGGCCCTCAGCGCGGTGCGGGAGTCTTGAGTTTTTCCTGAGGAAGTGTTGCGGGTTTGCAGGATTTGTTCTTGATCCTGCCCCGGCACAGTAGTTCTTGTCAGCCAGTCAGGCAGACACCAAAGAACAGGCCGGCCGGTCTCACGGTGGCCCATCGAAAGGACACTGATTCCCATGGCCATCAGCCTCAAGACCACCTCCGGCAAGATCCTCGCTTCCGTCGCACTGGTCGGCACCGCAGCCGCCGTCGCCGGAATGGGCACCTACGGTGCGTTCACGTCCTCGACCTCCGCCTCCCAGGCCGTCACCGCCGGCACCGTCACCATCGCCCTGGGCACCGGCGCCGCGAACACCCTCAACGTCCCGGTCACCGGCATGCTCCCCGGCGACAAAGCCGAAAAACTCGTCACCCTGGCCAACACCGGCAACTCCGACCTGAACAACGTCACCCTCACCACGTCCGCCGGCGCCACCGCCTCCCTGCTGACCACCGACCCCACCAACGGCCTGCAACTGAGCATCGAGAACTGCTCCGTAGCCTGGACCGGTACCGCAGCGCCCTACACCTGCGCCGGAACCAAAACCACCGTCCTGTCCAACGGCCCGGTCATCACAGCGAACAAGGTCCTGAACAACCTGACCTCCCTGACCTCAGCCAAGACCGACAACCTCAAAGTCACCACCACCCTGCCCGCCACCGCAGACAACACCTTCCAAGGCGCCACCTCCACCCTCGCCTTCTCCTTCACCGGCACCCAACGCACCGAAACCACCAAATAACACCCGGCAGCAACCAGCCCCCGTGGGGGTTGCCCGATAGACCCCAGGGGCCGGCCGGTATGCCCTTCCGGCCGGTTCCTGGCCATTTCCTGATCAAGTCTTGAGGCCTTCCCGCAGACTCCCTTGAGCAGGGCACGGAAGACTGAAATCACGTCAAGCCCCACGAAAGGAACGCCAGACATGAGCGCGCTGAGCACCATCACCACTCCCGCAGTACATGGCCGGCGTTCCGCCGCGGCAAAAGGCGAAACCCGACCCACCGCCGTCGTCCCTTCCGCCCCTGAAGCTGCCGCTGTGCAGCAGGCCGCAGCGGCCACACCGAACACCCGCACTGCCGGCACGTTCCGTCGCGTCGCCGGTAAAACAGCCCGTGCAATCGGTGCGGGCATGCTGGTCCTCGCCGCCCTTGTGTTCCTGTTCCTCGCCATCGGCCCCCGCGTCCTGGGCTACCAAACCTCCACCATGCTCACCGGCTCCATGGCACCCATAATCAACCCCGGCGACATCGTCGTCACCGTCCCAACCCCCATCGCGGACATCAAAACAGGCGACGTCATCACCTACCACATCCCGGTCGAAGACCAACGCGTGGAAACCCACCGCATCACCGAAATCACCCCCACAGCCGACGGCGGCACAGCAGTCCAAACCAAAGGCGACGCCAACAACGGCATCGACCCCTGGATCGCCACCCTCCAAGGAACCACCGTGGACAAACACGTCGCCACCATCCCCGGCGTAGGCAACGCCATCCGCACCCTGCGCCAACCCATCACCATAAACATCCTGATGTACGGCGCACCCAGCATCCTGGTCATCGGAATGCTCGCCTCCATCTGGACCAAAAACCCCACCAAGACAGCACCGGAAGAAAAGGCCGGTACCGGCAATGAAGCCCTCGGGTAATCCCGGCGGCGAATTGGACCTGGGCAGGCTCCAATCTCTCGCCGAGGAGCTGGGAAGCCCCGAGCCGGCCCTGCGTTTTCTCGCCAAGTACCTGGCAATGCTCCCGCAGCGCGTCGAGCGGATCATCCATGCCGTGGACGAACACGATCCCAAGGAGACCACTACTGCCGTTCTCAGCCTGAAGATCAGTTCCTCCATGGTGGGAGCCATGGAAACGGAGCACCAATGCCGGGCCATCGAATCAATGATCCGGGAAAACCACTTCGACGACGCTGCCCATGCACTGCCCGCCCTGCAGCAAACGGCAGACCGTTGCCTGGCTTCGCGTTCGGACCTCATCCGGGCCGCGCACACATCGCTGACCCGGCACAGGGGATTTTTCCGGTCTTGAGCGGACCTTGAGTGTTCACCGAGGTGTTTCCTGAGGCCCGTTCGCCACTATGGAAACAGAACATTCGCACTACGGGGACGGCAGCTAAGCACATGCAGGGCAAGGGCATCATCTGGCAAGTACCGGCCATCATCATGGCCGCCGTATTCTTACTGATGGGCGTCCAGATTTCACCGGCGCACGCAAAGTTCAACGACACCGCAACAGGTGCCCTGGCCGTCAGCGCGGCAAAGATCCCGGCCCCGGCCGTCAATACAGTGGCCGTGACGAAGTCCTGCGATTCATTCCTCTGGTTCGCCCAGGCCAAGATCAGCGTCAGCAGTTTCACCGCCGTCACCTACGCCAACTATCACGAACTGAAAGTCATAGACCCCGACGGCGTGGTGCAGTTCACGGGCGACCTCAGCAAGGCTGCGGGAAAGTCGTACAACTCCGGCGTCCAAAGCTCTGGCAACCTCACCGGGACCTGGACGTACCAGATCCGCGGCTACTACAAGGTGCCCAACTCCACCAACGCATGGGCAAGCCCGCCCCTTACAGGCACGCTGAATTGCCCGTGATTCGTTGACTCGCGTGCTTTCATCAGGCCATGAAATGGTTTCCAAAAAAGGTCCACGGCCACACCGACGACCTCATCGAGGTTTAGCGGTCACTTTCGGCAAACACAAGCAGGGGCGGGTGTTTTTGACTTGAACGGGCGTATTTCAGCTGCGCCTCTTAGGATTAGACGAAACTGGAGTCATGAAAGGCCTGGTCTTGGGGGAACAACGGCAAGCCATACCTGATCCACTTTGACGAGCCTAAAACCCACATTGACGTGGTTTTGAATACTTCCGGCAAACCTTCGGCGTTTACAGCAAGCCGGAACCCCCACCCGCACAAATCGTCCCGCACAACGAGAAATGAATATGGAACTTCTTGACGCTCAAACAGTTGTGATCTCTGCCGTCCTCCTGGTGCACATCACTGGCGTGATGATCGTGGCTGCCTCGATTGCCGGCCTGGTGATCTCCCTGTTTATCGTCGTCCTCGGGGTGCATTTCATCCGAACCACATGGGAATTGACGCAGAATTGGCGCAGCAGCAGCCGATTCCGCGGCACCATCAGCATGGTTGCCGGCTTCCTGAGGGCAGGGGTTGCGGCGGTACGCCCCGTGATAGCTGCGGCTCGTCGGAAAGTGAGCCAGCTGGCGTCGTTCAAGGTTCAGTAGTAACCGCCAATGCTGCCACGACTGGAGGAGGGTCCTTGGAAGAACCCCTCCCCGAAGTCGTGCAGGGCTTCTGCCTTTAGGGCTTATTCGGCGGAGATCGCCGGCTTGCGCAGGAAGAGGCCCACCACCACCGCGGTGAGCAAGCAGAGGCCGGCGTTGACCCAGATGGCGGCGGTGACACCGCTGAGGACGGCTTGGGCCTCGTCGTTGCCGATGCTGAGGATTTGGGCTGTGAAGATGGCACCCATAATGGGGATGCCCATGGTGATGCCGATCTGCTGGCTCATTGTTGCCAGTCCCGTAGCCATACCTTGTTCTTCATCAGGCAGCCCGGAGGTTGCCGTGACCATGAATCCGACGATGACAACGAGGTTGGCTGCGCCACCGATGAAGGTGGCGAGCAGCAGCAGACCGATTGATGCGGGGTCTGCGCTGAGCAGGACGAGGACGCCTGTGGCAATGGCCTGGACTATGAATCCGTAGATGATGGCATTCTTGTTGCCGATCCTGCTGATCACATTGGGTCCGAGGATGCCGCCGAGTACCGTGCCGAGGCCAAGGACTGCGAAGGCCAAGCCAGCACCGAGCGGTGTGTAGCCGAGAACTTGCTGCAGGTAAAGCGTCAGCAAGAACACCAGGGACGTTTCAGTGACGAAGGCCAGGATGCCCGCGATGTTGCCCCAAGCGACAGTGGAGCGCTTCAGAATCTCCAGTGGTACCAGCGGCCAGGCTGCCCGGCGTTCGACGGCGACGAAAGCAACGAAGAGCACAACGGCTGCCGCGAGGGAGCCCAAAGTAAGAGGGTTGGTCCACGAGTGCTCGGCGGCGTTCGTCAAACCGAAGACAAGGGCCAGAAGGCCGAGGGTAACGGTGACGGCGCCCGGAACGTCCAACTTCAACTTCGAGGTGGGTTTGCTCTCAGCGAGGACGATGGGGGCGATGACCAGTACTGCGATGGCAACAGGCACGTTGATGAAGAACGCCCAACGCCAGCTCAGAAGGTCTGTCAGGAGCCCGCCGAGGATAGCGCCGGTCGTAAAGCCCGCGGCCATCAGTGAGCCGTTAAGGCCCAGTGCCTTATCGCGCAGCGGGCCTTCCGGGAACGATGCCAGCAACAAGGACAAGGCTGCGGGAACGACAATGGCCGTAGCGACGCCTTGGCCCACGCGAGCGATAAGCAACAACGCCGGCTCGGCAGACAACCCGCCGGCAAGTGACGCCGCGCCGAGCAGGGCCATGCCGATGATGAACATCTTGCGGCGCCCGGCAATATCGGCGACACGGCCAAACAGCAGCGTCAGGCCCGCAGCGCAGAGTGCGAATGACGTCGCAATCCACTGAAGGTTCTCCATGCTGAAGCCAACATCGGTGCCGATGGCCGGTAGGGCTACGTTGAGGATGGAGAAGTCGACAGCGAGGGTAAAACTCGCTGTGAGCAGGACAATGAGTGCCAGCCGTTGCTTGGCGGTCATCTGCCTTTTCGAGTCCGGCTGGGGTTCATGGTCGGTGGCATACGGAAGGCTGGTGCCTTTGGTGACATCCGGTTGTGTCGTCATGGAAGATCCTTTGCTGGAGCTGTATCCGCCCGTGGGCGGCTTTCTTCACAGCTCCAACGGTCCAGGTATGCCCCCGGATCAACCACACCCCCTCTTGCCTACCCCTGACAGGGACAGGACACTGCCACCGGGGACCGGCAGAATGGTGAACATGACTATGGTGAGTGAACTTGGGGAGTTCCTTCGAGTCCGAAGGGCCTCGCTGCAGCCGGAAGACGTCGGCCTCTTGAATTACGGCATCCGCCGCGTACCAGGTCTCCGGCGCGAGGAACTGGCAATGCTCGCGGGAGTCAGCAATACCTACTACACCCGCCTGGAGCAGGGCCTCAGTAACAACGCTTCTGATGCCATCATTGATGCGATTGCCCGGGCCCTGAATCTCAACACTGACGAGCGGGCCCACCTGTTCAATCTTGCCCGCGCCCGCCCCGCCAAACGCCGCACCGTGACGAAGCCGGACAAGGCCAGGACAGGGACGCTCCGCCTTATTCAGTCAATGGCCAGCACCCCCGCCATCGTGCTGGGACGCCGCAGCGAGGTGCTTGCCTGGAACCGGCTTGGCCATCGCCTGGTTGCCGGGCACTTGGACTTCGACGCACCGATGTCGGCTGCAACAAGGCCAAACATGACTCATTTGTTGTTCCTTGACCAGCACACCCGCGAACTTTACTCACGGTGGCTGGAGGAAGCCACGCGTGCAGTGTCATCACTGCGGCTCATCGCCGGCCGGGCCTCGGATGACCCCGAACTCGCCTCTTTGGTAGGTGAGCTCACTTTGAAGAGTGAGGAGTTCGCGAAATTGTGGGCTCGGCACCCCGTGCAGAACTGCATGTCCGGGTTGAAACACATGCACCACCCCGAGGTGGGCGATCTGGAACTGAACTTCGAGGTCCTCACACCGCCCGATGAATCCGGCCACAGAATCCTCATGTACGCCGCGGATCCGGGGACGCCGGCCGCGGAAGCACTTCAACTGCTGGCCGCCGGCGATGTGGTCTCCGAAGAGCCGCGCAGCTTCTCCCGGGATCTATGACCGTCCACGACGACACAGTCCGATAGTCCGTTCCGACTTCGCTAGGCTGCCCCTATGCCCTCGCCGTGGACTTTACTCATCGCCCTGCATGCCATCGCAGCGGGCTACGCCCTGATCTTCGGTGCCGTGAACCTGCTTCGCCGCAACAAGGGCAGCGCAGCGCACAAGACTTTGGGCCGCATCTGGGCGGCGGCCATGTACGTTGTGGTCCTGACCTCCTTCGGGATCCGGACCATCGACGGCGGGTTCAACTGGCTTCATGCCCTGTCCGTGCTGACGTTCTGCACCCTCACGATGGGTCTAGTGACAGTCCTCCGCGGCAACATCCGTGCCCATCAGCGTTTCATGACCGGCAGCTACTTCGGGCTCCTCGGGGCGTTCGTCGGCGTCGTAGCGGTCCCGGATCGACGGCTCCCCCAAATGGCTGTCCACGACCTCGCCGGCCTCACCCTCTGGATAGCAGCACTGGCGGTTTCAGCCGGCCTGACCATCGCCGGGCTCATGAACCTTCGCGCGAAGACTGCAACGGGGCAGTAGCGCCGAACAGCGATTGGGTTGGTCAAGCAATGTCCATCCAAAGAATCGTCACCGAGATTCCTCAGCAGCCGCCAAAGCCATTGGATCAAACAACCCTGTGGCCCCACCTCATAGCGACGATCGACAGGTTAGATGCCGCCGGTCAGGAGCGCAACGCACTCGGTTTGGCGGGCGAAATGATCGCCTACCACTGGTTGTTAGAGCGCGACCCCGGACAAGTGGACGAGTACTGCTGGAAGTCTTCAGGGCAGATAGCCGATCCACGTACAGCTTCGTGGGTAACAGCGTGCGCCTACGCTTCGCACTCCACATCTAACTCCAAGATGCAGAACTTTCGAACCATCTCAATGGAGGTGTCAGTTCGACGCAAGCGAGATAGAGACGAGGGAACGCGATCCAGTACAGGAGTCCGTTGAATGCCAGTGAGGAGAAGATGAGCCAGGCGAAGGGACCTCGTATCTCATCGACATCCGTAGTGCCGGTGGCATAGGTAATTCCTAAAACCAGCAAAAAAGCAGTCATGGTGGACGACAACGCGGCCATGATCAGATGTATAGCGACCACCTGAAATTCCTTGGCTCTATCAGTCAGTCGAAGACGCAGAGTGGAAGTGAGTGAAGGCTGTCAGCGTTCCACCGGCCAGCAGGGCAACAGCCGAAAGGAACGCACCAGGCTTCTGCAGAACGACCGGGACATGGAACGTTGATTCGAGTTGCCGCTTAAGGAGTAATGAGATGGCACGATGAGGCGGAGTGTATGAGACACCTATGGACAGCCAGCGGGCAACAACTCAAATGTCAGGACTGATCCCTCTTAACTAGAGTTTGCGGGACGCCTGACGGCATGCTGACCACAGCTCGCTTGTAACCGTGGCTCTCATGCCCTGCCGCCCATCGAAGCGTCTTTGCAGACGCCTGGGCCTGGACGCCGGACACCTTGTTCCTGCGCCGTGCGCGACCGCTGCCCGCACGATGACCACGGCCGCCATCACCGTCATCATCACCGTCACCGTCGTGCTCATGGCCGCCCCCGTCGTCGTCGTCGCGACCCCATCTGAGGTCTCCGACACCAGCTTCTCAAATGAGCAATAACCGTCGGACTATTTTGATTTGATGGCTAAAATCTAAATAACTACATCTTTATTCGGGTGGGCTAGTCGAGGTCAGCGCCGCCTCAGTTGGTGTCGAACCCGGATCGGTGCCTTCAACCAGGATGCTGTACATGACTCCGGCACCCAGCACAGCGGCCGTCACATCATGCGGAACGTCCTCCGGCTCGACGAGATAAGGGCCTTCCAGGGTGAAGCAGTACGCGGCCTTCTTGCCGCGAAGGATGTGCCAGTTCTGCGGGACCTCAACGCTTCCACCGGCGCTTGGCTCCACCTGCAGCCCCGGAGAAGCATCCACGAGAGCGGTCAGCGCCTCAGCGCCCAAAGCTTCGGGCAGGTACACAGCAGGTCATACGACATGATCCACAGGCTAGAGGCAATCACTCCGTCGGCAAAACGCGCCACAGCAGTAGCGGCGCAAACTCGCCACTTCACCTCACGGCTTATTAATCCATTCGGTGTAGCGTGAGTCGGGACACCCATCGCCAAGAAAAGGAACCCCGGCATGAAAACCGCGCGCGTAGCAGCCTTCCTGTCCTTGTCACTCCTGGCAGGTGGCGTCGCGGTAGGAGCAGGCGTAGCCGCTGCACCTGCAGCCACTGCCGCGGTCCCCGGATTCACTGCTTGGCCTTATGTCTCCTGGGACGCTTGCACCTACTGGCAGGGCCAATACGCCAAGAAGGGCTACCTTGTGACCGGCTGCGTCTACAGCCAGTCCCACAACGGGTACAGCTTCCAGTACAAGCGCCAACTCCGCTAAGGGTCTGACTGGTCTCCCCAAACGGGCAGGCCTAGTCAGCCTTGACGTCTCTCTTCCTCATCCGCGGCGGCGGCCACTGAACGTCAATCTGTACCGGCCTTTTGCCCGCCTTTGGCTCAGGAACACCCCGTTCCTGTCGACGTGAATCGGCGTGCCAGTCCTGCCGCGCCCAGACGACGTGGAGCCAGGCGAAGAGCCCCACCATAACCGGCAGAACCATCCTGACCCATTGGCCGTCCCCTAGGGACGACATGACTGCCATCACTGTGCAGGCGAGGGCTATTCCGGCCCACATGACGGAGAACGTTGTCATGAACCAAATTGGGGCCACCGCCGATGAGTTTCCTTGGCGATACAGCGTGACCTCGTCCGTGCGGTAACTGTGAAGTCCACCCTCCACCGTCCGGGCAAGAATGCGCTCGTTCCCCGCGGCAACAACTTGGTCGTGCCATCGCCTGACGCACTCATCATCCCGCTGGCCCGTGCTGGCTTCTCGCGCTGCTACTGGGTTTAGTCCCTCCCTGTCGTACTCGTTTCGGTGTTCCGAGAGGTCAGACAACGGTGCTCATGACGTTCCAGCCCTGCCCAACCTGAACACGTGGCATCCACGCGGTGGCGCTTCCGCGCGGATACAACCACAGGATTCCAGCGCTGTCACGTGCCAGCAGGTCGGCGCGGCCATCTCCATTGAAGTGGCCGACCGCAGGGTTACCACCCTGAACGGCAACGGCGGAAAAGAGAGCCAGGACCACAACGCTGACGATTCGAGCCAGGTAACTGCGCATGCGGCTCACCCTACCGTCAGTCATGAGCCTCACAAGGTTATCCCGTTGATCGGGCGTGAACGTGCCATTGCAGCGGCCTCTCGACCCGTCTCCTACTACGCACTACTATAAGAAATATAAAGACTTTAAAAAATTTATAGGAGTGTAAAAGTGGCAGCGAAAAACCCGTTCAAACCGACAGCTGGTGCCCGCCCACCGCTTCTTATCGGCCGGGATGACATGCGCCAAGATTTCGCAGAGAGCATCGAGAATGGTCCCGGCGCCCCCGGATTGCTCTCTATCTTCACCGGCCCCCGCGGCATCGGCAAGACCGTCATGCTGGGGGAAATCGAAGACGAAGCCATCGAGCACGGCTGGATTGTCATCTCGGAAACCGCCACGGCCGGACTCGTCGACCGCATCGGCAGCGGCGTCCGCGCCGCGGCTGAAGAGCTCGGGGACGGCCCTGGCGGCCGCCGGGTTACCGGGGTGACGCTCGGAATCGTGCGCGTGGATACACAGCTTCCGGCTGCGCGTGAGGTTCACTGGCGGCGGCAGATTACCGAACTGCTGGAGAAGTTGAGCGAGCAGGACACCGGGTTGCTGATCAGCATCGACGAGATTCATGCCGTGGACCGGACCGAACTCTCCGAAATCGCAGCGGTCGTCCAACATCTGATCCGCGAAAGTCTTCCCATTGGCCTGGTCCTTGCTGGTCTGCCGAAGTCTGTCGAAGACCTGCTCAACGAAGGCGTCTCCACCTTCCTTCGCCGCGCCGAAAAGTACGACCTGCACAGGACCTCGATAGGCGAGGTCGCCGAAGCCTTCCGGGATACTTTCTCGGAAAGCGGCGTGAACATCAGCGACGAACATCTCCGGCAGCTGGCCGAAGCGACGGGCGGCTACCCATTCCTGATCCAGCTCGTCGGCTACCACGTGTGGAGTCAAGCCAGAAAATCAGGGGCGGTAGTCACCGACGAGGCGCTGGCTGCCGGAGTACAGAAAGCCCGCCGTCGCATGGGTGCCACCGTCCTGCAGTCTGCCTACTCGGCTCTTTCCGATGTCGATCAGTCGTACCTGCTGGCCATGGCTGAAGACGATGGCCCGTCCAGCACCACAACAATTGCGGAGCGTTTGGGCGTCAACGCCGTATACGGCGGCCAATACCGGCTTCGGCTATTGGCTGCTGGGGTCATCGAAACAACAAGCCGGGGATACGTCGATTTCGCCGTCCCGACATTCCGCGAATTCCTCCGCGACACACCCGCTTATGGACTTCGGCTGCAGCACCCCAAACACTGAGAGCCACGCTGTAGCGCTCTGCGCGCAGTAGAAAGGAAAGAATTGGGAAAGCGGAAGCCAGCGGCGTGGGGAATTGTCGTCCGTCTCGATAACGGATTGCAGTTTTACTACTACCTGCACCCCAACCGTCCAGGAGACGAATGGAGCCCCAGGGAGAACCAAGCATTGCGGTTCACATCAGAGGGGGAAGCTCAAACCCGCTGCAACACGTTCCTCACCAACAGCAAAGCCAAGGAGTACTAAGTCGTACCGCTACCCCTTTTGAGGTCGTAGATCACTGACAGCTTCAGGTCTGGTCTCTCGCGTGGCCTCGCACCAGCTATGCGGAAACACGTAATGTGCCCAGTGCGCCAATCGGAGGCTGGACCTTCCCATCAGGCGGTCCCATTCACTGGCTCAGAACAGTCCGGCACTTGGCGGCCCTTCGCACATTGCCTCTACATTGCTGATGCTTCAAGGCGCAGGAGTCACAGCCGGCACAGATGTTGTTCCGGGTATCCATCGGAATCGGTTGAAACCTTCCGACCGCCCTGCAGAAAACGTGTCCCGCCCTGCATTCCGGACATGAAAACCCCTCCATCCCGTGCAAATTGTCCGGAATGGAGGGGTTCGTGGAGCCCCCTGTCGGATTCGAACCGACGACCCCCGCTTTACAAGAGCGGTGCTCTGGCCAACTGAGCTAAGGAGGCATGCTCCGGTTACCCGAAGCACAGCGCGAAAGAGCGCTAGATAAGGTTAGCCCAGACCATCCCCGTCAACGAAATTCGCCGGGAACAACGCCGAACAAACCGGGAACAACCCGCACCAAACCGCGAACAGCCCGAACCAAACCAGACAACAGCGGCCGGCCACCCATGAAGAAAAGGTGACCGGCCGCCGTCGTACGTTCCGCGGGTGTTAGCCCTTGGCGTCTACTGCCGTCTGGATTTCGGCGTTCAGGTCCGTGCTGCCGTCCCACTGCTTGCCGTCGATGAACACGGTGGGCGTGCCCGTGACGCCGATTGCCGCAGCTTCCTGGGTGGCAACCTTGACCCACGGACGGAACTGCTTGCTGTCGACACAGGAGTCGATGTTGGCCGCGCCTACTTCGGTGGCCATCTTCTTCAGGTCGTTGTCGGAGATGCCCGCACTGCCTTCAGCCGGCTGGCGCTCGAAGAGCAGGTTGAAGAAGTCCGCATACTTTTCCGGGGAGGTGTTCACCACGCACGCAGCGGCGTTGGCTGCGCGGGAGGAGTAGTTGGTGGTGGACTGGCGGTCCAGGAATCCGAGGGGACGGTATTCGAGGGAGATCTTGCCTTCGTTGCGCAGGTTGGTCAGCGACTCACCGTAAGTGGTCTCGAAGCGCTTGCAGACGGGGCAGATGAAGTCGATGTAGGCAACAACCTTCACTGGCTTACCGGCTTCAGCCTCGCCGCCCGGGACCGTCACGGTTGCCGGCGGGGTGGCTGCCGGGGCGGGAACGTCGGCGACGTTGACGCTGGCCGGCTCGGACTTAACAACTTCGCTGTTGGCCAGCAGCGTGACGCCGCCGTGGACGTTGCCGTTGGCCGGCGTCGGGCCCTGATCTGCGATCGGCGCGTTGTTCTGCGCCTGGCCGATGACCACGAACGCCACCACGGCGATGATGACCACAACGGCAACCACAATGCCCCAGCCGACCAGAAGCTTGTTGCGCTTGTCCTTCTTCAACTGCTCTTCGCGGATTGCGCGCGCCTTTTCCCGTGCCTGGGCGGTGCGTTCGGCCTTGGACAGGCGTTGTTCGTTTGCGGGGCTCATCAGTTCCTCGGGGTATTCGACATCATGGGGCGTAGGGCAACGGGGTCAGTTTACGGGAGCAAACTTGAAGATCCGCCGCAGACCCTCCTGCCCGGTTGTTGAACGATCAAGTGCCATGGAAGATTCCGCTAGTAGGCTGGGAGTTGAGTCACAGCAACCCCAGGGAGCATTAATGCAGGATTTGGCAAGCGAAAAACTCAAGACCGAAGAAGGCGTTCGGGCTGCTCCAGTCAAGAAGCCCACGGCAACAAAGTTCGACTTCATGGTGGTCTCCAACAGGCTGCCCGTGGACCGCATCAGTGATGACGACGGACACGGCGCCGACGGCTGGCGGCGTTCGCCCGGGGGCCTCGTGACGGCGCTCGCGCCGATGATGACAAAGTCCGACGGCGCGTGGGTGGGTTGGCATGGCGCCCCGGACGAGACGGTCCGCCCCTTCAGCCACGAGGGCATGGACCTCATTCCGGTCCAGCTGAGCAGCGATGACGTTGAACTGTTCTACGAGGGCTTTTCCAACGCGACCATCTGGCCGCTGTACCACGACGTCATTGCCCCGCCTGAGTTCCACCGCACGTGGTGGGACTCCTACCGCAAGGTCAACCGGAAGTTCGCCGACGCCGTCACCCGGCACGCCGCCGATGGCGCCACCGTGTGGGTGCAGGACTACCAACTTCAGTTGGTGCCGCGCCTGCTGCGCGAGACGAGGCCCGACCTCAAGATCGGCTTCTTCAACCACATCCCCTTCCCGCCGCCGGAGATTTTCGCCCAACTGCCGTGGCGCCGGGAAATCATTGACGGCCTGCTGGGCGCGGACCTCCTGGGCTTCCAGCGTCCCAGCGATGCCGGCAACTTCATGCGCTCTGCCCGCCGCTTCCTGGGTGCCAGCGTCAAGCAACAGCAGGTCCACGTCAAGGGCCCCGACGGCGAGGTAACGCACATCGCCAGGGCGCAGGCTTTCCCGATCTCCATCGATGTTGCCCAGATCCGCGAGCTCGCCACCAAGCCGGAGATCATTGAACGCGCCCAGCAGATCCGCAAGGACCTTGGCAACCCGAAGACCATCCTTTTGGGCGTGGACCGCCTGGACTACACCAAGGGCATCCGGCACCGGCTCAAGGCTTTCGAGGAACTTTTGGCGGACGGCCACATCAAGGTGGAGGACGCCACCCTGATCCAGGTGGCAAGCCCCAGCCGGGAACGCGTGGAACAGTACAGGCTGCTCCGCGAGGAGATCGAGGGCACGGTGGGCCACATCAATGGCACCTACGACACCATCCAGAACACTGCGGTCCGCTACTTGCACCACAGCTATCCGGTGGAGGAGATGGTGGCACTGTACCTCGCGGCGGACGTCATGCTGGTCACCGCGCTGCGCGATGGCATGAACCTGGTGGCCAAGGAATATGTCACGGCCCGCTCCGAGGATGATGGCGCGTTGGTCCTCAGCGAGTTTGCCGGTGCCGCCGACCAGCTCAAGCAGGCATTCCTGATCAACCCGCACGACATCGATGGCCTCAAATCCACCATCCTGCGTGCTGTGAACCTTCCCCCGAAGGAAGCCCGACGCCGCATGAAGCTGATGCGCAAGCAGATCCTGGATCACGACGTCGATCACTGGTCGGCTGAGTTCCTGGCCGCCCTGGAGGAGAAGGTGGTGCGCGATGACAGCTGAGAAGCTCTCACTATCGCCTGAGCTGCTCGAAGCAGTACGCCGCATATCCAGCACGGAGCACTTGCTGGTGGCGCTCGATTTCGACGGCACCCTCTCCCCCATCGTGGACAGGGCGGAGGATGCCAGGCCGCTGCCCCGCTCCGCTGCGGCGTTGGAGGCCCTCGCCGAACTGCCGCGCACGACGACGGCACTCATCTCGGGCAGGGCACTGGACAGCCTGCGGCTGGTTGCCTCCCCTCCTGCGGACACGCTGCTGATCGGCAGCCACGGGGCCGAAGTCTGGCTCGGTGAAGGATCCCTGGGCCTGGAACTGGACGACGAACAGCGCACCAAGCTGGCCGCGGTCCGTGAAGTCCTCGCGGAAATCGTGAACATCGCTCCGGGGACGCTGCTTGAGGACAAGCCCGCCGGCGTCGTCCTCCACACCAGGATGGCCGACGACGACGTCGCGGAGGACGCCGTCGAGGCCGCCACCCGGGTGCTTCGCGAGCATCCGGGAGTTTACCTCAAAACCGGCAAGCGCGTACTGGAGACCTCGGTGGTCCACGCTTCCAAGGGTGAAGCGGTGGAGTTCCTCCGGCAGGCAACCGGGGCCACGGCCATCTTGTTTGCCGGCGATGACGTCACTGACGAAGACGCCCTGGGCAGGCTCCTGGGCGATGACGTGGGCATCAAAGTCGGTCTGGACTTCACCCAGGCCCAGTACAGGGTGGAGGCGCCGGTGCACGTGGCGGAGCTGCTTGAGGCCTTGCTCAGTGAGCGTCGGCGGGTCACGGCAGGGGCTTGAAGCGTGACCAGCGCAACATGTGACGTTCGTAACATTTAGGTAGTAAGTCCAAAAGTCTGACATACTCTTGGATGTGATGTGACGCACAGTACCGTGCGGCGTCATGCGATCCTCCCCGGCCATCGGCCGGGGAGTTCAACTGAAGAAAATGAACCATTCACAACGGATCGTCCGGCACGTACCTGCCGGTGAAGGGATTGATAACTGTGGCTACAGTTACTTTTGATAACGCTACGCGTCTGTACCCGGGCACAGATAAGCCCGCCGTCGATAAGCTCAACATCGACATCGCCGATGGCGAATTCCTGGTCCTCGTTGGACCCTCCGGTTGCGGTAAGTCCACCTCCCTGCGCATGCTCGCAGGTCTTGAGGACGTCAACGCAGGCCGCATCCTGATCGGCGACCGCGACGTCACGGACGTTCCGCCGAAGGACCGCGACATCGCCATGGTCTTCCAGAACTACGCCCTGTACCCGCACATGACTGTTGCGGACAACATGGGCTTCGCACTGAAGATCGCCGGCGTCTCCAAGGAAGAGCGCGCCGAGCGTGTTCGCGAAGCCGCCAAGCTTCTTGACCTCGAGCAGTACCTGGACCGCAAGCCGAAGGCACTCTCCGGTGGTCAGCGCCAGCGTGTTGCCATGGGCCGTGCAATCGTCCGTAACCCGCAGGTCTTCCTCATGGATGAGCCGCTCTCCAACCTTGACGCCAAGCTCCGCGTCCAGACCCGTACGCAGATCGCATCCCTGACCCGCCGCCTCGGCGTCACCACGGTCTACGTGACCCACGACCAGGTCGAGGCAATGACCATGGGTGACCGCGTCGCAGTGCTGAAGGACGGTCTGCTCCAGCAGGTCGACACCCCGCGCAACCTTTACGACCGCCCGCAGAACGTCTTCGTTGCAGGCTTCATCGGCTCCCCGGCCATGAACCTGCTGGAACTGCCGGTCGTCGACGGCGGCGTACAGTTCGGCGGAACGGTTTACCCCGTGCCGCGCGACGTTCTCGAAGAGGCTCACGGCCGGACCGTCACCGTCGGTTCGCGTCCGGAAGACCTTGAGACGGTCGGCAACGGCGAGGGCCTGCAGGTTGAGGTTGACGTGGTTGAAGAACTCGGCGCCGACGCTTACGTTTACGGCCACACCATCCTTGATGGCAAGAGCCACGACATCGTTGCACGCGTCGACGGTCGTCGTCCCCCGATGAAGGGCGAGTCCATCTTCGTTCGTCCGCAGTCCGGCCACGTGCACCTGTTCGACACCAAGACCGGCCTCCGCCTGGGCGACTAGTCCAGGCCGGCGCTGACGCGTCATTCATTTCCGCATCTTGATAGCGGCCCGACCCCTCCAGGTCGGGCCGCTCTCGCGTTAACCTTTCTCCCGGAAAGAACGGTATGAACACCACAGATAACCTGGTCCCCCGCCCCTCCCACGTCGCGCTCCAGGACACCCCTGCCTTCACCCTCGCCCCCACAGCACGGATCGCAGCGGCAGACTCAGCTGCCGCGGTCGCTGAACAGCTGGGCCTGGTGCTGCGCGCCGGCACTGGTTTCGAGTTGCCCGTCGTCGAGGACACCCGCCCAGGCGATATTGCCCTTGAGTTGGCGGACGCGTTCGACGGCGGCCCGGAAGCCTATACCCTCAGCGTCACCGGGAGCGGAGTCGGGCTCACGGCTTCCACTCCGGCCGGACTTTTCAATGGAGTCCAGACGCTCCGGCAGCTTTTCCCAGCCACTCTCGAGAGCGGTAGGCCAGACGGCGACTGGGTGATTCCCGCCGTCGAGATTGCCGACGCACCCAGGTTCGCCTACCGGGGCCTCATGCTTGATGTTGCCCGCAGCTTCTTCACGGTGGAGGAGGTCAAGGAACAGATTGACGTCATGACCCAGTTCAAGCTGAACGCCCTCCACCTTCACCTCACGGACGATCAGGCGTGGCGCATCGAGATCCACGAACCGGAACAAAACCCGTCGGGATTGCCGTACGCGGATCTCACCACCGTGGGAGGACAGGGTGCCGTTGAGGTCCCTACCGCCATGCCGGTGAGGGGCCGTGAAGGCTTCTACACGCAAGAGGATTTCAAGGACATCCAGGCCTACGCCGCTACCAAGAACGTCCTGGTGATACCGGAGATTGACCTGCCCGGGCACGTCAATGCCGCCCTCGCAGCGATTCCGCAACTTAACGCCGATGGCCTGGCCAAGCCCATGAGCACCACCGCCGCCGTCGGCTGGTCGACACTGGACGGTTCCCTTCCTGCCACGTACGAGTTCGTCCGCGAGGTCCTGGCTCAGCTCGCCGCGATCACTGCAGGCCCGTACATCCATATCGGCGGTGACGAAGCGAAGGTCACCGACCACGACGACTATGTTGCCATGGTGCAGGAATTCGCAAAGATTGCCGCCGCGACCGGCAAGACAGCCATGGGCTGGAACGAGTACGCCGCGGGTGAGCTCCCCCAAGGTTCAGTCATCCAGTATTGGTTCGGCGATCTCACCCCGGTGGTCAAGCAGGCAGAGACCGGTGGTTCGCCGGTGATCATGTCGCCGGCCGCCAACACCTATCTGGACCAGAAGTACTCCCCGGAGAGTCCTGTTGGGCTCGAATGGGTGGAAGGCGGGCCGTTCACATGGGCGGAGTACTACAACTGGGATCCGGCCCAGGGCGGCCTGACGGACCAACACATCCTGGGCATCGAAGGCCCCTTGTGGACTGAAACCGTCCGCAACAACGCCCAGGCCCAGTGGCTCCTCTACCCCAGGGCTGTCTCGTTGGCGGAAGTCGCGTGGTCGGGCCAGGAGGTCCGGAACGCAGGTGACTTCCGACGTCGGCTCGGCGCCTTGGGCGAGCGGCTCGCCTACCAGGGCGTCGCCTTCGAAGCAGCGCCCGACGTCGAGTGGTCAGCAACGTCGAGGTGGCCGTTCCCGGACGCCGGGACGCCGGCCGCCGCTGAGTACGGAACAATTGAGGCATGAGCGAGCAAAACGGAGCCCAGTGGCACGACGAACCGACCGACTACGGGCAGATCGGCAAGCTCCCCCGCACTGAAGCGGCGAGTGCACAGGACACCGCGCCTCCCGCCAGTGTCATCGGTTCCCTGAACATCACAGCGGCGTCTGCGGACCCGGAGCTGTTGGACCTTCCGTGGCATATCGCCTTGGAAGATTGGCCGGCCGAAAACCTTGCGGCACTCCCCCGCGGTATCTCCCGGCACATCGTGCGTTTCGCGCACCTGGGTGGTTCGGTGATCGCCATCAAGGAAACCTCCGAGCACGTGGCCCGCCATGAGTACCACATGCTCCGGAAGCTGGCCCGGCTGGATGTTCCCTGCGTGGAGCCGGTGGCTGTGATCACCGGACGCACCACCGCGGATGGCCGGCCGCTGAACCCGGTGCTGGTGACCCGGCACCTGAAGTTCTCCATGCCGTACCGTGCACTGTTCTCCCAGATGCTCCGCAAGGACACCTTGACGCGCCTCATTGACGCCCAGGCACTCCTGCTGGTTCGCCTGCACCTTGTGGGCTTCTACTGGGGAGATGTTTCACTGTCCAACACCTTGTTCCGCCGCGACGCCGGCGCGTTCGCCGCCTACCTGGTGGACGCTGAAACCGGCGAGCTCTACCCGGACCTGTCCATGGGACAACGCGAATACGATCTCGAAATCGCCCGTGTGAACATCGCGGGCGAGCTGATGGACCTGCTGGACGGCGGGCTCATCGAGGAAAAGGTGGACCCCGTGGCCACCAGTGAGCTGATCATGGACAGCTACCGCCGGCTTTGGACTGAGCTGACGGAGAAGGAGTCCTTCGAACTCGGCGAACGGTGGCGTGTGGCCGCCCGCATCCGCCGCCTCAACGAGCTCGGCTTCGATGTGGAGGAGTACGCCATCAAGACCACGGCGGACGGCTCCACCATCCAGCTCCAGCCAAAAGTCGTCGACGCCGGCCACCACCAGCGACGTTTGCTGCGCCTGACCGGCCTGGACGCCCAGGAGAACCAGGCACGCCGGCTCCTGAACGACATGGACCAGTTCCGGGCGGACAACAACCCGGACCTGGACGAGGAGATCAGCGCCCATATCTGGGTCAGCCAAATCTTCGAGCCCATTGTGCGTTCCATTCCGCGTCACTTGGCCGGGAAGCTGGAGCCGGCCGAAGTGGTCCACGAGGTCCTGGAGCACCGCTGGTACATGAGCCAGAAGCAGGACAGGTACGTCCCCTTGGCCGAGACGGTGCAGTCCTACCTGGATACGGTGCTGCAGCACCGCCGCGACGAGGCCGCCATCATGCTGAACCCGGACACTGAGCTGCTGAAGATCCTTGAGGTCGAGGTGGAGGAATCCGGGCGCTACGACGATGAAGACGAGGAAGAGTACCCGGACGCCGACGACTAGCGGAGTTTTTGTACAGATAACGCCCGGAAGAGGGCCTCTAATGGGCGTTATCTGTACAAAAACTCACGGTTCCAGGGTTTCGGCCAGGCCGGCCAGGACCGGCTCACGGCCCAACTCAATGTGCGAGTACGCCAGGGAGTACGCCAAATCCGGCTTGCCCTTCAGGATCGCGTTGCATAATTCGGTGTGTTCATCACGCTGGAGTTCGTTGCTGCGGTTGTGGGCCAGTCCGAAGATCCAGCGCATCCGGCCAAAGAGGGGCTTCACGGACTCGATCAGCAGCCGGTTGCCGGACAGGCGCACAATTTCGGCGTGCAACTCGGCGCTGATGACGGCAACGTCGTCAGTCCGGTCCTCGTCAATGGCAATCTTGGACGCTTCCATGAGTTCCACGAGCCGTCCACCGTCGCTGCCCTCGGCAACCCGGGTGGCGGCCATCCTCGCGGCGAAGGTTTCCAAGCACAGGCGAACATCGAAGAGCTCGTTGACATCCGTCAGGGTCAACTGCCGGACCACAGCACCCCGGCGTGGGAACGTCGCCACGAAACCGTCCTGCTCAAGGCGTTGAATGGCTTCCCGGACCGGTATGCGGGAGACGTTGTAGAGCTCGGAAAGCTCGCGTTCGCGCAACCGCATACCCTGCGCGTAGGTCCCCGTGACGATGCCTTCCAACACCAGTTGGTAGACGTTCTCCGCACGGGCCTCATCATCACGGCCGTTTCCGTTGTCCGGCATCGCCTCAGCCACTGTAAAACTTCCCTTCATGCCGGCGTCCGCTCCCTGTGCCGGACGGCGCCGGTCAGCGTTCCAACCGAGCATACACGGGAGGAAACAGCTCATCGGCCGGTCGGTTCCGGGCATCGCGGACGGTGTAGGCGCGGCGCATCTTGTCGAAGAGTTCCTGGCCCTTCGCCCGCCAGAAGCCCAGGTCCACACCCTCGATGACGCCGTCCGCCATGATGGTCCTGCCGGCCACCACGGAAAGCACCGCCTGGCGGGCCGTACCGTTCAGGATGAGGGTCCGCAGCGGGTCCCCATGGACGCCGTCGCGGAAATCTCCGAGTTGGAAGGCCACCATATCTGCTTGGGCGCCGGGCTCGAGGCGACCCAAGTCAGGACGGCGTAATGCCTGTGCCCCGCCCAAGGTGGCGGCGTCGAAGTATCCGGCGACGTCACCGGCGTCGTTCCTCCCGGCCAGGATTTTGGCGAGTTGCACGCCGGCATCAATTCCCCGGAGGAGGTCCGGCGGGAACGAGTCCGTTCCCAGCGAGATGTTGATGCCCGCTTCCTTGTAAGCCTGGAAGGAATCCAGCGTGCTGCCGTAACGCATGGACGTCAACGGGCAGTGGATGATGCTGGCGCCACTGTCCGCGAGCTTTTTGAGATCACCCCGGTCTTCACCGAACACCGCAGGGTTCCGGTCAGTGTAGGTGGCATGCGGGATCAGGAGCCGCTCGTTGAGCAAGCCCGCCTGGTCCAACAGTTCCAAGGGCGTCACACCGTGCCACTGCAGGATCAGCTCGCGTTCCACCAGGCCCTGGAGCGAATGCAGGCGGACCAGGACATCCCGTTGCCGGGAAGCCGCGGCGGTCTCCTTAAGCAGCCCGACGTCCAGGGTCTCTATGCGGCACGGGAGCAGGACACCGTTGACCAGGGGGTCGTTGAGTTCCGTTGCATGGTCCACGAAGCGCAAGGCGTCCGCCAGCCCCTCACGGCCGCGGTCGTCGTCGAACATGACCGAGCGTTCGCCGTTGTCCAACACGACGTTCACGCCCGAGCGGTAGGCGGGGCCAAGGTAGCCACGCAGGCCCAGGCGTCGGCTGGTCTCTGCCATCCCCGCCAGTTCCTCGAAGGACTCGGCCCATTCGGAGTGCACTTCGGAGGCAATCGGCATGTACGTGGTGACGCCGTGGAGGAGAAGCTGGATCAACGCATACTCGCGGATCTCCTGGCGTTCCTGGGCGCTAAAGACATCCGCCCGGTGGTTGCGGAAGTAGTCCTCGGACCACTGGTGGCCCTTGGCCTGCTCCGGGCTTGCCCAGCTGTCCAGGATGAGGTGGTCGATGTCGGTCAGGGCATCGAGGTCGATCAATCCAGGCATCAGCAGGGCCTCCCCTGCGTGGAGTTCCTCGTCCACGGGCCCGTTGTAGTCATGGCCGACGTACTCAACGACATCCCCGCTGTAGACAACGCACGCGTCATCCAGCAGCACATGGCGTCCGTGGTGATGGCCCAGCACATAGCGGGCAGTGACCTTGGTGCGCACGGCAGCTCCTCTTCCTGTTTGTGGTTCAGATCCCAAAAGAAAAGTCTCTGGTATTCCAAACAGTACATTATTTGTGATTTACATCGCATGAATCCTGCTCTAGTCTATTTTGGTATACAAGAACTCCGGAGCCAGCTCCTTGGATCATGAATCGAGCAGAACCGTTGACCCAGTTACAGTCAGAACCAAGCATCGGCAGCCCGCCGCCTCCTCCGGCAACGTCGCCGGAGGAGAAAGCGGCCGCACCCGCCGAGGCCCGCTCACTGCTCGCCACCGCCTGGATGCGGATCCGGCGGAGCAAAATCGCTTTCCTTAGCCTCTGCGTTGTTGTGGCCATCATGTTGTTCGCCATACTGGCTCCCGTCCTCAGCGCCATGTCCGGCAACGATCCCTTCACGTCCAACACCAGCCCGGATGTCCTGGATGACTTTCAGACCCCGGGACTTCCATTGCCCGGCTACATGTATCCGTCCGCCCAGCACTGGTTGGGCGTGGAACCCGGCCTGGGACGCGACCTCTTCGCCCGGCTTGCCTACGGCGGACAGGTCTCCTTGACCATCGCGTTGCTCTCCACAGCAGTCTCCGTGGTCCTCGGAACGGTCCTCGGCGCGGCGGCAGGCTACTTCGGCGGCAAGACCGATGCCATCATCAGCCGCATCATGGACTTGTTCCTGGCATTCCCGCACCTTCTGCTGGTGCTGTCCCTGACCCCCATTTTGCAGTCACGGCTCCGGGACACTCCCTTGGGCGAAGGCAGCTTCCTGCCCATGGCCTCGCTGGTGATCATCCTGGGTTTCTTTGGCTGGGCCTACCTGGCACGAATCGTCAGGGGACAAGTGCTCAGCCTCCGCGAGCGCGAATTCGTGGAAGCTGCCCGGTCCTTCGGCGCTTCCCACCTCAGTGTCCTGTTCCGGCAGATCATTCCCAACGTCATGGGCGTCGTCCTGGTTTATGCCACCATGCTGATCCCCACCAACATTTCGGCAGAAGCCGCACTGTCCTTCCTGGGTGTCGGCGTCAAGGACCCCACACCGTCGTGGGGCCAGATGCTCAACGCAGCCCAATCCGGCAACTGGTACCTCAGCGATCCGTGGTTCCTCGCCGTTCCCGGCATCATGCTCATCGTCACCGTCCTGGCCTTCAACCTCCTGGGCGACGCAGTCCGCGACGCCCTTGACCCCAAGTCCTCCCGCTAGCAAATTTCGCACTGACCCTCATCCCCGCATCGCCTTACACCCTCACAAGGAGCACCATGAAAACCCCTGCAAGAGCTCTGGCACTTTCGGTGTTGATCGCCATGGCCGCCACCGGCTGCGGAGCCGGCCAAAGCCAGCCCGGCAGTTCACAGACGGCCGGCTCAGTCACTGAGTTGGCCCCCAACGTGGTCAAGTCCGGCTTCAACGGCAAGGGCGGCAACATCAACGTCCTCATGTCATCGGACTTCCAGACCCTGGACCCGGGCAACAGCAACTATGTCCAGACCGCCAACGTCGGCCAGTTGTACTACCGCACGCTGACCATGGCCAAGGAAACAGCCGGCCAGCCACCAACCGTGGTCCCGGACCTCGCCACGGATACCGGCAAAGTCTCCGACGACGGCCTCAGCTGGACCTTCACGCTCAAGGAAGGCGTGAAGTTCGAGGACGGCACGCCCATCACGTCGGCCGATATCAAGTACGGCGTGGAGCGCACCTTTGCCCAGGACGTCTACACCCAGGCGCCCCAGGAATTGAATGCAGCGCTCGACGCCGGTGGGTACAAGGGTCCGTACAAGGATCCTTCCGCTGTGCTCAAGGCGGTGGAAACACCCGATGACCGTACGGTGGTCTTCCATTTGAAGAAGCCGTTCGCGGAGTTTCCTGCCTTGGCATCACGCTCCAACACGGCCCCGGTGCCCAAGGCCAAGGACACCAAGCTGGACTACACCAACCACCCTGTGTCCTCCGGGCCCTACATGGTGGAGTCCTACAACCGCGGCAAGTCCCTGAAGCTGGTCCGCAACCCGCACTGGGATCCGGCCACGGACCCCAACCGTTCGGCACTTCCTGACACGTTCAGCTTCTCGCTCTCCACGTCCCAGGCCACCATCAGCCAGCAGCTTTTGGCCGACTCGGACCCCAACGCCATCACCTTGGACTCCAACGGTGCGCTTCAGACCTCGGATTCTGCCAAACTGGCGGACGCCAAAGTCAAAGACCGCGTGGCCTCGGGCCTGCTCGGATGCAACGATGTCCTGAGCCTGAACACCGAAAAGATCAAGGATCCGGACGTCCGCAAGGCCATCGCCTTGGCGCTGGACCGCCAGTCCATCCTGGTCCAGTACGGTGGACGACGCTTTGGTGAGATCACCCAGAGCCCGTTGAACTCCAAGATGCGCGGCTATGTGGAGACAGAGCTGGAGCTGGATCCCACCGGCAAGCCCAAGCTGGAGGAAGCCAAGAAACTCCTCGAAGGCAAGGACTACCCCAAGAGCCTCACCTACGGCTACGCCAACAACCGGGATGCCTTCAAGAACACAGGCACCGTGGTGCAGCAGAACCTGAAGGCCCTGGGCATCGATGTTGAACTGGTGGCGATTCCGGCACCCAACTACTACTCGGTCCTGGCCAGCGAACAGCTCCCGGACATGGGCCGATCCGGCTGGTGCGGCGGTGCCGACCCCGCGTCCATCCGTACGTCCGCAGATCCCTTGCTGGGTCCGAACAACGAGGGCACCAGCTACGGCTTCTCCAACACGTCCCGCTACTTCGATCCCGTAGTTTCCAAGGCCATGTTCGATCTCCGCAATACGGACGGCACCTCCGAGGAACTGGGCAAGAAGTGGTCCGAGGCCTTCGGGTCTGCTTTGAAGACCTACCCGATCGTCCCGCTCATCCGCAGCCACACCAACAGCGTGGTGGGCTCGAATGTCCGCAATGCCCAAGTGGGCTACTTCTTCGGCGGCATCGACCTCTCGATCGTCGGCGTCGAGCAATAACCGGACTACGAAAAACTATTCGGGCATAGTCCAGAAGGAGAAGCGGGCCGCCTGCACCAACGGGCGGCCCGCAACCACCACCATGATGACTTTCATTCTTCGCCGGACCGGATCACTGGTCCTTCTTCTCGCCGCAGTCAGCTTCATCACCTTCACGCTCTTCCAGTTGGGCCCCTCGGATCCTGCCGCTGCTGCCTGCGGACAGGAATGCACGCCCGAGCGCGTTGCCGAGGCCCGCGTTGCCTTGGGCATGGACCAGCCTTTCCTGGTCCAGTACGCCGACTACATCCGGGGGCTCTTTTCGCCGCGGATGATTGGTGCTCCCGGCGCACAAACGCTGTGCGAATGGCCTTGCCTTGGCAAGTCCTTCCAGACCAATGAGAACGTAGCGGACATCATTGCCCGTTCACTCCCCTACACCTTCTCCATGGCTATCGGCGCGTTGGTCCTGTGGACCATCACCGGCGTTGGCCTGGGTCTTTTGGCTGCCCTGCGGAAAGGAACGCCGATGGACAAGTTCATTGTTGGCGCGGCTTCCGTGGGCGTCTCACTGCCCATCCCCGTGACGGGCCTGTTCCTGCTGCTCCTGTTCGTCAACCAACTCCACCTCCTGCCGTTCACCACCAACGAGATCAACAGCCCCTTTGGCCCCCAAGGCCCCGGAGCATGGGTAGCCAACTACCTGTTGCCGTGGATTGCATTGGCTGTCCTCTTCAGCGCGTCCTATATCCGAGTCACCCGCACCAACATGATCGAGACATTTGGCGAGGACTTCATCCGGACAGCCCGCGCCAAAGGCCTGGCACCGCGCACTGTCACGTTCAAGCACGGCGTGCGGGCAGGCATCACCCCAGTGGTCACCATGCTCGGTATGGACATCGGCCTGCTGCTGGGCGGAGCGGTCCTGACCGAACAGATCTTCTCCGTCCCCGGCCTGGGCTTCACGGCAGTGCATGCCGCCATCTCCGGTGACCTCCCTGTCACCATGGCCATCACCATGCTGGCCGCGTTCTTCGTGATAGTCGCCAACGTTGTGGTGGACCTCGCCTACGCCGCCATCGATCCCCGAGTGAGGCTCCAATGACCCCAGCACACAGCACAACCCAGACCGCTGGTGCCCGGCCCGGCGGTCCTTCAGCCGGCACTGCTCCCTTCCTGGAGGTCCACGACCTTACCGTGAAATTCCCTACGGACGACGGCGTAGTCTCCGCAGTGAACGGCATGGACTTTACGCTCGAACGCGGTCAAACCCTTGGCATCGTCGGCGAATCGGGATCGGGAAAATCCGTCACCAGCCAGGCGCTCATGGGCCTGCTCAAGGGCACCTCGGCCCAGGTCACCGGCACTGCGATGTTCCAGGGCAAGGACCTGGTTGCCCTCCCCGAGTCCGCCATGCGCCAGCTCCGTGGCCGCAACATCGGCATGATCTTCCAGGACCCGCTCTCAGCACTGCACCCTTTCTACACCGTGGGCCACCAGATCGCCGAGGCATACCTGGTCCACAACAAGGCAAGCAAAAAGCAGGCCCGGGCGGCCGCCGTCGACATGCTGGGAAGGGTGGGTATCCCAAGCCCCGATCAGCGCTATGACGAGTACCCCCACCACTTCTCCGGCGGCATGCGGCAGCGTGCCATGATCGCCATGGCGTTGATCTGCGAGCCGGAGTTGTTGATCGCCGATGAGCCCACCACAGCACTGGACGTGACGGTCCAAGCCCAGATCCTGGATTTGATGTCGGAGCTCCAGGAGGAAACCAACTCCGCGCTGATCCTCATCACGCACGACCTCGGGGTGGTGGCCGAGGTATGCGACGACGTCCTGGTCATGTACGGCGGCCAATGCGTGGAGTCCGGCCCGGTTGATGACATTTTCTACGACACCCGGCACCCCTACACCCTGGGCCTGCTCAACTCGATGCCCACGCTGACCAGTTCCTCCGGCAGGCTCAATCCCATACCCGGCCAGCCGCCGTCGCTCCTTGACCTGCCCAAAGGCTGCATCTTCAGCGCGCGGTGCCAATACGCCGAACTCGCCGGCGACGGCGTCTGCGTCAGTCAACGCCCTGAGCTGCGGGTCGAGGACGGGCACGGCAAGCGGTGCCACTTGAGCGGCCCGCAGATCATCACCATCCGGAATTCGCGTTAGGACCCGCCATGGAACATCAGCCCATTCTCCAGGTGGAGAACCTGCAAAAACACTTCCCACTCAAGGGTGGCTTGCTTCCGGGGACTGCCAAACGCTCGGTCAAAGCGGTCGACGGCGTATCGTTCAGTCTTGCCCGCGGCCAGACTTTGGGGCTCGTGGGCGAGTCCGGGTGCGGTAAGTCCACCACTGGCCGGATGGTTGCGCGCCTTTTGGATCCGACCGGCGGACGGATTGTGATCGACGGCGTGGACATCAGCGGGTTGCGTGGCAAGGACCTGTACAACTTCCGGCGCAAGGTCCAGATGATCTTCCAGGATCCTTTCGCTTCCCTCAATCCCCGGCAGACCGTGGGAACGGCCATCGCAGCGCCCATGGTGGCACAGAAAATCAACCCGCCGGGCGGACTCAAGAACCGGGTCAAGGAACTGCTGGAGCAGGTGGGGCTCAAACCCGAGCACTACAACCGGTTCCCGCATGAATTCTCCGGCGGCCAACGTCAGCGCGTGGGCATCGCCAGGGCTGTTTCCCTGAACCCGTCAGTGATTGTGTGTGATGAGCCCGTATCCGCGCTGGACGTCTCCGTCCAGGCACAGGTGGTCAACCTGCTGCAGCAGATCCAGCGCGATACCGGTGTTTCCTACATCTTCATTGCCCATGACCTGTCCGTGGTGCGGCACATCTCCCATGAGGTCGCTGTGATGTACTTGGGAAAAATTGTTGAACAGGGGCCGCGCGAGGCCTTGTTCAGCGACCCGGGGCACCCCTACACCAAAGCGCTGCTCTCCGCGGTGCCGCTGCCGGACCCCCGCGCTGCACGGGAGCAAGTGAAGATCCGCCTTCGCGGCGACCTGCCCTCCCCTGCCAACCCGCCCAGCGGCTGTGTCTTCCGGACCCGATGCCCGCTGATCGGCACCCTGCCTGAGGATCAGCGGCAACGCTGCATCGACCAGATCCCCACTCCAGCCACGCCCGCTGCCCCCGCCTGCCACCACACAGGTATGGCGGAATCGGTGCTGGCAGGCGTGCAATAGATTCACTACCGAAGGAGTACCCATTGAACACCCTGATTCTCGCCGCCCGTCCTTGGGGTCAAGGGCTCAGCGACGTGAGCATCGCTGACGGCAAGATCACCGCCGTCGAACCCCATGACCCGGCCCGCAGCGTTCCGGACGGTGTCACGCTCATCTATGGCCGCGGCCGGATTCTGTTGCCGTCCTTCTCCGACGTCCACGTCCACCTGGATTCCACGCGCATCGGCTTGCCGTTCCGGGAACACACCGGCGGACCGGGCGTGTGGGCCATGATGATGAACGACCGCCAAAACTGGCGCAACGCGGAGGTTCCCCTGCAGGATCGCGTGAACGACACCCTGGGGCGGATGATCGCACGCGGCACCACACGGGTCCGCTCCTACGCCCAGGTTGACGTGGACTGCCGGCTGGAACGCTTCGACGCCGTTGCTGCCGCCAAGGAAAAGTTTGCCGGCCAGGCGTCGGTGGAGATCATTGCCTTCCCCCAAGCCGGACTCTTGCTGGAGGACGGCACTGTTGAATTGATGGAAGAGGCGCTCAAGGCCGGGGGCAACGTGATGGGCGGCATTGATCCCTGCACCCTGGACCGTGATCCAGCCAAGCACCTGGACATCGTCTTCGGCCTCGCGGAAAAGTACCAGGTCCCCATCGACATCCACTTGCACGAACCCGGCGAGCTGGGGGTCTTCAGCACCGACCTGGTGCTTGAGCGCACCCGTGCACTGGGCATGCAGGGCAAGGTCACCATGTCCCACGCCTATCAACTGGGCAGCGTCAACGAGGCCACCACCCGCAGGCTGATTGATGCGTTCGCGGAGCTGGACGTTTCCCTGGCCTCTGTTGCTCCTTCGGCTGCCGGGCAATTGCCCATTCCCCTGCTGACCGAGGCCGGGATACGGCTGGGCCTGGGCGAGGACGGCCAGCGCGATTACTGGTCCCCCTACGGCAACACCGACATGCTGGACCGCACCTGGCAGCTCGCCTTCACCCACGGCTTCCGCAAGGACGAGCTGATCGAGCACTGCCTGGCCATCGCCACCATAGGTGGCGCCAGCATCCTTGACCCGAACGCCACCAGGCTCAAGGACATAACCCACCGCCCCGGCGTCGAGGTTGGCGACCCCGCAGAACTGCTGCTGGTGGACGGCGAAACAGTGGCCTCCACCGTCATGGACCGCGGCAAGGACCGGACAGTGATCCA
Organism: Arthrobacter sp. StoSoilB20; assembly: GCF_019977295.1. Classification (NCBI taxonomy): domain Bacteria; kingdom Bacillati; phylum Actinomycetota; class Actinomycetes; order Micrococcales; family Micrococcaceae; genus Arthrobacter; species Arthrobacter sp. StoSoilB20. The sequence continues at coordinate 995,569 of NZ_AP024651.1, read as the reverse complement.
CCAGGGCAAGATCGTGGCTGACCAGCTGGAGCTGGTCTAACCTCTCCCGGACCCGCCCTTGGCCGATCCCCCGCAGTTGAACGCGGGGGTGATTGGTCAAGGGCGGGTTTCGTCGTTAAGCGCTACTCGCTCCGCGCCGTGGGAGCATCGTCCAGCGGCGTCCACCAGGTTACTGGCGGCGTCACCTTGAAGCGGCGGCCCGTCACCGCACTGGGTGTGATCCGGATGAACTGGTCCTTTTGCCCTGCCTCCCAGGGGAAGAGGAGGAGCCCCACGGTGTCGAGGACGTCCTGGGTGAGCTTCACAGCGGCTGCCTGGCCTTTGACCACCACGCTCCACGCCACACCCGTCTCCGCGTTAACACCGTCAGCCTCTATCGCGACGGGAGCATCGCTGAGGGCTGCGTGGAGTTTGGTGCCTTCACCTGTCCGGAACACCATGGTGCCGTGGTCTACCTTGTAGTTCACAGGAAAGATGTCCGGATGGTCATCCACCCACACCGCGAGCCGGCCTACGGAGACACCCCTGAGGAGCTCCCAGCATTCGTTGGTTTCCAGGACTTCGGTGGCGGGCTTGCCTGGCTGATCGGTCCCCGATGGTGAGTTCGTCATACCGCCGAGGATACGCCGCGCAGGTGCGCCCGGACAGGGCAGGTGTGCCCGGACAGGGCAGGTGCGCCCGGACAGGGCAGGTGCGCCCGGACGGACCGGGCCGGGCAGGTGTGCCCGGACGGACAGGTGCGTCCGGGCGGACCGGGCCGGGCAGGCGCGTTCGGTGGGGCTACCGAACCAGGCTGTGTTTGGACGCAAGGTCAGCTGGTGCCGGTCCCCGCCCAACACTGACCAGAGGCCCACGGATGGCGAGGAACCCGGCGATGGCCAGCACCACGGCTTCAGCGGCGAGCGCCAGGAACGTCACTTCCCAACCACCGGTCATGGCGTGCAGCAATCCCGCTCCCAGCGGGCCGAGCGACGCGACGGCGAAACCTATCCCCTGGCTCATGGCGGAGAGCCGTCCTGCCGATTGGGGTCCGGCCGAGCGGATTACCACCAGGGCCATGGCGAGTCCGAAGCCTGCGCTCTGGACTACCCCGAGGATCCCGACCATGAGGAATTGCACTTCAGCCGGCGCTGCCAATACGCCCACCAAGGCAAGCGCCACTGAAAGCCCAAGCCCCGGCGCCATGATCCTCAAAATGCCGGGCCTGCCTGCGAGAACAGGGGCCAGCAAACTGGCCGGCAGCCCAGCGAGGCTGAACCACGCGAGCAGGGCGGCCGACTCTGCAGCCGGGATTCCCCGGGACACCAGATACACAGCCAGCCATGAGGTGATGGCGAAGTACAGCATCGCTTGAAGGCCAAAAAACGCCGTCACCGCCCACGCGGTGCGCTGCTTCCTGAGGGGCAGCGCCGACTCAGCGAGGACAGGCTCGGTGTGGCCCGGCTTCGTGGTGATAGCCGACGACGTCGTATCCCCGGCCGCCGCGCGGTTGGCACCCTCCGTTGGGGTACCTGCCGCCGGAGCGCTTCCTGAACGTTGGATGAGGAGGGCACCCAGGAGGGCGGGCAGCGCCCATACGGCCAAAGCCCAGGGCAAGCTGCCACCGAGGAGGTGCTGCAGTGGCTGGACCAGTCCGGCACCAAGGGCTGCACCCAACCCGAATCCCATGGTGCACAGTCCTGTCCACCATCCCGTGCCCCGGTTTGCTTTGACGATCTGCGGTACCAATACGCTGGCACTCATGATGGCCATGCCGGCCAGGAAGGTTCCCGGCAGGAGAAGGGCCGGGACCAGCACACGGACAATCAGCGCCAAGGCCAGGACCACCAATGCAAGGGCAACGGCCCGTCCGGTACCCAGGCGCCTGGCCAGCCACGGCCCAATGGGACCCGAAACCCCAAAGGCCAGCACAGGCAGAGTTCCCAGCAGGGGCAGCAAAGCGGCGTCGAGCCCGAAGACCACCGGCACCTGGTTCATGACTCCGGCAACGGTGGTGATTGCGGGTCGAAGGTTAACCGACACCATCACCAGCGCAAGCAAAACCAACCCCGTTGTCAGCCTCGGACCCAGTCCAGCACCGCCCTGCCGCTTCTCGCGCACGTCATTCCCCTCATAGCAACTTTGGTATACCAAGTAAGCCTAAGAGGAGAACAGAAGAAAGTAAATACAGTCAAACACGGCAACAAGAAACAACAGCGATCCACGCTCAACAACTTTGGAATACCAAGAAAACCTTGAGGGCAGGAGGGAGCGTCCCACAAAACCCAAGGGGACCTGAAAGAGCGTCCGACCAAACCACCCCGGGATGTAATAAACCACCCCGGGATGTAATAGAGCGTCCGACCAAACCACCCCGGGAAGTGATAGAGCGTCCCCCAAACCACCCCAGGATGTGAGAGAGCGTCCGACCAAACCACCCCAGGATGTGAGACAGCGTCCTGCAGGGCCGGAACGCGGCAGCGCGCGTCTAAGGGAGGAACGACCGAGCGCGCCGAGCGTTCCGGCCATGCGGGACGGCCATGCGGGACGGCCCTGCGGGACGGGCCTGCGGGACGGGCCTATCCCTAGATAGCCTTCCCCGGGTTCAGAATCCCCTGAGGATCGAACAACTCCTTGATCCGCCGTTGCAGCTCCCGCACAGGCTCCGGCTGCTCCAGCCCGAGCCAGCGGAGTTTGTATTGGCCCACACCGTGCTCCCCTGTGATGGTCCCGCCCATATCCAGGCCCACCCGGATGGATTCATCAAGGGCAGCGTTGAGGCGCACCAAGGCGTCGGCATCGGTGGCTGGATCTACGCGGTCCATCCAGAACGTGGGGTGCAGGTTGCCGTCGCCTGCGTGGGCCACCACCTTGAGGCGTACCTGGAACCGCGCGGCCATGGCTTCGAGTTCGGCGACGAAGTCCACCAGACGGGAGCGCGGGACTGCGATGTCTTCGCCCACCCTGAATTCGTCGTCCACCTCTACGCCGCGGCTGTTGCGCCTGAGTTCCACGAGCATTTCGGCTTCGGCACTGGCTTCGGTGGTCACGGTGGCGCCGCCGTCGGCGAGTACTTGCCGGACGACGTCGGCTTCTGCCGCCGCCCCGAAGCCGTCTGTCTGGATGAGCAGGAGGGATTTGCCGCGCTTTTGGAGGTCGCCGCCGTGGAGTTCGTCGAGCTGGACCAGGGTCCCGTTGTCCAGGAGTTCCATGATGGCGGGCTGGACACGGGCCCGGCCCACCGCGAGCACGCCGGCGGCGGCGCTGCGGAAGTCTTGGTAGAACGCGGCAATGGTGTGCACTTCGCGGGGCAGGTATTTCAGGCGGACGGTCACGCCCACCACGATTCCCAGGGTCCCTTCGGAACCTACCAGCAGCGCGGTGAGGTCGTACCCGGCAACCCCTTTGAAGGTTTGATGGCCGGTGTGCATGAGGGAGCCGTCGGCCATGACAACGTCCAGGGCCAGCACGGAATCGCGGGTTACTCCGTATTTGGCGCAGCGCAATCCGCCTGCGTTGGTGGCCACGTTGCCGCCGATGGTGGACATTTTGTAGCTGGCCGGATCGGGCGCGTACATCAGGCCGTGCTTGGCTGCTGCGGCGTTGAGGTCAGCGTTGATGACACCGGGTTCGACGACGGCGGTTTCGTCGTCGGGATTGAGCTCAAGGATGCGGTTCATCCGTTCAAGGCCCAGCACGATGCATCCTTTGGTGGCGTGCGCACCTCCGGAAACGCCGGTTCCCGCGCCCCGCGCGACGATCGGTACCTGATGTGCGGCACAGGTGCGGACGATGTGTTGGACGTCTTCCACCGATTCGGCCCAGACGACGGTCAGGGGCAGATGCCTTTCCAGCATCGGGCCTTGGTCGATGGAGTAGATGGTGAGGGTTTCTTCATCATCGGCCATTTGCCCGGCCCGAAGCCCGGCTGCCAACTCCTGAAGGAAAGCCCGTTGCCCGGTTGTCGGCCGGGTCTGTTCAGCATGCCCGACCGTGCGGTCCTTGATGCGTTCCTCTGATGTACCGGCTACAGCCGTTTCGTCCGACAAAGCACTACCTCCACATGGGTGCCGCGGACACGCCAAACCGGCAGTCTTCGCAGCGTTTTCAGTGCTCACAGTCTAGCCAGAGCGGCATGGGGTCGATGCCGCGGACTTCAGTGTCACCAGGCAGGTGTCACCAAGCAGGGGTCACCAGGCAGGGGTCACCAGGCAGGGATAAACAGGCGGGCCTTTGCTGTGGTCCGGCTCAGGGGGGTGGGAATCGTTGTCCCCGGCATCGCCCAGAATCCCGCGGAGATACCACCGGCGCGCAGGCAAACACTGTCGCGCAGGCAAACACCGTCGCGCAGGAAAACACCGTCGACGCCGGATGGCCCGGCAGGTGCCGAGGTCACCTTTCCGGTCCCGTACTGTGGGGCGGCAAGCAATGCCTTTCGCTGGGCAATATTGAGCATGGCGTCGGGAAGGGCTCCAAGGCCACTCCAACGCTGGTGATATGGCTCACAACTGCAAGCGCTTCCACAGACTACAGCCCATCATGTGGATATGAAAACCCCACCCTGCGGAGCGGTCGAAAAGACAGCACCCTTAGGACTGGAAGCGTTTACAATTTTCCGAAATCTCTTTTACGATGTGTTCATGTCCGTTGATTCAATGCTCTCGGTTGCGGCCCACGAGCCCACTGCAGCTTTCACCCAGCTGACCCCGGTCCACGACGCCTCCAAGGCGCACGGATGGTGGCGTTCGGCTGTGATTTACCAGATCTACCCGCGCTCGTTCCGCGACCTCAACGGCGACGGCATCGGCGATCTGGCAGGGATTACCGCAGAGCTCTCCCAGTTGGCCGGATTGGGCGTCGACGCCGTGTGGTTGTCGCCGTTCTACCGCTCACCCCAACGGGACGCAGGCTACGACGTCAGCGACTACTGCGACGTCGATCCCCTGTTCGGCACCCTGGCCGACTTCGATGCCCTGATCGCCGAGGCCAACAGGCTCAACCTGCGCGTCATCGCGGACCTCGTTCCCAACCACTGCTCCGACCAGCACGTGGCCTTCCAGGCAGCACTCACTGCGGGCGCCCACAGCGCCGAGCGGGACATGTTCATTTTCCGCGACGGCCAGGGACCTGACGGCAGCGAGCCACCGAACAACTGGCAGTCCCATTTTGGCGGCCCGGCGTGGACACGCATCACGGAGCCAAACGGCCGGCCGGGGCAATGGTTCCTCCACCTCTTCGATTCCTCGCAGCCTGACTTCAACTGGGACAACCCGGCGGTGCACGCTGAGTTCGAACGCGTCCTCCGCTTCTGGCTGGACCGCGGAATTTCCGGGTTCCGCGTCGACGTCGCCCACGCGCTGGTCAAGGCAGCCGGACTGCCCAACTGGGGCGGACGCGCCGACGGCAACAGCTCCGATGGCTTCCCCGGCCAGGATGCCCCGATGTTCGGCCAGCCCGCCCTCCATGACATATACCGCCGCTGGCGTTCCATCCTGGAAGAATACGGTCCTGACCGCATCCTCTGCGCCGAAGCTAATGTGGATCCGCTCCCCCGGCTTGCCCAGTGGGTACGTCCCGATGAAATGCACCAGGCGTTCAATTTCCCCTACCTGCATGCCGGGCTGGACGTTAACCGCCTGCGCCACATCATCACCGATTCCCTGGTGTCCCTCGACGCCGTGGGCGCTCCCAGCACATGGGTGCTGTCCAACCACGATGTTGTCCGACACGTCTCACGGTTCGGGTACGACGGACCGGGGCCCCGCGACGGCGACGGCATCGGCCCGGACGACGCGCAGCCCAACGAAGAACTCGGACGACGCCGGGCTGCCGCAGCAACCTTGTTCATGCTCGGACTCCCGGGTGGTGCCTACCTCTACCAAGGCGAAGAATTGGGCCTCCCCGATTCCTCCAGCATTCCAGGCAGCATGCGCCAGGACCCAACCTTCGCCCGCACGGGCGGAGCCCGCATTGGCCGCGACGGCTGCCGGGTGCCGCTGCCCTGGCGTGCGTCCGAACCCCACTCGGGGTTCGGCAGCGGCAGTGATCCCTGGCTGCCCCAGCCCGAGTCGTGGCCCGCACTGGCAAGGGACAAGCAGGAGTCCGATCCGGCGTCGCACCTTAACCTGTACCGTGCCATGCTCGCCGAACGCACCACGCACCGGCTCGGCGAGGGCTCCCTCGCCTGGGTGGAGGACTACTGCACGGAGTCCTCACTGGCCTACCTGAACGGGAACACGCTGGTGGTCATGAACGTCGGTGCCGATCCGCTGCCACTCCCGGATGGTGCGACCATCCTGCGCAGTGCTGAGGCACTGGGTTCAGATCAAGCAGGCCCGGATCAACTAGGCTCAGGGGAGACAATCTGGCTGACAGTCAGCTGATTTTTCACCAAGGAGCGGCATGACGGGCATCAAGGACGTAGCCGAGCGCGCAGGGCTGTCCGTTGCCACAGTTTCACGGGCGCTCAGCGGCAAGGGCAACGTATCGCCCGCAAGCCGTGAGCGCGCACGCGCAGCCGCCGCCGAGCTGGGCTTTGTCCTGTCCTACCATGCTTCAAGCCTGGCCTCCGGGCGCACGCACAACGTCGGCTTGGTGGTGCCCTCGGTCCACCGCTGGTTCTTCTCAGCGGTGATCGAGGGCGTCTCGGCCGCGCTTCTCGAAGCCGGCTACGACCTCACCCTTTACAACATCGGAGAAAACACCGAGCACCGGCACAGCGTCTTCAACGACTTCCTCCTGCGCAAACGGGTTGACGCGGTGATCGCCGTGTCACTGGAACTGAGCGAAGCCGAACTTCAGCAGCTCCACGCGATGCACCGGCCAATCGTCGGCATCGGAGGTCCTTTGCCCGGAGCCTCTACCATCAGGATCGACGACTCCGCTATCGCGCGAAAGGCCACCAACCACTTGCTCGGCCTGGGTCACACCAAGATCGCGCACATTACCGGCAACGAGGCCTACGACCAGGACTTCCATCTTCCGGGAACCCGCCGGAGCGGATTCGAAGACGCAATGAACGACGCCGGATGTCCCGTCAGTCCCGAATGGATCGTTTCTGCTGACTTCACCATTGAAGGCGCCTACGCCGCAGCCAGACAGCTGCTTGCCAGCGCCCCTGACAGGCCCACAGCTGTTTTTGCCGCTTCCGACGAGATGGCCATCGGCACTATCCTGGCTGCCCGGGACTTCGGGCTCCGAATTCCGGATGACCTTTCCGTCATGGGAATCGACGGACACGACCTTGGCAACGTCCTTGGCCTGACCACCATTGACCAGGATGCCAAAGGCCAGGGAGCATTGGCTGTCCGTACACTTCTGGGTGCGATCGCGCAGGGAATGGTCCTGGAACCAGCTGACACCGAACATCCCACTAAGTTGGTGGTCCGCTCAAGCACCGCTGTTCCCAGGGCAGGGACCTCCTAGGCGTTCAGTCCTTGCCGGGATATGCCGGTGGCTCCGTCAGCAAGCCGCCGTTCCATGGTGAGCTCGCGTTTGGACGTGTCTTGCGGATAAGCCCGGCTGGCGCCTGTTGCCTCAAAGCCATGACGCCGGTAAAACGCCAGAGCCCGTGCATTGTCCTCGTGGACCCCGAGCTCGATAGTCTGCGCCCCGAGTTCTTCCCCGGCCGCTTTGCAGGCCTCGTTGAGGAGCTCATCGGCCAGACCCAAGCCCCGGAGCCGCGGAGCCACGTAAACGCTGATGAGCATGGCCTGCAGCGGCTTCTCCGGGCTTTGGGGGTGCTTGAGGACCACACGCATCAACGCGCAGAAATTGCTGCCCTCATGACCGGCATCGGCCACCAAGGTCAAGCTGTTGTCCCCGGACATGGCCGCGGCACGTTCCCGCCACTGCGTGTCGGTCTGCCGACGTGCTGACTCAAGGCTCTCAATGTAGGCCATGGGGGTGTCCGCGAGCATTTCCAGCCGAACCTCACGCAGCAACTGCCAGTCACTCGAATGAAGCCTGCGGATCCTAGGCAATGGCTCCGCCCATGAACCTGGCGTAGCGATCCAGAACACGCGGCCAACCTTCGGCGTAGGACGCACGCGAAGCCGCGGGATCCTCGGCGCCTTCCCACCCGTCGTGGATCAGACGTACTTCGGTCCCGTCCTCCACAGCGCCAAAGACCACGCGGATCTCAGTGGACCACAGCGGAGTGCCGGCCGGATACCAGCTGGCATGGAAAGACAGTGGGGGCTGCCAGTCGTCGATGGTGCCCCAGACCGAGGTACGCCCGTCCTCGGCCGTCTCAAGAATCAGGTTCTCTTCGAACTCCACATGGGACCCAACGCCGTAGACACTCTCTTGCTCCAGCGGCCACCACAGGTGCGGATGATCGGTGAATCCTTGGAAAGCGTGCGAAATGTTGGTGGGCACTACAACGCTGAAGATGAGAGGCTCCAGTGCATCGCCCACTGGCTGTGACGGCTCGGACTCAGAGGCTGGGTGGCTGAAGAGGTTTTCCATGACCACCAACTCTACCGGTGCCGGGAAAATGCTGTCTGGCTGGGGTTTTTGTGCCGTGTTGTGGTGGTTAAAGGGGAAGAGCCCCGACCTGTGGTCGGGGCTCTTGCCTAATGTGTGTCCGGCGGTGTCCTACTCTCCCACACCCTCCCGGGTGCAGTACCATCGGCGCTGTGGGTCTTAGCTTCCGGGTTCGGAATGGGACCGGGCGTTTCCCCCACGCTATGACCGCCGTAACCTTTTTACCCGTCCCGGACTGACCGGACACCCTGTGTTGGGGGTGTGGTTGTCCTGGGTGGGAAGTTTATTGGTTACAACTGTGGTGCTTGGTTGTTATTCAGTTGCTTGGTTCCTGTGAACGGTTGTTGTTCGGGAACCACATAGTGGACGCGTGCAGTGTGTTTGTGTGGTGTAAGTTGTTGGCCTATTAGTACCGGTCAGCTTCACGAGTCTTTAGTCCTCGCTTCCACATCCGGCCTATCAACCCAGTGGTCTGGCTGGGGGCCTCTCACACATAATGTGTATGGAAATCTCATCTTGAAGCGAGCTTCCCGCTTAGATGCTTTCAGCGGTTATCCCATCCGAACGTAGCTAATCAGCGATGCACTTGGCAGTACAACTGACACACCAGAGGTTCGTCCGTCCCGGTCCTCTCGTACTAAGGACAGCCCTTCTCAAATTTCCTGCGCGCGCAGCGGATAGGGACCGAACTGTCTCACGACGTTCTAAACCCAGCTCGCGTACCGCTTTAATGGGCGAACAGCCCAACCCTTGGGACCTACTCCAGCCCCAGGATGCGACGAGCCGACATCGAGGTGCCAAACCATGCCGTCGATATGGACTCTTGGGCAAGATCAGCCTGTTATCCCCGAGGTACCTTTTATCCGTTGAGCGACGGCCATTCCACAATGTACCGCCGGATCACTAGTCCCGACTTTCGTCCCTGCTTGAGATGTCTCTCTCACAGTCAAGCTCCCTTGTGCACTTACACTCGACACCTGATTGCCAACCAGGCTGAGGGAACCTTTGGGCGCCTCCGTTACTTTTTAGGAGGCAACCGCCCCAGTTAAACTACCCATCAGGCACTGTCCCTGACCCGGATCACGGGCCGAAGTTAGATGTCCAAAGTGACCAGAGTGGTATTTCAACGATGACTCCACCCGAACTGGCGTCCGGGTTTCAACGTCTCCCACCTATCCTACACAAGCCACTCCGAACACCAATACCAAACTATAGTAAAGGTCTCGGGGTCTTTCCGTCCTGCTGCGCGTAACGAGCATCTTTACTCGTACTGCAATTTCGCCGAGTTTATGGTTGAGACAGCGGGGAAGTCGTTACTCCATTCGTGCAGGTCGGAACTTACCCGACAAGGAATTTCGCTACCTTAGGATGGTTATAGTTACCACCGCCGTTTACTGGGGCTTAAATTCTCAGCTTCGCCCACAAGGGGCTAACCGGTCCTCTTAACCTTCCAGCACCGGGCAGGAGTCAGTCCGTATACATCGTCTTGCGACTTCGCACGGACCTGTGTTTTTAGTAAACAGTCGCTTCCCCCTGGTCTCTGCGGCCCACACCCGCTCACGGAGAGCAAGTCTCCATCACGGGGCAGGCCCCCCTTCTCCCGAAGTTACGGGGGCATTTTGCCGAGTTCCTTAACCATAATTCTCTCGATCGCCTTGGTATTCTCTACCTGATCACCTGTGTCGGTTTGGGGTACGGGCGGCTAAAACCTCGCGTCGATGCTTTTCTTGGCAGCATAGGATCACCGGATCCCCCCTTACGGGAGTCCCATCAGATCTCAGGCACGTGCTCGAAGCACACAGGAACGGATTTGCCTATCCCTGACCCTACATCCTTAGACCGGGGCAACCATCGCCCGGCCCGGCTACCTTCCTGCGTCACACCTGTTAATACGCTTACCTCCCAGGATCAGGTCCCGCGCTCGGCCAAAACCCACAACACCACAAGGGTGAGCGGGCAGGCTCCGGGCGGTTAGTATCCCCCGCTTGGCATGGGCGGTTTTTCGCCGGTACGGGAATATCAACCCGTTGTCCATCGACTACGCCTGTCGGCCTCGCCTTAGGTCCCGACTTACCCAGGGCAGATTAGCTTGACCCTGGAACCCTTGATCATTCGGCGGACGGGTTTCTCACCCGTCTTTCGCTACTCATGCCTGCATTCTCACTCGTGTAGGCTCCACCGCTGGTTTACACCGCGACTTCACTGCCCACACGACGCTCCCCTACCACTCCACACCCCTGAACCACGAAGGCTAGGGCAATGTGTGAAATCCACAACTTCGGCGGTGTACTTGAGCCCCGCTACATTGTCGGCGCGGAATCACTTGACCAGTGAGCTATTACGCACTCTTTCAAGGATGGCTGCTTCTAAGCCAACCTCCTGGTTGTCTTCGCAACTCCACATCCTTTCCCACTTAGCACACGCTTAGGGGCCTTAGTTGGTGGTCTGGGCTGTTTCCCTCTCGACTATGAAGCTTATCCCCCACAGTCTCACTGCTGCGCTCTCACTTACCGGCATTCGGAGTTTGGCTGACGTCAGTAACCTTGTAGGGCCCATCGGCCATCCAGTAGCTCTACCTCCGGCAAGAAACACGCAACGCTGCACCTAAATGCATTTCGGGGAGAACCAGCTATCACGGAGTTTGATTGGCCTTTCACCCCTACCCACAGCTCATCCCCTCCATTTTCAACTGAAGTGGGTTCGGTCCTCCACGACGTCTTACCGTCGCTTCAACCTGGCCATGGGTAGATCACTCCGCTTCGGGTCTAGATCACGCCACTACACTCGCCCTATTCAGACTCGCTTTCGCTACGGCTACCCCACACGGGTTAACCTCGCGACGTAACACTAACTCGCAGGCTCATTCTTCAAAAGGCACGCCGTCACCAGAATCAGACTGGCTCCGACGGATTGTAAGCACACGGTTTCAGGTACTGTTTCACTCCCCTCCCGGGGTACTTTTCACCTTTCCCTCACGGTACTGGTCCGCTATCGGTCATTAGGAAGTATTTAGGCTTATCAGGTGGTCCTGACAGATTCGCACGGGATTTCTCGGGCCCCGTGCTACTTGGGATACTCTCCAGGCTGCACACAACATTACGGTTACGGGGCTCACACCCTCTCTGGCCGGCCTTTCAAGACCGTTCACCTATGCACGCACATCACCCCACTGGTCCGGCAGAACCAGAACGGAAAGTCCCACAACCCCGCCCATGCAACGCCCGCCGGCTATCACACATGGAAACGGTTTAGCCTGATCCGCGTTCGCTCGCCACTACTAACGGAATCACTATTGTTTTCTCTTCCTGCGGGTACTGAGATGTTTCACTTCCCCGCGTTCCCCCCACGCACCCTATGTGTTCAGATGCGGGTCACACAATCACCTCACAGCGTTGTGCGGGGTTTCCCCATTCGGACATCCTGGGATCAACGCTCGGTTATCAACTCCCCCAGGCTTATCGCAGATTCCTACGTCCTTCTTCGGCTCCTAATGCCAAGGCATCCACCGTGTGCCCTTAAAAACTTGACCACACAAGATCAATAAACTTACTCGAGAGAACCATGACCACAAGGGCCAGGTTCATTCATAAGAAATTGCTGTAGAAACACACACACACCAACCACCCCCACCCACCCCAAAGGGAAGGACAAAAGGATAATCAGCCACCGTGCATGTTTCAGATGCTCGCGTCCACTATGTAGTTCTCAAACAACAACCCCATCAACCAGCCCCCCACCCACCACAACCCACACACCAACGTGCACGGACCATGACAAACAGACAAGGAAAACCGGAAGCAGGAACAAAAGAAACACCAGAAGATGCCCCCCTGCATTGCTGCAAAAAGGTCCTGTTGCCTCAGGACCCAACAGTGCGCCAAACACAACCCACCAACCACGCCCCAGCAGCGTTCCACACACCCCACACCCCCCAAAAGAGGACACAAGATGCCGTACTAACACCAGGACACAACCAGCAAAGGCCATGCCAAAAAAATGATTTGTTGATATTCCACCCATGAGCACCCACCGCAGAACAAACGCCTGCGCAATGGGCAACACTGGCAACCCGTCATCCACCCATGCAGGCAAACAACACAACTGCTAGCAGCTCCTTAGAAAGGAGGTGATCCAGCCGCACCTTCCGGTACGGCTACCTTGTTACGACTTAGTCCCAATCGCCGGTCCCACCTTCGACGGCTCCCCCCACAAGGGTTAGGCCACCGGCTTCGGGTGTTACCAACTTTCGTGACTTGACGGGCGGTGTGTACAAGGCCCGGGAACGTATTCACCGCAGCGTTGCTGATCTGCGATTACTAGCGACTCCGACTTCATGGGGTCGAGTTGCAGACCCCAATCCGAACTGAGACCGGCTTTTTGGGATTAGCTCCACCTCACAGTATCGCAACCCTTTGTACCGGCCATTGTAGCATGCGTGAAGCCCAAGACATAAGGGGCATGATGATTTGACGTCGTCCCCACCTTCCTCCGAGTTGACCCCGGCAGTCTCCTATGAGTCCCCGCCATAACGCGCTGGCAACATAGAACGAGGGTTGCGCTCGTTGCGGGACTTAACCCAACATCTCACGACACGAGCTGACGACAACCATGCACCACCTGTAAACCGACCGCAAGCGGGGCACCTGTTTCCAGGTATTACCGGTTCATGTCAAGCCTTGGTAAGGTTCTTCGCGTTGCATCGAATTAATCCGCATGCTCCGCCGCTTGTGCGGGCCCCCGTCAATTCCTTTGAGTTTTAGCCTTGCGGCCGTACTCCCCAGGCGGGGCACTTAATGCGTTAGCTACGGCGCGGAAAACGTGGAATGTCCCCCACACCTAGTGCCCAACGTTTACGGCATGGACTACCAGGGTATCTAATCCTGTTCGCTCCCCATGCTTTCGCTCCTCAGCGTCAGTTACAGCCCAGAGACCTGCCTTCGCCATCGGTGTTCCTCCTGATATCTGCGCATTTCACCGCTACACCAGGAATTCCAGTCTCCCCTACTGCACTCTAGTCTGCCCGTACCCACTGCAGAACCGGAGTTGAGCCCCGGTCTTTCACAGCAGACGCGACAAACCGCCTACGAGCTCTTTACGCCCAATAATTCCGGATAACGCTTGCGCCCTACGTATTACCGCGGCTGCTGGCACGTAGTTAGCCGGCGCTTCTTCTGCAGGTACCGTCACTTTCGCTTCTTCCCTACTGAAAGAGGTTTACAACCCGAAGGCCGTCATCCCTCACGCGGCGTCGCTGCATCAGGCTTGCGCCCATTGTGCAATATTCCCCACTGCTGCCTCCCGTAGGAGTCTGGGCCGTGTCTCAGTCCCAGTGTGGCCGGTCACCCTCTCAGGCCGGCTACCCGTCGTCGCCTTGGTAGGCCATTACCCCACCAACAAGCTGATAGGCCGCGAGTCCATCCAAAACCACAAAAGCTTTCCACCCCCCACCATGCGATGAGGAGTCATATCCGGTATTAGACCCAGTTTCCCAGGCTTATCCCAGAGTCAAGGGCAGGTTACTCACGTGTTACTCACCCGTTCGCCACTAATCCCCCAGCAAGCTGGGATCATCGTTCGACTTGCATGTGTTAAGCACGCCGCCAGCGTTCATCCTGAGCCAGGATCAAACTCTCCGTTGAAGTAAAACAAATCAAACAGACACAACCACACCCACCGGAAATAACGACAGGACGCGGCTGCACAAAATTCGAAACCAGCTGAAAACCAGACCACCACACACGGGGGTGCGCAGCAATCCGGCCATAATTTCAACCAATCAATAAAACAATCGGCATCAACAAACTTGGCACACTATTGAGTTCTCAAACAACAGGTCACTAATCCAAAACGTCACCACCAGCCTTGGCTGGTCGCTCCGGAGCAACTTTTCAAACTTACCGGCTAGCTTCACCTGAGTCAAATCGGCAAGACTGACTTGATTTTTCCTTGCGGTTTCTTGTCAGTTTGCGGTCTCAACCAGTGGATCAGCGCGGGTACTAACTATACCCACACTTTGCCCCCGTTGGCAAAGCCACCTTGGTGAGGGCCGCCGTCGTCGGACGTTTGCCCCTGAACCGGGCCGCAAACCAAAGCCGGGCGGAACCAGCAACGCTCCCCCACCTGAGTGAGGGAGCGTTGCTCGAAAGCGGCTGTTATGTGAGAGAGGGACGCTGGAAAAGGGCGTTGATGCGGGAGAGGGTCAGTCCGCCAGGGTGAACCACGAAGCGCCGAGCGGTGGCAGGGTGACTGTCAACGCTGCGGGCTGCCCATCTGCTCCGGGAGTCGATGCCGTCAGGGATCCTGCATTCAGGACTCCGGAGCCGCCGTAGGTTTCGGAGTCGGTATTGAGGACTTCGGTCCATTCCCCGGCAGCAGGCACACCAAGGATGTAGTCCTTGTGCGGAGCACCGGAGAAGTTCACTGCGCACACCAAGGGTTTGCCCTCGTGGTCCCAACGGATGAAAGTGAGGACGTTGTGGTCAGCGTCCGCGCCGTTGATCCACTGGAAACCGCCGGCCTCGTTGTCCCGCTGGTACAAGGAAGGCGTGGAGGTGTAAAGCCCGTTCAAATCCTTGATCAGGAGTTGCAGTCCACGGTGTGCGGGAATGTCAGCGAGGAACCAATCCAGTCCGTACTGTTCGGACCACTCTGCTTCCTGGCCGAACTCGGTACCCATGAAGATCAGCTGCTTGCCCGGGTGCGCCCACTGGTAGGCGAAGAACGCACGCAGGTTTGCCAGCTGCTGCCAACGGTCCCCTGGCATCTTCCGCAGCATGGAGCCCTTGCCGTGAACTACTTCATCGTGGCTGATGGGCAGCAGGAAGTTCTCGGTGAAAGCGTAAACCAGGGAGAACGTGATGGTGCCGTGGTGCCACTTGCGGTTGATGGGGTCCTCTGAAATGTACTTGAGGGAATCGTGCATCCACCCCATGTTCCATTTGAGTCCGAAGCCCAGCCCGCCGTGGTTGGTGGGAGCGGTGACGCCGGGGAATGCCGTGGATTCCTCGGCAATGATGATGGCCCCCGGGTGCGACTTGTAGACCGTGGCGTTGACTTCCTGCATGAAGGAAATCGCTTCAAGGTTTTCGCGGCCGCCAAACTTGTTGGGCCTCCACTGGCCTTCCTCGCGGGAGTAGTCCAGATAAATCATGGAAGCCACGGCGTCTACCCGCAGGCCGTCGATGTGGAATTCCTCCAGCCAGTACAGCGCGTTGGCCACCAGGAAGTTCCGGACCTCGCTGCGTCCAAAGTCGAAGATCAAGGTTCCCCAGTCCGGGTGCTCCCCCAGCGCGGGATCGGAGTGCTCATAAAGCGGCTGGCCGTCGAACTGCGCCAAGGCCCAGGAATCCTTGGGGAAATGGGCCGGGACCCAGTCCAAGAGCACACCAATTCCGGCCTGGTGGAGGGAGTCCACCAGGAACCGGAACTCATCCGGGTGGCCGAAGCGTGACGTCGGCGCAAAGTAGGACGTCACCTGGTAACCCCACGAACCGCCGAAGGGGTGCTCGGCCACCGGCATGAACTCGACGTGCGAGAAGCCAAGCCATTTGACGTAGTCAACCAGCTCTTTGGCGAGCTCTTTGTAGCCAAGGCCCAGCCGCCATGAGCCCAAGTGGACTTCGTAGACGCTCATCGGCGAATTGTGCGGGTCCTTTTGGGCCCGGGCCGCCATCCATTCCGCATCCTTGAAGCGGTAGCCGGGTTCAACCACGCGCGATGCCGTCAACGGCGGGACCTCGGTACCGAAGGCCAAGGGGTCGGCCTTCTCTATCCAGTGACCGGACTTGGTCAGGATCTCGTATTTGTAGCACGCCCCTGCTACAACGCCCGGAATGAAGATTTCCCACACCCCGGACGAGCCCAGGGACCGCATGCCGTGGGATCGACCGTCCCACCCGTTGAAATCGCCCTTCACCCGGACGGCTTGGGCATTGGGAGCCCAGACGGCGAAGGAGACACCGTCCACCTCGCTGAGCGCGGATCGATAATGCTGGACGTGCGCACCAAGCACATCCCAGAGGCGCTCGTGGCGTCCTTCGCCGATCAGGTGCAGGTCCACCTCACCCACGGTAGGCAAGTAGTGGTACGGGTCATCGATGGTGACGGGTTCGACGTCGTACACCACTTCCAGACGGTAGTCCGGCACGTGGCCCGCCTGCAGCGGTTCAAGGACGGCAGTCCAGACGCCGTGGGACTCGTGCGTGGCCTCGATACGGCCCGCTTCGGTCACTACTGCCACGGACTTGGCGAGGTGCTTCACAGTACGGATGGTGACGTGTCCGTGGTCGTCCAAGTGGGCGCCGAGGACCGAATGCGGCGCGTGGTAGGCGCCGGCTGCCACGCGTTCCAAGGTCTCGGAGTCCACGTGCAGGGGAACTCGGGGCCGTTCGGTGCGTGCAGAGCCAGTCATGTCATTACCTTCCGCTATAGCTGCCGCGTGCTTTCCGCGGTTTGTGTTGTCGAGGATTCGTCGCGATGCATTCACCGGGATGGCCAGCCAATCCGGCCGGTTCCGCAGCTCGTACACCACCTCGTATAAGGCCTTGTCCAGCCACAATGCCACAAAGAGCGGCGAGCGGCGGTCTATGGTTCCCGGGGTGACATCGCTGTACCCCTCAAGGAACGCTGCAGCACAGTCATCCACCCAGGTTTCGGGCACCTTGGCTGCGGTTTCTTCGTTTTCGCGTTCGGCAGCACCGGCGGCGTAGTCGAATGACCGCAGCATGCCCGTCACGTCGCGCAGGGGAAGATCCGGGCTGTTGCGCTCGTCGATGGTCCGGAGCGGCTCACCCTCGAAGTCGAGGATGGCCCAGCGGCCGGCCTGCCCATCGCTGCCGGACAGGGACCCTTCGCCGGGAACCAGCAGAATCTGGCCCAGGTGGAGATCACCATGGACGCGCTGCAACTGCCCTACGTCCCGGGGATCCAGAGCCGCCAGCAGTTCCTCAAGGTTCCCGTCATAAGGCCCGACGGCGGACGCGGCCTCCGCCCACGACTGGCGGACGCGCCGGGCTACAGTGGCAATGATGTCCGAGCCCTGTTCCTGCCCGTCCTGGGTGCCGAAAGTTTCTGCAAGCCTGGCATGAACGGTCGCCGTGGCGGCTCCGAGACCCCGGGCCTCTGCAGTGAAATCCTTGCCTGCAGCGGCCGCTTCCACCGCCAACCGCCAGGCATCCAGCCCACCGAGCAGGAATTCGTGCGCCACGGTCAGCTCGCCGGTGGCCACCGTGGAGCCGCTCGTTCCCGGCCCGTCCCAGGAACCGGTGATCCAACCCAGCGTGGCGGGAACCTCACTGGTCCCGGCTGCGGTCAGGGCAGCGCCAAGTTCAACCTCAGGGTTTTTTCCGGCCGCCAGCACGCGGAAGATCTTCAGGATGGCAGCAGAGTCACCGTCGTCGATGATGACTGAGGTGTTGGACTGCTCACCGGACAGGACGCGGACGGAGGTGGGGTCTCCCGGCAGCGACACGCGGCCACGGGTCAGGTGCCCCTGGGTGCCGGCCGTGCCTTGGCCCGGAACAGTTCCTTCGCTCCGCATGAGCTTCAGCCACGCGGTGATGAATTCCGAATCGTAGACGGCGTCGTACACCAGGCGCAGGCCGGAATCGTCAGTAAACTCGCCCAACAATGCTGCCGGAGCATCCACCAGTGGTTGTTTCCTGTAACTCAGCGGAACCTGCACCACGTCAGTCCGGGGACCGCCGTCGGCCGTCCGGTAGGTGACCGCCAGCAACACCACCTCAAACGCGGTATCGCCGTCGGCACCGGGCAGCCTGAAGCCGCCCACCTGCTTCAGGGCAAAGTCGGGGCTCTTGACGGGGAACCAGCGCTTGCCTGGCAGCCAGGTCAGGAGAAGTCCTTCAATGGAGGGGTTCAAGTTGTCCTTGCTCATCTCATCCTTTGGAGGTCACCACGGGAATCGCCTGGGTAAAAGGCGACGATGGATTGGAAAAGGCCGAGCGCACCCGCAGCCAATAGAAGCTGTGGCTGCCCAGCATCACGGTCAGGTGACCGTTGTCTCCGACGGCCGGGAAGGGCTGGCCGCCGAAAATATCGCGCAGGCCGCGGCCCGCGAATTCGGGGATGTCCAACGTTGCCGCGACTGGGTGCTGGGAGAGGTTGAAGACGCACAAAATGGTCTCTGCGTCCTCGCCCTCGGGGTTGCCCGCCGGCAATTCCCGTACGTAGGCCAGCACCACTTCATGGTCGGCCTCGATGTGCCGGAAGCCGCCCAGGCCGAACACCGGATGGTTCTTGCGGACACTGAGGATCTGCCGGGTCCAGCGCAGCAGTGAACCGGAGTGCGCGGCCTCGGCCTCAACGTTGGCCATGCTGTAGTTGTAAACCAGGGACTGGATGACCGGAAGGTACAGCTTGCCCGGATCAGCTCCGGAGAACCCCGCATTGCGATCCGGGTTCCATTGCATCGGAGTCCTGACGGCATCGCGGTCATCGAGCCAGATGTTGTCCCCCATGCCGATCTCGTCCCCGTAGTACAGGAAGGGACTGCCCGGAAGGGAAAGAAGCAGGGCATTGATGAGTTCGATCTCGGAACGGGAGTTGTCCAGCAACGGCGCCAGTCTCCGCCGGATGCCGATGTTTGCCCGCATCCGGGGATCAGGGGCATACCATCCCAGCATGGCGGCCCGTTCCTCGGCCGGCACCATCTCCAGCGTGAGTTCATCGTGGTTGCGAAGGAACGTCCCCCACTGGGCACCCTTGGGAATTTCCGGAGTGTCCCGCAAGGTCTCGATGATCGGAGCGGCTTTCTGGTCCCGGAGGGCGTAGTACAGCCTGGGCATGATGGGGAAATGGAACGCCATATGGCACTCAGGCGCTTCCTCCGTGCCGAAGTACTCCACCACTTCATGCGGCGGCTGGTTGGCCTCGGCAATGATCACCCGGCCGGGATAATTCGCGTCCACCATGCGGCGAAGATCCTGCAGAAAAGTGTGTGTTGCCGGCAGGTTCTCGCAGTTGGTGCCGTCTTCCTCGAACAGGTACGGAATGGCATCCGCACGGAAGCCATCGATCCCCTGGTCCAGCCAGAACCGGATCACGTCATAGAGGGCCTCAATGACTTTGGGGTTCTCGAAGTTCAGGTCCGGCTGGTGGGAGAAGAAACGGTGCCAGAAGAACTGGCGCCGGATGGGATCGAACGTCCAGTTGGATTCCTCGGTGTCAACGAAGATGATGCGGGCGTCCTGGTACTTCTCGTCCGTATCGCTCCATACGTAGAAATCTCCATAGGGGCCCGTGGGGTCCTTGCGGGATTCCTGGAACCAGGGATGCTGGTCCGAGGTGTGGTTCAGCGGAAGGTCGATGATGACCCGAACGCCCCTGGCGTGGGCCTCGGCCACCAGCCGCTTGAAGTCGCTGATGGTGCCGAACTCGTCCAGGACCGAGGTGTAGTCCGCAATGTCATAGCCGCCATCGCGCAACGGGGAGTGGAAGAACGGCGGCAACCACAGGCAGTCGACGCCCAGCCACTGCAGGTAGTCCAGTTTCTCGATCAAGCCATGGAAATCACCGGAACCATCCCCGTTGGCATCCGCAAAGGCCCGCACCAGTACCTCGTAGAAGACTGCCTTCCGGTACCAGTGTGGATCATGCTGGAGACCGGGGGCGTTCAACTCGAAGGTGTTCTTCGGAGTGAAGTACTGGCTCGGGTTCTGCGGAGAAAAACTCACTAAGGCTGCCTCCGGATGCTCAGGATGTGCGCGGGTTCACCATGGGCATCCAGCCGGACGTAGTTGTGCTCGCCCCACTCCCAGCTCTGGCCGGTGATCAGGTCATCCACCCAGAACCGGCCGTCCTCGTTGAGGTCGCCCGGGTCCAGTTGCAGGGCGGCAAGATTCAGCGAAACCGTGCTTTCGCGGGCGCTGTGCGGATCCACGTTGACCACCATGATCAAGGTGTCCTTGGTGCCGTCCGGCAACGTCTTGTGCTTGGAGTACACGATCGTGGCGTCATCGGTGCTGCTGTGCAGGGTCAGGTTCTGCAGGTCACCCAGGGCTACGTGATCCTTGCGGATGGTGTTGAGCCTGGTGATGTACGGCGCCAGGGTGCGCCCGGATTCCGCTGCGCCTTCCCAGTCCCTGGCCTTGTACTCGTACTTTTCGTTGTCGATGTACTCCTCGGCGCCCGGGCGGGCCACGTGCTCGTAGAGCTCGTACCCTGCGTAGACGCCCCAGAGGGGGCTGGCCGTTGCAGCAAGTGCAGCCCGGATGCGGAAGGCTGCCGGACCGCCATACTGCAGGTACTCAGTGAGGATGTCCGGGGTGTTCACGAAGAAGTTCGGCCGGAAGAACGCCGCAGTCTCGCGGCTGACTTCGTGGAAGTACTGCTCCAGCTCAGTCTTGGTGTTCCGCCACGTGAAGTAGGTGTAGGACTGCTGGAATCCGGCACGGCCCAGGGCGTGCATCATGGGCGGACGGGTAAAGGCCTCCGCAAGGAAGACAACCTCGGGGTTCTTTTTGTTGATCTTGCCGATCAGCCATTCCCAGAACCACACGGGCTTGGTGTGCGGGTTGTCCACACGGAAAACCTTGACGCCGTGGCTGATCCACAGCTGGACGATCCGCAGGATTTCCTTGGAAAGGCCGGCCGGATCGTTGTCGAAGTTCAGCGGATAGATGTCCTGGTACTTCTTCGGCGGGTTCTCTGCGTAGGCGATGGAACCATCCACGCGCGTAGTGAACCACTCAGGGTTGGACGTCACCCATGGGTGGTCGGGCGCTGCCTGCAAGGCAAGGTCCAGGGCGACTTCGAGTCCAAGCTCATTGGCGCGTGCCACGAACGCATCAAAGTCCTCAAACGTCCCCAGCTCCGGGTGGATGGCGTCATGGCCGCCGTCCTTGGAACCGATGGCCCAGGGCGAACCCGGATCCTGCGGTCCCGGCGTGAGCGTGTTGTTGCGTCCCTTGCGGTGTTGGAAACCGATCGGGTGGATGGGCGGCAGGTAGATGATGTCGAAGCCCATGTCCGCAACGGCGTCGAGCCTCCTGGCCGCCGTACGGAAATTGCCTGACGTCCACACTCCGGTGGAGTGATCCAGCACGGCACCCTCGGAGCGGGGGAAGAACTCGTACCAGGAGCCACGTCCAGCGAGGTCGCGCTCCACCTGCAGCGGGAAGCGCTCGGACACGGTCACCAGTTCGCGGATCGGAACGCGTCCGACGGCGGCCTGCACCTCAGGGCTGAAACCGGCGCCAAGGCGCTCCTCGGCGGTCTTGGTGGTGTCGCCAAGCACAACGGAAGCGGCACGCAAGGTGCGCTTTTCCGCAGCGCTGCGTCCGGCGTCGTCATCGGCTGCTTCGGCCAGGAGGGCAGCGCCCTCGGCGAGCATCAACTCGACGTCGATGCCGGCTCCGACCTTGACTTCGGCATTGTGGTGCCAGGTGCCGTAGCGGTCATGCCAGGCTTCAATGACGAAGGACCAGGCTCCGGTGCCGGTGGGCGTGATCAGGCCCTCCCAGCGGTCCAGGCCCTTCCACTGCTCGCCCTCGGCCGGGGACAGGCGGACGCGCTGGCGCTCCTTGCCCCTGGGATCGAGCAGCACAGCGGACACGCCGAGCTGGTCATGGCCTTCCCGGAAGACCGTGGCGCCGACAACAAGGTCCTCTCCCGGCAATGCCTTCGCCGGGAAACGGCCACCCTCAACCACCGGCTGCACGGCAGTGATGGGGAACCGGCCGAAGCGGAGTCCCTGGGTGATGTCCGTAGTCGTCTTGGATTTCAGAGCGGTGATGGTTCGCGCGGTTTTCGTCACAACCACGACGTTAGCGAGAAAAATCACAGAATGCTAAGCACACGACCTATCTACCCGACGCAAGATGACTTTTACCTAAAAGAAACCCAATCCAGTTCCGGCTGCCATGTGAGTCCGTTAGTGTGGCGCTCGTGAAGGCTATTCGAAGGTTTACAGTCCGTACCGTCCTCCCCGAGCCCATCCGGCCCCTGGCCCGATTGGCGACCAATCTGCGCTGGTCCTGGCACCGGCCCACACGGGAACTTTTCGCGAGCCTCAACCCGGCTCTCTGGGAGGCCTCGCAGCACGACCCCATAGCGCTCCTGGGGTCCATCAGCCGCGAACAACTGCAGGACCTCGCAAACGACGGCGAACTGGTGGGCCGCGTCCAGGACGCCGCCTCCGACCTGGACCGTTACCTCAGCGAGCCCCGCTGGTACCAGGGCCTCGGTGAAGATGCACCGGCCTGCATTGCGTACTTCTCCCCCGAGTTCGGCATCACTGAGGTTCTGCCCCAGTACTCCGGCGGCCTTGGCATCCTCGCCGGCGACCACCTCAAAGCCGCCTCGGACCTCGGCGTGCCGCTGATCGGCGTCGGGCTCCTCTACCAGGCCGGCTACTTCAAGCAGTCCCTGTCCCGCGACGCCTGGCAGCAGGAAACATACCCGGTACTGGACCCCGACGGATTGCCGCTGACCCTCCTCCGCCACCCCGGCAAGGACGGCATGCCCGGCAAACCCGTCCACATCTCCCTTCCCTTGCCCAACGGCCGCGAGCTGCACGCGCACGTCTGGCGTGCCGACGTCGGGCGCGTTCCGCTGCTGCTGCTGGACTCCAACGTTCCCTCCAACGACGAGGCCGCCCGCGGCATCACGGACCGCCTGTACGGCGGCGGAGGCGACCACCGGCTGCAGCAGGAACTGCTCCTGGGCATGGGCGGCGTCAAGGCCCTCCGCGTCTACCAGGAACTCACCGGCACCCCCGCGCCTGAAGTTTTCCACACCAACGAAGGCCACGCCGGGTTCCTGGGCATCGAACGGATCCAGGAAGCGATGTCCGATCCCGCTGAGCCCCTCAGCTGGGACGAGGCCCTGGCCGCCGGACGCGCATCCACCGTCTTCACGACGCACACGCCCGTCCCCGCCGGCATTGACCGTTTCGAGACCGTCCAGATCAAGCACTTCTTCGAAGCCGGCCTGGCTCCGGCCGTGCCCACGGACCGCATCCTGGAACTCGGCCGTGAAAACTTCGACGGCGGCAACCCTTCGGTCTTCAACATGGCAGTGATGGGTTTGCGCCTGGCGCAGCGTGCCAACGGCGTGGCCAAGCTTCACGGCGTGGTCTCCCGTGAAATGTTTGCCGGCCTGTGGCCAGGATTCGACCACTCGGAAATCCCCATCACCTCCGTCACCAACGGCGTCCACGTCCCCACCTGGGTGGACCCCCGCATCTCCACCCTGGCCCGCACCCAGTTCGGTGCCGAAGCCGAGGCGTTGGGCCGCTGGGACCTTGCCTACAACGTCAGCGACGAAGACGTCTGGGCATTGCGCCGGGAACTGCGCGCCCAGCTCATCGAGGACGTCCGACGCCGGCTCCGGGCTTCCTGGAAAAAGCGCGGCGCCGCCGACGCCGAACTCGGCTGGACCGGCTCCGTACTGGACCCGGACGTGCTCACCATTGGCTTCGCACGCCGCGTACCCACCTACAAGCGCCTCACCCTCATGCTCCGCGATCCCGCCCGCCTGAAGGCCCTCCTGCTGGATCCCAAACACCCCATCCAACTGGTCATCGCAGGCAAGTCGCATCCCGCAGACGACGCCGGCAAGAAAATGATCCAGGACCTGGTCCGCTTCACCGACGATCCCGAAGTCCGGCACAGGATTGTGTTCCTGCCCAACTACGACATCGCCATGGCAAGGACCCTGTTCCCCGGCTGCGACGTGTGGCTCAACAACCCCCTCCGCCCGCTCGAAGCCTGCGGCACTTCCGGCATGAAAGCCGCCATCAACGGCTCGCTCAACCTCTCCGTCCTGGACGGCTGGTGGGACGAAATGTTCGACGGCGAAAACGGGTGGGCAATCCCCACCGCCAACAACGGTGCCTCAGCCGACGAACGCGACGACATCGAAGCGTCCGCGCTCTACGAACTCCTCGAAAACCAGGTAGCCCCGCGCTTCTACGGCACCACGGTGGCCCAAGGCGCCGGAGCTGCAGGACCGTCCGAGTCCAGCCGCGAAACAGTGCCCACGCACTGGGTGTCCATGATCAAGCACACCCTGGCGAACCTCGGCCCGGCCGTTTCCGCTGAACGCATGCTCCACGATTACGTCAACAACCTCTACTGCCCCGCTGCTGTTTCCGGGCGCAGGGCTGTTGCCGAAGCCTTCAAGGAAGCCAAGGAACTCGCCGCCTGGACCACCAAGGTCCGGAACGCCTGGCCCCAGGTTGTGGTGGAACACGTTGACTCCGTGGGCGTCTCCGAGGAACCCCAAGTGGGCGACAGCCTTCAAGTCAACGCCTACGTGGCCCTCAACAGCCTCACCCCGGACGACGTGTCAGTCGAGGTAGCTTTTGGACGCGCCGAGGACTCCGACGAGCTCGAAGACGTAGTGGTTGCAGAACTGGACTCCCTGGAAGACCTCGGCGGCGGACGCCACCTCTTCCACGGCTCCCTGGTCATCAACCGGTCCGGCTCCTTCGGCTACACCGTCCGGGTATTCCCGAAGCACTCGGCGCTGGCATCGAAGGCTGAACTGGGATTGATCGCGAACGCGTAAGCCCTAACCAGACGACATCCGCCGGATGTCAGTCATCCTCCGCGTGCTGCTCCTTCGTCGCTTTGACGCACGCTTCCGGATAACTGGCATCCGGCTTGTTGTTTGGCGGGCCGCTACGGTTGGGATCCATAGGGCCCGTTGGCGCGACTAGTTTTCGAAAACGGCGATCACTGCGAGGTCTCGGCCGGCGTAGCGCTCGGCGTCCTGGAGTACTTCGCAAACTACCCCGAAGGACCGGTCTGTGCGGTAGGCGGCCGGGACCTGCCAGATCATGGTGACCGGGCTGCCGTCGTCCTCTGAAAGGGCGTCTGCGTAGTCGTGCAGGGAGTCGTTCAGGGCGTCGAGGTTCACGCCGTAGTACTCAGGGAAGTCCAGTACCTGGGCGAAGACTTCCAGCACGGCCTGCTTGGTGTTTGCCGGCGGGACCATCACTGTCCTGCGGCCGGCGTCGGAAATTTGTTCCTGCAGTTCTTCCAAGGTCCAGGTGTCTGCGGAATAGATCTTCATGGGCTCCTACTTGTCTTCGACGATGAACTTGAACGACTCGTAATGGTCCGGGGTGTAGTACTTTGCTGAGTCCTTGCCCACGATGATGCGGCGGGGTCCACGGTCGAACTCTCCTGGTGTGGTCACCGTGTATTCCTTGTAGAACCCACCGGACTTCTTGGGCAGCAGGCCTTCAAAGTTGCCGAAGTTCACGCCGTCACGGTCGTATGGGTAAGGGCCGCCCTTGGCGATCAGGGCCAGGGTTTGACGGGCTTCCCTGGGCAGCTGCGAGGCGTTGATGGCAGGCAGTGTTGAGGGGTTTGCCACGGCGGCAGCCGACGACGACAACGCAGGGCCAGGTGCCGGCGTCGTGCTTTGCGCTGTTGTTTCTCCGCCGGAAGGCGGCGCACTGCTTGGCGCCGTCAGCGAGCCTCCGCCCACCATGGCGACAACCAGCACGACGACGGCGATCACCAACCCCGCGAATGCCACCAGTTTGCTGCGGCTGCGGTTCATCTGAAGTGCTCCTGGGGTAAGTGCCTACGTGCGGTAAATGTTGATGGTGTTGGCTTGCAGGATATCCCGCTCGCCGGAGGCCACCAACGCGCCCTTCCGGCGCTCGTGCAGCACCGATGTAGTGAAGCGGAGCTCGAACATGCGCTTGCCGATTCCGGTTTCGCTGAGGATCTCCGGCAGGACCATCTTGACGTCCTGGTTGCTGCCGTTTACCGAGATCAAGCCACGGATTTCGCTGTCCTCATGCCCCATCAGGAGCTGGACGGAACGCACATTGGGATCATTCCAGCGTGCTGGAGTCATCTGCTGGCCTTTGTCGTCAAACCACTGGAGGCTGGAATTGTTTGCGTTGCCAGGGAAACTCTCGGGCTGGTGACGCAGGAACCAGCGGCGGAGCCGGACCAACTCCCGTGTGGTCTTGAACATGGCGTTGGCTTCCTGCGTGCGGCTCCAATCCAGCCATGCCGTGGGATTGTCCTGGCAGTAGGCGTTGTTGTTGCCCTGCTGGGTCCTGCCGATTTCGTCGCCGGCCGTGATCATCGGGACGCCGAAGGACAGCAACAGGGTAGCCATCAGGTTCCGGACGGACAGGGCGCGGGCAGCCACAATGGCCTCGTTCTCGCTCCGGCCCTCCACGCCGTGGTTGTAGCTGCGGTTATCGCCGTGGCCGTCGCGGTTCTGCTCACCGTTGGCCTCGTTGTGCTTACGGTCGTAGCTCACCAGGTCCTTGAGCGTGAAGCCGTCGTGCGCCGTGATGAAGTTGACGCTGGCCAGCCGTGTACGCCCTGATGATGCGAAGAGATTTGCGGAGCCTGCCATGAGTTCAGCCAACGAGGCCACGGAACCACCTTGGCCACCGGCCTCAATCGCAGCGCGGTCGGACAGCCAGAAGCTGCGGACGCCGTCACGGAAGTGATCGTTCCAATCCGACCAGCCCTGCGGGAAACGCCCCGTCTGCCAGCCCCCATAGCCAACGTCCCACGGCTCGGCGATCAGCTTGACCTCGGACAACACCGGGTCCTCCGCAATCGCCTGGAGGAAGGGGTGCCGGGGGTCAAAGGTGTTGCCGGCGTCCCTGCAGAGCGTCACGGCCAGGTCAAAGCGGAAGCCATCGACGTGGAAGTCGTTCACCCAGTACCGCAGGGAATCGAGGGCCAGGTCCACCACTACAGGATCACTGAAGTCCAAGGTGTTGCCGCAGCCGGTGGTATCCAGGTAGCGCCCGTGGGCATCGTGCCGGTAGTAGCGTTTTTCCGCCAGCCCACGGAAGCTCAAGGCCGGCCCATCGGGACCTGCCTCGGCGGTGTGGTTGTACACAACATCGAGGATGACCTCGATTCCCGCCGCATGGAGCAACTTGATCATGCCCTTGAGTTCATCCTGTACCGCGTGGGGGCCGGCGTTGCGGGCAGCCTCCGTGGCGTAATCCGCATGAGGGGCGAAGAAGGCCGCCGTGTTGTAGCCCCAGTAATTGGTCATGCCCAGGTCCTGCAAGTGGGACTCGTCCAAGTGGAAATGGATGGGCAGGAGCTGGACAGCCGTGATGCCAAGTTCCGTGAGGTGCTGGATCATCACCGGGTGGGCCATGCCTGCGTACGTACCCCGGAGGTGCTCCGGGATGTCCGGGTGCAACATGGTCTGGCCGCGCACGTGCGCTTCGTAAATGACGGAGGTCCGCAAAGGGACGCGGGGCGGCTGGTCATCGCCCCAGTCAAAACCTGTTTCCACATGCACACTGGTGAGGAACTCGCCCCGCTGGTCCACAGCGCGGCCGTAAGGGTCCAGCAGCAGGCGGTGTTCGCCGTCGTCGTCCAGGTCCACCGCCGGCAGGGACATGGGGAAGGTGCCCTCCGAGGGGGCCGCGCGGAAACCATAGCGGGTACCCGGCGGCATACCGCTGACCACTCCGAAGTGCACGCCGTCCTCAACGTTCGGAAGGATGTGGGCCCGCCAAGGTTCTCCGGGGGCTTGGAAGGCGATTTCAACCGCTTCCAAGTCGGGTGCGAAAACCGCCACGTTCACCTGGTGGTCCTGCATTTTTTCGGCATCGTCAAGGCCGGGCTGGGGCACGCTCAGTCCGAGGGGCCGTGGCCGGGAGGCGTCGACGGCAGCTGCTGTGTCAAAAATAGGCATAACCATTGCTTGCAAGTTTAGTTCCACGCAGAGTAAGTGCCGCGCCGACCCCGCATGTGACGACGTTCCTCATCGCGATTTGATTACTTGCCTGGGGAGGGCCGGATTCCTCGGGCCGTTCACGTGCTGCAACGCGGTTTCAGCCTGCGCATGCATACCTTTGCAGTTGCGCGAATAAGTCGGAGGCTCAGTCTTTCGGCGCGAGCACTTGGCATACTGGGACGGAGACAACTGGAGGTTCTATCGTGCGTGTGGCACTCGCCCAAGTCATCACCGGCAGGGACGTTGCCGGCAACCTGCGGCTCCTGGAGGAGTACGCCCGCCTGGCAAAAGAGGGTGGAGCCGGGCTGGTGGTCTTCCCTGAGGCCATGATGCGCGCGTTCGGGAACTCGCTGCTGGATATCGCCGAACCACTGGATGGACCGTGGGCCAGCCGGGTCCGTGATCTCGCCCAAGAACTGCAACTGGTGATCGTGGCAGGCATGTTCACTCCCGGTGCTCCCTCATCCTCAGGGTCGCGCCGTGTGCGGAACACGCTTCTGGCCACTGGACCCGGAGTAGAAGCGAGTTACGACAAGATCCACCTCTTCGACGCGTTCGGCTTTGCGGAGTCGGACACCGTTGAGGCGGGTACCGAACCTGTGACGTTCGACGCCGGTGGCCTCACCTTCGGCTTGGCCACCTGCTACGACATCCGTTTCCCTGCCTTGTTCACAGCCAACGCCGACCACGGAGCAGTGGTCAACATAGTCTCGGCCTCCTGGGGATCCGGGCCTGGCAAAGCAGAGCAATGGCAACTCCTGGCTCGTGCACGCGCCGTGGACACCACCACATTCGTGCTCGCCTGCGGCCAGGGTGATCCGGCAACGCAAGGTGTTGAGGTCAAGGGTTCCGCGCCCACAGGAGTGGGGTACTCCGCCGTCGTGTCCCCGTTCGGCCAAGTGCTGGAATCCCTCGAGGGCGAACCCGGCCTCATCTTCCACGACCTCGACTCCGCAGCGGTGGAAGAAGCGCGTGCGAAGCTCCCGGTGCTGGCCAACCGCCACCACTTCTAGCCCTCTTCCACATCCCCCCACCCTTCACCGGAACGCTCTCCCACATCCCCCACCCTTCACCGGAACGCTCTCCCACATCACCCACCCTTCCGGCCACAACCAGGGGATGTGCGAGAGCGTCCGCCCCAACCCCAGGGGAACTGATAGAGCGTCCAGCCCACACCCAGGGGAACTGATAGAGCGTCCGGCCCAAACCCAGGGGATGTGCGAGAGCATCCGCCCCACACCCAGGGGATGTGCGAGAGCGTCCAGCCCACACCCGGGGGATGTGCGAGAGCGTTGGGCACGGAAAAGGCGCCGCAAGGGCCATCCGGAAGCATGCGTCTAAGCGAGGTACGAGCGAGCATGCGGAGGATGGCGCTTGCGGCGCCTTAGCCAGGTGGATGGCGCTTGCGGCGCCTTAGCGAAGACTACTTGGCGGCGCGCTGCCTCGACACTTCGTACAGCGAGATACCAACGGCCATGGACGCGTTGAGCGATTCCATGGCGGAGTCGATCGGGATGGAGACGATCTGGTCGCAGTTTTCGCGGACCAGCCGGCTCAGGCCCTTGCCTTCGGAGCCCACCACGATGCACACGGGCTCGGTTGCAACGGTGAGGTCGGGCAACGAAACGTCGCCGTCGCCATCGAGGCCAAGCACGTAAATGCCCATGTTCTTGAACTGCTTGAGGGCGTTGTTCAGGTTCGACGCGCGGGCCACCGGCACGCGGACAGCGGCACCGGCGCTGGTCTTCCAAGCGGACGCAGTGACGCCGACGGAGCGACGTTCGGGCACGATGACGCCGTGGCCGCTGAACGCGGACACGGAGCGGATGATCGCACCGAGGTTGCGAGGGTCCGTAATGCCATCCAGTGCCACGAAGATGGGTGCGTTGGAGATGTGCCCCTTCTTCCACTTGGCCAGCGTCGTCTCGGCGAGGTCGTAGGCGTCCTCGTACTCGTACGGCGGGATCTGCAGGACCAGGCCCTGGTGGACGGCGTCCTCGGTCATGCGGTCCAGTTCAACCTTGCCGGTTTCGAGCAAGGGGATGCCACGCTCGGCCGCAAGCTTGAGGGATTCCTTGACGCGGTCGTCCATCTCAATGCGGATGGCCACGTGCAGTGCCTTGGCCGGGATGCCGGCGCGGAGGGCTTCGACCACCGAGTTGCGGCCGGTGACCAGTTCTTCGGTTGCACGGCCCTTGGGGCCCGAGCGCGCACCGGCGCCACCCTGACGGGGACCTGTGCCGCGCTTGGCAGCTGAGCGCTCAGCCAGCTGCTTGTTCTTGTATGCCTTGTGGTAGGTGCGGTCCTCCGCCTTGGGCGTGGGACCCTTGCCCTCCAGGGCCTTGCGGCCGTGGCCACCGGTTCCGGTGGAGGGGCCCTTCTTCTGCTTGACCGACCGGCGACCGTTGTTGGCCATGAGATTCCATCCTTGATTTTGTGAGTAAGTCTGGAATCAAGTCTACTGACCCGATGCAATTCGGCCGCCGCGGCCTTTTGTCAGTCGCGTTTGAGGCTCCAGGTTGCCCCGTCCGCACCATCTTCGACCACGACGCCCGCGGCAGCCAGGGTGTCCCGGATCGCGTCCGAGGCAGCCCAGTCCTTGGCGGCCCTGGCAGCAGCCCGGGCGCCGAGTTGGGCATCGATCAGCACTTCCAATGCGGCGTGCTCGCGTCCTTGAACAGCTTCGGGGCGCTTGACCGCATCCAGGCCAAGCACTTCGGTCATGGAGAGCACGCTGTACAGGGCAACTTTGGCAGCGTCGAGATCGCCCGAAGCCAACGCCGTGTTGCCTGCCCGCACCGTTTCGTGAAGTACGCCGAGGGCCTGGGGCACGTTGAGATCGTCGTCCATGGCCGCAATGAAAGCAGCGGGCATGTTGGCCTGCGGGGAAACGTCCGAGACGGCTGCCCCGACTTTCGCCGACGCCTTGTGGATGAACCCGTCAATGCGTTCGACGGCGGCCGCAGCCTCCTGCAACGACGTCGGCCGGTAATCCAGGATGGAGCGGTAGTGCGCCTGGCCCAGGTAGTAGCGGACCACGCGGGGCGATGCGAGCTCCAGCATTTCGGCCGGGCTCACCGTATTGCCGATGGACTTGGACATCTTTTCACCCTCGTAGGTGACCATGCCGTTGTGCATCCAGAAGTTGGCGAAGTCGTCGCCGGCCGCCTGGGACTGGGCCATCTCGTTCTCGTGGTGCGGGAAGCGCAGATCCAATCCCCCACCGTGGATATCGAACCGGGACCCGAGGTATTTAGTGACCATCGCAGAGCACTCGAGGTGCCAGCCGGGACGTCCGGCACCCCAAGGGGACTCCCACTTGGCGGTGACGGGTTCACCGTCCTTGAAACCCTTCCACAGCGCGAAGTCGCGGGGATCCCGCTTACCGCGGGGGTCCGCGTCGGCGGCTCCCTGCATGTCATCAATATTCTGCCGCGTCAACGAGCCGTACTTGCTCCAGGAGCGGACATCGAAGTAGACGTCGCCGGAATCGTCCAGTGCGGGGTAGGCGTGGCCGCGGTCGATGAGGCGCTGGATGAGCGCGTGCATTTCGGGGATGTGGCCCGTGGCCCGGGGTTCGTAGGTTGGCCGTTGAACACCAAGGGAGTCGTAGGCGTTCTGGAATTCCTGCTCGTAGCGGTAGGCCAGGGCCCACCACTCTTCAGCCTGGCGCGCGCTGGGCTCGGCGTCCCAGTCCGGCCCGAACGACTGGGCGGACTTGGCGAGGATCTTGTCGTCAATGTCAGTGACATTGCGCACCACTGTGACGCGGAGGCCGCGGAATTCAAGCCACCGGGTCAGTTGGTCAAAGGCGATGGCGGACCGGACGTGGCCCACGTGCGGCATTCCCTGAACAGTTGCCCCGCAGTAGTACACGCTGGCCTTGCCGTCTTCGAGGGGAACGAAGTCACGGACTTCGGCGGAGGCGGTGTCATAGAAGCGCAGGGTCACCGCTCCAGATTAGCCGATGACGCGGCGTGACCTGCCTACTTGCAGTATTCGCCGATCTTATTGAACTGAACCTTGAGCTTTTCCTGCTGGTCCTTGGTGGCCGCACCGAGCGATGAAGCCGCAGCGTCATCCATGATCGCCGCCATCTCCTTGATGGGGTTTCCGATCTCCGGAGCAAGCTTGCCCGCGATCTCGTGGTAGTGCGCTGCGATCTGTTTGGACTGCTGTTGCTGGTTGCCGTCGGGCTTGAAGGTGTCGTTGTTCAGGAATTCGCAACTGGCCGCCACGTCCATGGTGGAGGAACCCGCACAACCGCCCAGCAAGAGCGCGGCCGCAAGGCCGGCGGAAAGCACCACCGCCGAACGCACGACGCCGGCACGCGGCTTATCCATGCGGCGCACCTTTCGCCGGTCCCGGCTCCGCTACGGTGGCCTCGTGTCCGGAAACCGGATACACCAGGGCTGTCGCAACAGCGGAGATCCCGTCCCCACGGCCGGTGAAACCCAGTCCGTCGCTGGTGGTGGCGGTGACGCTGACAGGAGCGCCGGCTGCTTCGCTGAGGACGCGTTGGGACTCTTCGCGCCGCGGCCCGAATTTGGGACGGTTGGCCACAAATTGCACTGCGACGTTGCCAATCGCGAATCCGGCCTCGCGCACAATGCGCGCCGCTTCCCCGAGCAACTTCACTCCCGAGGCCCCGGCAAACTCGGGGCGGTCCGTGCCGAAGTGCGTGCCGAGGTCGCCGATTCCGCAGGCGGAGAAGAGTGCGTCCGCCGCAGCATGGGCCACGCAATCGCCGTCGGAATGCCCTGAAAGTCCTGGCTCACCTTCCCAGAAGAGCCCGCCAAGCCAGAGCGGCTGGGGGTCGTCCGCGGGGGCAAATGCATGGACATCAATGCCGATACCGGTGCGGGGCAGGATCACGTTGCGGTCCGGTGCCATCAGCCCTCCACCCAACGAATACCCAAAGGTCCCTCCAGGAGTCCTTCGGCGATGATGAGGTCCAATGGCGTGGTGATCTTCAGGGACTGGCTGGCTCCCCGGACGGCATGGACCGGGACACCCAACAGCTCAACCAGCATGGCGTCATCAGTGACGGACGCGGCTTGCTTGTCGTCAAAGAGTGCAGCAGCCTCGTGGGCACGGCGCAGAGTGGCCCACTCGAAGCCTTGCGGAGTCTGTACGGCCCTGAGTTGTTCGCGTGGCGCCGTCCCAGTGACAACTTCCGGAGCGATGGAGGAGTCAGCCTCGGACGTCCCGGAGACTGTCTTGATGGTGTCCACCACGGGCATGGCGGGAATGACGGCCTTCGCACCCGCAGCCAGGGCGTCGGCGACGCGCTGGAAGACGCGCTCCGGGGCCAGGGCACGGGCAGCATCGTGCACGAGGACGAATTCCGTGCCGTCTTCCAAAGCACCCAAAGCGGAGCGGACGGAATCCGCGCGGGACGATCCGCCGTCGACCACGGAGATCTCCGGGCCGCCGTCCACCAGATCAACGGTGAAGTCGGCGATCAACTCACGGAGCTCCGTGTCGCCTTTGGGGACGGCGATGCAGATCTGCCGGGCTACGTCTGCTGCCACTACTCCCCGAAGGGCATGCATCAGGATGGCTTCACCGCCGAGCGGGACCTGGGCTTTGGGCATGCCGTAGCCCAGACGCTCACCGGAACCGGCGGCAACCAGGATCACGGCCGTAACGGCGCGCTTGGAAGGAGTACTCATGCGCCCAACGTTACTGGGAAAGTACCTGCAGATACTTGATGATCATGCGTCTCCGGGCACTTTTCCGCCTGAAGATACTTGATGATCAAGTACCTCCGACCGTATTTGGGCAAAAAGAAACCCGGCGGCGCTTTCGCACCACCGGGGCTCAATTCTTAGGAAGCCAAGACCTCGTCAAGAACGCTTGCAGCCTTCTCTTCGTCCGTCTTCTCCGCCAGGGCCAGTTCTGAAATCAGAATCTGCCGCGCCTTGGCCAGCATCCGCTTCTCGCCTGCGGAAAGGCCGCGATCGTGATCACGACGCCAAAGATCGCGAACGACCTCCGCCACCTTGATGACATCGCCTGAAGCAAGCTTCTCCAGGTTCGCCTTGTAACGACGCGACCAGTTGGTAGGCTCTTCAGTGAACTCGGCGCGGAGAACGTCAAACACGTGCTCCAAGCCTTCTTTGCCCACTACGTCCCGGACCCCAACAAGGTCAACGTTCTCTGCTGGAACTTCAATGGTCAGATCACCCTGAGCCACCTTGAGCTTGAGATACATCTTCTCTTCGCCCTTGATGGTGCGCATCTTGATTTCCTCAATTTTTGCTGCACCGTGGTGAGGGTAAACTACTGTCTCGCCGACCTCAAAAACCATGTGGACTTTCCCCTTTCCCGCAGATTAGTCTATCACGATTAAGGCATACGACTGGCACCCGGAAGGCGCTTCTGCCGCGCCAATACAGGGGAAAAGGCCTTAAGCGACTTCCTCCAAGGTCTTGACGTATTGGCCTAAAGATGCTTTGAGCAAGCAATGTGCGAGCAAGATCTCCCCCGCCGGCCGCGCCATAATGCCTCCTCGAATCCTTATTTCGACCTGTTTGCCGATAGGCTATGGCTGAAAAGTGTTCCAATGACTCTTGAGGAGTAGGTGTCGTGCGCAATACTGCGATGAACCCTGTCCAGCGCGGCAAGCTGGCAATTGCGGCGGCTGCAATCGGCGTCGGTCTTCTGTCCGTCACCGGCTGCGGATTCGTCAACGCCCAGCAGACTACCCACCAGTACTCGGCATCGGACGGGGTCAAAGCTGATCTCGGCAAGCTGCAGTTGCGCAACATGCTGATTGTTGCCTCCGGTGAGAACGAGCCCGGCCGCGTTATCGGCGCTGTGTTCAACCAGTCCGGCTCGGATGCGACGCTCACCATCAGTGGTGCAAACGGCGCCCAGACCGAGATCCCGGTCAAGGCAAACTCGGAGACGTACCTGAACGACTCCGCCGACGCCGCCATCCTGAGCACAGCAGGCGTGATCCCCGGTGGTCTTACCCCGATCACGATCCGCAGCGGATCCGACTCCGCCACGATCAACGTCCCGGTAGTAGACGGCACCCTGCCCGAGTACGCCAAGTACCTGCCCGCCACGGCCAGCTCATCGGCAACGCCTACGTCGACGGAGTCCGGTACGCCGACGTCGACGTCGTCCGCGACGCCCTCCGAGTCCGCAGCAGCCGGACACTAGCAGGCAATACGCTACAAGCCTTACAACAAAGGAAGGGTCCCGCCTCGGCGGGACCCTTCCTTTGTTGTTGCAGCTGTTATTGGCAGGAGGCCTTTACGGCTCGAACTTGTAGCCCAGCCCACGCACCGTGACCAGGTAGCGTGGAGCGGAGGGATCGGGCTCAATCTTGCTGCGGAGCCGCTTCACGTGCACATCCAGGGTCTTGGTGTCGCCAACGTAGTCCGAACCCCACACGCGGTCGATCAACTGGCCACGCGTCAGCACCCGACCTGAATTGCGAAGCAGCATTTCCAGCAGTTCGAACTCCTTCAGCGGCAACGACACCTGTTCGCCGTTGACGCTGACCACGTGCCGCTCAATGTCCATGCGGACCGGCCCGGCCTGGACGGTGGAGGTGATGAGTTCCTCCGGTTCACCCTGGCGTCGCAAAACCGCGCGGACACGGGCCACGAGTTCCCGGGAGGAATACGGCTTGGTGACGTAGTCGTCGGCGCCGAGTTCCAGGCCTACGACCTTGTCGATCTCGGAGTCCTTGGCAGTCAACATGATCACAGGCACACTGGAACGCTGGCGCAGCTGGCGGCAGACTTCGGTGCCCGGGGTGCCGGGCAACTGCAGATCCAGGAGGACCAGGTCTGCTCCGTTCCTGTCGAACTCCACCAAGGCATCACTGCCGTTGTCCACTACCTCGACGTCGAACCCTTCCTTGCCCAGGAGATAGGACAGGGGGTCGCTGAAGGACTCTTCGTCCTCCACAATCAAAATCCGGCTCAAGCGCTGGCTCCTTGCTCTTGGACGCCGCTGGCGCCCCTTTGTTGACCCGCGATAGGGGTTTGCTGAATCGCATTGTTGGCTTGGTGAACGGTCCGCTGGGGCTCGACGGCGACGCCTGGCGCCGGAAGTTCCGCGGCGGAAACCGCTGTTGCAGCGGCAGCCGGCTGGCCGCCGTCGTCGTCCTGGCCTTCCATTTCCGGAAGGCGGATGGTGAAGGTGGACCCCTGGCCGGGCTGGGACCATACGGTCACCTCGCCGCCGTGGTTGGAGACCACATGCTTGACGATGCTCAGGCCAAGGCCGGTGCCGCCGGTGTGCCGGGAACGGGCTGCGTCAACGCGGTAGAAGCGTTCAAAGACCCGTTCCTGGTCCTCGGGGGTCAGGCCCTCGCCCTGGTCAGTCACGGAGATGGCGACGACGCCTTCCCGGGTTCGGATGCCAACCCCCACGCGGGTGTTTTCGGGTGAGTAGCGGATGGCGTTGTCGATCAGGTTGCGCAGTGCGGTGACCAGCAGGTCCCTGTCGCCAAAGACCAACGAGTCTGAGTGGCCGCCCACCACAATCTGGATGTTCTTGCTCTCTGCCGGCAGCTGCGAACGGTCCACGGCCTCGGTAATCACAGTGTTGATATCCACCGCGTGACCTTGCTGGGCAACGTTGGCACCCTGGAGGCGGGACAGTTCAATGATGTCCTGGACCAAGGCTGCGAGCCTGCCGGATTCCTTGTGCATGCGCTTGGCGAAGCGGCGCACTGCTTCCTCGTCATCCGGCGAGGCTTCAAGAGCCTCGGCAAGGAGCGAGATGGCGCCAACGGGAGTCTTAAGCTCATGGGAGACGTTGGCCACGAAGTCGTTGCGGATCTCTTCGGTACGGGTAATTTCGGTGCGGTCATCGGCCAGGAGGACGATGTATTCCTGGCCCAGCATGGCCGCACGCACCTGCACCACAATGGTCCCCTTGCCCAGCGGACCGCGGGGAAGCTCATACTGCTCCTCCAGGATCACGCCATCGCGGCGTACCTTGGCAGTCATGTCCAGCAGTTGCTTGTGCACCACGGTGTGCCCGCGGACCAGTCCGTAGGCGTACGCGGCGGGACTGGCACGGACGACGCCGTCGATCACGTCCACTACGACAAACGCACGCCCGACGACGGCAAGCACCTCGGCGGCACCTTCAGGCAGGCGGGGCTCGGCAACGTCCAGGTCCACGATGCTCCGCTGACGTTCGCTGATCCTGAACGCGAGCATGCCAAAGACGCCCAACGACAAGCCAACGAGGCCGGCGACGACACCTATGAGCAATGGATCCACGGCTCCAGCTTATGCTGTGGAAAGACGGGCAAGCAGTGATCCGGCGCCAAACGCGGACGGTTCAACTAACGTTCATCTAAAGGTGCCGAACAGTTCACTGGGCCCTGACACAGTTACTGGTTGGACTGCCAATGGTTTTGAAGTCCGGCCCATCCCCCGGGAACCGGATTTCCAAGGAAAGGACGCCTTAGTGCGCAAGGTTTTTCAGGAGGAACTCACCCAGGTAGGTGACGACCTCATCGAGATCTCCAAGCTGGTTCACGAAGCAATCACGAAGGCCACAACATCCTTCGAAGGTGCCGATGTGGATCTGGCACAGGACGTCATCGCGGCAGATGCACGGATCGACTTCCTCCAGAACAGCCTCGACGAACGCGCCATCGACATCCTTGCACTGCAGGGTCCGGTGGCCAGCGACCTCCGCATGATCGTAGGTTCCCTGCGCATGAGTGCCTCGCTGGAGCGCATGGGCGACCTCGCCCGCCACGTAGCCCAGCTGGCCCGCCTGCGCTACCCCGCTACTGTGATCCCCGCTTCGCTGACCCAGACCTTCAAGGCCATGGCCCAGCACGACATCGAGATCACCGCCAAGGTCATCGAGCTCCTGGAAACCCGGGACCTCGAAGTGGCCCGGGACATCCTCAAGATCAACATCGCCGTGGACGACCTCCACCTCAGCGTTTTCAAGGCCATCGCCGCCCCAGAGTGGAGCGAGAGCCCCTCAACCACCGTGGACGTTGCCCTGGCAAGCCGCTACTTCGAGCGCTTCGCCGATCACGGCGTCTCGGTTGCCCGCAAGGTCACCTACCTGGTGACGGGCGAATGGCAGCCTGAAGGCTTCTAGCCTCACCCGCAAAAAAACGACGGCGGCCGGTCACGTAAAGTGACCGGCCGCCGTCGTTCAATCCAGCTCCGTAGCAGGTGCCGCGGGCGAACTGCGTCCAAGGGAGGGACGACCGAGCAGTCGCCGCGGCAGCAGCGGAGGAATTATTTCTTGCCCTGGTTCGCCACCGCGAGGATGGCCTGCGCTGCTGCGTCGGGGTCCAGGTATGTTCCACCGGGGTTGACCGGCTGGAAGTCCTCGTCCAGTTCGTACACCAGCGGGATGCCCGTGGGGATGTTCAGTCCTGCAATGGCTTCATCGCTGATGCCATCCAGGTGCTTGACCAGGGCCCGCAGCGAGTTACCGTGGGCGGTGACCAGGACG
The DNA here is from genome assembly GCF_019977295.1 of Arthrobacter sp. StoSoilB20. Lineage (NCBI taxonomy): Bacteria > Bacillati > Actinomycetota > Actinomycetes > Micrococcales > Micrococcaceae > Arthrobacter > Arthrobacter sp. StoSoilB20. The sequence goes on along the minus strand of NZ_AP024651.1, from coordinate 956,935 downwards.
GTCTTGCCCGCCTTGAGGTCTTCCTTGATGTCCGATTCCCAGTAAGGGAGCAGGCGGACAAGGACGTCCTTAAGGCACTCGGTGCGCGGCAGGGCGTCGCCGAGATCCGCGTAGCGGGGATCGTGCGCCTGGGAGAATTCACTGTCGTCGGACAGGGGCGGCGGCGGGGTGTCGTAGCTCCGGCGCCATTCCATGAATTGCTCTTCACCGAACTCGGCGAGGGTCTGGGCCTTGTCCTTGCCCTGCAGGGCGCCGTAGTGGCGCTCGTTGAGCCTCCAGTCGCGCTTGACGGGGATCCAACCGCGGTTGGCCTTGTCCAGCGCCATGTTGGCAGTGTTGATGGCCCGCTTCAGGAGCGAGGTGTAGAGGACGTCCGGGAGGATGTTGTTCTCAACCAGCAGTTCCCCACCGCGTACTGCTTCTTTGCGGCCTTGATCGTTCAGGTCAACGTCCACCCAACCGGTGAACAGGTTCTTGGCGTTCCAGTCGCTGTGGCCGTGGCGCAGCAGAATCAGCTTGTAAGTCATGGTTTTCATCCTAGCTGAGCGGTTCCGTTGCCTGCCCGGCGTTACGAAGAGCAACGCGGGGTCACTTATGGCCCCTTTGAAAGCCCTCAAGGGGCCATAAGTGACCCCGGGTTGCAGGATAAAGTGGTGGCCGTGGTGCAAAAGGCGGAACGGGTGGGCTCTCCCCGAAGCAGGGGCGGCAAGCCGGTTGGCAACATCACCCGGGGTACCACCAACCCCAACCGCATGCGCCGCTTGGACCGATGGCTCGCCGGTCCGCAGTCTTGGCGGCTGCGCACCGCCGTCGACCCCCTTGTAGTGGATCTGGGCTATGGCGCCTCGCCCACCACAGCGGTTGAACTTTTCGAACGGCTGCAGGCCGTGCGTCCGGATGTGCGGCTCTGCGGCATCGAGATTGAACCGGAGCGGGTCCGGAGCGCCATGGCTCTCGAGCGGCCCGGGCTGAGCTTCCACGTGGGCGGTTTCGAGATTCCGGTGCCGGGAAAGCCCGTGCTGGTCCGCGCCTTCAACGTGCTGCGGCAATACGAGGAAGCCGACGTCGCCGGGATCTGGCATCTGGTGCAGTCGCGGCTCGCGCCGGGCGGACTGTTCATTGACGGCACGTGCGATGAGATCGGCCGCCGCGTCACGTGGGTGGCCCTGGACTCCGAGCGCCCATTGAGCCTCAGTTTTTCGGTGCGGTTCGGCAGTTTCGAGCTGCCTTCGGAGATAGCTGAGAGGCTGCCTAAAGCCCTGATTCACCGGAACGTTCCCGGCGAACCCATCCACGCGTTCCTCCAGGCGATGGACAAGGCCTGGCTGGAGGCGGCCCCGCTGGCATCGTTCGGGAACCGGCAGCGATGGACCGCCATGTGCCATTCACTGCGTGACGCCGGGTGGCCGCTTCAGGATGGTCCGGCGCGGTGGCGCCTCGGTGAAGTGACAGTGGCGTGGGACGCGGTGGCGCCCAGGTAGAGCCTTCTACCAGGGACCGTAAGGGCCCACATTGCGGTTGCCGCCACTGCCGGCCTCGCGCAGGGCGGGACGGACATCGGCGAGGTACACGCAGGCCGCGGTCACGGCTGCGATGCCGAAGAGATTCAAGCTGCCACCGACGCCCCACAGAGCCAGTGCACCGATCACAAGGGCAACCCCGGTGAGGGCCAGCCAAAACGTCTTGGTCCGCTTGGAAGCAGCCACGAAGAGCGTCGGACGATGGCGCAGGCAGTCCGCGAAGGCCCACACTTCCAAGGCAAGGGCCACCAGCCCAAGGATCAAGTAGATCCCGCTGGTGACAAAGCTGATCAAGAGTTTTCCGTCCACGCCCTTTAGCCTATATGTCCAGCGACTTCAGCGCTTGCTCAAGGTCGGACCAGAGGTCTTCCATGTTCTCGATCCCAACGCTCAACCGGACCAGATTCTCCGGGACGCTCAGCGGCTCGGCCGTGTGCCGGCGTCGGCGTTCAATCAGTGATTCGACACCGCCCAGGGATGTTGCAGGCAGCCAGAGCTGCAGGGCGCGGACCAGTTCGTCCGCAGCGTCGGCACCGCTGCGCTGCTCATCACCGGCAATCTGGATGCAGAGGATGGACCCGTAGCCCTTCATCTGTGCTTTGGCGCGCTGGTGCCCGGGATCGCCGGGCAGGCCCGGGTAGCGGATTGTTTCGACGCGCGGGTGGCTGCTGAGCCGTTCGGCGAGGGTTGCCGCCGAGGCCTGCGAGCGCTCAATCCGCAGCGCCAGCGTGCGGAGGCCGCGCAGCGCGAGCCAGGCCTCGAACGGTCCGGCAATTCCGCCGTGGATGATCCGGTGATGCAGGAGCGTGGCGCGCAGTTCCGGGTTGGAGGTCACCAAGGCGCCCAGCACGACGTCCGAATGTCCGGCCAGGTACTTGGTCACCGAGTGAAGTACGACGTCGGCACCCAGGCTCAGTGGCTGCTGCACCAAGGGCGTTGAGAAGGTATTGTCCGTCACCACGATTGCGCCCACCGCGTGCGCGGCATCTGCCAGTGCCTGGATGTCGGCGATGCCGAGCATGGGGTTGGTGGGGCTTTCCAGCCAGAGGAGATCGGCTGCCTTGCCGTTTTCCGGGCTGATGAGGGCCTTCACTGCATCCGTGTCCGTGATGTCCACCGTTCGCAGCTCCAGGAATCCCTTCTCTGCCAACTCCGTTGCCATCACCAACGAACCGGCGTAACTATGCGAGGGCATCACCACGACGCCCCCGGCCGGTACCAGGGACAGTGCCGAACTGACTGCTGCCAGGCCGGAGGCGTACAGCAGGCCGGGGAGGGTGGCACCCTCCAGCTTGGCCAGTGCGTCCTCGAAGGGATCCCATGTGGGGTTGGCGTAGCGTCCGTAGCCACGGTCACCGTCGCTGAGGGAGCCGGTTCCGAAGTATGTGGAGGACAGGACGATGGGCGGATTGACCGGCTCATCGTGGGCGCGGTCCGGGCGGCCGGCTGCAACAACCACGGTTTCCGGCGACAATTCGGCGGCATGCTGATCGGAAAGGCTCATGGTGTCAGCGTAGTAGGGGTGCAGGCTGTGGATGAAAGGCATGACGCGCTTGGAAGTCAGTGAAGCTCGGTAGGCTAGACGGGTGAGTATTCAGAGCCCAGGTCTATTTATCGCCTTCGAAGGCGGGGACGGAGCGGGTAAGTCCACGCAGGCGGCCCGGCTCTCTGAGACCCTCCAGTCGCGGGGACTTTCCGTGCTGCGTACCCGCGAACCCGGCGGCACTCCCATCGGTGAAAAGTTGCGCTCCCTGGTCCTGGACCACGGGCACGGCACGATCGATGCCCGCACCGAAGCCCTCATGTTTGCTGCTGCACGCGCCGCACATGCAAGCCAGGTGATCCGTCCGGCCCTCGCGGAGGGAACTGTGGTCATTACTGACCGCTACATTGACTCCTCCGTCGCCTACCAGGGTGCCGGACGCGGCCTGGGTGCCGAAGGAGTTCTTGCGCTGAACCAGTGGGCCACGGAAGGCCTGCACCCGGACCTGACGGTACTGCTCGACGTCGACCCCTCCGACGGCCGCCGACGGCGGACCGCGGGGGACGCCACGGAAGACCGGCTGGAGTCCGAACCTGATGAGTTCCACTCCGCCATCCGCCAGGCTTTCCTGCAACGTGCCGGGGCCGCTCCCTCGAGCTACCTTGTCTTGCCCGCCAACGCCGATATTGAAACACTCGCAGCGCAGATCCTGGAGCGGGTGGAATCACTCCTGGCCGGCCACGGCAATGGTGAACCCGTGAACCCTGTGTTGCGCACCGGCGAAACTGTTCCAGGCGACCGTCCGTGAGTGTCTGGGACGACCTCCAGGGGCAGGCGCCGGTTGTGGCTCAATTGAAGCAGGCGGCTCAGGGTGAAACCGGCCTGACCCATGCCTGGCTGTTCACCGGTCCTCCCGGATCCGGCCGTTCCAACGCAGCAAAGGCCTTCGCCGCTGCCCTGAATTGCCAGCAGGATGATGTAACCCTTCGCGGCTGCGGAGAATGCGCGGCCTGCCACACGATCCTTGGCGAAACCCACTCCGACGTCACGTTCGTGCGGACCGAAAAAGTCACCATCACCATCGACGAGGCCCGGGAACTGGTGTCCAAAGCCGGCGACAGGCCTGCCACTGGCCGCTGGCGCATCATCGTGGTGGAGGACGCGGACCGCATGGCCGAGCGGACCACCAACGTACTACTCAAGGCGATCGAGGAACCGACGCCCCGCACCATTTGGATGCTGTGCGCTCCCTCCCCCGCCGACGTCCTGGTCACCATCCGTTCCAGGTGCCGCCCGGTAAGCCTCCGTCTCCCGCCTGCCTCCGACGTCGCCGATCTCCTGGTGAGGCGCGACGGCGTCGAACGTCAACTCGCTGACCGCGCAGCCCGGGCTGCACAGAGCCACATCGGCATCGCACGGCGGCTGGCCCGCGACGCCGATGCCAGGCAGCGCCGGCTGGATACGGTGAGGATTCCGCTGGGTTTGCGGGGCGTCACGGCAGCGGTAATGATGGCCGAGAAGCTGGTGAAGATCGCCACCGAGGAAGCCAACAGCTCCAATGACGAACGCGATGCCGCGGAAAAGATTGCGCTGCTGGCAAGCCTGGGCGCTCCGGAGTCGGGCACTCTGCCCCCTTCCATGCGCAGCCAGGTCAAACAGCTTGAGGACGACCAGAAACGGCGGGCCAAGCGGTCCATTACCGATTCCCTGGACCGTACCCTGACGGATCTTTTGTCCTTCTATCGCGACGTGCTGATCATCCAGCTGGGGAACGCCGTGGAGCTGGTCAACGTTGAGCTCAAGAGCGAACTGGAAGACTACGCCGGCAGTTCAACCCCGGAAACCACGCTGGCCCGGATGGATGCCATCAACAAAGCCCGTGTCCGAATCACCACCACCAACGTGGCTCCCTTGTTGGCGGTCGAGTCCATGGCCACGAGCCTCATCCAGCAATAGGAGAACCCCATGACGTCCGCACCCCGCCGGTTCGCCGGTGCCCCCTCAAGGGACCGGTCCGCCAAGCGTGGGGCCGGTCGCGGCTTCGTGGCTGCCTGTGTTGCCGTTGCGGCCGCGCTGGTTCTGAGCGCGTGCACTGTGCCGTTCCTTCCGGCGCCTACGGCCAAGCCGTCCACCAGCACGGTTGATCCGTCCATCGCAGCTTCTGCACCCAAGGGCCTGGAGAAGTTCTACTCCCAGCCGGTGGAGTGGAGCTCTTGCGAAAACGGCTTCCAGTGCGGCAAAGTCCAGGTACCCAAGGACTACGCCAACCCTGGCAATGGTGAAATTTCGCTCGGCGTCATCAAGTTGGCCAGCACCGGCAACAAACAGGGGTCCATCCTGGTAAATCCCGGTGGTCCCGGTGGCTCGGGCGTGGATTACCTCAAGGATGCGGGCAACACCAATTTCACCGAAAAGCTGAAGAACAACTTCGATCTGGTGGGCTTTGATCCCCGCGGTGTGAAACGCTCCGCTCCTGTCACCTGCATGACCGACGCCGAACGTGACGCTGCCCGCGAAAAGGTCTTCCGGAAAAACACGGACGAAGGATTGGAAGCTGCACTGGCTTTCAACAAGTCCTTCGCGCAGCAGTGCTCGGAGCAGACCGGTGATGTCCTGGGGCACATCGATACCGTCAGTGCGGCCAAGGACCTGGACGTCCTGCGTGCGGTGCTTAATGACGCCAAGCTCAACTACCTGGGCTTTTCCTACGGCACCTTTCTGGGATCCACCTACGCAACACTGTTCCCGGACAACGTCGGCCATCTGGTGCTCGATGGTGCCGTGGATCCCTCCATCAGCAACGAGGAACTGACGGCCGGGCAGGCCCGGGCCTTCGAACGGGCCATCCGCACCTACGTGGCCAGTTGCCAGGGCCAGAACCAGTGCCCGCTCAGCGGCTCCGTAGACAACGGGGTCCAGGAAATCCGTGAACTCATCAACGCCGTGGACCAGAACCCACAAACGGCCAAGGACGGCCGGTTGGTGACGGGCAACGACTTCGTCAACGGCTTGATCCTCCCCCTCTACAACGACCAAAGCTGGCCCGCCCTGACCCAGGCATTGGAGAGCGCCTTCTCCGGCGACGCCTCCCAGATGATGCGGCTCGCTGACCTTGGCGCCGACCGCGAGCCAAACGGCACCTACAGCTCAAACTCCGCCTTTGCCTTCCAAGCCATCAACTGCCTGGACTACCCCATGGTCACTGACACCGCAGGCATGCGCGCAGAGGAAGCCCGACTGATCCAGGACTCCCCCACCTTCGGCGCTTTCTTTGCCTACGGCGGAGTCAACTGCAAGGACTGGCCGTACAAAAACACCCGGACCCCTGCACCGGTTGACTACAAGGGCTCCGCTCCGATCGTGGTGGTAGGCACCACCGGCGATCCTGCCACTCCCCTGGAGTGGGCCCAGTCGCTGCGGAAGCAGTTGGAGAACGCCTCACTGGTCACGTGGGAAGGCGAGGGGCACACCGCCTACGGCCGCTCGAACTCGTGCGTCAGCACCGCCGTCGACGAGTACTTTGTGGACGGAAAGCTGCCGCAGGACGGCCTCACCTGCTAAAGGCGGCTGGCTTCCCGCTTCTCCACCAGCAGCGGGAGGTGCTTGATGGAATCCACGACGGCGGTGGCGCCGGCCGCGCGCAGCGTCGCCTCGGAGTGGGATCCTGTCAGGACGCCCGCAACAAGGGAGGCTCCTGAACGGACGCCGGAGAGCATGTCCGAGCTCGTATCGCCCACCACGGCCACCTCGCGGACGTCGTCAAGGTCCAGGGCGAGGACGGCGGTCAGGATCATGTCCGGGTAGGGCCGCCCGCGCCCCGCATCCGCCGGGCACAGGCTCAAGTCCGCCAGGCCCATCCACCCCAGGGATTCCAAAACCATGTTCTGCGTATGCCTGCCGAAGCCCGTGGCCAGGCAGACCTGCATCCCGGACTCACGCATCCACAGGATGGTGTCCTCAGCACCGGGAATGGCCCGGACGCCGCCGTCGTCAATCATTTCGTCGTAGGCCTTCTCGAAGACCTTGTTGGCGCTGGCTGCCACCGCTGCATCCTCGAAAAGGTGGCCGAACACGGTCATTTTCGAAAAGCCCATGGTGTCCCGGGCATAGCCCAGCATGCTCGCGAAGGTGGTGCTGCCCGGTTCGACGCCGTGCTCCACCAATGCCCGCGACATGGCCCGCTCCGTGCGGCCGTCATCGGTGATGGTGGTACCCACCATGTCCACTACCGCCAGCCGCAGCCGGTTGGTGGTGTGGCTGGCGTCCCTGGTCAATGCGTCCCCGGTCATTGAGCGGCTCCTTTGGCTTGTCTGTGTGGCGGGTGTACCCGCCACAGTTGATTCCCCAGCTTCCGGCGGCAGGGAAACGCCCGCCTGAACCCGGCCCGACGCGTGAGTGAACATCCCCGCAACTGCCGCCACCGCCCTCGTTTTGACCCGGGTGCGGTGCCTCTATTACAGTTATGTCTTGCGTGATCGCCGGGAAACCGGGGATGGACGCGGTGCTTCCTTAGCTCAGTCGGTAGAGCGTTTCACTCGTAATGAAAAGGTCATCAGTTCGATTCTGATAGGAAGCTCGGGCCAAGCCCCGGACAACCCTTGTTGGGTAGTCCGGGGCTTTTCGCTTTTTAAGCCTGGCGCCCGCGGCAGAGGTGATGTTGGAAATATCGAACATTTACCGTAATTTGCAAAATGTTCGAGATATAGGACATTTCAGGAAGTGGGCCGGGCTGTCGATGCCGCCTCCCTAGGTAGGTCCATCGCAGATGCGCGCAAAGAAGCCGCAATCACGCAGCGGGATCTCGCCGTGAAACTGGGCGTCACCCGGGGAACCATCGTACGTCTCGAAGCCGGCGGAGAAGTCTCCGTCGTCGTTGCCATGCAGGCCATCAGGGCAGTGGGCCGCGACGTCGCTTTGGTACCGCGCTTTTCCAAGCTGGAGGTGCGGCCGTGAGTCCGCGTAAAACCCTGGCCGTGTACCTGCGCGGGGAGCGCATCGGTGAGCGGCGCGGCAGCGGCCTCACGGGGTTTCCCTCCTCCTGCGCCGGCAAGTACCCGGCAGTGCGTCGATTCAGCACAGCCTTGCTCGAAAGCGCTGCCGGCAATGCAGATGCCGGCCCGTCAAAAAGATCCTCGGTATCCCCCATGCGCCCATCCTAGGCCGAGCCCCCAGGTTTGGCCCTGCGTCGGATCAAGGGCGCCGGATCTTGTGCGCCGGATCAAGGGCACCGGATTCCCAGCCGGGACATCAACACTGCGACGGCGGCCGCGACTCCTCCGGCCAGCGAACCTTCCAACTCCGGGGCGAAGAACGGCGAATGGTTGACGGGAATTGGGCCGGGGCCTTCGTGCCCGGAGGCAGGGGTACCGCCGAACATCCAAAACACTGACGGGACCCCGATAGCGGTGCCCAAGTGCCCGAAGTCTTCGCTGCCCATCATGGGCGGAGTGATTTCAACTGCCTCAGTCCCCAACGCCAGCCGCAGTGCCTCAACCACGTCAGGGACGGCGTCGGGGTCGTTGAAGCATTGGGGGAAGCGGTACATTTCCTCGATGACCGGCGCCGGCGCCCCGGATGCTGCGGCCTCTGCCTCAATGATGCGGCGAACGGCGGAGAGAACCTGTCCGCGGACGTCGTCGTCGAAGGTGCGGATGTTGAGCGTGAACTCGGCCGAGGCGGGGATGATGTTCTCTTTCAGTCCTGCGTGGAAGGTCCCCACCGTGACGACGGCGGACTTGCGTGGGTCAAGTTCCCGGGAAACTATCCCTTGGAGCCGCGTGACCATGTGCGCGGCCATGACGATGGGATCGATGGAGTCCTGCGGCTGGGATCCATGGGACTGTTGGCCGTGGACCGTCACCCGGAGCGAATCCGCCATGGCGGCTACCGGACCGTTGGAGATCGCGACAGTACCCACAGGCCGGGGCATGACGTGCTGTCCGAACACCACCTCCGGACGCGGAGCTTTGTCCCACAGGCCATCGTCCAGCATGGCAAGTGCTCCTGCTGCAGTTTCCTCGCCGGGCTGGAAAATGAGTACCAGCGTGCCGGACCAGGACTCCAGGTTGCCAGCGAGGACTTCAGCGGCACCCAGCAGAGACGCAACATGGGTGTCGTGCCCGCAACCATGCATGACGGGCACCACCGTGCCGTCCGGAAGGGTGCCGGTGTCCGTGCTGGCGTAATCCAGCCCCGTGGCTTCCTCGATGGGAAGCCCGTCCGAGTCGGCGCGGAACGCCACTACCGGACCGTCGCCGTTCCTCAGGATGCCCACAACCCCTGTCCCACCGCATCGGAAGTGCTCGATCCCGAGTTCGTCCAGCTGATCTTCAATCAATCCTGCTGTGGCGAACTCCTGCATGGACAGTTCCGGATGCGCATGCAGGTGCCGGTACAGGGAGTGCAGTTTGGCGGTCTGTTCGGCATCGAGTGGCGTGGCGGTGGCGAGTGCGGTGGCGGTGGCTGTCTGGGTCATTGGCCTGTCTTCCTGGGTGGTTTCTAGGGCTGCTGCGTGCGGCGCTGGAGGGTGCTATTCCATGTGGATCGGCTTCGCTTCGATGAAGGATGTCTTGCCGCGGAAGAACCACCCCAGCAAGATGGTGCCCAGGACAGCGATGGCGGTGGAGACCATGGCGAGCGAGGGCACCAGCGGCAACACCACGAACACGACCACGGCTGAGACCAGCAGGGCGAATACCGTAGTGCGGGGCTGCTTCAGGGACACGATGGCCTGCACCAGCACCGCGCCAAGGACGGCGGGCAGCACGTATGAACGCGTCCCCAGCAGCACCGACGGCGGGATGACGCTGATCAGCCAGCTGCCCAGGAGGCCCACGAAAATGGCGAGCGAAATCAGGTGTACTGCCGCCGCCCCGCAGATGGCGACGACGGCGGCCAGCTCGGCGCGCTTGCTGCCTGGCTTGGCGCCGATGTTGGTTTGGGCGATCAGGGCGGCGGGCAGGAGTTTGTTGGAGATGTTCCCGATCATGAAGGCCTGGTACATCGCTGCAGGGCCAAGGATGGGGTAGTAGGTGAGGGGCTCAACGATCCAGATGATGCCGAAGGTTGCAGCCACTGCGGCGAAAGCGATCCACAGTTGCGCGGGCCCTATGTCCAGGCCACTGGCGAAGACGAGAAACAGTGGCCCGGCTACCGAGATCAGCAGGCCGCAGATCATGGTGATCTGGCCCCAGCGGGAGGTGGTGCGGTTGAAATCAGCCATTGTGGAGCTGCTGGTACTGGCAGGAGCGGAAGTGATGGAGGACATGAGGGTGTTCCTTTCGTGCTCAAGAATCAAGGCTTTTGACCGGAAGCGCGATCACGGGGACGGGATCACGCAGGCGGGATCACGCAGGCGGGATCACGCGCCGACGGCGAGGTAGGCGGCTCCCAGCCCGATGACGATGGAGAATCCGAGCCCCCACTCGCGCAGCCAGCTCTTGCCGAGTTTCCTGGCCAGCAGCAGGCACAGGCCCATCACCGCGGCCGAGACCATGAACGACAACACATGGACACCGGATTTGGGGAGCTCGGTGAAGCCCAGGCAAGAGAAAGCTCCAATCAGGGCAGCGGCCGGAACAATGGCCATGGCCGCAGGATTTACCGAGCGGATCTTGGCGTCTCCTTTGCGGAGCAGTGGGGTCAGGATCAGGGTGGCGAGCATCCACATGGCACCGCCAATGCTCATGGCAAAGAAGGCCACGGCGAAGACGCTTTGTGTATAGCTGGCATCGCCGAGCTTGGCCCCCATGGAGCCTGCGGCAATGCCGGCGGCCGATACGTCATAGGCTGCTGAACCGATGAGGCCGATCCTGGAGAGCACTGCGGGAGCACCAAAGAGGCCCAGCAGGGCAATGGCTACGAGCGACACCGCCAAGGAAGGTCCGATTGCGGAGACCGCACCGGAACGGAACGAGGTCTTGATGTCCTGCGGTCTCATCTCCACGGATGGTGCCGCGCGCTTGGCCGCCTTCATGAAGATGACGGACTGGATGATGATGACGCCGAAGACGCCGGCGACGCAGATCCACAGGACGGGATTGTTGGCGACGGACATGATGTCGGTTGATTCGGTGGGCACTTGCAGGGCCGCTTGTTGGGCCAGGAGTCGGTGCATGGAAACCTCCGGTGTGTGCCCCGCAGCACTTCCACCTCCGGACGACGTTGTCCGGCGTGTGGCGCAATGGGGCAAATCCATTCCCACCAGCCGGATCGGCCGTGGGGTTACCAACACCTTTGACTATGAGCCTGATCACCTTCAATAGCTGACGGAATCAGCCTGAATCATGGCCGAATCCGTCATACCCTTGTTTCGCTTCGCATGGGCTTCCGGCAGCGCGGTGTGACGCGGCACACTTCAAGCAGTACACATCCAGCAAAGGAGCACCATGCCCGAGTCCATTGGCGAGCTGTCCGCCGTCGAACTTTCCGCAGCGATCCGCAACAAGAAGATCTCGGCACGCGAAGCCCTGGCCGATCACCTGGAGCGGATCGCCGCGGTCAACCCCGTGGTCAATGCAGTGGTCACCCTGGACGCCGAAAGTGCCCAGGCCTTGGCGCATCGTGCGGACCAGATGACCGCAACGGGAGCAGAGCTGCCGCCGCTTCACGGTGTGCCGATGACCCACAAGGACACCAACAACACCGCTGGAATGCGCACCACGCAGGGCTCGCTCGCCTTGCGCGACTTCGTTCCCGACGCCGATGACCTCATCATCGCGCGGTTGAAGGCGGCCGGCGTGGTCAGTACCGGAAAGTCGAACGTTCCCGAGTTCGGAGCCGGCTCCCACACATTCAACGACCTCTTCGGTACCACCACCAACCCCTACGCGCCCACCCTCAGCGCCGGCGGAAGCAGTGGTGGGGTGGCCGCCGTCGTCGCATCCCGCGTCCAAAGCATTGGCGACGGCAGCGACATGGGCGGCTCGCTCCGCATCCCGGCCTCCTTCTGCAACGTGGTGGGTTTCAGGCCCTCGACGGCGGTGATCCCCATGCCGTCCGACGTCAACGCTTACGCGTGGTTGGGAAGGACTGGCCCCATGGCTCGGAGCGTGGAGGACATCGCTTTGTTCATGTCCGTGACTGCGGGCAAGGATTCCCGCGTTCCGCACCCTGCGGTTCTGGATCCCGGCGTTTTCCGGGCAGGGCTCGAGGCGGACATGCGCGGGGTCCGGATCGGCTGGTCCAGGGACTTCGGAATCGGAGTTCCCGTGGATCCCGAAATTCTGGAACACCTCGAACGGCAACTGGAGGTCTTCGAAGGCCTGGGCGCAATCGTGGAAGAAGCCACCCCCGATTTCAGCGAGGCAGACCTCGTGTTCGGCAATACCCGGGCCATGGACTTCGCCGCAGGGCTGGGACCGATCCTGGAACGCGCCGGAGACGTCATCAAGCCCGAGGTGCATTGGAACGTCCGGAAGGGCTTCGATCTCACTGTCCGGGACCTGATTGAGACCGCGGCGGCCCGAACACGGTTGGAACAAAGCGTCCAGTCATTCTTTGGGCAGTACCACCTCTTCGCCAGCCCGTGTGCCCAGGTCCTCCCCTTCGATGCCTCGCAGCGGTACCCGGCGGACATTGCCGGGGTGCCTTCCGAAACGTATCTGGACTGGATGCGCTCGGCCTGTCTGTTGTCGGCAACGGGGCTGCCTGTGCTCAGCGTGCCGGCAGGCTTTGGACCTTCCGGCCTCCCCATCGGGCTGCAACTGGCCACCAATCACTACACGGACATGCAGTTGCTCCGGTATGGCCGCGCCTTCGAACAGCAGACCGGCTACGCCGCCGTCGCGCCCGTTGTTACCCCGGCCCGGGAGCCACTGACTACCGTGAACGCATAACCCGGCCGCCGCGTTTTCCTGCGTCCAGCAGGATGGAGACATCCACCGTGACCGCATGCTGCGCCCACTCGGAGTCGGTGATGAAGCGGTAGAGGGCGGCCATGTCCTCCACCGTCACATCCGCCATGATCTGGTAGTCGCCGGCAATGGCCGCTGCATAGCGGACGGTGGGCAGTTCAGCCAGGCTCCGGCCCACTTGTTCGACATGTTGGGGAGAAGCCCGGACCCAGAGCAATGCCTCGACGTCCAGCCCAAAGGATGCCGGTTCGACGATCGCGCGCAGGTGAACCTGGTTGTTGGCCAGGAGCCAGTCGGTGCGGCGCCGGGCTGTCGCTTCCGAAACGCCGACCCGCCGGCCCAATGCTTCAAAACTCATCCGGCCATCAGCGCAGAGGGCATCCACGATCTCGTGGTCCTGACGGCTGAGATCCTGCCGCGCCACCAGGCTGCCTGAGTCCGGCGTGAGGCTGGAGCGGAGCGCCTCCGCCTTGTCATTGCCGAGGATTTCCGGCCGCCAGCCGCGGATTGTACGGAAGTACCGGAGCACAGGGTAGCTGGTGGAGTCACGCAGGCCGATGGTGGCAGGCAACCCGTCAGAGAGGACGTCGCCCATGCGTGAAGGTTCGGTGAGGATCTCCGCCACGCAATCCCCGGCACCGGTGGTGGTGTACACGAAGGTGGTGTCCAGCCGTTGGCACAGGGCATGGCTTGCCGCCCGCACCGTACCGGGCAGGCAGCGCATCTGTACCAGGACCACGGCCGGCTGGGGCCGGATACCCACCACCGCGACGGCACCGGACTCCAAAAGCTGTGACCCCCGTCGGGCGACGGTGCGCTCCGCCTCGCCCAGGACGGCTGCCATTTTCCGCCAGGGGCAGCGGGGATCAAGTTGGAGCGCAGCAACGATCTGCCGTTCCAGGGCGTCAAAGACCACCATGCAAGTTCCGTCCTTCGTGGGCTGGGTTTGCTCAATTTCACCACGGACTTTGGTGCGGTGCGTCACGACGCCGGGTGCCGGCGTCGTGCGTTAACGGCAAGTGCCCCGCCCCCGGCGAGGGGGACGGGGCACTGATGACCAGGCTTCGGCTCTAGGCGAAGTCGGAGACTGCCGGGTCGGGTCCAATGCGTCCTTCGGCACCGCGGTCAAGACCGTTGATGGCCTCGATGTCCGTGGCGTCCAGCGTGACATTGAGCGCCGCGAAGTTCTCCTGGATGCGGGACTCGGTGACGGACTTGGGAATGACCACGTTGCCGATGGCCAGGTGCCAGGCGATGACCACCTGGGCGGGGGTTGCCTGGTGCTTGGCGGCAATCTCAGCAACCGTGGCGCTTTCGAGCAGCTCGCCACCCTGTCCCAGCGGGGACCAGGCCTGGGTCAGGATGCCCTTGGACGCGTTGAATTCGCGAAGCTCGGCCTGGTTGAAGAAGGGGTGAAGCTCCACCTGGTTGATGGCCGGAACAACGCCGGTTTCATCGATGATGTGCTGCAGGCCTTCCTTGGTGAAGTTCGAGACACCGATGGACTTGACCCGGCCGCGCTTCTTGAGCTCGATGAGGGCCTTCCAGGTGTCAACGTACTTTTCCTGCTTGGGCTGCTGCCAGTGGATCAGGTACAGGTCCAGCGTCTCGAGGCCGAGGCGGTCCATGGACTCCTCGAAGGCAGCCAGGGTGGATTCGTAGCCTTGGTCGGCGTTCCACAGCTTGGTGGTAATGAAGATGTCCTCGGCTGAGAGGCCGGAGGAAGCAATGGCGCGGCCGACGCCTGCCTCGTTGCCGTAGATCTTGGCGGTATCGATGTGGCGGAACCCGGCGTCGAACGCTTGGCGTACTACCTTTTCGGCTACATCGTCTTCAACTTGCCACACCCCGTAGCCGAGCTGGGGGATGGTGTTGCCGTCGTTGAAAGTAAGTGTTGGTGACGAAGTCATGTTTGCCATCCTGCCAGCAAGAAGCTCCCAAAAGCTCGGTTTGTTACGCATATAAGCTATGCGCTTAACTTCTTGCACCTGAGGAATATCGGCGCACGCGTGTAGTTGCGCACGCGCTGCTTATTTCTCCGGCCTACTCCGTAGCGAGCAGACGCTCCGCATCAGCAACCTGCTCGAAAACTGACTCCGCACGCCGCCGGACGGAGAGCGCACCCACTGGAACAGGCCCCACCGCCAACCTCAACATGGCAGCAGCCTCGGCAGTGGTGGCGAGGGAATTTCCGGCTTTCGACAACGCCCGGTGTACTCCCGCCAGAGCCCCGGGGACATCCAGCCCATCACTGGGCGAGCGCCTCTGCGCCTCCACGCAAATGGTCCTGACACGGGGCGACAACTCCGCGAGCTCGTTCGCGATCTGCACCAGCTCGTTGTAGAGCTGGTCGTCATCGACGCCCTCGAGGACCTGGTGGTACCGATCCAGGCCACGGTGGAAACGGTCGTGCGCGCGGCGCCACAACCCCTTGCCAAGCTCCAGATCGTCTTTTCGTCCTTGGCGGACTGCCCCAAAGAAACCCACCTGGGAACTCAGAGGTACTGACCCGGACCGTGATCGGGGTCTTCCGGCCGGCCGTGCTGGGAAGCAGCACCGGGAGCTCCCGGGGCAGCGGCGCGCTGCGGCTGGCCATTCTCGCCGATGACGATTCCCGGAGCAATCATGGTCCCCGGCGGGAGCTGACGAAGCTGCATCTGTGCCGCGGCATGTTCCTTGGCAGCCTGCTGGGCCGCGATCGCCGCTTGAATGCCGTGGAACAAGCCCTCCAACCAGCCAACCAGTTGCGCCTGGGCGATACGCAGCTCAGCATCCGAGGGCGCCTTTTCATCAGGGAAAGGCAAGCTGATGCGCTCCAGCTCCTCAATAAGTTCGGGCGCGAGCCCGTCCTCGAGTTCCTTGATGGAGCGCTCGTGGATTTCGGCGAGGCGCCCACGGGCAGCGTCATCCAAAGGAGCGGCCTTAACTTCCTCCAAGAGCTGGCGGACCATGGTCCCGATCCTCATGACCTTGGCCGGCTCGTCAACAAGTTCGTGAAGATTCCCACCCTTGGGCTTGGCAGTCTTCCCGGACTCTCCCCCGCCCGATTGCTGAGCAGGGGACGTCTCAAGGCCCTCTTCCAGCATGGTTCCCTCCACGGGGGTGTCATCCGAAGCGTCATCCGTGGGCTGAATGTTGTTCAGATCGCTCATTCGTTCATACTCTCATGGGGTTCCCCGGAACCGCCGTCCGGTCCCTCAATTTGGACTTCGTTCGTAGCGAAACCTGGTTTCCGCTCAGCAGCACCGCCCCTGGGGGTTGCTGTCCTGCCGGTCCATGCGGTCCCGCCAGAACTCACGCTCGGTCATGGCGGGACCGGCGTGACCACTGGCGTTGAAGTGTTCAAGGTACTTCCGGTACGCATCCGCCCCCATGAGTGAGCCCATGTACGCAGCGAACCCGCGGAGCCCTTTGGCCACGGCGTTCATCAGTGGTGTCCGGCTGGTTGCGTTCGCTTCTCCGCAGGCAGGGCATTCCACTCGGCCAGCAGTGCCTTCTCCGCGGCTGTGGGAATCAAGCCCGCGGGCGCATACACCTTGGAGGGCACGGCGGGGTCTTCATGGTCCTGTCCGCCACCGGCACGAATGGCCTTGATGGTTGCCAGCAGGGCCGCCACGATCACGAAGATGCTCAGGGTCACGAAGATGACCGACAACACGCCCTGGATCATGGTGTTCCGGACCACCGCCTCCATGGCGGCCACGGTCTTGGCGGTGCCAAACTCCGTCTTGCCATCAGCCAGGGCCTTGGAGAACGCCTGGTTGTTGGCGAAGTAACCGACTGCCGGAACCGGCGAGAAGATCTTGTGGAAGCTGGCCGTGATGGTCACCACTGCGGCAAAGGCCAGCGGCACAGCAACGATCCACAACCACTTGAACACTCCCCTCTTGGCCGTGATGGCCATGCACACGGCCAAAGCGATTGCGGCCAGGAGCTGGTTGGCAATCCCGAACAGCGGGAACAAAGTGTTGATGCCGCCCAGCGGATCCGTCACGCCCATGATCAGCACCGCACCCCAGGCTGCCACCATGATGGCGGTGCACAGCCAGGCACCGGGACGCCAGGAGGCTTCCTTGAACTTGGGAACAAAGTTGCCGATGGAGTCCTGCAGCATGAAGCGGGCAACACGCGTGCCGGCGTCCACTGCGGTGAGGATGAACAACGCTTCGAACATGATGGCGAAGTGGTACCAGAAGGCCATCATGCCGGGCCCCCCGATGAACTGCTGCATGATGTGCGCCAGGCCCACCGCCAAGGTGGGTGCGCCGCCGGAACGGGAGATAATGCTTTCCTCGCCCACGTCCTTGGCTGTCTGGGCCAGGACGTCGGGAGTGATGTTCACGTTGGCCAGGCCGAGGCTGTTGACCCATTGCGCCGCGGATTCCACCGTTCCGCCGGTGAGCGCAAGGGGTGCGTTCATGGCGAAGTAGATGCCACGGTCGATCGAAATGGCAGCCACCAGGGCCATGATGGCCACGAAGGATTCCATCAGCATGCCGCCGTAGCCAATGAAACGGGTCTGCCGTTCCTTCTCGATCAGCTTGGGCGTGGTGCCGGAGGAAATGAGGGCGTGGAAGCCTGACAAGGCACCACAGGCGATGGTGACGAACAGGAACGGGAAGAGCGCACCGGAGAAGACCGGACCGTTCTCGCGGCTGGCGAACTCGCTGAACGCCGGGACGTTGATTTCGGGCCGCACCACGATGATGGCGAGGGCGAGCATCACGATCACGCCGATCTTCATGAAGGTGGAGAGGTAGTCTCGCGGCGCCAGGAGCAGCCATACCGGCAAGATGGCGGCAATGAAGCCGTAAACGATGATGCCCCAGGCGATGGTGACCTTGTCCAGGTGGAAGAAGGCCGCACCCCATTCGGTTCCGGCCACTGCCCCGCCGCCAATGATGGCAGCCATGAGGAGGACAAAGCCGATGATGGACACTTCCATCACCTTGCCGGGCCGGATGAAGCGCAGGTAGACACCCATGAACAGCGCGATGGGGATGGTCATCCCCACGGAGAAGACGCCCCAGGGGCTCTCTCCCAAGGCGTTGACCACCACAAGCGCCAGGATGGCCACAATGATGATCATGATCAGCAGCGTGGCTACCAGGGCCGCCGT
Source organism: Arthrobacter sp. StoSoilB20 (assembly GCF_019977295.1). Classification (NCBI taxonomy): domain Bacteria; kingdom Bacillati; phylum Actinomycetota; class Actinomycetes; order Micrococcales; family Micrococcaceae; genus Arthrobacter; species Arthrobacter sp. StoSoilB20. The sequence continues at coordinate 938,959 of NZ_AP024651.1, read as the reverse complement.
TCCGCCAATGACGCCCAGCTCTTCACGTGCCATCTGGCCGAGGGAACGGCCGCCGCGGCGCATGGAGAAGAACATGACCAGGTAGTCCTGGACTGCGCCGGCAAGAACGACGCCGATGATGATCCAGATAGTGCCTGGCAGGTACCCCATCTGGGCTGCGATGACGGGTCCCACCAGCGGACCTGCACCGGCAATGGCGGCGAAGTGGTGACCAAAGAGCACGTTGCGGTCAGTGCGGACGTAGTCCTTGCCATCGGCCTTGTATTCGGCAGGAGTGGCGCGCCGGTCATCGGGCTTGAGCAAGTAGCGCTCAATAACCTTGGAATAGAACCGGTAGCCGATCAGGTAGGTGCATACCGCGGCGAAAACGAACCAGATCGCATTCACGGTTTCGCCCCGGACCAGCGCAAGCATGAACCATGCCACCGCACCCAGCAACGAAATTGCTATCCACAGCCCGATCTTGGCCGGAGTCCAGTTCCGCTCTTCAGCCTCCCGTGCGGCGTCGTCAACGGCCGGCGAAGGAAGTGTGGGGTCCAGTCCTTCCGCGGGTCCGGTCTTGTCAGGAACCTTGGCCATATCTCCTCCTTGAGAACCACTGCGCTGCCGTGGCACGGGCGCGTGTCACGGGCAAGCTAGCAATGAGGTACCCCTTGGAGGGACAAAACCCACCGGATCACCGATGCTGTTGCGACGAACGGTATCCCTGGTGCGATGAACGGTCCTTAGCTGGCGCCGGACTCCCCCGGACGTCCTTAGCTGGCGCCGGACTCCCCCGGACGTCCTTGGGCCTGCACCATGCGCGCCTCGCACAGGTCCAGCCAGCGCACTTCGGCTTCGGCCTGGAAAATCAAGGAATCGAGGACCAGGAGTCCGGCCGTATCCACAGCGCGCTGATTGGTGGTCACTGCCTTCCTCGCTTGCGTATGCTCCTGCAGCGCCCTGACGGAGACCTCCCGCTGGGACTGGATCACAGCGGATGTATCAACACCAGGCAAGGTCACTGCAAGGGCAAGCTTGATGGCCACCTCGTTTCGCACTGGAGTGCCGCGCTCCACGGCGCCTGCAAACCAAGCCACCACTTCCTCAGCCCCGGCGTCAGTGATGCTGTAGATGACGTGGCCACCGCCGTCGTCGCCGTCTTTACTGACCAGGCCATCGCGCTCAAGGCGGTCCAGGGTGGTGTAGACCTGCCCGATGTTCAGCGGCCAGGCGGCGCCGGTCCGGTCTTCGAATTCGACCCTGAGCTCATAGCCGTACCGGGGCTGGTCCTGGAGCAGGGCCAGCAGGCTGTGCCGGATGGACATAAAGCTCCTCGCTGCGGATTGGACGGACAGGTCAGAGAAGCAGCAGGACCTTGCCCACATGCTCACCGGAATCAAAATACCGGTGGGCTTCACGGACTTGGTCCAGCGGGAAGGACTTGGCTACCAGGGGCTTGATCCTGCCATCGGTGAGCATCGGCCACACGGACTCGCGGACGGCGGACATGATGATGCCCTTTTCCGCCACCGGGCGCGGCCGAAGCGCTGTGCCGATCACCGCAGCACGCTTGCTGAGGAGTTGTCCCAGGTTGATCTCTGCCGTGGTCCCGCCCTGGAGGCCGATGACGATGAGCCGGCCGTAGTCGGCGAGCGCCTCAATGTTCTGCTGGAGGTATTTGGCACCCACGACGTCGAGGATCACGTCCGCGCCTTTGCCCCCGTTCTGTGCCTTGAGGCTTTGGGCGAAGTCCTCTTCGGTGTAGTTGATGGCGATGTCCGCACCCAGGAAAGCCTTGGCGGTTCCCACCTTCTCGTCCGTTCCAGCGGTGGTGGCCACTGTTGCGCCGTACGCTTTGGCCAACTGGATGGCCATGGTGCCGATGCCTCCGGTGGCACCGTGGATGAGTACCGTCTCCCCGGGCTGCAGCTGAGCGGTCATGATGAGGTTTGAGTAAACGGTGGCGGCCACTTCGGGCAGGGCAGCGGCAGTAATCAGGTCCACGCCCTCGGGAATTCGCAGCACTTGCTCAGCGGGAACGGCCACCTGCTGGGCGTAGCCACCGCCGGAGAGCAGCGCCACGACCTTGTCTCCCACGGAGAATGCCTTGGTGACTCCTGGTCCAAAGGCTGCGATGCGTCCGGAGACTTCAAGGCCGGGGATCTCCGAAGCTCCCGGTGGCGGCGGATAGAAGCCGCGCCGCTGCTGGACATCGGCACGGTTCAGGCCGGCAGCGACGACGTCGATGAGCACCTCGCCGGTGCCCGGCACCGGCGCAGGGACCTCGCGGATTTCGAGGACTTCGGGCCCGCCTGGCTCTGGGATGTAGACGGCTTTCATGACGAACTCCCGGTTTCTTGCTGGTCCTCGGGCCCCCGGGGCAGGGGTTGGAGGACGTGATGTTTTGGAACAGCCAACTCCCTATGAAACACTACTAGGCGAGGAAGGTTGTCCGAGCGGCCTAAGGAGCTGGTCTTGAAAACCAGTGTGCGGTAACCCCGCACCAAGGGTTCAAATCCCTTACCTTCCGCCAAGCAGGTGCCCCGGGTCCCAGGACCCGGGGCATTTTTGTGCCCTCGGAGCACTTTTCTTCCGGGTGTCCGAGCCGTCTGCGGGTCCTTTTGCGGGCCGCCTGCGGGCGTCTTTGCGGGCCCTTACAAGGCCCTTACAAGGGCGGCGAAACCCGGAAGCGGGAACTGGCTCCCGGAAGATCATTGAAACTGTCTGACCCCCCGCATAGTGTTCTGTCTGTCTCCACACCACTGACATATGCCGTAGCTTCCGCCGCGGAAAGACAACAGGAGCCTGACCCATGCCTAAGCCTGACATCACTCCCGGCGCACCCTGCTGGATTGATCTGATGACGTCTGACACCGAGAAAGCGAAGACGTTCTACAACGCGCTGTTCGGGTGGACGTACGAGACCGGGGACGAGGAAAAGTACGGCGGCTACATCACGGCACTCAAAGACGGCCGGATGGTGGCAGGCATTATGGCCAAGCAGGCTGACATGGGAGCCATGCCGGACGTGTGGTCCACTTACCTGCGCACAGACGACATCAAGGCAACCACCGAGGCAGCAGCTGCCAATGGCGGACAGGTGTACCTGGAACCCATGGAGGTCCCGGAACAGGGCAGCATGGCCATGTACGGCGATGCCTCAGGTGCCTCAATCGGCGCCTGGGAGTTCGGTGAAATGACTGGCTACGAGCTCGCGGCTGAGGCCGGTGCTCCCGCCTGGCATGAACTCCTTTCCAAGGACTACGACGCCGCGGTCACGTTCTACCAGAAGGTCTTCGGCTGGAACACGGATGTCATGAGCGATACCCCGGAGTTCAGGTACACCACCCTCGGCGCCGGGGATGAGGCCAAGGCGGGCATTATGGATGCCTCCGGTTTCCTCCCGGAACAGGTCCCTTCCATGTGGAGCGTCTATTTCGCCGTTGAGGACACGGACGCCGCCGTGGAACAAGCCACAGCCTTGGGCGCAACCATCACACAGCCCGCCGAGGACACGCCCTTTGGCCGTTTGGCCACTCTCCAGGACCCCACGGGCGCTGTCTTCAAGGTCATTCAGGACCTGGGCCAAACCGTCTAGATTTAACCCATTGGGCCCGGCCGTCTGCCTCCTACCCAGGGGCGCCGGCCGGATCCGCTCATTGTCGGCGTTGGGGGATCCGCCGGCGTGGGTCCTTGTCTGGTCCCTCACTGCCGACCATAGGCCTGGCGCCTGTGATCATTTCGGGAACGAGGACCCATATGCACCACTTTTCACGAGGCCTGAAGACTGCCGCCGCACTTGGCATGGCATCGATCGCGCTGGCGGGCTGTTCGTTGATAAGCAGCGGCGATGCCAAACGGGACGAATCAGGAAAGCCCACGGAATCGTCCAAGGCCGATGCCTTCAAGGTCAAACTTGGCGACTGCATCGCCAATCCGGACAGCCAGGAAGTTGTGGATGTCACCATCATTCCGTGCGATCAGAGCCACGACCTTGAGGCCTACGGGGTAACCAATATGGACGCCTCAACGTTCCCCGGCGACACGGAAGTCGGTGCCGAGGCCGAAAAGTACTGCGGTGCCCAATTCACCACCTTCGTTGGCTTGCCGTTCGACGAATCCGAGCTGGAGGTCACCTTCCTGCACCCCACCAGTGATTCCTGGAAAAACGGCGACCGCGAAATCGTCTGCCTGGTCGGCGGAGCGTCCGGAGCCGCCACCACCGGGTCACTCAAGGGCGCCGCCAAATAGTCCTTGTGACCCAAGGAACCGTCCGGCCACCCCCGGTCCACCTCCCATTCATTCCACCGTGTTCTGCTATGCCCGAGCAACAGGTTTACCCCGGAGTAACTTCCGGAACAACGCCCACTTCACAAGAGCGTGGGCGTCGTCCAAAGGGCCCCACAGGGCCCCCTAATGAAAGTTAGAGCGGATGCACCAACAACATTGGAAAGTACTGGCAGGATCGGTCCTGTCGGCGGGGTTGCTTGCGGCCCCGCTGACAGCCGCTCCGGCCATGGCAGCGGATGATCCCTCGGCGCCTGCCGGCGGGTCGCCGGTGGTCATCAACGAGGCCTACCTCAGCGGTGGGAGCGCCGGTGCCGCCTACAAGAACAAATTCGTGGAGCTCTACAACTCCTCCGACTCTCCCGTCAGCCTGGCGGGATGGTCGCTGCAGTACCGGTCCGGCACTGCCACCGCTGCTCCCACGGGGATCACCCCGCTGACCGGCAGCATCCCCGCCAAGGGCTATTTCCTGGTCCAGGGCGCCACCAACAGCGGAACCTCCACAGCTCCGGCCCTTCCCACGGCCGATGTGCAGGCCACCGGGACACTGAACCCCAGTGGAACCACCGGAACGCTGGTCCTGGCACGGCAGGCCACCGCCGTTAGCCCGCTTCCTGCGGGCCCGGTAACAGAGAACGCATCAATTGCCGACCTTCTGGGCTACGGCACCTCCAACACTTTCGAAACGGCTGCGGCAACTGCGCCCACCGGCAACTCGGACGTCAAGAGCCTGAACCGCGCCAACGGCGTTGACACCAATTCCAACGCCGCCGATTTCAGCCTCAGCGCCACCATCACCCCCACTTCCTCCAACGGCGGCGGAACTCCGCCCGTTGACCCGGGCCCTGACCCGGAGCCCGGTGTCAAGACCATTGCCGAGGTCCAGGGAACCGGCACGGCCAGCCCACTGGTGGGCAGCACGGTCACTACCAGGGGCAAGGTCACCGCTGTGTACGCCACGGGCGGACTCAACGGCTACTACGTCCAGACTCCCGGAACCGGCGGCGGGACCGCCGGGGCGGCCAGGCCGGCGTCGGACGCTGTATTTATCTACTCACCGTCAACGGCCGCCACAGTCCAGGCAGGCGACTATCTGGAACTCACAGGCGTGGTCAGCGAATTTGCCAACCAGACCCAGCTCACGGTTGAAGCTGCCGGTTTGAAGAAGCTCGCTGAGGCCGCCCCCGAGGTCAAGTCCACACCGTTCACGTTGCCGGCCAATGAGGCCGCCAGGGAAAGCCTCGAAGGCATGCTCGTGGCACCCCAGGGCGACTTCACCGTCACGGACAACTACTCCTTGAACCAGTACGGCGAAATCGGCCTCGCGGCCGGGAAGTCGCCCCTGGTGCAGCCCACGGCTGTGGCCGCTTACGGCTCAGCCGAGTACGCGGCAGTGGTGGCGGACAACGCGTTGCGTGGTATCAAGCTCGACGACGGCGCGTCCACCAACTTCCTCAAGGACGCAACCACCAAAGCCCAGGCCCTGCCGTACCTGACAACCACAGATCCGGTACGCGTCGGTTCAGCCGCGCAGTTCCGCACGGACGTCATCCTGGGCTACGGCAACAACTCCTGGAAATTCCAGCCCCTTGCTGCCTTGAGCCCGGCCAATGCTGAGTCCGTCCAACCGGCCGGCTTCACCGCCAGCCGGCCCGACGGTCCGTCCGATGTTGGCGGCAACCTCAAGTTGGCTTCGTTCAACGTGCTGAACTACTTCCCCACCACCGGGGACCAGCTCACGGGCTGCAACTTCTACACTGACCGCGACGGCAACCCGATCACTGTCAAGGACGGCTGCAATGCACGCGGCGCTGCCAACGCAGAGAACTTTGAGCGCCAGCAGGACAAAATCGTAGCGGCCATCACCAAGTCGGGTGCCGACGTCGTGTCCCTTGAGGAAATCGAGAACTCGGCTCAGTTCGGCAAGAACCGTGATGACGCCCTGTCCAAGCTGGTGGACGCGCTCAACGTCAAGACACCTGGGGTGTGGGACTACGTGCGCACTCCCGCAAACGCTCCGCCGTTGAGCGATGAGGACATGATCCGGACCGCATTCATCTTCAAGAAGGCCGCGGCAGAGCCTGTGGGCGAGTCAGTCATCCACAACGACACCGTGGCATTCGCCAGCGCCCGCAAGCCCCTCGCGCAGGTTTTCAAGCCGGTGGGCGGAGCCGATGACAGGAAGTTCATCGCGATCGTGAACCACTTCAAGTCCAAGGGCTCGGCCGCCACCGCGGACGATACCGACAAGGGCCAGGGTGCCTCGAACATTGCCCGCACCAAGCAGGCCGAATCATTGCTCGCTTTCTCCAAGGACCTCCAGGCCTCAAAGGGCACCAATAAGGTCTTCCTGATCGGCGACTTCAATGCCTACGCCAAGGAAGACCCCATCAACGTCCTCACCGGAGCCGGGTACACCGACCTTGAGGCAGGCACGGGCAAGCACTCGTACCTCTTTGGCGGCATGGTGGGTTCTTTGGACCACATCCTCGCCTCCCCGGCCGCCCACAAGGTGGTCACCGGCACCGACATCTGGAATATCAACTCCGTGGAGTCCGTCGCACTGGAGTACAGCAGGTATAACAACAATGTGACCAACTACTACGCCGCGGACGAGTTCCGGGCCAGCGACCACGACCCCGTGGTGGTGGGCCTGAACCTGGCCACGGACGCACCGGCAAGCGTTGACCTGCAGTTCCTGGGGATCAACGACTTCCACGGACGCATCGACACCAACACGGTGCTTTTTGCCGGAACGGTTGAAAAGCTCAGGGCCGCAGCCGCCCCCGGCGCTACGGCCTTCATCTCGGCCGGTGACAACATCGGAGCCTCACTCTTCGCCTCTGCGGTGGCAAAGGACCAGCCCACCATTGACGTCCTGAACGCTTTGGAACTGCAGGCCTCTGCTGTGGGCAACCACGAGTTCGACGGCGGTTGGCCGGACCTGCGCGACCGCGTCGTCGCTGGAGGCGCCAACGCGAAGTTTGCCTACCTCGGAGCCAACGTGTACCAGAAGGGCACCACCACACCGGTCCTGCCGGAGTACAAGGTCCTGGACATGAACGGGATGAAGGTGGCCGTTATCGGCACAGTCACACAGGAAGTTCCTTCGCTGGTGACACCCGCCGGAATCGCGGACCTCGAATTCGGCGATCCTGTGGAGGCCATCAACCGGGTGGCGGCCAAGATCAAGGCCGGCAACCTCGCTGACCTCATCATCGTGGAAAACCACGACGGCGCGGCTTCCGGGACCCCTGAGGGTGCCACGTTGGAGCAGGAAGTCGCAGCGGGCGGTCCGTTCGCCAAACTGGTCAATGAAACCACTCCGGACGTGGCGGCGATCTTCACCGGCCACACGCATAAGGAATACGCCTGGGACGCCCCGGTACTGGACTCCAACGGCCAGCCGACCGGCAAGACCCGCCCCATCGTTCAGACCGGCAACTACGGCGAGAATGTGGGCAGCGTGACGCTCACGGTGGATACCGCAAGCAAAGCTGTGACTGCTTACAAGGCAGCCGTGGTGGACCGGACCACCGAAACCGCGGAGGCCTTGGTGGCTGCCTACCCACGGGTTGCCGCGGTAAAGACGATCGTGGACAAGGCTCTGGCCCAGGCAGCGGAAATTGGCAACCAGCCAGTAGGCGCAGTCACCGCTGATATCACCACTGCGTTCACTCCCGATCCTGCCGGCGGGGCCCCTAAGCGCGACGATCGCGCGAACGAGTCCACGCTGGGCAACCTGGTGGCGGACTCCCTGGTGGATACGCTCAAGGCGCCAGAACTGGGAACCGCGGAGATCGGCGTCGTCAACCCGGGCGGCCTGCGCAACGAGCTCTACTACGCGCCCGACGGCACCATCACCTACGCCGAGGCCAATGCGGTCCTGCCGTTCGTGAACAACCTGTGGACCACCTCCCTGACGGGCGCACAGTTCAAGATCCTTCTTGAGCAGCAGTGGCAGACAAACCCTGACGGAACCGTACCCAGCCGCCCCTACCAGCAGTTGGGTCTGTCCAAGAACGTCAATTACACCTACGACGCCGCACGCGCTGCCGGAGACCGGATTACGGGCATTTGGGTGAACGGCGCCGTGATTGACCCCGCCAAGCAGTACAGGATCGGCACCTTCAGCTTCCTGGCTACCGGTGGTGACAACTTCCGGGTCTTCAAGGAGGGGAACAACACGAAGGACACCGGGCTGGTGGACCGTGATGCGTGGATCAAGTATCTGCAGGGGCACAAGCCTGTGTCGCCGGACTTCGCCCGCCGTTCCGTCGCCGTGGTGAACTCCACCGCAGCAGAGGTCAAAGCAGGTGGATCCATCACGCTGGCTGTCTCCAAGCTGAACCTCACCTCGATCGGCAGCCCAGCCAACGCAACACTGAACGCAGTCTTTGTTGACAGCAAGGGTGCCACGTTGGCCCTCGGATCCGTGCCGGTAACAGCAGGGGCGGCCACCGTGGACCTCAAGGTGCCCACAGCGGCGGCCGCAGGTACCGGCACCGTGGTGCTGACCGCCGTCGAAAGCGGGACCGTGGTGAAGGCACTCGTGAAGGTTGCCGCGACCGGCCAGAACCCGCCCCAGTGCACCGCACCCACCAAACCCTCCAAGTGGTACGACATCGTGGGCTGGCTCAGGTATGGGTTCGCCTGGTTGGAGTACCAGAGGTGCCTGAGGGGCTAACCGCTTCCGGGCATGAACAATAAAGGCAGGGCCCCTCACGATCTTGGTCGTGAGGGGCCCTGCCTCGTGCTTGGGAGATACTTGTGCTTGGGAATTACTTGTGCTTGGCAGCTACTTGGTGGCGGGGTACATTCCATCCGGAGAACCGCACGCGCTGACCGAAGGGCGGGTGCCCACAACCTGAAGCCGTCAGCGACCCAGAATGCTTCGGGCGATCTCGTCGGCATCGCGCAGGGTCCGCTGTCCGCTGGCGTAGGCGGGGCCCTTCTTTGGCCGGGCCTCGGCAGCAATGGCAGTGCCCCACTGGGTTGCGGACAGCTGAAGGCCCAGGACGTACAGGTTCGGGGTGATGGAACCATTGGCGGCCAATGGCCTGTAGGGATGTGGCTCCACGTCCAGTCCGGTGGTCTGCACGGGCGCACCCTCACCACCCATCATGATCTTGGGGCGTACCAGGCCATCGGCGAGCATCTGCTCCAGCAGGGGGGAAACATTCATGGCCACCCGGTTCGCCGGCGACATCGCCTCAATGAGGGTGGGGGCTTCCACCGGGGCGTCATGCACCCAAGGGGACGCGGCCCGGAAAACCTTGGCGGTCCGGTCCACGCTGAACTTCGGATCCGGACCGACAAAACTCACGACGCCGGCACGCGCCAAGGCTGCCAACTGCTCCGAACGCAGCGCAGGGGCTCCGCTGGCCAGTCCTTCCACGAAGGACTCGAACCAGCCACGCAAGCCGGAGAGCCATGATTCGTCAGTGATGCCGCCATCGGCCACCACCGATTTGAGGATGGCCCGGCCGGTGTGGAGCGCTCCGATGGCCATCTTGACGGGGTCTGCCTCGCCGAGGGCGGAGCGCCGGGCATCGTCATCCAAATAGGCCGTGATGGCAAGGTCCAGCTCGTGCCGGGAGGCAAACGTCCGTCCCGCTAGCGGTGCGGCCAGCCCCCGGAGGTTTAAGCGGCGTGAGGGGACAACGTGTTTTTCGACGAGGTCGCCCACGCTGCTTTCCCAATGCGTGGTGGTATGGGCGTGGACCTGGAGCGCATCCTCAAGATCGGCCAGGAACTGCGCGGGATCCTTGATGGCCGCGGGCTGGGAACGGGCCAGGGTTGAATAGTAGGCCCACAAAGCGTCACGGTGCAGCAGCGGCCACAGATCATGGTCAAAACCAGGCTGGATTCCTGCTGCCCGGAAAACATCCACGGCATCTTCGGTCAAGTACCTCATGGTGATGCTGGCCGGATAGTAGCCATCAAGGCCCGCCTTGGCCCGGTACGGCGTGCCGCGGCGGGAAGCTGCGATGATTTTGGGTTCCCTCCCCGACGCCCGGTACTCCAGAACCCCGGCTCCCGGGGCACCGGCCTCAACAAACTTCCCGCCCCGGCCTTCCGTCAACTGGCCCATGACGTCAAAGAAATTCAGGCCCATGCCGCGGACCAGTACAGGCTCGTTGTCCGGCACCCCCTGCCAGTCCACGTCCGCCGGCGGGGCAGGCGGGAAATACAGCAGGCCCTGGTCCTCGGCTGCGCGCTGGAAAGAACGCTGCTCCGGATTCAGGCGGGACTCAATGTGCCCCAGCGCGAGGACCAGCGAGCCGACGGTGAGGGTGTCGCCGTTGGCGAGTTCGACGTCGAATCCGTCCTGCGTGCCGCGGCTTACCGGCCGCGCAGCAACGGCGAGCGTTTGATGGAAGGTGACTTCGACGCCGTCGGGCAGCCGTTCCAGCACGCCCGCCAAAGTCTGGCGGAGGTACCTGCCGTACAGGGCGCGGCTGGGGAAGTCGCGCGATTCCAGCGTGGCCAGCTCCGCCTTTTCGGCCTCGTTGAGTCCCTCGCCATCACGACGCCGGGCTTCACGCCATTGGTCGAAGGAACCACCCGCCAAGGGCTCAGCCAGCTGCGGGTCTTCGGGGATGAGCGTCGGATAAAACGATTGGGTGTTCATCAGGTACAGGCGCGACTGCTCCGGCTGCCACACGTGGCCCGAACCGGCAGGAAAGGGATCCACCACATCGATCCGGAGGCTTGATCCCCGTGGTGTCGCTGCAGCCCAATTCGCAAGCAGCCGCTCAAGGACACTGGTGCCCCTGGGGCCGGCCCCTACCAGGGCAACACGGATGGTTTGCGATTTAGCCACGCTCAAGCCTAACTTCTGTGTGACTTGCTTCCAGTCGAACACTGTTGCTTGGATGGGGCGATGACCACCACAGAAGCTGATCAGACGCCACTTCCCGGGACGGGCACCACTACCTCCGGGCCGCGCCATGCCGCAGACCTCGCGCCTGAGCCCACCGATGAGAACGTCTGGCTCGAGGACATCCACGGCGAAGAACAGCTGGCGTGGGTCCGTGAACAGAACGCCCGCACCGAAGAACTGCTCGAAGACGCCGGGTACGCCGCTGTTGAAGCCGGGATCCTGGAAGTCCTCGACTCAACGGACCGCATCGCCATGGTTTCCAAACGCGGGGACTACTACTACAACTTCTGGAAAGACCAGGAACACCCGAAAGGCCTCTGGCGCCGCACCACCTGGGAAAGCTACCTCACTGAGCAGCCGGAATGGGATGTCCTGCTGGACATCGACGCTCTTTCCGCCGCCGAAGGCGTGGAGTGGGTCTTCCACGGCGCCGGCTTCCTCCGGCCGGCCGACGGCAGGGAGTACCGGCTGGCCATGGTCTCGCTCTCCCCCGACGGCGGCGATGCGGACCGGCACCGCGAGTTCGACGTCGAATCCCGCACCTTTGTGGAGGGCGGCTTCGACCTCCCCACCGCCAAAGGAAATGTGAGCTGGCTCGATGCGGACACTTTGCTGGTATCCAGCACAGCGGACGGGCTGCCTGCAACGACGTCCTCCTACGCCCGGACGGGCGTAAAGCTCCGACGCGGCCAGACGCTGGCCGAGGCGGAGCGACTATTCGAGATCCCCCAAGACCACATGCTGGCCATGGTGGCCCACGATTCAACCCCCGGCTACGAGCGCACCTTCGCCGTGGACTACATCGATTTCTACAACAGGAGCACCTGGCTGCTGCGCGATGACTCGTGGGTGGCAATCGACGTTCCCACGGACGTCAACATCAGTGCACACCGCGACTGGTTGCTGTTCCGTCCGCAGAAAGACTGGGAGCTGTCCGGTTCCCTCTACCCTGCCGGATCGCTGCTGGCTGCCGATTTTGAGTCCTACCTGGCCGGATCCCGTACACTGCTGGTCCTGTTCACACCGGATACCCAGACCTCGCTGCAGTCCTGGAGCTGGACCAAGGACTACCTGCTGCTGAACCTCCTGCGTGACGTTTCTTCGGAGATCCGGGTACTGGACCCTTCCACGGTTGACTCCGCAGGTGCCTGGGCGTCCACCCCCCTGGACGCCTGTCCACCCCTGCATGACGTCAACGCCTATGCCGTGGATGACGAAGACCAAGGCGCTGCCGGCAATGACTTCTGGCTGGTGGCCACCGGCTTCATCACTCCCACCACCCTGACCCGGGGAACCCTCACCACCGCCGGGGACAAGCAGTCCGGCGGCGTGGTGAGCCGGCATGCGGAAGTGAAGCGGTCGCCGTCGTTCTTCAACGAAGCCGCGTACGAGGTCCAGCAGCACTTTGCCGTCTCCGCAGATGGAACGAAGGTTCCGTACTTCCAGGTAGCGTCCAGGGATCTGGTGCTCGACGGCCAAAACCCCACCCAGCTCTCCGGCTACGGCGGATTCGAAATCTCCCGGACCCCGGCCTACAGCGGAACCATCGGCCGCGCATGGCTTGAACGGCGAACTGCTGGTCCTTCCGCTGGAGACGGCGCCGGACCACACTCGCGCGGCGGCGTATATGTGGTGGCCAACATCCGGGGCGGCGGCGAATACGGACCTTCCTGGCACCGGGCTGCACTCCAGGAAAACCGTCACCGGGCCTATGAGGACTTCGCTGCCGTGGCCCGCGACCTGATCTCCCGCGGGGTCACCAGCCGGGCACGCCTGGGATGCGTCGGCGGCTCCAACGGCGGGCTGCTGGTGGGGAACATGCTCACGCAGTACCCCGAACTGTTCGGTGCCGTGTCCTGCGGAGTGCCGCTCCTGGACATGCGCCGTTACACCAAGCTCTCCGCCGGTTATTCATGGATTGCCGAATACGGGGACCCCGATGTCCCCGCACAATGGGAGTTCATCCGAACCTTCTCGCCGTACCACCTCCTTCGCGATGGCGTGGAGTACCCCGAGACGTTCATCTGGACTGCCACTTCCGATGACCGGGTGGGACCCGTCCAAGCCCGCAAGATGGCTGCCCGCATGCAGGCCATGGGCATCCCGAACGTCTGGTTCCACGAGGCCCTTGAAGGTGGCCACGCCGGCGCATCGGACAACAGGCAGGCCGCGGCGTTGCAGGCGCGGAGCAACCACTTCCTGTGGCGTTCGTTGGCTGGAAGCGACTGACCCTCCCATTTCGTGGGAGAGGCCCTCCCCGTTTCGGGGGTTCCCTGCTGAGAGTGCCGCGCGAACGGCACGGCTGGCAGGGAACCATCGAATTGGGGAGCTTGGCAAAGGCTGTTTTGCGCTGGACGCCACGTTCTGCGTATCCTTGGTGGGCTAGCAATAGCAAAGGGAGACGTGCCAGAGCGGCCGAATGGGCTTCACTGCTAATGAAGTGTGGGGCACAACTCCACCGGGGGTTCAAATCCCCCCGTCTCCGCGAATTGGTCCCGGTTTTTCGAAACCGGGACCTTTTGCGTTTAAGCGTGCTTCCTCCCGCCGAAATCCGGAGGTATAGCCGACGTGCATGAATTCCGGATGCGCAAAGGGGCAGGAGCTCAGCCGCGCTTCACTCTGCCGCCGGGCTTAGCTCCCCCGCTGTGCTCTGCTGGTTTTGCCTCTTCCGGTTGTGACGCCGCCGCTGACCTCAGCCCCCGCATGGCGGTGCAGGGTGAGGCTGTCCACGGTGCTGATCAGCATCAAGGCAGCCATGGCCACGAAAGCACCCTTGTACGCCGCCACCTGGTCCGGGCCGAAGGCATCAGTGGCCTCGAACAAGCGCAGGAACAAAGCGCCCACCGCAATCCCGGCCGCGGCCGCCAACTGGACAAGCGTTGCCGAGATGGCGTTGGCGGAGGGCAACTGCCCGGGAACGATGTCCGCATACTGAACCGAGGCGTAGGCAGAGAAACCGATGGAACGGAAGGCGCCGCTGAACAGCAACAGGGCGAAAATGAGGGGCTCAGGGGTCTGGGCGTCAAGGAAAGCGCACAGGGCAAACGTCACAGCCGAGGCGAACGAGGCGAAGACCAGCACCGGCTTGAACCCAAAACGCCTGATCAAAGGCGTAGTCGCCGGCTTGATTCCTATGTTGCCAACGAACACGGCCGCCACCATCACACCTGCTTTCAGGGGATCCCAGCCAAACCCGTCCTGGAACATCAACGGCAACAGGAATGGGACGGAGCTGATGGTGAGCCTGTAAATAAACCCACCCGTGGAGGTAGCCCTGAAGGTCCGGGTGCCAAAGACGCCGAGGTTGAACAGGGGTACCTTCGCTTTCCCCATCCACCAGACTGCGCCTGCAAGGGACAGGACCCCCGCGAAGACCACTCCTGCGGCAAGGAGGTTGGATGCATGCCCACCCAAAGTCTCCAGGCCCACCACCAACGCACCTACGCCCAGGGTCGTCAGGAGGAGTCCGAACCAGTCCAAACGCCGTTTCCCGTCAAGCTGGGTCCGCGGTACCAGCCTCAGGGCGGCGATGAAAGCAGCCAGGCCGAGTGGAACGTTGATGATGAAGATCCAGTGCCAAGACAGGAAGGTAGTCAGTGCCCCGCCCACCATCGGCGCCAAGACAGGTGCAAGGAGCCCCGGCCACACGAGGTAGGCGGTGGCGCGCAGAAGCTCGGACTTGGGTGTGCCCCGAAGCACCACCAGGGTGCCCACGGGTACCATCATGGCTCCGCCCATCCCCTGGGCTACCCGGCTGAGGGTGAGCATGGTCAGGTCGGTGCTGATCGCGCAGAGCAGGGAGGCAATGGTGAAGACCGAAATTGCGAGACAGAAGATCCTACGGGCACCAAAACGCTCCGCCAGCCAACTGCTCAACGGAATGCCCATGGCCACCGTCACCAGGTACGCGGTCATGGTGATGTTAATGTCGGCCGGTGCCACTCGGAAATCGGAGGCGATGCTGGGAATGGCCGTGGTCAGGATGGTCCCATCCAGGAACTCCATGAAGAATGTCGCTGCCACCAGCAGTGCCAGGCGCGGCCGCCACGTCGTATGTTCGGTGGCGTCGACGTCGGTGTTGCTCGGGTTTGCGCTCATGGCTCCGGTCCGGGTTCTGGCGTAGGCCTGCGACGGGCAGCAGGCTGTTTGCTCGATCCTATAGATGCAGCGTGGGAGCGATCACAACATGACGTAGTTCTACCGGTGAGCGACCAGTGCACGACCCTGTTTGGGCGGCACTACCCGGGATGGGTCGGCACTACCCGGGATGGGTCGGCACCACCCGGCTTGGGCCAGCCCTACCCGGGATGGGTCGGCACTACCCGGCTTGGGCCAGCGCGAGCGGCAGCACCGCGCCCACTCCGGCCTGGCGCAACGCCCTGGCCGAGACCGTCATGGTCCAGCGGCTGTCAATGAGGTCATCGACCAACAGCACGGGTTGGCCACCGAGACCTGCCAAAGCCTGGGCGAGGTCCGGTCCGACCACGAGCCTGTCCCACACCCCTGCCAAGCGGTAAGCACTGTTGCCGCCACGTGCGCCGGTGGGCCCGCCATGCTGGGGTTGGAGCTGCCCGAGGTACGGCATCCGTCCGATGCCCGCTATTCCTTGAGCCAGGGATTCGACCAACTGCGGCTTGCTTCGTGAAGGAATGCTGACAACTGCCGCCGGACGTCCGGCTCCGCTCCACGGGGTTCCGCCCTCCGCTCCGGACCATTCGCGAAGGACCTGGACACACGCCTGCAGCATGGCAGGGTCAACGGGCCGATCAGGGGCACCGGCAGCAAACAACTCCCGCAATGCTCCACCCCAGCCAAGGTCGGTGAGCCTGGCCAGAATCCGCCCCTCGGCCACGCTTTCGTCCGGCTTGATCTTTCCCTTGACCGGTACTCCGAGACGGTCCATGCCACTTGGCCACTGCAGCCGTGGTTCCAACGCTATTCCTGCACGGCGCAGGGTTTGCCCGGCGGCGTCGGATGCCGAGGCCGCGACGTCCACGGGGAACCACCGGCCAGCGCAGTTGTCGCAGCGCCCACAAGCGGCAGCCGTTTCGTCGTCCAGCACCGAGGTGATGTATTCCATGCGGCATCCCGCGGTGTCCTGGTAGATCACCATGGAATCCTGCTCATCCACCCTGGCCTCGGCGATACGGGCGTAGCGCTCGGCGTCGTAGTTCCACGGCAAGCCTGTGGAACGCCATCCTCCGCCAACCCGTTCCACAGCTCCATCTACCGCCAGGACCTTGAGGAGGAGTTCCAAAGGCGTACGGCGAAGGTCCACCCTGGCTTCCAGCGCCACCGTTGACAGGGCCGAACCGGCTTCACCGAGGACTGCCAGTACGGCGTTCGCCTTCTCGGCGGACGGCATGGATGCCGTGGCGAAATACTGCCAGATCTCACGGTCCTCGGAGCCGGGAAGCAGCAGGACATCGGCGTTGGCCGCCCCACGTCCTGCACGGCCAACCTGCTGGTAATAGGCAACTGGCGACGATGGCGCGCCAAGGTGGATGACGAAGCCCAGGTCCGGCTTGTCGAAGCCCATTCCCAGGGCGGAGGTGGCCACGAGGGCCTTCACCTGGTTGTCCTTGAGGAGCTGTTCGGCACGCTCCCTGTCTGCTGGGTCCGTCCTGCCAGTGTAGGAAAGGACATTGTGTCCGGCTTCAGCAAGGAGCCTGGCAGTATCCTCGGCCGCCGAGACCGTGAGTGTGTAGATAATCCCGCTCCCGGGCATGTCCGCAAGGTGGGTCAACAACCAACCAAGCCGGTCCCGGGAATCGGGCAGTGTCAGCACTCCGAGCCGCAGCGATTCACGGCCCAGCGCACCACGGATGGTCAGCACGCCCTCGCCAAGTTGCTCTTCGATATCGTGGACCACCCTGGAGTTGGCCGTAGCGGTGGTTGCCAGGACAGGCACGGATGGCGGCAGCTGGGCTATGAGGTCTGCGATGCGGCGGTAGTCCGGGCGGAAATCGTGTCCCCAGTCCGATATGCAGTGGGCTTCATCGATGACCAGCAGACCGGTACGCCGGATGAGCTCCGGAAGCTGGTTCTCCCTGAAGGAAGGGTTGGTCAGCCGTTCGGGCGAGACCAGGAGAACGTCAACCTCGTCAGCGGCCAACTGGGCCAGTACGGTATCCCACTCCAAGGCATTTGCGGAGTTGATGGCAACAGCCCGCACTCCAGCCCGGGCGGCTGCGGCAACCTGGTCGCGCATGAGCGCCAGCAGCGGCGAAACAATCAGGGTAGGGCCCGCTCCACGCTTTCGCAGCAACAAGGATGCAACGAAGTAGACAGCGGACTTTCCCCACCCCGTGCGCTGGACCACCAAGGCCCTGCGCCCGGCATCAACCAACGCTTCAATGGCCTCATATTGGCCATCATGGAACCGGGCTTCGGGGTGCCCCACCAACTCCCGCAGGCAGGCCAATGCTTGCTGCTGGGTGGGTGATTG
Source organism: Arthrobacter sp. StoSoilB20 (assembly GCF_019977295.1). Lineage (NCBI taxonomy): Bacteria > Bacillati > Actinomycetota > Actinomycetes > Micrococcales > Micrococcaceae > Arthrobacter > Arthrobacter sp. StoSoilB20. The sequence goes on along the minus strand of NZ_AP024651.1, from coordinate 921,356 downwards.
CACGGAAACTGCAGTGTTTTGGGGTTCGTTGGCCATCACCCCAGTATTCCAGCCGGCCCTGACAGCCATCACCCGCAGACCCCGCTATGTGGACAACAATTATCCACAAGGAAGGTCCGTGCGTGCCTGCCCGTTTGCGTTGCCACAGTAGGATTGAGCGCGTGACTAGCGAGCAGAACAAGACATTCGACCTCTCGGCCTCCTTCAAGGCGTATGACGTCCGTGGGATCGTGGGTGAATCCATTACGGCTGAAATCGTCGAGGCCGTCGGTGCTGCCTTCATCGACGTCCTCGGACTTGAAGGCCAGACGGTCCTGGTCGGTGGGGACATGCGTCCGTCCTCCCCCGAGTTCAGCCAGGCATTCGCCAACGGTGCGGCCACGCGTGGCGCTGATGTCCTTTTGCTGGACCTTATTTCCACCGATGAGCTGTACTACGCGTGCGGCGCCTTGAACGCAGCCGGGGCAACGTTCACCGCCAGCCACAACCCTGCCGAGTACAACGGCATCAAAATGGCCAAGGCCGGCGCCCAACCCATTTCCTCGGAGTCCGGCCTGAAGGAAATCCAGGCCCTGGCCGAGCAATACCTGAACTCAGGCACCATCCCGGCCGCGGGCACCCGCGGTGAAATCGGCGTGCGCGATGTCTTGAAGGATTACTCGGAATACCTGCGCCAGTTGGTGGATCTCTCCGGTTCCCGTCCACTGAAAATGGTGGTGGACGCCGGCAACGGCATGGCCGGACTGACCACTCCCGCAGTCCTCGGTGACAAACTGCTCCCGGCCCTGCCGTTCGAGATCGTCCCGCTCTACTTCGAGTTGGACGGCTCCTTCCCCAACCACCCGGCCAACCCCTTGGAACCGGAAAACCTCCGGGACCTGCAGGCCGCCGTCATCAAACACGGCGCGGACATTGGCCTGGCGTTCGACGGCGACGCTGACCGCTGCTTTGTGATCGATGAGAAGGGTGAGCCCGTCTCCCCGTCTGCGATCACCGGAATGGTGGCCCGCCGGGAAATTGCCCGTGCACAAGCTGCGGGCGAAGAAACCCCTGTGATCATTCACAATTTGCTCACCTCCAAGGCCGTGCCCGAGCTTGTCGCCAAGGATGGCGGCCGTGCGGTACGGACCCGCGTGGGTCACTCCTTCATCAAAGCGGTCATGGCCGAGGAAGGCGCGGTCTTCGGCGGAGAGCACTCCGCCCACTTCTATTTCCGCGATTTCTGGAACGCTGACACCGGCATGCTTGCCGCCATGCACGTCCTGGCCGCCCTCGGCGAGCAGGACGGTCCGCTGTCCGAACTGGGCCGCCAGTACGAGCCCTACGTATCCTCCGGCGAGATCAACTCGGAGATCGAGGACAAAGCAGGCGCTGTGGAACGCGTTCGCGTCGACTTTGAAACCGAGGACGTCGAGATCGACCACATGGACGGCAGCACCTTCACGGCCAAGGATGGCAGCTGGTGGTTCAACCTGCGCCCATCCAACACCGAGCCCTTCCTCCGCCTGAACGCAGAGGCCAAGGACCAGCCCACCATGGAGAAGATCCGCGACCGCGTCCTCGCACTGGTCCGGGCGTAGGTCTGTCATGAACCACCAGTCCACCAACGAGGGCCTCCCGGAGGAATCAGACCAGGATCGCGAACTCCGCGAAACCCTGGGCACTGCTTTGGGAACCGCCCAGGAGCACATTCAGCAAAATGGCGGCTTTTTCCCGTTCGGAATCACCATGTCCAATGATGGTGAACTCCGGATAGTCATGATTGCCCCCGGCGAGCCGGATGAAAACGGCGACGTCGATGCCGGCCAAATGCTGAATGATGTTCATGACCTGCTGCGCCAGGGCCGGGATGACTTCCGGGCCATAGCCGTGGTCAGTGACGTCAGCCTGCCCGACCATGGGTCAGACGGCATTCACGGCGCAGCCGAGCACCGGAACGGCGACGTCCTGGCGGCTATCATTCCCTACTCTCCTACCGCCGACGGTTTTGCCTTCAGCGCAATGGAACCTGATACACACGAGCCATCCATCTGGGTGGACTAGACCCTGACCGTTAGCCGGACCCTAGCCGGAAGTTGATGCCATGAAAATCAACGCGTTTGCAGATGTCAGCCTCCGGGCCATCATGGTGTTGGCCGCCGCTCCAGAAGGTGTGCTCCTGACCACCCAAGCGGTGGCAGACGCCGTGGGAACACCGTACAACCATGTCAGCAAAGCGATGGTCCGCTTGCGCGCACTGGGCTACATTGACGTTGAACGGGGACGCCTGGGCGGTTCCAGACTGAATGAAACCGGACGCAAGGCTACCGTTGGCGAAGTCTTGCGTCATTTGGACAGCAGGCAGGACCCGGCAGAGTGCCAATCCCCCACCAAGAGTTGTCCGCTCATCACGGAATGCGGCCTGCGCCACGCGATGAACCGGGCCAGGGAAGCCTTCTACCGCGAGTTGGACACCGTGGTCATTGCTTCGCTTCCCCACGCCCGCCAGATGAATCCGGTGTTCCATTCCATTGGGCTGCGTCCGGAATTCAGGTTGCCGGCTACCCAGCCTTAGGGCTCCCCAAAGCGCCTATCAGGGACCTCCCTCCCAGTTTGCACATCACTTCTACGAGGTGTAGAAATTGAGGTATCAATATAAGCATTTCAAATGCTTATATATTTTGGCCGGCAAGCCCTGCCCCTAACACCCAGGAGAACCATGCTCTCGGAAAAGTCCCGCCCCATCATCGAAGCAACCCTTCCCTTGGTGGGCTCACGGATCGGCGCGATCACCGTGGACTTCTACCAGCGGCTTTTCTCGGCGCACCCCCAGCTGCTTGACGGCCTCTTCAGCCGTTCCAACCAGCGTTCAGGTGACCAGCAACGGGCACTGGCCGGAAGCATCGCAGCTTTCGCCACCCACCTGGTCAACAACCCAGGCACCCTTCCGGAGAAAGTCCTGTCCAGGATCGCGCACAAGCATGCCTCCCTCGGAATCACCGAAGAGCAGTATGACGTGGTCTACGAGCACTTGTTCGCCGCGATCGCCGCAGACCTGGCAGAGGTCATCACGCCCGGGATCGCTGAGGCCTGGACTGAGGTCTATTGGCTCATGGCTGACGCGCTGATCAAGCTGGAAAAGGACCTCTACGCCTCGCAGGCAAACAGCAAAATGTGGATGCCCTGGCGTGTTACGGCCAAGGAACCGGCAGGCACCGACGCCATGACCTTCACTCTGGAACCGGCCGATGACACCCCGGTCACCCCTGCGGTTCCCGGTCAGTACATCAGCGTCAAGGTCCGCCTCAGTGACGGGCTCCGTCAGGTGCGCCAGTATTCGCTGTCCGGCGACACGGGCACCAGCCGGACCTTCACTACCAAACTGAACGACGGCGGTGAGGTATCCACCGCCCTGCACACCGGCGTCGAACCTGGCGACATTCTGGAAATCTCGAACCCATACGGCGAAATCACCCTCAAAGAGGGAGCGGGACCGGTCATTCTCGCCTCGGCAGGCATCGGTTGCACCCCGACGGCGTCCATCCTGCGTTCGCTCGCCGAGGCTGGAACGGACCGGCAGGTCCTGGTCCTCCACGCCGAGAAGGCCATGGACAACTGGGCACTCAGCGGGCAAATGACGGCAGACGCCGCGGCAATCGACGCAGACCTGAAACTTTGGCTGGAAACTCCGCATGCCGCGGCCACGCAGGGTTTCATGTCACTGCGGGAAGTTGACGTCCCTGCCGATGCCTCGTTGTACCTCTGCGGACCGCTTCCCTTCATGAAGAAGATCCGCGACGAAGCCATTGAGGCTGGAATTCCGGCCACGCGGATCCACTACGAGGTCTTTGGCCCGGACGTTTGGCTCGCCAACTAGGTCTGGCTCGCAACCACACTGGCCAGGGATCGGAAACGACGGCGGCCCGCCACCTTCCAACGGAAGGTGACGGGCCGTCGTCGTTCACTTAAGAACGCCGTTGTTCCTAAGAGGTCTAGCCCAGACGGGTCTTGAGACCGTCCAGTTCGGACTGAAGCGCCGCCGGGAGGGACTCGCCAAAGTTGGCGAACCATTCCTCGATGGACGCCAGTTCGGTTGCCCATTCCTCCGGGTCCACGCGCACAGCCGATTCAACCTCAGCCGGTGTCATGTCCAGGCCCTCGAGGTCGATTGATTCGCCGGTCGGAACAAAGCCGATCGGGGTCTCAATGGCGTCGGCCTTGCCTTCAAGGCGCTCGATGGCCCACTTGAGCACACGGGCGTTGTCCCCGAAGCCAGGCCAGGCGAAGCCGCCTTCAGCCGTGCGGCGGAACCAGTTGACCAGGAAGATCTTGGGCAGGCGCTCGGGGTTTGCCTTCGCGGACAGGTTTACCCAGTGGTTCAGGTAGTCCCCTGCGTCGTAGCCGATGAACGGCAGCATGGCCATGGGATCGCGGCGAACCACGCCTACGGCACCAGCGGCAGCAGCGGTGGTTTCGGAGGACAGGGTGGAACCCATGAAGATGCCGTTTGACCAGTCGCGGGCTTCGGTGACCAGCGGGATGGTGGTCTTGCGTCGGCCGCCGAACAGGATCGCGGAGAGCTCCACGCCTTCCGGGCTGAAGTATTCCTCTGCCAGCATGTCGATCTGGTCGATCGGCGTGCAGAAACGGGAGTTCGGGTGGGCCGCCGGGGAGTCGGAGTCCGGAGTCCAGGACTCACCACGCCAGTCGGTCAGGTGTGCCGGAGTTTCCTCCGTCATGCCTTCCCACCACACGCCACCGTCGTCGGTCAGCGCCACGTTGGTGAAGATGCTGTTGCCCTTGGCAATAGCGCGCATGGCGTTGGGGTTGGTGCCCCAGCCGGTGCCCGGCGCAACGCCGAACAGGCCTGCCTCGGGGTTGACGGCGCGGAGTTCGCCTTCCTTGCCGAAGCGCATCCAGGTGATGTCATCGCCAAGGGTCTCAACTTTCCAGCCCTTGATGGTGGGGTCGAGCAACGCGAGGTTGGTCTTGCCGCAGGCGGAGGGGAAGGCTGCAGAAACGTAGTACGTCTTCTGCTCCGGGGAGGTCAGCTTGAGGATGAGCATGTGCTCGGCCAGCCAGCCTTCATCGCGGGCCATGACCGAAGCGATGCGCAGTGCGTAGCACTTCTTGCCCAGGAGGGCGTTTCCGCCGTAGCCGGAGCCGAAGGACCAGATGGAGCGCTCTTCGGGGAAGTGCACAATCCATTTGTCCGTGTTGCAGGGCCATGCGACGTCGGCCTGTCCGGCTTCCAGGGGTGCGCCCAGCGAGTGGAGGGCGGGGACAAAGAAAGCGTCGGTCTGGGTGATGCGGTCCAGGACGTCGGTTCCGATGCGGGCCATGATGCGCATGGAGGCAACAACGTAGGCGGAGTCGGTGATCTCGACGCCAAACTTGGGATCTTCTGCATCAAGGTGGCCCATGACGAACGGAATGACGTACATGGTGCGGCCACGCATGGAGCCGGCGAACAGGCCGCGCAGCTTCTGCTTCATCTCGGCCGGGGCCATCCAGTTGTTGGTGAAGCCTGCGTCGCGCTCGTTCTCGGAGCAGATGAAGGTCTGCTCTTCCACACGGGCGACGTCGGCCGGGTCCGAGAACGCCGCGAAGGAGTTCGGGAACGTTTCCGGGTTGAGCCTCTTCAGCGTGCCGGCCTCAACCAGCTCGTCCGTGAGTTTCTTGTTTTCTGCTTCGCTGCCATCGACCCAGTGGATGCGGTCCGGCTGAGTCAGCTCGGCAACTTCCTCAACCCAGGCCAGCAGGCGTGCATGCGTAGTAGGTGCCTTCTCAAGCAGCGGCAGTCGCGCCAGATCGCCCATTGCGGTTCCCTTCCTCGGGTTCAGTGGTGTGTCCTAAACGATAGGGGCCGCGGACCAGACCAATCCGCTGTCAGACATCGGACATCCAAAGCCTTCAAAAGCAAAAACCGCTAGAAATAAGGGGTTGGCATCCCAGAGGAGTGAATTTAAGTGACTAAGGTCACGTAGACCGGTCTAGTTGCGCAGATTACAGCTTTTCGATTTGGAACTTCTCATGAACTTCTGTAAAGTTTATTGAGGTTCGAGGGGGTCAGAGAAACAGACCGCCGAGAATCACACGAAATGCGCCCATAGCTCAGCTGGATAGAGCGTCTGTCTACGGAACAGAAGGTCAGGGGTTCGAATCCCTTTGGGCGCACAAATGAAGACCCGCACCGGTTCGCCGGTGCGGGTCTTTTTTCATGCCCGGCGAGCCCAATTACGTAACAGCAGATGCTCTATTGAGCGCTCATAACGACATGTGCTGTTACTTGGTTGGGTGGGCGCGGCGGCAGGTGACCCGCGCTCAGAACGGAAAGGGCCGCCGTCGTACTTTTCAAGAAGTACGACGGCGGCCCTTGCGTTAAGTGCCGAACGCTTAGTCGGCGACGGCCTCGCTGATCCGGCGGCGGATCCCATCGAAGTGGCGGTTGAGCAGCTCGGAGGCCAGGACCTTGTCCCCCGAGGCTACGGCGGCATAGATTCCCCGGTGCATCGCGGCAGTCTTCACCAAGTCCTCGTTGCCCGGGCCGATTTCCACGTGGATCTTCCGGTAGACCTTCCAGAAGACGCCCATGAGGTTGATCAGGAGTTCGTTGTTAAGGGGTTCGAAGAGCCGGCGATGGAACTCGGCGTCCGCAGCAACAAAGTTTTCGCCGGCAGCGGCGAGCTCTTCCATCTGCTTGACGGCTTCTTCGATGGAAGCGAGCTGCTCCTTGGTCATGACGTCAATGGAGGATCCAATCAGGCCGGACTCCAACGCCTGGCGGACATCCACCAACTGCAGGGCCTCCAAGCCCTGGTGCCGCAACGACAGCCGGCCGCGGAATGTCAGGCCATCGGCAAGGGCGTCGAAGTTGCTCGGTGCAACGAACATGCCAAAGCCGTGCCGGATTTCGATGACGCCCAAGGCCTGGAGTACTTTGAGCGACTCTCGCAGGGTATTGCGCCCCACTCCCAGCGCGCCGGAAAGCTCGCTTTCGGTTGGCAATGGATCGCCTGCCTCGAGCTCGCGCTCAAGGATCAATTCCATAATGTCCGACTGCAGGGCGCGCAGCCGGGCCTGTGCACTGAACCGCGCCTGCGGAACCACACCGGAAGTTGTCATGGCTTTCTCCTTGCCGATGCACCTGCTTCGATAACCCGGCGGAGACCGGTCCTTATGCATGTGCGGTGTTAATATTGAGGCGAGCCTAGTGCCCACCCAAGAATGAGTGACTCGCAACATACAATATCGGATGTCCCACCTCCGGCATAGCTATGTACGGTGAAATCGCTGGGATTTCCCGCCAGGACCGGCCGCAGCCGGCACACCGTCAGCGCGCAACGGCATCTCAAACGCTCCTTCTCACTTGACGTTCCCTTGTGACCGCCCTTACAGTTTCCATACGAGCATCGGACGTCCTACATCCGATAACCCACGAAACGCGATTGGTGAGGCACCCTATGAGCAAGACGATCCAAAGCCTGCCGCTGGTCAACGACGCCAGCCGCCGGAACTTCCTGAAGATAAGCGGCGCAGTTGGTGCAGCAGCCGCCTTCACGGCAACACTCTCTGCGTGCGGCGGCGCTGCCAGCACCACAACCGGAACCGCTGCCAACACTGCCGCAGTCAACAAGGACCTCACCATTGAGGCTGGCATCTCCTACGCCTTGTCCACCGGTTTCGATCCCCTGAGTTCCTCGGGTGCCACCCCGATGGCAGCAAACCTGCACATCTTCGAAGGCCTGATTGAACTCCACCCGGCCACACGCCAGCCCTACAACGCCTTGGCTGCCACGGATCCCAAGAAGGTCAACGACACCACTTACCAGGTGACCATTCGCGATGGGGCCAAGTTCCATGACGGCTCCCCCGTCACCACCGAGGATGTCGCGTTCTCCTTCACCCGCGTGATGGATCCGGCCAACAAGTCCTTGTTCTCCCAGTTCATCCCCTTCATCCAGGACGTCAAGCCACTGGATGCAAAGACCGTGGAGTTCACCCTTAAGTACGCCTTCCCCGGTTTCGGTCCCCGCATCTCCGTGGTGAAGATTGTGCCCAAGGCACTCGCTACGGACCTGAAGGCCTTTGACGCTTCACCCATCGGCTCCGGTCCCTACAAACTGGTCTCCGCCGTCAAGGACGACAAGATCGTCTTCGAAGCTTTCGCCGACTACAACGGCCCGAAGCCCGCACTGGCCAAGGGCATGACCTGGCTGCTGCTTTCAGATGCAGCAGCCCGTGTCACCGCTGTACAGTCCGGCCGGGTCCAGGCAATCGAAGACGTTCCCTATCTGGATGTCGACGGGCTGAAGTCCAAGGTCAAGGTGGAATCGGTCCAGTCCTTCGGCCTGTTGTTCCTCATGTTCAACTGTGCAAAGGCACCGTTCGACAACAAGCTTGTCCGCCAGGCCCTGCACTACGGCCTGGACAAGGAAGCAATCATCAAGAAAGCACTGTTCGGCAACGCAAAAGCCGCTACTTCCTACTTCCAGGAAGGCCACCCGGACTACGTCAAGGCCAAGAACGTTTACGGCTTCGATACCTCCAAGGCTGAGGAACTGCTGAAGCAGGCCGGCGTTACCAGCCTCGAGTTCGAGCTCCTCACCACGGACACCGCCTGGGTCAAGGACGTTGCACCCCTGATCCTCGAATCCTGGAACAAGATCCCGGGCGTCAAGGTCACCGTCAAGAGCCTTCAGTCCGGAGCCTTGTACAGCGACCGTGTTGGCAAGGGCGATTACTCGGTGGTCGCAGCCCCCGGCGATCCGTCCGTGTTTGGCAATGATGCAGACCTCCTCCTGAGCTGGTTCTACTCAGGTGCAACATGGATGGACAAGCGTGCCTTCTGGACAACCCCCGAACGCGCCAAGCTGCAGGAACTCATGAACAAGGGCTCCCAGGCTTCGGGCGAAGAGGCGAAGAAGATCGTGGGCGAAATCGTGGACATGGTCTCGGACGAAGTCCCCCTGTACCCGATCTTCCACCGCCAGCTGCCCAGCGCCTGGGACGAGAAGAAGCTCAACGGCTTCAAGCCGCTGCCCACCACCGGCCTGTCCTTCGTCGACGTCGGACGAACCGCCTAAGCACCCTTCGAGTTGCGGGGCCCGCTCTGCGGCGTAAATCCCCCGAATAACCCGCAGAGCGGGCCCCGCAACCAGCAGCACCCCAACCAACCGGAGAACAAATTGGTCACGATATTGCGTTTGCTTGGCCGCAGACTCGCAGCACTGCCATTGATGATCCTGGGCATTACGTTGCTCGTCTTCCTCGTCCTGCAGGCCGCTCCCGGCGATCAGGCAAGCTCCGCCCTCGGTGACGGCGCCAGCGAAGAAGCGAAGCAACAGTACCGCCAGGACAATGGCTTGAACGATCCCCTGGTCCTGCAGTACTTCCGCTTCCTCGGAAAGCTCCTGCAGTTCGACCTCGGCGTTACCACCCCGCCGGCAAAGTCGGTGGCCTCCATGATCGGCTCGGCGTTCCCCCTGACGCTGCAGCTCACGTTCCTGGGTGTCCTGATCGCGATCGTGCTCTCGCTCGCGTTCGGCATCCTCGGCGCCCTCTACCGCGACAAGTGGCAGGACCAGTTGGTCCGTGTCTTCTCCATCGCCGCGATCGCCACGCCATCGTTCTGGCTGGGCATCCTGCTCATCCAGTGGTTCGCGCTCGGTGAGAACCCGATGTTCCCCTCAGGCGGAATTGCGACGCCGGAATCCGGCTTCGGCGGTTGGCTCAACTCCATGGCCCTCCCGGCGCTTGCGCTCGGCATCCCCGTCTCGGCGTCGCTGATCCGTGTGGTCCGTACCTCCATGGTGGAAGAACTGGACCGCGACTACGTCCGCACCGCCATCGGCAACGGTGTCCCCTACCGCGAGGTTGTCTCCAAGAACGTCCTCCGCAACGCACTCGTCACCCCGGTGACCGTACTGGGACTGCGCGTGGGCTACCTGCTGGGCGGCGCCGTCGTGATTGAAATGATTTTCGCCCTCCCTGGCATGGGCCAGCTGATCCTCAACGGCATCACCAACCTGGACGTCAACCTGGTCCAGGGCGTGGTGCTCACCATCTCGGTCACCTTCGTTCTGGTGAACATCGTGGTGGACCTTCTCTACCTGCTCATCAACCCCCGAATCAGGACGGTATAGCTCATGCGCAGCAAGCTCGCAGAACGGCTGAGTGCCCCGGGCATTCGCTTCAAAGCCCTGCCCTGGGGTTCCCGTATCGCCCTGCTCTTCCTCATCGTGATTGTCCTGGCGGCCATTTTCGCCCCGGTCATTGCCCCGCACGATCCCTTGGAGACCTTCATCCCGGCCACACCGCCGGGCGCTGAACACTTCTTCGGCACCGACCGTTTGGGCCGGGATATCTTCTCCCGCCTCCTTTTCGGCGCACAGTCGTCGTTGATGATCGGCCTCGGCGCCGTGGCTTTGGCCATCCTGGCCGGCGCGCTCCTTGGCTCCTTCGCCGCAACGTCCAGCAAGTCCGTGAACGAGATCATCATGCGGCTCATGGACATCCTCATGGCATTCCCCGGCATCGCGCTGGCCGCCGTGCTGCTGGCGGCGTTCGGTAACTCGGTGCCCACCATCATCATCGCAATTGCCATCATCTACACACCCCAGCTGGCCCGCGTGGTCCGCGCCAACGTGCTGGCACAGTACGGCGAAGACTACGTCCGCGCCGAGCGCGTGATCGGTGCAGGCCGTTTCTACATCCTGGTCAAGCACATCGTCCGCAACACCGCCGCTCCGGTGCTGGTGTTCGCTACCGTGATGGTCGCCGACGCCATCATCCTCGAAGCCTCACTCTCCTTTCTGGGTGCCGGAGTGCAGGACCCCGCGCCGTCATGGGGCAACGTGATTTCCTACGGCCGCAACCTGGTCCTGTCCGGTGGCTGGTGGGCAACCACCTTCGCGGGCCTGACCATCCTGTTGACCGTGCTGTCCCTTAACATCCTGGCCGAGGGCCTCACCGACGCCATGGTCAACCCGAAGCTGCGCCGCGCCCCGGCCGTAAAGGACGACGACGGCGCGTCAGCCGCCGTTGCTGTCGACGCCGAAGTGGCAACCTCCGTGGCCCAGCCCTCCGTCGTGGAGGAACACGAGCTCGACGGCGTCCGTGCAGCTTCCGGCGACACCGTCACCTCGGATGCAGGCACCTCAGCCGTCCTCACCGACGTGAAGGTGGCCGCCGCCAACCCGCACCTCCTCCTGGACCGTGAACTGGAACTGTTGGCCGCCATCGAAGCCAAACGCACCGACAGGCTCCCGCAGGTTTCCCCTGACGCCCGCAACGTCCTTGAGGTGAAGAACCTGTCCATTCGCTTCCCGGGCCGGTTCGGCGACATTGCGATCGTGGACAACGTCTCCTTTACAGTCCGCGAAGGCGAAACCATGGGCCTGGTGGGCGAGTCAGGTTGTGGCAAGTCGATCACCTCGTTGGCTGTCATGGGCCTGCTGCCCAAGACAGCCCAGGTCACCGGATCCATCACCTTCGATGGCAAGGAACTCCTGGACTCCAGCACCAAGCACAGCAGTCCCAAGGCCTATGAGGGCCTCCGCGGCGAGCAGATTGCCATGGTCTACCAGGACGCGTTGAGCTCCCTGAACCCGTCCATGAAGATCAAGGACCAGATGGAGCAACTCACCAAGCGTGGCGGCCGCAAGACTCCGGCAGAGCTGCTGGAGATGGTGAAACTGGATCCCGTCCGGACCCTCGCCAGCTACCCGCACGAGCTCTCCGGTGGGCAGCGCCAACGTGTGTTGATCGCCATGGCCCTCTCCCGCTCGCCCAGGATCGTGGTGGCCGATGAGCCCACCACTGCGTTGGACGTCACAGTCCAGAAGCAGGTGGTGGACCTCCTCAACGAACTCCGGGAGCAGCTCGGATTCGCCATGGTATTCGTCAGCCACGACCTCGCCCTGGTGGCTTCCCTCGCCCACCGGATCACCGTGATGTACGCCGGCCAGGTGGTGGAATCCGCACAGGCATCGGAGCTCCTGCAGAACCCCAAGCATGAGTACACCCGCGGCTTGCTCGGCGCTGTGCTCTCCATCGAGGCCGACGCCGTCCGGCTCCATCAGATCCCCGGCACGGTTCCCTCGCCACGGGACTTCGCCACGGGCGACCGCTTCGCGGCCCGCTCGCTGAGGCCCGACGCCGATCCCCACCAGCCACTGGTCCTCACCAAGGTTTCTTCGGTTGACACCGTCAACGGCGGCGATGCCGACCACTACTGGGCAAGCCACTTGAAGGAGGACGCGAAATGAGCCTCTCAATCCAGCAAGACCCTAAGCCGGTCATCGAACTCAAGGACGTCAAGGTCTACCACCGCGCACGGACCGGTGGGCTGTTCCGGCCGAACATCGTCAAAGCCGTGGACGGCGTGGACTTCACCATCAGCCGTGGCGAAACCGTGGGCATCGTGGGTGAGTCCGGCTGCGGCAAGTCCACGCTCGCTTCAGTGCTTGTGGGACTCCAGCCGCCGACGTCGGGCGAGGTCTTGTTCCACGGAAAGCCAGCCATCAAGCGGAACGCGGCCATGCGCAAGCAGTTTGGCAGGTCCGTCTCCGTGGTTTTCCAGGACCCGGCAACAGCATTGAACCCGCGTATGACCATCCAGGACATCCTCACCGATCCCCTGCAGATCCACGGCATCGGCAACGCCGCCTCCCGCGCTGCCAAGGTCAAGGAACTGTTGGCGCTGGTTGGCTTGCCGGAATCGGCAGCCGAGGTGACGCCGTCGCAGGTCTCCGGCGGCCAGCGCCAGCGCGTGGCGATCGCCCGCGCACTCGCGTTGGACCCGGACATCATCGTGGCGGACGAGCCGACGTCGGCCCTGGACGTCTCGGTCCGCGCGCAGGTCCTGAACCTGCTGTCCGACCTGAAGAAGCAGCTGAACCTGGGCATGGTTTTCATTTCCCATGACATCCAGACCGTCCGCTACGTCTCGGACCGCATCTGCGTCATGTACTTCGGCAAGATCGTGGAGCAAGGCACAGCCAGCCAGGTCTTCGACAACCCGAGCAACGACTACACCAAGAAGCTGCTGGGCGCCGCGCCGAGCCTGCTCCACATCTAGTTTTTCCCTTCACAAGCTACAAACAACGGAGAATTCTGTGTCCACTCAGTTCCAGGGCGTCATCCCCCCGGTCATCACCCCCCGCCACGCCGACGGCAGCATCGACACCGCGTCGCTGAAGAACGTCACCAAACACCTGATCGACGGCGGTGTGTCCGGACTTTTCGTCCTCGGCTCCTCCGGCGAAGTGCCCTACCTGACCAACGACGAGCGTGAGCTGGTGGTCTCCACCATCGCCGATGCCAACGCAGGAGCCGTCCCCCTGATCGTGGGGGCCAACGAGCAAACCACCCACCGTGTGATCGAAGAAGCGCGGAAGGTAGTGGACCTCGGCGCCGACGCGATCGTTGTCACGTCCATGTACTACGCGATCGGCAATGCCGCGGAAACCGAGACCCACTTCCGCGGCATCCACGCCGCCATCGACAAGCCGATCTTCGCTTACGACGTCCCGGTCCGCACGCACTTCAAGCTGCCCACCGAGCTCTTGGTCCGCCTCGGCCGCGATGGAGTCATTGCCGGCGTCAAGGACTCCTCCGGCGACGACGTCTCCTTCCGCCAGCTCCTGCTCGCGGCAAAAGACATCCCCAACTTCGACATCTTTACAGGCCACGAAGTAGTAGTGGACGGCGCCCTCCTGGGCGGCGCGCAGGGCGTTGTTCCAGGCCTTGGCAACGTTGATCCGGCCGGTTACCGTCGGCTGTTCGACGCCGCCCAGGCCGGTGACTGGGCCCTTGCTGCACGGGAACAGGACCGTTTGGCGGACGTCTTCGAGATCGTTTACACCCCCAACGGCCGTGTCTCCGGAGGTGCTGCAGGCTTGGGCGCGTTCAAGACCGCTTTGCAGGTGATGGGCGTCATCGAGTCCAACACCATGAGCTCGCCGATGCTGTCTTTGAATGATGCTGAGACCGCCGCGATTCGCGAAATCCTGGAGCGGAACGGGCTGGTCTAGGTTTCAATGACCGCTCCCCTGACCCAAGCCGCCCACGTGATCGGCGTTGACCTCGGTGGCACCAAGACGGCCGCCGGGGTTGTCTCCCCTTCCGGCGACGTGCTCATCTCGGAGACCATTCCGACGTTGAACCGGGCCGGTGGCGAAGCCATCCTCGACGCCACCGCTGCGCTGATCACGGGCTTGGCGGAGCGCGCTGCCGACGCCGGAATTTCGGTTTCCGGCGTCGGCGTCGGCTCCGCGGGGGTTATTGACGCTTCTTCCGGGGTTGTTGTGTCAGCGACCGACGCGATTCATGGCTGGGCCGGCACTGCACTTGTCTCCGGGCTGTGTTCCCGGCTTGCCCTGCCGGCCGCCGCGGTGCGGGCCGTCAACGATGTCCATGCGCACGCCCTGGGTGAAGCCTGGCTGGGCGCGGCCGCTGGTTCCTCCAGCTCGCTCATGGTGGCGTTCGGTACGGGCGTAGGCGGCAGCTTTGTGGTGGACGGCGCTCCCGTTTTGGGGCACCGGTTTGTGGGCGGGCATGTTGGACATTTCGCTTCCCCTTATGCCTGCGCTGACGGTGCTCCCTTGCCGTGCGTCTGCGGTGCTTCCGGGCACGTTGAGGCCATTGCTTCCGGCCCTGCCTTGTATCAGGCCTACCTTCGCTTTGGCGGTTCGTCCCTGGACGCAGCCGACACGCGGGGCGTGTTTGCGCTGGCGGCTTCGGCCTCAGACACGCACGACGACGGTGCTGCCGCAGCGTCCGCGGACAGCCGGGCTGCTGCTTTGCGTGCCGTCGAGGTTGGCGCAGCAGCGGCAGGCCAAGCCGTGGGCGGGCTCATTAATATCCTCGATCCCGAGACCGTGGTGGTCTCCGGTGGCTTGGCCGATGCCGGCGACCCCTGGTGGAAGCCCATGGAGTCTGCCCTGCGTTTGGAACTACTGGCACCCCTGGCTGCAGTGCCCGTCATCCGGGCAACCCTCGGCAACACCGCCGCCATTGTTGGCGCCGCGAAACTCGTCCTTGAAATAAGGGAAACATCATGATCCTCACGCCCGAAGGCCTCGAAGCCCTCCGTTCCCAGCTGATCGTCTCTTGCCAGGCGTACCCCGGAGAGCCCATGCGCGATCCCCGGACCACGGCGCAAGTGGCGGCATCAGCGGTCATCGGCGGCGCGGCGGCGATCCGCGTCCAAGGGTTGGCCGACGTACAGTTCACGCGCACCGCCGTCGAGGTCCCTGTTATTGGCCTTTGGAAAGACGGTCACGACGGCGTTTTCATCACCCCGACGCTTCGGCATGCCTTTGCCGTTGCGAACGCCGGGGCCCATGTTGTTGCGATTGATGGAACCCGGCGTCCCCGGCCGGATGGGCTGTCCCTATCCGATACCGTGGCGGGTATCCACGCAGAATCACACGCGCTGGTCATGGCAGATTGTGGCTCGTTTGACGATGCCGTGGCAGCCGTCGAGGCCGGGGCTGACTTGATCGGCACCACGTTGTCCGGCTACACCGGCGAGCGCCCCAAGACGGACGGCCCGGATGTGGAGCTGTTGGAGCAGATTGCTTCTGCTGGGTTGGGCAAGCCGCTCATCGCTGAGGGCCGGATCCACACCCCTACCCACGCACGGCAAGCCCTGGACGCCGGAGCGTTCGCGGTGGTGGTTGGTACAGCGATCACCCACCCGGCGAGCATCACGGGCTGGTTCAAGGGTGCGATGCAGGCTTAGCCCCTCGCGTTGCCCCTCGCGTTGCGGGGCCCGCTCTGCGCCCTAAAAGGCAGGCGAAGCCCGCAAAGCAGGCCTCACAACGGGGCGTAAGGCTGGATCATGGTCGCCACGGGCCTCTCCTGCGCGCGCGAGTACTGGGACCATCCGCCGACGAACAGCCTGCCCTGACCCATTCCAAGCTGTTCCATCACCAGCAGGTTGTGGCAGGCCGTCACTCCGGAACCGCAGTAGGAGATGATGTTCTGCGCGGACTCGACGCCGGCGCGTTCAAAGTTGGCGCGAATCTGAAGCTCGGGAAGCAGCTGTCCCGAGGGGTCAAGGTTTCCACGGCAAGGGACATTCACGGCGCCGGGTATGTGCCCTGGACGAGGGTCCACAGGATCCTGACGCCCTTCAAAGCGGTCGGTGTTTCTCGCATCCAATCTCAGGTACGCGGTGGAAGAAGCCTCGGAGATGTCCGCCAGAAGGTGCACCGGCCACGCGCGGGATGAGAAGTTTCCCTTCGGTCGGGACGAGGATTCCGTGCTGAGGCCGCCCGGATAAGCGGCCATGCCCCCGTTAAGGATGGCGGCTTTGTGCCCCGTTGACCGGAGCATCCAGACGAGCCTGGCGGCAATGACTCCCCCGGCGTCGTCATAGACAACCACCGTGTCAGCATCGCTGATGCCCACATCCCGCATGCCTTGGGCAAAGACCTCGGGATCAGGCAACGGGTTTCTCCCGGCCCCAGGAGACGCAGGGCCGGACAACCACTGATCCAAGTCGATGAAAACGGCCCCGGGAAGATGGCCGCTCTCGTAGGCGTCCTTCCCTGAAGATCCATCGAGGTACCACCGGGAATCTGCGAGAACAAACGTCCCGGGGTTGGCCGCACACCAGCTCCAGTCGACGAAAGGCTTCAGTTCTTCTTCCATGCACAGCAGCCTAGGCAGGAAATCCATATTTTGAGATATGTATCCCAATATATGGACAGAGCCGAGTTGCGAGGCCCACTCCGCACCCTCCAACTCACGCAAACCCTGCACACCGGGCCTCCCAACACACCACCCACACTTGCGAGGCCCGCTCTGCACCCTCCAACCCACGCGAACCCTGCACACCGGCCTCCCAAGACAAGGGTGCGTCTTGCCAGGCCCGCTCTGCACCCTCCAACGCACGCAAACCCTGCACACCAGGCCTCTCAACACACCACCCACACTTGCGAGGCCCACTCTGCGCCCTCCCACCCACGCAAACCCTGCACACCAGGCCTCACAACACACCACCCACACTTGCCAGGCCCACTCCGCACCCTCCAACCCACGCAAACCCTGCACACCAGGCCTCACAACCCCAAGGGAGCGGCTGTAGGCTTTCCCCATGACTGCCGAGAGCTCCCGGGAATTCGACGTAATTGTGATCGGCGCGGGCGCCGTAGGAGAAAACGTGGCGGACCGGGTGGTCCGGGGCGGCTTGACGGCGGTGATTGTTGAGAGCGAACTGGTAGGCGGCGAGTGCTCCTATTGGGCCTGCATACCCTCCAAGGCACTGCTCCGGCCAGGGAATGTCCTCCATGCAGCCCAGGTGGTGCCCGGCGCCTCCGAGGCTGTGACCGGAGTGGTGGACCCCCAGGCCGTGCTGAAAAACCGGGACTGGTTCACCAATAACTGGCAGGACGGCAGCCAGGTCGAATGGCTTGATAGCGCCGGCATCGAGTTGATCCGTGGACGCGGCCGTATTACAGGCCCACGTGAGGTTCAGGTGGACGGGATCGATGGCACCAACTACGCGCTCAAGGCCCACCATGCGGTGGTCATCGCGACGGGGTCGACCCCCACCATCCCGGACATTGAGGGCTTGAAGGATGTTCCCTTCTGGACCACCCGCGGCGCCACGGCAGCCAAGGAAGTTCCCCGGCGATTCACAGTCCTCGGCGGTGGCGTGGCCGGCGTGGAGATGGCCCAGGCTTTCGCCCGCCTCGGCTCGGACGTCACACTGATTGCCCGCGGCCGCCTGCTGAGCAGCTACCCGGAAGAGGCCGCCGACCTGGTCATGGCCGGGCTCCGCGCCGATGGGGTGACCGTCCACGTCCACACTGATGTGGAGAAAACAGAGAAGAACGACGACGGCTCAGTGACTGTGACGTTCGACGGCAAAAAGGTCACAGCCGACAAACTTCTGGTCGCTTCCGGGCGGCACCCGGCCCTGTCCAATCTGGGCCTGGACAACGTGGGCGTCGAAGCCCGGGACGGCAAACCGCTCCGCCTCACCACCGATCCAAGCGGGCTCGTGGAAGGTCCTGCAAGCGATGGCACCAGTGGGCTCTGGCTGTATGCCGCCGGAGACGCGGCCGGCAAGGTACTCCTGACCCACCAAGGCAAATACGAGGCCCGGGCCACCGGCGATGCAATCGTCGCCCGGGCCAATGGCAAGCTCAAAGGATCACCCGAACCGTGGAGCCCGTGGGCCCACACCGCCAATGACCATGCTGTCCCAAGCGTCGTGTTCACCGATCCCGAAGTTGCCGCAGTGGGCCCAAGCCTGGAGCAGGCGCTCCTGCAAGGCAGGAATGTCACCGGAGTGGAACTTCCCATCAACGTCTCCGGCTCCCAACTGTATTCACCGGACTACAAGGGCTGGGCGCAGATCGTGGTGGATGAGGATCGGAAGGTGATCCTTGGAGCCACTTTTGTGGGCCCGGGTGTCGCCGAACTGCTCCACTCGGCCACCATAGCCATTGTGGGCGAAGTGCCGCTGGACCGCCTGTGGCATGCGGTTCCGTCGTATCCCACCATCAGCGAAGTGTGGCTGCGGCTTCTGGAAAAGTACGGACTCTAAATCTCTATTTGAACTGACTGGTCAGTTTAGTTAGACTTTCTGCAGACACTATTTCTGCGAAAGGCTTCATTGTGCTGTCCGTACAGCAACTCCAGATCAACGGCCGCCGGGGCGATCTCCTTCCGGCAACGTCACTTCAAGTCCGCCGGGGCGAACTCCTGCTCGTCGCCGGAGAGGGCCAAGACCAGCGGACCGCTTTGGCGTTGGCTTTGAGCGGCCGCATGAAGCCAAGCAACGGCATCCTCAGCTGGGACACCACCACCAAGACCAAGAAGATCCGCCTGGCCAGCGCTTTGGTGGATTCCCCGGGCGTCAACGAGCCCGAGCAGCACCTCAGCGTCCGAGACCTCGTTACCGAGGATCTGTCCCTCATTCCCCGCCGTTACCGCGGCGCCTTGCTCAGCAAGCCCTGGCTGAAGGTCAACAGCTTTGAAGACATCGCCGGGCTCTGGATTGAACAAATTCCCGCCGCCCGCCGCCTGGAACTCCTGACGGCATTGGCCCTGGCAGATCCCGCCACCGACCTCCTCGTGGTGGACTCTCCCGACCGCCACAGCGCAGACCCCGCTGCCTGGCTGCCCCGGCTTCAGGCTTTGGCGTCCGACGCCGGGCGGCCGCTTGCCGTCGTCGCCGTCGTCGGTGCCCTACCGGACAACTGGACCGGAGCCGCCGCGGTCATCGGCAACTCAGTGACGCATCCGCCCGAACCGGAGGCGGAGAGCACCGCCGTCGAACCAGCCGAGCCAGCCACCGCCGTCGGACCAGCCGAGCCCGAGCCAGCCACCGCCGTCGAACCAGCCGAGCCGGCCACCGCCGTCGAGCCCAAAGCAAAGCACGCTGCCGCAACGGCACTCGACAAGCCGGAAACGCCCGCAACATCTACAACACCCACGGCGCACCAATCAGCCGCCGACCCTGAAAACGAAACCCTTCAAAGGACTGCAAAGTGACTGTTCTGCGGCTCGCCCGCTCCGAACTCAAGCGCATGACCGGCGGGCTCCTGCCCAAGCTGACCATCCTCGCCCTGACCATGGTTCCGCTGCTCTACGGAGCCGTGTACCTCTACGCGAACTGGGATCCATACGGCAACCTGAACCAGATCGACGCTGCCCTGGTGGTCGAAGATACGGGAGCCACGTCCTCTGACGGCACGGAGCTTCAGGCCGGCAGGAAAGTTGCAGACAGCCTGGTTGAGGGCCACGTCTTCAGCTGGAAGCAAGTCTCCAGCGCCGAGGACGCAGATGCCGGTGTCCGGACAGGTGAGTACGCTTTCGCCCTGCGGATCCCCAAGGACTTCTCCGCCAATCTGGCCTCCCCCGGCAGCTTCGACGCTGCCAACCAGGCCATGCTCCACGTCACCACCAACGATGCCAACAACTACCTCCTGAGCACCATCGTGGACAAGCTCACCACCGCAGTGCATTCCACCGTGGCCAAGGAAGTGGGCGAGGAAACAGCCAATCAGCTCCTCACCGGATTCGGCACCATCCACGCGTCCATCGTGAAGGCAGCCGACGGAGCCTCCGAGCTGGCCACGGGCGTGGGAAAACTCAGTGACGGCGCAGCTACCCTCCATGGCGGAACCACCCAACTGGTGACCGGCGCCGATCAACTCGTGGCCGGACAGACCCAATTGCGCGATGGTGCCGTTCAGCTCAACAACGGTGCAGGCCAACTCAGCTCAGGCCTCACCGAACTGAAAAACAAAACGGCAACCCTGCCTGCCGACTCCAAAAAGCTTGCCGACGGTGCCGCCCAGGTAGCTGCCGGAAACGCGGAGCTGAACGCGAAAGTCCAGGACGTCGTCGGCCAGTTGGAAGCGGCGGACAAGGGCCTGCGCACCAGAGTTGTAGAGTCCAACGCCCGGCTGGTCGCCGCCGGCGTTCTGACGCAGGAGCAGGCGGCCAAGGTCCTTGCTGACTTCGACGCCGCCGCGGCCTCGAGCCCCGTGACGGACGCCAAGGCAAAGATCTCCGGCGACGCCGCCAAGATCCAGCAACTCTCGGACGGTTCAGCCGCTGTAAGTGCCGGTGCCTCCAAGCTCGCCGCTGCCACGCCAACACTCACCGATGCCATCTCGAAGGCCGCTGCAGGTGCCGGCCAGCTCAGTACCGGCGCAGCAACGCTCGCGGCCGGACAGCAGTCCGCTTTGGACGGCGCAGCCAAGCTCGACGACGGCGCCCGCCAACTGGACGACGGCGCAGGCCAGCTCGCCACGGGTGCAGTGACGGCAGCCGATGGTTCGCACACCCTGGCCACGGAACTTGCCAAGGGTGCCGGGGATATCCCCAATCCGAACGATGACCAGAAGAGCAGCGTGTCCAAGGTGATCGCTGATCCGGTAGCTGTGGACAACGTCTCGCAGGCCAAAGCGGGCTCCTACGGCGCAGGCCTGGCACCGTTCTTCCTGACCCTGGCCTTGTGGATCGGCGTGTTCATGCTGGTCCAGGCCATGCGGCCCATCACCCAGCGGGCCTTGGCGTCGAACGCCCCCGCGTGGAAAATCGCCGTCGGAGGCTGGCTGCCGTTCTTCGTGGTCTCGGTACTGCAGGCCACCATCCTCACCCTCGTGGTGAACCTGGGACTGGGATTGAACCCGGCCCACCCCATCGGAATGTGGCTGTTCATGCTGGCCGCCGTGATGGCCTTCAGCGCGATCATCCAAGGCATCGTGGCGCTCATGGGAACACCCGGCAAGTTCGTGGTGCTGATTCTGCTGGTCCTGCAGCTGGTGTCCTCGGGCGGTACGTTCCCGTGGCAGACCACGCCTATGCCGCTGCACGTGGTGCACGAAGTCCTGCCCATGGGCTACGTGGTCACCGGCATGCGCCACCTCATCTACGGTGGTGAGCTCAGCATGATCTGGCCTACTGTCCTTGGCCTGCTTGGATACACTTTGCTGGGAATGGCGTTGTCCACGCTCGCCGTCCGCAAGCACAAGGTGTGGACCCTCAAGACGCTGAAGCCGGAGATCGCAGTATGAGCACCACCGAGCCGGGCACCACCGAGCCGGTCCCTGCCGAGCCGGGCGCCGCCGCAGGCGCTGCCGGCGCTGCTGCCGGAGAGAAGAAGCTCCGGCCCGGCCGCACCAACGCCACCAAGCAGCGCCTGTTCGAGGCTTCCATGGAACTGATCGGCGAGCGCGGAGCAGCCGGGGTGACGGTGGACGAGATCGCAGCCGCTGCCGGTGTGTCCAAAGGGACTGTCTATTACAACTTCGGCAGCAAATCGGATCTGATCGCCCAGTTGCTGCGCCATGGTGTGGACATCATGCTGGTCCGGCTCCAGGACGTTCGCGGCAAGGCCAACGATCCCCTGGAGTCCATGAACAACATGGTGGCCCAGGCCATGGAATTCATGGACGACTACCCTTCCTTCGCACGACTCTGGGTGAGCGAGAACTGGCGCACTCCCGGGGAATGGAGTGCTGTCTTTGCCGAACTCCGTGCCGAGCTGCTTGCCGTGATCGGTTCCGCGGTGGAGAGCGTGGCATCCGGATACAAGGTGAACGAGTCCATTGCCCGCGGTTCACTGGAGGCGGCAATTTTCGGGGCCATCTTTGTGGTGGGACTGGATCGCCAGACATACAACCCGGAACGGACCCGCGAGCAGAGCGTGGCGGCCGTGATGACCATCATGCACGGCTACGTCATCAAATAGCCTTGGCCGCCCCGTTGTGGGGCCCGTTCTGCGCACTCTCACTGGTGTTTAGGGCGCAGAGCGGGCCTCACAACGGTATCCAACTGCAATGTACGACGGCGTGGCGCGGCCACTGGGTCGGCGATGATTAACCTCATGCGTCACATGGGGAACAGCGGAAAGCTTGCGGTAGTGGCCGCCTTTGTATCCCTCGGGCTACTGGTCCTGGCAGCCGCAGTCCTTGAAGAACTGGTGTTGTACCTGTTTTTGGGCTCCATGCTGGTCTGCTATCTGGCATCGCTCGTCCAGGTCTTCAGCCGCCGTCGGTACTTGGTGGTCCTGCTGGCCGCAGCGGGGACCAGCCTGTTCATTGGTTGCAGCATCGCTTTCCTGCGGATGTGGGGAATTGCCTTCAACCAGGATGCCAACGCTTTGGGCAGTGCCGTGGGCACCAAGGATTCGGACATCTACTTCTACCTTGCCGCCGCAGCCGGACTGGGGACGCTGGCGGTGCTGTTCATCGGAGCGGTGGTGCCGTCCTTTGGATCCCGTGCCCCCGCGCCGGCCAAGCGAACACCGGCGCCGGCAAAGCGTACGGCTTCGGCGCGCAAACCCGCCCCTCGCGCGGGTACCCCCACCAAGCGCCCGGCCGGACCCCTTCCGCGTACTACCACTCCAGCTAAGGCTTCGACTGCAACGAAGAGCCCTGCCGTGAAGCGCCCAGCGCCCCGTACGCCAACAGCACCAGGCAAGCGACCGGCGTCGAGCGCTCCCTCTCAACGCAAGCCGGCTCCCAAGCGCTAACCACCCCCACGTTGCGAGGCCCGCTCTGCGCGCTTTCCCGCCACCAAACCCCGCAAAGCGGGCCCCACAACGCAACCACCCCCACGTTGCGAGGCCCGCTCTACACGCCTCCCCGGAACCAAACCGTGCAGACCAGGCCACACAACGCAACCAACCCCACGTTGCGAGGCCCGCTCTACACGCCTCCCCGGGACCAAACCGCGCAAAGCGGGCCCCACAACACAACCACCCCGCGTTGCGAGGCCCGCTTTACACCCATCCCCGCCACCAAACCCCGCAAAGCAGGCCACACAGCCAAACCACCCCTGCGTTGCGAGGCCCGCTCTACACCCCTCCCCGCCACCAAACCCCGCAAAGCAGGCCCCACAACGCAACCCCGCGGCGGCGAGGTCAGGAGTCGAAACCCAGCCCCACGGCGTCGAGCGCTTTGAGGATGAGGTTCCGCTTTCCCTGGTTGTGGTCGGCCCTGTCCATGGACCATCGGGTGAGGTTGATGCCCAATGAAGCCAGCGGCTCGGGAGGGAACGGGAGCGGCCGTTTCCGGACCATCTCCACACGGGTACGCTCAGTATCCAGCCCGGCCAGCAGGTCCAGCAGAACGTCAGCGGCGAACGCTGTGGCGCCCACCCCGAGTCCCGTGAAGCCCGCCGCATAAGCCACCCGTCCCTTCCGCGCGGTGCCGAAGAAGGCGCAGAACTGCGTGCTGGAATCGATGGGACCGGCCCACTTGTGCGTAAATTTCACACCCTCCAATTGCGGGAACGTGGTGAAGAAGTGTGAGGCGATCCGCTCCCACGTCGCCGGTTGGTACTCGTGCCGCTGGTCCACGCGGCGGCCCCGGAAGTAGAGGGCGTCGTACCCGCCAAAGAGGATCCTGTGGTCCTTGGTGATGCGGTAGTAATGGAACTGGTTGGCCATGTCCCCAATTCCTTGGCGCTTGGTCCAGCCAATGGACTCCAACTGCTCCGCGGACAGAGGTTCGGTCATGAGCGCGTAGTCGTACACCGGCACGGTCATGAGTTGGTTCCGCTTGAGCAGGGAGGGAAAAACGTTGGTGCCAAGGACCACATGCCCGGCTTCGACGTTTCCCCGTTCCGTCACCACCGTGACACCGTCTTCGTGGTCCTTGAGTTCACGGACGCGGGTGCCCTCGTGGATCACTACTCCCAGCTCCGTTGCCACCCGCGCCAGTTCAAGGCCGAGTTTGTACGGATGGACCATGGCCACGGAGTCCTTGTGCCAGCGGCCCGCCAAATACGTGGGGGAATTGACCTCGCCCCGGACGGCCTCCTGGTCCAGGTAGACGCTGCCGGGGCTGTCGTCCTCCTGGAGCCAAGCCACCTGGTGCGGTTCGACGGCGACGTTGAGCTCCCCGGTCCGCTCCCAATCACATTCCATGCCGTACTTCTGAACGGCTTCCTCCATGCGGTCCAGGTTCTCCATGCCCAGCCGGTCCAAAATCTCCAGCTCATCGGGCCAGCGGTTCTTGCCGTTCTCATGGCCGTGCGTGAGGCTGGCCTCGCAGAAGCCGCCGTTGCGGCCCGACGCCGCCCAGGCCACGTGCTCTGCTTCCAGCAGGATCACAGTCCTGCCGGGGTCCCGTTCCTTGGCACGAAGTGCCGTCCACAGGCCGGTGTAGCCGCCGCCGATAATGACGAGGTCGGCGGCAGCATTGCCGTCGAGCCGGGGGTAGTGCGTTGCTGAGTCCTTCAGGTCATCGATCCAGAAGGGCCGGTGGGCGGCACCTTCCAGCGCATGGGATACGACGGCGGCCTGCGGGACGTTCCGTTCGAAAACGGTGGTCTTCACGGGAGGTTCTCCTGTTTCAATGGTTGTATTCCCAGCCGGTCAGGCAATGACCGACTCGGCGTCCCACAAGGGCCGGGGACGGGAGGCGATGAGGTTCCGTGTGTACTCATCTCCGGGGTCCTCAAGGATTCTCGCGGTGGGCCCCTGCTCCACGATCCGTCCCTGGTGCATCACGATGAGGTCGGCGCAGAGCCGCGACACCACGGCCAGGTCATGGGTGACGAACAGGATGGTCAGTCCGAGTTGGTCCCGCAGTTCCTCCACGAGTTCCAACACCTGGGCCTGGACGGAGACGTCCAAAGCGCTGGTGGCCTCGTCCAGCACCAACAGGCGGGGGCGGGCAGCAAGGGCCTTGGCCAAGGCGACGCGTTGACGCTGTCCGCCCGAGAGGGCCCGGGGCTTGGCGTCGAACCGTTCGGGCCCGATCCCCACCCGTGCCAGAAGATCGCGTGCACTGTCCCTGGCCTCCTTGCGTCCTTGCTTTTGGTGCAGCCGGAAAACATCGGCCACGGCGTTGCCAACAGCGATCCGGGGATCCAAGGACAAGTACGGGTCCTGGAAGACAATCTGTACTTCCTTGGCCAGCACTTTCCGCTCGGTTGCCTTCAAGGGCCGGTGTGGCCTGGTGACTCCGCGAAGGGCGACTTCGCCTGCTGTCGCGGTTTCCAGCGCCAGCACCAGCCTGGCGAGCGTGGACTTCCCGGAGCCGGACTCGCCCACGATGCCCAAGGATCCGCCCTCCGGCAGGCTGAATTCCGCGCCATCCAAGGCGGTGATGACTTCGCCGCGGGGCAGGTGGTACGTCTTGGATAACCCGGTAACCTCCAGCAACGGAGGCCCTACCGGCTCAAGCCCGCGAGCCGCAGCCACGGCAGAGCCACCACCCACCTCAATGACAGGAGTCGCCTCCACCAACTGCCGCGTGTAGTCCTGCTGGGGCGTGAGGAAAACAGTCCGGGTTGCGCCGTGCTCCACCACTTCCCCGCGCCGGAGCACGTAGACCCGCTCACACAGGCTGGCCGCAAGGTTGAGGTCGTGGGTAATGAAGAGCATCCCCATCCCCCTGGACTGTTGTTCCTCGCGCAGGAGCCGCACGATCCCGGCCTGGGTGGTGACATCCAAGGCAGTGGTGGGCTCGTCGCAGAGCAACAGATCCGGGGAGTTCAGCAGGGCAGCGGCGATCATGACCCGTTGGAGCATGCCGCCGGAGAGCTGATGCGGGTACTGGCCCATGAGCTCCTTGGCCCGCCGAAGCCCCACCTGTTCCAATTGTTTGACGGCACGTTCGGTGGCCTCTGCCCGGGTCAGCCCGTCGAAGCGCACCAGGGTTTCGGTCAGGAAGTCCCCCACGGTCCGGACCGGGTTGATGCCCGCCCGGGGGTCCTGAAAGATCATCGAAGCATGCCTGCGGCGCAGCTCCATGAGCCGTTGCCTGGTGGCTGTCAGGGTGTCCAGGCCCTGGACGGAGACGCTGCCCGAGGACTCCGAGCCGCCGGGCAGCAACCCGAGCGCGGCACGCGTTGTCAGGGACTTACCTGAGCCGGACTCCCCCACCAGGGCGACCGCTTCGCCGTCGTCCACGTGCAGGGAAACGCTGTCCAGCAGCGGCGGCCTGCCCGGAAAGCCGAGCGTAAAGTTCTGAATCTGCAGCAGCTGGCTCATGAAAGTTTTCCTCCGATGCGGTCTGAGAGTTCCTCGCCGATGACGTTGACGGCCACTACCACCA
This sequence comes from Arthrobacter sp. StoSoilB20, assembly GCF_019977295.1. NCBI lineage: Bacteria > Bacillati > Actinomycetota > Actinomycetes > Micrococcales > Micrococcaceae > Arthrobacter > Arthrobacter sp. StoSoilB20. Next base: position 894,834 of record NZ_AP024651.1, on the reverse strand, counting down.
GGACCACTACCAGTGCGGGCCAGAATGCGGGCAGGAGATATCCGCCCAACAGTGCGCCGCGGGATTCCTCGATCATGGCGCCCCAGTCGCTGGTGGGCGGCTGGACCCCGAGTCCGATGAAGGACAGCGCTGCGAGGTCGGCCAGCACGTAGCCGAAGTTCAGTGTTGATTGTGCGCCGACAGTGGGAACCAGGTTGGGCAGAACGCGTCCCAGCACCACCCAGGGCGTCCGGAATCCGAGTACCCGGTAGGCCTGGACATACGGCCGGCTACGCTCGGCGACCACCAGGGACTGCGCGAGCCTGGCAACGTAGGGAACATAGGCGATGGTCATGGCCAGGATGGGTGCAAAGAGTCCCTTGCCGAACAATGCGATGGCAAGCATGGCCATGAGCAGCGCCGGGAATGCGAAGAGGAGGTCGAACAGGCGGCCCAGGACCTTGCCCAGCCAGCCTTCGGACCAACCGGCCACCAAGCCCAGGAGCAGCCCCAGGACCGTTGATCCGATCACCACGATGGTGGGTCCAAGCAGCGAGGTCCGTCCGCCATGCATGATCCGGCTCAAAAGGTCACGCCCCAGCGCGTCGGTCCCCAGCAGATGCTGTCCGCTGGGACCGGCAAGGACGTTGTTGAGGTCCACATAGTCAGGGTCGTACGGCGCCAGGGCCGGGGCGAACAGGGATAGAAGTACGACGGCGGCGGCAACAGCCAGCGCGCCCCACGCCATGGGTGAGAGGAGGCTGCCATAGCGGCGCAGGCCTGCCTGTGGCAGCTGGATGGCCAACGTCATCGGGACTCCGTTCCGGCCGCGATCCGCGGATCAATGAGGGGTTGGATGAGGTCCACCACGGTGTTCACTACGACAAATGCGGCAACCACCACCATGACGATTGCCTGGACGACTGCGAAGTCCAGGCGGTCGATGGACTGCACCAGGAGTTGTCCGATGCCGGAGAGGCCGAAGGTCCGCTCGATGATGGCGCTGGAGACCAGGAGCCCGGCCACGAGCACGCCGCTCACTGTCAGGATGGGTCCCAGGGCGTTGCGCAACACATGGCGTGCCACCACGGATCCGCGGGTCAGCCCACGGCTGGTTGCCACTTCCACATGCTCACGGAGCAGTTGTTCGTTCATGGAGGAGCGCGTCACCCTGGCCACCATGGCGATGTAGGTGATGCCCAAGGCGAGCGCCGGGAGGGTCAGGTGCCAGATCCGGTCCGCTCCGCCGTCGCCACTTCCGAAGGAGGGGAACCAGCCCAGGCCTACGGAGAAGAGCGCAACCAAGGCGATGGCTGCCACGAACGGAGGCACTGCCCCGGCCGCGGTGAGGGTGATGAGGATGAAGCGGTCACCGAAGCCCTTGTTCAGGCTGGCCACGATGCCCGCGAACAACCCGAGGATGGTGATGAACACAGCGGCCAACGCCACGAGTTGCAGCGTGGTGGGCAGCCGGCCCAGCAGGACGTCGGAAACATTCTGGCGGTAGGTCAGGGAGCGGCCCCAGTCGCCGTGGAGTATGCCGCCGAGCCAATTAAAGTACTGTTCCCAGGCCGGTTTATCCAAGCCGAACTGGCGGGTGATTTCTTCGAGTGCTTCGGGCTTGGGGCTGCGTCCCCTCAGCAGGAAGCGGGCCGGATCTCCCGGAACGAGGAAGCGTGAGAAGAACACGGCCAGGGAGGCAACAAACAGTGTCAGCACCAGGGCCAACAACTTTTTCACGATATACATGGCCGGGCGTGCGGTGCCGGCTTTGGCCCGTTGACGGGTGGGACCTGCCGGGGAGGAAGCTGCCGGGAGCTTTTCTGCAACGGTCACGTCAGCGACCTCCTATCTGGGCTGCCCACGGGAAGTACATGTAATTGATGGACGGGTCCGCGCCGGTGATGCGCTTGCCCAGCCACATGGAGGTGACGGTCTCGTACAGCGGTCCCCAAACCACGTCTTCGCTGGCCAGCTTGGCCGCTTTGCCCGTGAGTTTGCCGCGGGCATCAGGGTCCTGCACTCCGTAGGCGGAGTTCACCACGTCATCGAATTCCGGGTTGCTCCACCCTCCGTAGTTGCTGAAGTCCCCGGTGCGCAACACGCTGTACATTTCCAGGGGCTCGGTGCTGGACAGGTACCAGGAAGTGACCAGGAGATCCACGTTCCTGCGGGCCTCGGGGTCGGAGAACAAGGTGGTGTATTTGTCGTTGGACATGGTCTGGATTTCCGGTTCCAAGCCGATCTCCTTGGCCGCGGAGGCTATGGCCCGGGCTGCGATGTCGAAGGCTGCATTGAGCGAGGCCGTAGCGAAGACGAAGGTGCTGCCCTCGGCCCCCGCTTCCTTGATGAGCCTCTTGGCTTCGGCAAGGTCATAGGGCGTGGACAACAGTCCGTCGAAGGCCTCGTCCGTTGTTCCCGGTTGAATGCTCTTCCATACGCTTTTGGTGGTCAGGGCATCTGTCTTCTTCGCGTACCCCTGCTCCGCGGCCTTGATCAGCGCGTCCCGGTTGATGGCCATCATGAGCGCTTTGCGGACGCGGACATCCTTGAACGTTCCGGCCAGGTTGGTAAAGACCATGCTCTGCACAGAGGTGTCCTTGCCGAAGTAGAGGGATCCTGCGTCTTTGTTGGCTTTGAGGATGTCGATCGCGTTGGACGGGATCGCGAACCCGCCGTCGATTTCGCCGGTTTGGAAGGCGTTGATGCGGGAGGTGGCGTCCGGGAGGATGGTGAAGGTGACCTGCTTCGATTTGGCTTTGAGGTCCGGATCCCAGTAGTCGTCGAAGCGTTTGAGGGTGATGCTCTCCCCCGCTTCCCATTGATCGAACTGGAAGGGTCCGGTGCAGTTCACGCCGGCTTTGGAGTTGCCGTAGTCCTTTCCAGCGTCCTCAAGGGTTTTGGCTGACTCCACAACCCCGGGGGCGCCAACCAGGGAAGCGTTGAACACGTAGTCCGGACGCGTGGTGGTGACAGTGACCTGGTAGTCGCCGGTCTTTACGATCGATTCCACATTTTGGTAGGACGACGCCCAGAACGAGCCCACTTCCGGGTCAAGGTGGCGGCTCAAGGAAGCTACGACGTCGTCCGCCGTCATCTCAGTGCCATCGTGGAACTTCACCCCTTGGCGGATGGTGTAAACCCATGTCAGGGGATCAGGATTCTCTACTCCCGTGGCCAGGCCGGGCGAGGACGAGAGGTCCGCGTTCCACCTGAAGAGCGATTCGCACACGTTGGACAGGACCGTGTTGTCCGGATAGTCGAAGGCGTAGGCGTAGTCCAGGGAGAAAGGCTCCGCGTACATGGCCCAGGTGAAGTTGTCGATTTCCTTGCTGGGAGGCTCGGTGGAGTCCGACACGGTGTACTTGGCACCGTCGGCTGCGTCAGTCACGCCGGCGGGCCGCACGCCGCAGCCGCCCAGGACCAAGCCGAGTACGACGCCGGCGACCGTCACCGCGGTGATGCGCGACGGCGTCGTCCGCTGTTTGGGTCGCACGGCGCCCTGCGAAGGTGTGGGTGCAGGTGTCTGCGCTTTTGGCTGCCTCACTGCGTCACCGCCGGTTGATGGCTACGGCGTGTTTCCGTGAGTGGGCTTTGGGCTGCCGCACGGTCATAGACGCACTCGCCCCCAATCCACGTCTGCGTCACCACTGCCCGGTGCAGTTCTTCCTCGGGGAGTTCGAAGATGTTCAGGTCGAGCACCACCAGATCTGCGAGTTTTCCAGGTTCAAGGGTGCCTGTCGCGGCATCGAGGTGGTTGATCCAGGCCGTACCGTGCGTGTAGGCGTCCACGATCTGCTTGAGGCTGAGCTTTTGTGACGCCGGGCCAAGGGGAGGCAGGTCCTCGCCGGGAGCAGTGCGGTTGACTGCCACATGGATGGCCGCGATGGGATCGGCAGTGGAGACCGGCCAGTCGCTGCCCGCCACTACAGTGGCCCCGGCGCTGGCCAGCTGGCCGAAGGGATAGTGCCGGTCCTCTGCGCCAGGCTCCAGGAAGGGGAGGGTCAGGGTGTCCATCTGTTCCTCATGGCAAGCCCAGAGCGCTTGCACGTTGGCGGCTGCGTCGAGCGCGGCAAAACGGGGAAGGTCTTCGTCCCGAACCACCTGAAGATGCGCAAGGTGGTGCCGGTGATCGTTGGCGCCGTTGGCCTCCCGGGCAGCCTGCAAGGCATCCAGTGCATCCGTCACAGCGCGGTCCCCGAGCGCATGGAAATGAACCTGCATGCCCTCGGCGTCAATGGCGGTCACGAACTCCTTCAGCTCCTCCGGTTCGAAGAACTCGATCCCGCGGTTGTCCGTGTGGTGTCCATGGTGGTCCAGGTAGACGTGGTGCATGGCTGCCGTGTAGTTCTCCGCAACACCGTCCACCATCACTTTGACGGTGTTGGCATTGAGGTGGAGGGGGTCGAAGGCGCCGGCGACGCTGTCCCGGCGTTCCACGATTGCGTCCAGTTGGGACATCCCGGCGGTCCTGTCCCACCACTGGCATGCCGTGACCCGGACCTTGAGGTCCCCGGCCTTCGCGGCGTCCTGGTAGACCTCAAGGTGATCGGCATGCCCGCCTTCCGGGATGGGAACCCAAGCGTCCTGCCAGGCGGTGATGCCCTGGGCGAGAAGTAGTTTCTGGGAGGCCATGAGGCCTTGGTACGCCAACTCATAAGGGACCTCCGGCTTCACCGGATTGAACAGGTCCATGGCGCCCTCGTGAACAGTACCTGCGGGTGTGCCATCTTCTTCACGCTCCAAGCGGCCACCCTCCGGATCAGGCGTTTCCTTGGTGATCCCGGCGGCTTTGAACGCCGCAGTGTTGGCCCACGCCCCGTGGTGATCCCTGTTGACGAGGTAAACAGGGCGGTCCGGCACCACTGCGTCCAGCAGCTGCCGTATGGGGGTGCCACCCGGAAACAGGTCCATGGACCACCCTGCGCCGAGGATCCATGGCTGGTCCGGGTTGTCCGCGGCGTAGCGGGCCACTGTTTCCACGGCTTCTTCGGCGCTGGCCACCTCCGTCAGGTCGCACTCGAGCAGCTCTATTCCGGCGAAAATGGGGTGGATGTGGGCATCCTGGAAACCGGGAAGCACCAGCTGTCCTTGGAGGTCCACGCGGCGGGTGTGCGGGGCGATGGTCCCCTGGATCCCTCCGGCGTCTCCTGCGTTCTGGGGGTTCTGGGCGTCTCCTGCGTCCTGGGGGTTCTCGGCATCCCGGGCGTCCCGGGCGTCCCGGGCGTCCCGGGCGTCCCGGGCGTCCCGGGCGTCCTGGGCGTTTTGGACAGCGATGATCCGGCCGCCCGCAATTGCTATATCCGCCCGGATGGGTCCGGCGTCTTTGCCGGTGTACACCCATCCGTTCTCCAACAAAATCTCTGCGTGCACGATTCGAGTCCTTTCAAGGGAAATTCAACTCTGGAGACAGACTATGAGCCGGATCACATTAAAGTCAACAGTGTTGACATCAGTGATGACAAAGACTTTGACTAGTCCTCGAAAGGAGGTGGCCATGAATCATGTAGGTTGATAGTCAACCGGGGAACGCATGGAAGGCGGACAAGCAGATGGTGCAGCCAGCACAGTCGACGGACCGCCGCACACGCCTGGATCCAGCCACCATCATCGACGCTGTCCTCCGGATTTCCAGCCAGGAACCCGGAGACCGGCTCACTGTCCGGCGGCTGGGACAGGAACTCGAGGTCGACGCCACTGCTGTTTACCGGCATTTCCGGAACAGGGATGCGATTGTCAGGGCCGCCTTGGACAAGCTGTTCATGACCTCGGTGGAGCGCACACTGGCAGTGACACGGGATAGGGACTGGCGCGCCCGGCTGGAGGCGTACCTGGACGAGCTCCTCAGGGTCTTCATGCAGCACCCCGCCCTGGGCAGCGAATCGTTCGCTACGGACACTTACGGTCCCGGCGAGTTGAAGGCCATTGAGTTCGTCCTCCAGTGCCTGACGGACGCCGGGCTGGAAGAAGACCGCGTGGTGCACTACTACGCAGCCCTTGAAAGCTACACCCTTGCGCTCGGTGCCGGCATTGCCGTTGAAATCCAACGGCTTCCCGACTCCGAGGGGCACGATCCCTGGCTCAACCCACGGGTCTTCACCCGCATTACCGGTCACCCCCTCCTTGAAAAGCATCACGCCGCACTGCAAAACCTCGATTCCCTGAAGGCATTCCAGGCAGGCCTCGCCGCCATCCTGGACAGCGCCGAGCGCGAAAGCACTCAGGGCTGACGCACCGCCTTTCGGCACCTTCGCAAAAGCCCCCGGACTTTCACCGGGCTTTCAGCCCCGAACTTTCACTGCACCGAACCTTTACCGCCCGGGACTTTCACCGGATCCTCACCTCGCTGCGCCAGATTTATTGCCCGTTTTCTGACCGGCTTTTTCGAATAGCCGCCCCGAAACGCAACCCATCCTCCGCACGCACGCCGCCACCCGGCGTCGTTCCTTCACCACTGTTCCTTCACCACTGCCGGACAGCGACGCCCGGCAGGGAAAGCACGGCACACCATGCATCAGTTCATCAATGGACAACTACTGCCCGGCACGTCGGGCACCACCCTGGACGTCATCAATCCGGCAACCTCCGAAGTGGTTGAAACCGTGAGCCTGGCTTCCGTGGCGGACCTCGAATCCGCGGTCGCAGCAGCCCGTTCCGCTTACCCCGCGTGGTCCAGGACCACGGCCGGGGAACGGGCCGGTATCCTGCAAAGGTTTGCCAGGATCATGGAGGAACGGGCCGCAGAGTTCTCCCGCGTGGAGAGTTCCCAGACGGGCAAGCCGTTGCGCCTGACCCGGGAGTTCGACGTCCCCGGAACCATCGACAACATCGACTTCTTCGCCGGGGCAGCCCGCCACCTGGAGGGCAAAGCCACAGCTGAATACTCCCCTCAGCACACCTCGTCCATCCGCCGCGAATCCATTGGCGTGGTGGGCTCCATCGCTCCCTGGAACTACCCGCTGCAGATGGCGGCGTGGAAGATCCTGCCCGCAATCGCGGCCGGCAACACCATGGTCCTCAAGCCCGCCGAGATCACACCCTTGACCTCCCTCCTCTTCGCGCAGGCGCTCACTGATGCGGGATTGCCCGACGGCGTGGTGAACGTGGTTGTGGGCGACGGCGCCACTGTTGGAGCTGCCCTCATGCGGCATCCGGACGTGGATATGGTGTCCTTCACGGGTTCCACCGCTGTAGGCCGCACGGTTCTGGAAGCTGCTGCCGTCAATGCCAAGCGCGTGCATCTTGAATTGGGCGGAAAAGCACCCTTCGTGGTGTTCGACGACGCCACGCTGGACGCCGCAGTGCATGGCGCTGTTGCTGGTTCGCTCATCAATACCGGGCAGGACTGCACCGCAGCCACCCGCGCCATTGTGCACCGGAGCGTGTACGAGGAATTCGTGGCCAAGGTCGCAGCCCGCTTCGAGGGGATCACCCTGGGGGTTCCTGGGGATGAGGACGCGGACCTTGGCCCACTGGCGTCATTCAAGCAGCGGGACCATGTGGCGGGGATGGTGGATCGCGCCCGGAGCTACAGCAAGGTGATGGCCGGCGGCTATGCGCCGACGGATGGGAGTTTGGGAAACGGCGCCTTCTACCGGCCCACCCTGGTGGTGGACGCAGGCCCGGACTCGGAAATCGTCAAGGATGAAGTGTTCGGCCCGGTCCTGGTGGTCCTTCCGTTCGATACGGATGACGAAGCGATCCACCTGGCCAACCACACCGTCTATGGACTGGCAGCGTCGGCCTGGACCAACAACCTGCAGCGGGCCATGCGTGCCACCCGCGAGATCAACGCCGGCTGCGTCTGGGTGAACGACCATATCCCGATCATTTCCGAGATGCCCCACGGCGGCTTCAAGCAATCCGGCTTCGGCAAGGACATGTCCGCCTACTCCTTTGAGGAATACACGCAGGTGAAGCATGTGATGGTCGAGCTGGACGGCGTTGTGGAGAAGGACTGGCACCGGACCATCTTCCGGCTGCGCTGATCCCCCACGTTGCGAGGCCCGCTCTGCGCGCTTTCCCGAGGTCTAAAGGCGCAGAGCGGGCCTCGCAACGGGAGTTTCCTTGCGGATTTTGCCTCGGGCGCCCAGCACAGCGATGGCCACTCCGAGGAGCAGTATCAGCCCGCCCATGATTTCGGTCAGCGTGGGAATCTCGTTGAGGACCAGCCACGCGGCTGTCATCCCTATCACCGGGACCAAAAGCGTGAAAGGCACGACGTCGGAACCCGGGTAGAGCGACAACAGCCGGTTCCAGATGCCGTAACCAACAAGGGACGCAAACACGGCAGTGTAGATCGCACTAAGAATGGTGGCCGGCTGCAGGTCCGTGAGCGTAGCCCAGACCGTGCCCGGGCCGTCAACCACCAGCGACAACCCCGCCAGGGGAACAGGTACCACCGCTCCCGACCACACCACCAGGCCCAAACCGGAGGCGGCTTTGGAATGCCTTGCCACCACGTTGCCGACAGCCCAGGACAAAGCCGCGGCCAGGACAATCATGAGGGGAAGCACCGGTGCCACAGCACTGCGCCCCAGCGCCACCACTCCCAGCCCTGCGATGCCGAGGACCACGCCGGCCAATTGACGCCGGCTGGGCCTCTCCCCCAGGAACTTCGAGGCCAGCAGGACGGTGAACAGCACCTGCGCTTGGAGCACCAGCGAGGCCAAACCTGCAGGCATCCCGAGCGCCATGCCCAGATACAGGAGGCCGAATTGTCCGGCGCTCATGAACAGTCCGACGCCGAGAATCGGCTTCCAGCCCACGTCCGGTTTTCGGATGAACAGGATGAAGGGGAAGACGACGAGGACAAAGCGCATCGCGACAAAAAGCAGTGGAGGAACTTCCCTGCCGTTGGTGTGCAGGCCGAGGTCGATGGCAACGAAATTGATGCCCCAGAGGACGGCGACCAGGACGGCGAGGGCAGAATGGCGAAGGTTCACAAGTACACTCTGACTTCCTTTAGCGTGAAGCACCAGCGTTGAATTGTGCATCCAACAGCGTAGATTTGCTTCATGATTGATATCCCCGCCTTGAGGGCGCTGGTTGCCGTGGAACAGCATGGCTCGGTAGTGGCGGCGTCCGAGGTGATGGGATTCAGCCCATCGGCGGTGTCGCAGCAGATCAAGAAACTGGAAAAGCAGACCGGCGTTACCGTTCTGGAGCGGAATGGCCGCGGCGTGCTCCTCACTGAGCGCGGACTGGCACTGGCCGGGTATGGGCGCCGGATCATGGGCGAACTGGAAGAGCTCCAGGCCACCTTGTTGGCTGATCCCGCGAAGCCGTCCGGCCTGCTGAGGCTGGTGGCGTTCTCCACCGCGTGCCGCGGGCTCGTGGGGCCGATGCTCGGGCGCATAGCGGCCAACCATCCCGCCGTGAAGGTCACGGTGCTGGCAGAAGACCCCCGCGAAGCGGTTCAAAGAGTGGCCAGTGGGGAGGCGGAACTGGCGGTCGTCCACAACTGGAACTCAGTGCCGCTGGTGATACCGGAAAACCTGGTGCACGAGGACCTCTGCATTGACCAAGCCGATGTCCTGGTCAACAGCACCCACCCGCTGGCGTCCCGCACCGCCGTCGAGCGTGAAGACCTGCTGGATGAGACGTGGATCAGTACCCCGGCGGGGGCTATCTGCAACGAGGCCCTGCTGCAGATCTTCGCCGGACTGGGCCGCGTTCCCGACATCCGCATTTATGATCCCGACTTCTCGACGCACGTTGCCATGGTGGAGCAGGGGGTGGCGGTGGCACTCGTCCCGCGTCTCGGAAGGCCGGAGCTGCCGCCGGGCGTCGTTGCGATTCCGGTCATCAACCCAGTGCAGCAACGATCCGTGGGCTTGGTCTACCGGAAAACGATGACCGCCAGCCCCACCATCCGGCAAGCAGTGCGCATGTTGCAGGACGTCGCCGCTGAAGACTTGCCGCTGCCACCAGTTTGATCGAAGTCACACAGGGGAACATTCGACGCCCCACCAGTTGTTAACTTAGGCTAACCTTACCTAGCTGTCCGCGCTGCTTGGAGCGCGATCGTCGAAACTCCTGAAGGGGCCCAACTGTGGAAGCAATCCTCTTTCCCACGGACATGAACCACCATCACACCTATGGCTTGGTCAGTTACCTCATGATCGATGACGGACTCTATCCGAGCGCCCACAACCGGCGGGACCCCTACGCCCTGCCGGCGTTCGATATCCGCGGGCAATGGGTCTATCCCAGCCGCTACAACGAATACATGGCACCCCAGTTGCCGGTGTACATGTTCGACGGCGAATACCTCGTCGCCACCGGACACGGCGATGAAGCGGCGGGCCTGCCCGTCTTTGAAATTCGCTGCATGTGCATGCCCCAGTTGGCCCACGGAGATTCGGGCAGCCAACAGTAGCCGGGGGCTGGGGGCAACGCCGCCGCTCCAACAAGCACCGGCGCTTCGGCTGCGGCTTTGCTGTAGGCGCGGCCTCGCTCCAGCCGCGCGCCGTCCTTTGGGGAGCCCGCTAGGTGCGGGGGACCGCGAAGTGCGTCAGCCGCGCGTCCTGCCCGTCCAGTTCAGCCCAGGATTTCTCCGTTTCCATTACCGTCAACGCACTCGTTGGGTAGCGGGTGGCGGCGTCCATGTACGCGTCGTGGTCCGAATCGCGCGAGGCCAAGTGCATGGCGAGATCCTGGACCCCGGGCATGTGCGAGATGATCATCAACGTGGTGACGGTATCGGGGACATGATTGATGACCGTCAACATACGGTTCGCTGAGGCTGAGTACAGGCCGTCCTCGAGTTTCGGCGTCGGCGCTTTGTCGCCCAGTTCATCGCAGACCCATGTGCATGTTTGCCGGGTCCTCAGCGCAGACGAGCACAGGATAAAGTCGGGCACCACGCCTTGCTCGAGCAACCATTTGCCGGCAAGCGGGGCCTCCCTGTGGCCCCGTTCCTCGAGGGGACGCTCGTGATCAGGCACCCCCATGGGCCAATCAGCCTTGGCATGCCGCATGATCACAAGGCGCTTGATGTGGTGATCGCTCATGGATCAACCCTATCCGCCCAAGGCACCGGGCGTTCCTGACCTTCTTTGAGAGGGAACCGCCCCGATAGCAACCGGATGCGGTTGCCTATGGGCTGCCGGCGCATCAAAGAGGGTCACGGCCCCAGGCGCCCCGGTCCCCCACCACCCACTTTGAACTCCGTACGCCCCCAACACGCGGAGGCAGCGGGCGTGCCAGGGGGCTTCCCCAGCCAATGTAGGTGGTAGCCGCACACACACCCGGCGCCCTGGACCCTTCAGCTGCGGAGGCCAATCCTCGTCAGGGCACGAAAAAGCCGAAAGGCGGCATATCCCGATAGCGCCGTTGTCGCAAGAAGAACGAGCGCAGGCACAGGGGGATGTTGCCGCCTTTCGGCTGCGGTGCTGCTTAGATCGAGTATTCCGGAGCGGCCCAGACGATGACCTCGGGGTGCTCGTAGAAACGGTAGCCCTGGCCACGGACCGTGCGGACGGTGTTGGCAAGGCGGCCCAGCTTGGAGCGGAGGCGGCGGATGTGGACGTCGATGGTGCGCTCGTTGGGGACCTCTTCGGCGTTGCGCCACAGTCCTTCAAGGAGTTCGTCGCGGCCCACGGTGCGGGTGCCGTTCTCCACGAGATAGTTGAGGAGTTCGAATTCCTTGAACGTCAGGTTCAGCGATTCGCCGTCCAGGTGCACTTCGCGGCGGGCGAGGTCGATCAGCACGCCGGAGGGGCGGGATTCCTGCTGCGGTGCCGGGCGGGCGGTTTCGGTGCGCTGGCGTGCGGCGACAGTCGGGTCACCGAAGGTTGAACGCACGACGTCGAGTGCGGACCCGGGCGCGCCGGCGGGGGCTACTGCCACGGCAGCATAGCTCTCTGCACCGGTCACGAGGGACTGGGCGTAGGCACGGATTTCCTGGGCCAGCTTGGCAATGGAGGTGCCTGCGGCCGCTGCGGTTTCTTCGTCAATGCCCATGTAGAGCACGAAGCCACGGGCTACGTTGTCGTTGGCAACGGGGCGGAGCCTGTCGGACTGGGCAATGACCGGCGTAGGCGCAGTCATGGGTGCCGGCTCGGCAGCGGGCACTGCCCGCAACTGGCCATAGGAGTTGGGGTTGTAACCCTGCGGAACGTAACCGGGGGCCTGCTGGCCTGCGCCCTGCTGGGAGGGAGCGTAGCCGGGGCGGTTGCCGAAGCCGGGGCGGAGCCCTGCGTTCGATGCGGCCTTGTTGGCGTTACGGACGGAGATGTGGACGTATCCAGATGCAACTGACATGGAGTGCTTACCTCAAAAGTGAATAGCCGTCATCGCGGCTTCGAATGCTGGTTGTCCCCGCAATGAGTTTGGGGAGGGGCGCCCAACGCTGGGCTAGGGGGCGAATGCCTGAAACTTCTTGGGGTGGAAAGTTAGGCTTGCATTCGACAACAGCGGTCATCATGGCCAGCGGGTGTGCTGGGCCAGGTTGCTGCGGCTGCAGGTGCTGTTGAGTTCTTGTTCACATTGGAAGTGTGCAACGTAACAATGGCAACACGCAAGTAACAAAGCGCAGAACCGTCCACATTTTGAGACGGAGAGGTCTATTGTGCCGTAAATCACAATTCAGTCGAGGGGATAAATGAACGCCATTTCATTCGGCTCGAGCAAGAAATAATTGCAATCCAGTGAACATTCTTCGGCCAATGGGGCATCATGTGCACTGACATTCCCGGGAACAGCCCGGCTGCGGAATCTCACGATCTGAAACACTTGTTGTCCAATCGTGGACGGCCCACTTCCGAAAAATCCGGACAAAAATCTGCTACAAGCCGTAGAAACAGGATTGCCAAGCGTTTCGGACACGCTGACTCCCACCTCGCTAGTGTTGACTTCACAGCATCCTCACAGGACGGGCAAAGCGCTGGCTAACCAGCAGAACGGAGAGTTGTCCCATGGCCTCCTCGCACTCCATGACCAACAACCTGCCCCAGCTCTCCCACCCTGATGGTTCTCCGATCCGCGCCTTGGTGGTGGATGACGAACCCAGCCTCGCCGAACTCATGAGCATGGGATTGCGCATGGCCGGTTGGTCTGTGTCCGTTGCCGGCGATGGTCCCGGGGCCGTGAAGCTGGCCAAGGATTTCCGGCCGGACGTCCTGGTCCTTGATGTCATGCTGCCCGGTTTCGACGGCGTGGAGGTCCTCAACCGCATCCGCGCCTTCGCCCCGGAAGTGCCCGCCCTCTTCCTCACCGCCAAGGATGCCGTGCAGGACAGGATCGTCGGATTGGCTGCCGGCGGCGATGACTACGTCACCAAACCTTTCAGCATGGAAGAAGTCCTCCTGCGACTCCACCGGCTGGTCCAGCGTTCGGGCGTCGCTGCCATGGACACCGCGGAACTGGTGGTGGGTGACCTCACCCTGAACGTGGACACCCGCGAAGTTACCCGCGCAGGCGAGGACATTCCCCTCACGGCAACCCAGTTCGAGCTTCTGCGCTACCTCATGGAGAACCCCAAACGGGTCATCAGCAAAGCCCAGATCCTGGACCGCGTGTGGGATTACGACTTCGGTGGGCAAGCCAACATCGTGGAGCTCTACATTTCCTACCTTCGCAAGAAAATCGAAGCCAACCATCCGCCGATGATCCACACCATTCGCGGCGCCGGCTACGTCATCAAGCCCGCGGACTAGGCGTTGAGCACACTTTCAGGAGTGGCCAGAAAATCCGGCCGCAGCTGGCTGAACCCCTCCACGTGGCATTTGCGTACCCGGCTGGTCCTGGTGGCGATGGCACTGCTGGTCGCTATCTGCGGGGCGGTAGGAGTGGTCAGCTACGCCTCCATGGACATGGTGTTCAACAAGCAGCTCGACAGGCAGCTCGAGCAGGCGTCCAGCCGCGCGAACGACTTCGGCAGGCCGCCGTCGAACTTTCCCTCCTCACCTTCGGGGAAGCCGGACCCGCTGGAGGCCAGGGGGCAGGCCGCCGGAACGCTCAACGCCAGGATCGACGGGTCCACTGTCCGCAGTTCAGGGCTCATTGACGCCCAAGGCAACCGTGTTGCGCTGTCCCCCGCGGATGAGCAAGTGCTGTTGGCGCTGCCCAAGAGCGGTGATCCGGTGGATCGTTCCCTCTCCAACGGGGACTATCGGCTGGTAGCGGTCGAGGCCCCCTATGGCGACGTGATCGTCACGGGCCTGCCTCTCGCGGACAAACAGAGCGCCGAGGCCTCACTGGTCTGGACAATGGTGTTGGTCTCGCTGGGCGGGCTGGTGGTCATCGGCCTCGCCGGCACCGTCATCATCCGCCGGACCATGCGGCCTCTGGAGCAGCTCTCCGAGGTGGCCACCAAGGTTTCACGTCTTCCGCTCGACGCCGGTGAAGTGGCACTTGCGGTGCGCGTACCGCCGTCGGCCGCCCATCCCGGAACGGAAGTGGGCAGCGTAGGCCATGCCCTGAACCTGATGCTGAACAACGTCTCCAGCGCTTTGGAAGCCCGCCAGGAAAGCGAAACCAAGGTACGCCAGTTCGTCGCGGACGCCTCACACGAGCTCCGAACGCCGCTCACTGCCATCCGCGGTTACACCGAACTGCTGAGGATGACCGAAAGCTTCACTGACGACGGCCGCAAATCCCTGGCCCGCGTGCAAAGCCAGTCAGAGCGGATGACAACGCTGGTGGAGGATCTCCTGCTGCTCGCCAGGTTGGACGAGGGCCAACCGGTCAAGGTTACCGATGTGGACCTCACCCAGTTGGTGATCGAAACGGTCAGTGACGAGAAGGTCATGGCGCCGGACCACATATGGCAACTGCAACTGCCGGACGAACCCGTCACGGTCCGCGGCGACTCCACCCAGCTGCACCAGGTCCTGGCCAATCTTTTGTCCAATGCCCGCAAACACACCGATGCCGGCACTACCGTGGTTACGGCCGTCATGCTCTCCGCCGATGGCAGCGCAGTGGTGACCGTGACAGACAACGGGCCGGGCATTCCAGAGGATTTCCAAGGCCGGATCTTCTCCCGCTTTGCCCGGGCGGATGCCGCGAGATCGGGGTCTGAAGGGACGTCGGGGCTGGGGTTGTCGATCGTGGAATCCATCGTCGAAGCGCACGGCGGTAGCGTGGAGGTCACGTCGCGCCCGGGTCGAACCGAATTCGCCCTGCGGCTACCTACCGTCACCGCCGAAGGGATGTAACGAACTCGGCAAGGCGACTCACCGGCGTCGTGATCTCTGTTACCTAAATGTGACTTCTGCGAATTCCTCCTGTACCGTCGAAAGGGTGGGTCGCCCCAACTGGCCCGCATCCGGGATGCGCCGAGCTCTGCCACTTCCCGGAGTCCGTTCTTACTCCGAGGCAGAGACGGGGGACCCAGAGTCTCCGGGCCCAGGCATTTATGCCGGACCCTTGGGGTGAAGCCGCAGCGACATGCGCGGCCGGATGACCTCATCCGAACCCGACAGCTAACTCCGCAGGCGCTGAGAGGTAATCACACATGTCTGAATTTAACGATCAGACGCGCCCTTCCGCGCGTCACCGCGATGAGCACAACGCACCGTTGACCAAGTCGCAAACCGTCCTCAAGAACGCTGCCCGCCAAGGTAAGTCCGGCCACCGCATGTCGGTTGTTGCCGGCGTCGTGGCCGCCGCGTTGGGCGTCGCATCGCTCGGTACTGCTGCCAACGCCACCCTGAACCTCCCTGAGGCCAGCCGCGTTGCAGAGACCCAGGCAGCTGCCCAGGTCAGCACTAACAAGACAGCCGAAATCTCCGCTTCCTTGGACGCAGCCGCCGCAAAGGGCGCTGCCGACCGGGCAGCCGTGGACAAGGCCGCTGCTGAAAAGGCTGCCGCCGAGAAGGCCGCCGCCGATCAGGCTGCTGCTGAAAAGGCTGCCGCCGAAAAGGCCGCCGCCGACCAAGCCGCTGCGGAGAAGGCAGCTGCTGACGCTGCAGCCAAGCAGGCCGCCGACGCCGCTGCTGCCGCCGAAAAGGCCGCCGCCGAAGCCGCTGCTGCAGCCCCGAAAGCCGTGGATGACCCCGCCGCTGCCAAGGCCTACGCCGCAAGCATCCTGGGCAGCTACGGCTGGAGCGCCGGCGAAATGACTGCCCTGAACACCTTGTGGGAGAAGGAATCCAACTGGAAGACCACTGCCACGAACGCTTCCAGCGGCGCGTACGGCATCGTCCAGTCCCTGCCTGCTTCCAAGATGGCCTCTGCCGGTGCTGACTGGCAGACCAACTACCAGACCCAGATCAAATGGGGCCTGAACTACATCAAGGAGCGCTACGGATCCCCGTCGGCCGCCCTGGCCTTCCACTTGGCCAACAACTGGTACTAAACCAGGCAGTTTGAAGACCGCGCCGGTTGCCGCCGATCGCACCAGTCCCCACTGGAGCGAACGGCGGGAACCGGCGCGGTCTTTGCATTTCACAGGTGACCGCCGTAGCTCACAGTGACGTCACAGCTTCCGCCTAAAGCCCTCATAATTGGCGAGCCCATGCTGGAGATATGACGCTCACAAATCCAACCACCAGCGCTCCCCCACGACGGTTCCACTCCGCGCGCTTCGGTGGCGGGGCGTTGCCTGCTTCGCAGCCGGAACTCTTGAACGTAAGGCCGGAGAACCCGCAGTTGCCCAGGCGCTCCCCCGTGGACACCGGGGCCGGCGTCCCCGTTCTCGATCTCACCGTCCCCGTGTTCAATGAGGAAGCGCACCTGGAGAAGAACCTCCGCACGCTTCACGGCCATCTCTCCGGCACTTTTCCGCACACTTTCCGGATCACGGTCGCTGACAACTCCAGCACGGACAGCACCCTAAGGATCGCCGAACGCCTGGCACGGGAACTTCCGGAACTGCGGGTGGTCCGGTTCCAGGAAAGAGGGCGCGGAAACGCCCTCCGCCGCCTCTGGCAATCCTCACCGTCACCCGTGCTGGCCTACATGGAAGCGGATCTGTCCACGGATTTGTCCGCCTTGGCTCCCCTCCTTGCGCCGCTGCTTTCAGGCCACTCCGACCTGGCTGTCGGCACGCGCCTGGCACCTGACTCGCGCGTGGTCCGCAGTGGTGGCCGCGAATTCACCTCCCGCAGCTACAACGCCCTGCTCCGCACCGTCCTGGGCACACGCATTTCCGATGCCCAGTGCGGCTTCAAAGCCGTCCGCGCGGACGTTGCGCACCTTCTCCTCCCGCATACCAAGGACGACGGCTGGTTTTTTGACACCGAGCTCCTCGTCATCGCCGAACGTTGTGGTTTACGCATTCATGAAGTCCCGGTCGACTGGACCGATGACCCCAACTCAAGTGTCGACGTCGTACGAACCGCGCTTGCCGACCTGCGGGGCATGGCGCGGCTGACCCGAGACCTTCGCCCCGGACGTTTTCCGGTCAGGGAGCTTCGGCTAGGACGGGACCGGACGGCTCCCGGAACCGGACTTGCGGGGCGTGTGCTTGGTGCGGTGGCGTGGACGTCGCTTTATGCCCTGTTCTTCGTGCTGCTCCGCAGTGTCGTGGATCCTTTGCCGGCGAACTTCATCGCCCTTGCCCTCATGGCCTCGACTACCCGCCTGCGCATCCAAGGACCGGTCATGCTTCTCCTGACGACGCTGCTGAGTACGGCTGCGCTTGCGATCCTGCCGGTAATGACGACGGCGGACCGCTGGCTTGAAGGAGCCGTGCTGGCTGCCGCTGGACTCGCCGGGCATATCGGCGGGTATGTGGCTGGCCGAAGAAGGCTTGCACCTGACGTTACGTGAGGATTTAGCGTATTCCCATGGGAACAGCGGAGAGCGGACAGTGGAGTATCGGCGAACTCGCCAAAGCCTGCGGAGTCAGCGTGCGGACACTCCATCACTACGATGAGATCGGCCTGCTGACCGCGAGCGGCCGGACGCCTTCCGGTCATCGACGGTACGGGGAGGGCGATCTTCGACGACTGTACCGGATCAGGGCCCTTCACATGCTCGGGATTCCGCTTGCTTCCATCACGACAGCGCTGGATGGACCCGGGAACGATGATGATGATCTCGGTTCCATGCGTGTCCTGCTGGACCGGCAATTACGGCATGTTCAACAGCACGCCCAACAAGTCCAGGCGCTTCAGGACCGGCTGGGTGAGCTGTTCAACCGACTGGACGCTCCAGCCATGCCCACCGCTGCCCAATTCATGTCAACTTTGGAGATGATCACCGTGTTCGAAAAACACTTCACACCGGAACAGCGTCGACAGCTTGCGGAGAAACGCCAGGAGCTGGGAGCAGAGAAGATCGAGGACTCAAAACGTCAATGGACCGCGCTGGTGGAAGAAGGCCTGGAGCATGTCCGGGCCGGTACTTCCATCTCGGATCCGGCAGTGCAGGAGTGGGTGCATTCCTGGGACCGCATCGGGGAGATGTTCCATTCGGGCGAGGATACAAAAACCGCGGCCCGCGCAGCCTGGCAGGAGAACGCCCAAACGATCAGCGCAGACCTGCCCTGGAGCGCCGAAGACCTGGCCGGCCTGATGGGGTACCTGCACAAAGCGAGGGCGCACGAGCCCCAGGCCTAAACTTCGGGCTCGACCTCCACAGCACCCCTGACTGCTGCAATGGAGGCGGCAACATCTCCGGCGTCGGTGGTCCAGTTGCTCACGGAAATACGCAGGATTTCACGGCCACGCCACGAGGATCCGGACATCCACACCGCGCCCTCGGCCATGAGCCGCTGCGTCACCCGGTGCGTCCGGTCGTCGCTGCCGAAGCTCACCGAGACCTGCGTGAACACCACATCGTTGAGCACCTCGACGCCCGGAATGGCGGCGAGTCCTTCGGCCAATGCCCGGGCGTTGGCCGCGAGGCGCTCAACCATGGAGATCACGCCATCGCGGCCCAGTTGCCTGAGTGCGGCCCATACGGGAATGCCACGGGCCCGGCGGGACATCTCAGGGACTTTCTCCAGCGGATCCCCCAGCCCGGTTTCGGTGGCTATGAGATAGCTGGTGTGGACACTGAAAGCACGCCTTAGGGATTCTGGCCTGGAGACAATCGCCAGGCCGCAGTCATAGGGGACGTTCAACGTCTTGTGGGCGTCCGTTGCCCAGGAGTCCGCGTCCTCCACCCCCGTCAGCCGACCCCGCAACGTGGGGCTCACAGCGGCCCACAAACCGAACGCCCCATCCACGTGCACCCAGGCTCCCCGATCATGGGCCACCGCAATGGCTTCCTCCATGGGATCAAACGCACCGGAATGCAGGTTTCCCGCTTGGAGGCAGACCAGCGAAGGCCCGGGCTGTTGGTCCATGGCCTCAGCCAGGGCATCGGGAAGGATCCGTCCTTGGTGGTCCGCCTCTACCGGAACGCAGGCCCCCAAGCCGAGGTACCGCAACGCCAAATCCACTGCAGCGTGGCGCTCCCGGCCGGCAAAGGTGGTGATGCGCGGGGCGCCGGTCAACCCAAGAGCCTCCAAGTCCCAGCCTGCCTCGTCCATCAGGTATTGACGTCCTGCCGCCAATCCCACGAAGTTGGCGGTGGTTGCGCCGGTGGTAAATCCGACGTCGGCGGTGGCGGGCAGTCCCAAGAGTTCCAGCAGCCAGGCGGCTGCAGATTCCTCGATCGCGGCAGCGGCAGGGGTGGCGAACCGAAGCCCCGTGTTCTGGTCCCACGCCGAAACAAGCCAATCCGCGGCCATGGCCGCAGGCAGGGTTCCGCCCATGACCCACCCAAAGAACCGTCCGGACTGGATTGCCATGAGGCCCGGCTCAGCCAGCGCGGCGAGCTCATCGACTACCTCGGCGGCATCTGTCGCTTCATCCGGCAGGCGCGGCAGGATGCTCTTGGCCACCTGATCGGCATCGGAGGACGGGCGGACTGGACGTGTTGGGACCGACGCAAGCCAGTCACCGGCGTGGACCATGGCCCGCTCCAGTGCAGCACCGTACGCCTCCGGCATCGCAGACATGCGCACAGCCTACGCCCGCTTGGTCCCTCGTGGAACAGCCTTTCGCCCGGCGGTACCAGCTGCGCTACTGGAGGGTCAGCGTGATGACGTGCCCGCCGTCGTCGTCCTTGACAGCGGTGACGGTCACGGCCGAGTAGTCCGGAATCTGCCACATGCCAGGCTCCAGGTCCGAATTGTGACCGGCAGCGGCTTTGCCCACCACCACGGTCCGCATCCCCGCCGCGCGCGCAGCAGCGATCCCGGCGGGTGCGTCTTCGAAAACCACGACGTCGGCCGGGTCGGCTCCCAGGAGTGCCGCCGCCTTCAGATAGCCCTCCGGATGCGGCTTGCCACGGCTGACGGACTCCGCAGTGACAGCAGTGGATGGCATGGTGAGTCCGGCTGCCTGCATGCGGATATCGGCAAGGATTTGATCTGCCGAGGTGACCAAGGCGATGGCATCATCCGGGAGGCCCGTCAGCAGGGCTTCAGCACCGGGAAGGGCAATGACACCGTCCGTCCGGGAACGTTCCATCTCGCCAAGTTCGGCCGTCAAAGCGGCGAAGTCGGCCCCTGCCGGGGCGTAGCGCCGCACGGTATCGCCTGCTTGGACACCGTGGGATGTGCGGAGGATTTCGTTGTAA
Source organism: Arthrobacter sp. StoSoilB20 (assembly GCF_019977295.1). Taxonomy (NCBI): domain Bacteria; kingdom Bacillati; phylum Actinomycetota; class Actinomycetes; order Micrococcales; family Micrococcaceae; genus Arthrobacter; species Arthrobacter sp. StoSoilB20. The sequence goes on along the minus strand of NZ_AP024651.1, from coordinate 874,332 downwards.
TCCAGGCCGTAGCGCTCAGCGAACTCGAGCCACACCTGCTCCACGACGGCCGTGGAATCCACCAGCGTGCCGTCCATGTCGAAGAGGACGGCACGGACAGTCAGCACGGGTGCGGCAGGATGGCTCATGGTTCCATCCTGCCGCACGCTCATGGGGTGGTGCTGAAGTGTGACTTAGCCATTGGGCCGCTGTGGGAGGTACTGCACCGCCCACTGGTTGCCGTCCGGGTCGGCAAAGTACACAAAGTGACCCCAGTCCTGGACGTCGACGTCGCTGACGTCCACGCCGTTGGCCTTGAGGTGCTCGTGGGCCTTGTTGATGTCCGCCACCACCACTTGCAGGTTGGGAGCCGAACCCGGAGGGGCGTCCGTGAGGCCCTCGCCGATAGCGATGGAACACGCCGAACCCGGCGGCGTCAGTTGCACGAAGCGGATGCCGTCCGTGGGACGCTCATCGAAATCGGCGTTGAAACCGACCTTGTTGACGTAGAAGTCCTTCGCGCGATCGACGTCGGAGACAGGGACAAATACCAGTTCAAGTTTCCAGTCCATGCGCCACAGGCTAACGGGCTGGGTGGGAAACCGGTAGGGGTCAATCGTTCCCTGTGAAGACTAGCCAGCCACGCCGTAGAGGCGGTCTCCGGCGTCGCCCAGGCCCGGCACGATGTATGACTTCTCGTTGAGTTTCTCGTCAATCGATGCGAGGACAATGTTGACGTTTGCGTCCGAGAGTTCCTCTTCCAGCTTGGCCAGGCCCTCGGGAGCGGCCAGCAGGCAGATGCAGGTGACGTCCGAAGCGCCGCGCTTGAAGAGGAACTTGATGGCCTCACGCAGGGTGCCGCCGGTAGCGAGCATAGGGTCCAGGACAAAGATCTGGCGGCCGGTGAGGTCCTCGGGGAGGCGCTCGGCGTAGGTGATGATGTCCAGGGTTTCTTCGTCGCGGGCCATGCCCAGGAAGCCCACCTCAGCGGTGGGGACCAGCTTGGTCATGCCCTCGAGCATGCCGAGGCCTGCGCGCAGGATGGGAACCACCAGCGGCGTGGGCTTGGTGAACGCCGTGCCGATGGTCTTGGTGACAGGGGTCTCGATCTCCACTGGCTGCGTCTTGACCTCGCGGGTGGCTTCGTAGGCCAGGAGGGTGACGAGTTCTTCAGTGAGTTGCCGGAAGACCGGTGAAGGGGTGTTCTTATCCCGCAGAACGGTGAGCTTGTGGGCGACCAGCGGGTGGTCCACGACGAGTGTGCGCATCCCCCAAAACTATCATTGAGACATGAGCGCCACCGAGCCGTATCACGCAGACCAAATGGCCTGGATGGGCCTTGCCCTGGACGAGGCCCGGTTGGCGCTGAAAACGGACGACGTACCCATTGGCGCGGTGGTGTTGGGTCCCGACGGCGGCGTACTGGGTTCCGGACGCAACGAACGTGAGGCGCATGGGGACCCGACCGCCCACGCGGAAGTGGTGGCCATCCGCCAGGCGGCTGCTTCGCTGCGACTTCGCGCTCAGGCTATGGGCGGCTCGGGTGACGGTTGGCGGCTTGAGGACTGCACCCTGGTGGTGACCCTTGAGCCGTGTGCCATGTGTGCCGGTGCCATTGTCCTGGCGCGTATCCCCAGAGTGGTGTTTGGCGCGTGGGATGAGAAGGCAGGAGCGGTGGGCTCGGTGTTCGATATCCTCCGTGAGCGCCGCCTCAACCACTGGGTGGAGGTCTATGCGGGTGTCCGTGAAGAGGAATGCGCGGCGCTTCTCAGGGAGTTCTTCGCCTCTCACCGGCTGCCGCCACCGGAGCACCGCCCACCCGCCTGACGAAGCCGAACATTTCGGGAGCAAGCCATGCCTGTCAGTTTCAACCACACCATCGTTTACGCCACGGACAAGCACCGTTCCGCGGAGTTCCTCGCCCGTATCTTCGGCCTTCCGAAGCCGCAACCCATGTGGTCCTTCGTCACGGTGGCGTAGGACAACGGTGTCACGTTGGACTTCCTTGAGGCGAGCGGTGCCATCGCCCCGCAGCACTACGCCTTTCTGGTGAGCGAAGAGGAATTCGACCAGATCTTCCTGCGAATCACCGCGGAGCACATTCCCTATTGGGCGGACCCTGCCCGTTCCCGAGCAAACCAGATCAACCACAACGACGGCGGCCGTGGAATCTACTTCTGCAACCCCGATGGGCATTTCCTTGAGGCGATCACGCGGCCGTACGGTTCGGGCTGACTTTGACCGTTTTGCCCGCGCGGCCGACGGTTGAGCTTAGACTGGCCCATGCTCGAAAAGTCGTGGGGAGCTTTTTGTCTTGCTGCTGTGGTGGTCGCAGGAACTATGACGGCATGCGGACAACAGGCATGCGATTCGATGCTTCGGCGCACTGACGTGAGCATCGATTTTTCCCGGCTTGGCGCGTCGTGGGGAACCTTGGAGTACACCGTCAACTGTCCGGGGCGGGAAGCATGTGTGTACACGCCGGACTCTGACACCAAGCGCCACGCCGCTGTGGCCGACAACCCCCTATGGATCGCCGCCGGAACAAAAACCATGGAAGTAACGGTCTACCTCACGGGCTCCACCACGCCCCTTGCGAAGACGACCGCCAAGTTGGAGTGGGATCCGCCGTTCGATCCCTCTGCCTGCTCGACCAGTGCTACAGCAAACTTTGTGGTTTAGTCGCCAGCGCGCTGAGGACAGTCGCGGCAGTGGCGTCCCAGCCTTGTAGATGCTCGCGGGCTTGGAGGGCATTGTTGCGCCAGCGCTTCTGCAGGGCGGGGTTGGTGAGCCAGGCGCGGAGCTTGTCGGCGAGAACTTTGGCGTCGGTGACAGCGCCAGCCCCGCTATCGCCAAGCGCTTCCTCCGCGCCCGTTCCCCGTCGTACCAGAACCGGAACCCCGTGGGCCAGCGATTCGGTGACCACCATGCCAAAAGATTCGGACTGCGACATGAGAACACTGAGGTCGGCCTTGTGCCACTCCTCATCGAGGGCGATGCCACTCAACTCGCCCGTGATGCTGATGCGGTCCTCAAGCCTGTAATGCTCGACGGCGGCCCGCACCTCCGCGGCGTACGCCGGGTCAGCGTTCTCCGAGCCGATAAGGGCGGCCTCCCACTCGAGGTCCTGCAAGCTGGCGAGGGATTCGACCAGGAGTGTCTGACTCTTGTTCGGCAGCAGTGCGGCCACGGCTACGATGCGCGGCGGCTGCGATCCCTGGGCGGGGTTTGCTTTGTCGGCCCCCGGCGTTGCGATGACGATGGTCTGCGGGCCGTGCCTCGCCTCGAGCTCAGCGGCGGAGTGGGAACTGGGGCAGATGATTCCGGTTGCGGCGGCCAGCGCCTTGGCTTCAAGCTCGCCATGGTCCGCCAACGCCATATGGGACAGGATCCAGACTTTGGTTCCTTTGCCCACGGCGCCGGCGACCTCCTCCGGCGCCCCACTCGCCACCAAGCCGTCGGCAATCACCGTTGTGCCGCCGTCGAGCGCTTCCGCGAATCGCTGCTTGTCCGCCGGGCTCCCAACCGGCCAGTCGCCGTCGACCCTTACGGTCTCAACGTCAGCGCCCAGGACGGTCAGATGCTCGGCGAGCTTGGCGTTGTACTTGTTTCCGCCGGAGCCGTGCCTGACGTTCCCCGGGACAAGGAAGCGGATGCGCACCTACTTGACCGGGAGCTCCAGCGAGTAACCGGCCCAGGCGTCGGGGTTTTCACGGAGGACGACGTCGATGCCGCTGAGTGCCGGGCCATCATCTGTGTCCTGGATCCGGGTGGCCATGGCGTCGGCGATGTGCTTGGCCAGTGCCTCGGTGGTGGAGAGCTTGCCCTTGAATGCCGGGTGCTCGTCGAGGTTCTTGTAGTTAAGGTCCTCCAGGATTTCCTCAAGGATTCCGCCCGCTGCGCCAATGTCCAGAACGATTGCGTCGTCATTGAGATCCGGGCGACGGAAACTGACTTCGGCCACAAACGTTGCACCATGGAGGCCCTGGGCCGGGCCGAACGCTTCGCGGGGAAGGCTGTGGGCGATCATGAAGTGGCGTCGGACGGTCAGGCTGAACATGTACTAATCCTCCGGGGTGGGGTAGGCGACCACGTGGCAGAAACCGCCGGGCCGTTCGAACAATTTAACGAGTGTGGTGGGCAGGTTCCGGAACTGGCATTCGCTGGTCAGGAATGTGTCGAACAGCGGGTCTTTCAGTTCTCTTGCCGCTTGCTCGAGTCGTTGGGCGTTGGTGCGCCTGTGCCGTCGCGGGAGGGCCACTGCACCCACCTGGCTGGAACGGATGTTCAGGCGGCGGGCATGGAAGTCCTCGCCGAGCGGCAGGGTAACTTCCTTATCGGCGAACCAGGAAAGCTCGATGACGTCGGAGTCATCGCCGGCCAGTTGCAGGCTCAATTTGAGGCCCTCGTTGGAAGCGGAACAGTGGAAGACGATGTCGTTGTCGCTTTTTGCAACCTCTGGTTCGGCGAATTCGATGTTGATGGTTTCCGCCAGCTTTCGCTTCTCCGGATCCGCATCCACCAACTGCAGGCGGCCCAGCGGATACTTCCGCAGCAGCGTCGCCAGGACGCCGCCCACCAAACCACCACCGACGACGGCGACCCGGTCACCCAGCCTCGGTCCGGCTTCCCAGAGTGCGTTGATGGCGACCTCAACGATGCCCGTGAGCACCGCGCGGCGGGCAGGGACGTCCTCGGGGATTGCGGTGAGCTGGCTGGTGGGGATCACGTAGAAGTCCTGATGGGGGTGCAGGCTGAAGACGGTTTTTCCTACCCACTGTTCCGGTCCTTGCTCGACCATCCCCACACTCAGGTAGCCGTACTTCACCGGGCCCGGGAAGTCGCCCTCCTGGTGCGGGGCCTGCATGAGGTCAGCCACGCGCTCCGGGACCCGGCCCTCGTGGACCACGCGCTCCGTGCCCCGGCTGACGCCTGAGTACAGGGTCCTGACGAGGGCTTCGCCTTCCTGCCTTTCCGGCAGGGCTTCCTGGCGCAGCTCACCATCGCCCGTCTCAGTGACCCAGTAGGCGTGGGCTTCGTGCCCGTGTTTCCGTTCGTGTTCCTGCGAAATCGTCATGATGCTTACGAATCTATCGGTGCGGAGCTGTGGACGGAAGTTGGCGTGGATTGAAGGGTACGCCACCTGCCTTTTGGGGAGGGTCCAGAGGGGCTCGTTTTGGGGAACGGGGCCAATCTCGGGTAGCCTATTTCAGTTGGTGACGTGTCCGAGCGGCCGAAGGTGCAACACTCGAAATGTTGTTTGGTGTAAAAGCCAACGTGGGTTCAAATCCCACCGTCACCGCCAATGAGAAAGGCCCTGCTTCCCTTTGTTTATGAGGGAGGCAGGGCCTTTCTCTTTGCCCAAATCAGGCGGGTGGGCACATTTTGGGCACACCCGCCAGAGATACAGCGTGATCTAGAGCGTCTGAAACTGAGTCCAAGTCCCCGTCAAAGGGATCCGCGTAGACGTCCAACGTCATTGCGGCCGAGCTGTGGCCAAGCACTTTTTGGACGGCCTTCACGCTGGCGCCGGCCGACACGGCTAAGCCGACAGCGGAGTGCCGGAGATCGCGCGGAGCGATCCTGAGGATCCCGGAACGCTTCACAGCGCCAGCAACCAGCTCATGTTGTCCTCGTGCACTCGTGGCAGCCGCATATGGTTACCGTCTTTGCCCGGGAACACCAGGTCATTGCGGCCTTTCCCTTCACACCGAGCCGCCAGCTGGTCGCTGAGGAATCGCGGGAAAGGGACAGTACGCTTCTTGTGATTCTTCGGGCCCGTCAACGGGGGTCGAAGCGCCGACCTTCCGCCTTGGAGGGCATAAGCGCCAGAATCAAAACAGCCAGTCCGCCGACTAGGGGAACAAGCCCAACGAACGCAAGCGGACCCGCAAGATTTGCGTCGTGCAAACGCCGCCAAAGCAACGACAGCTGCGGCACCAAAATGGCCAGCCCCAGAATAACGACGAGAATGAAACCTACCACCATGAGACTTCCAGTCGGGGCATTCACGATACCAGGAGCGGCCTCATAGAACACTTCTTGCCCGGTGGCCGGATCGAAACCCATGGATTGCACATTAGGGTTCTGTTGAGCCCAGGCAGTACTGGCCACGAACCCGACCGTCATCACGAGGTACGGGACCACCATCACCAGGAAAACGAAAAGCTGACTCCACCAGAACTCACTCCGCGAGGCGCGACCAGAGAACTTCGCATACTTGGCAAAGAACCGCTTCACCGACCTACCAAACGACGCACCATAGAGAGGACCAGCCAGCTCACCCGAACCTTTAACCTCCGCAACGCCTCCGCCTGCAGGATCAACAGTCTTCATATCCATCTGTCTTCATGTCCTTCCCAGAAATATATATAGAAACCAACAAACAACCATCTTCCGAACGCAAACGTTCCGCGCCGCAATATTCTCACCCGTAGAAGATAATATGAATGAACAGAACGAATAAACCACTGACCAGAAATGGAAACCTCACGCGCCCAGAATCGAATACTTTCTTCCATTAGAGCTCCCCGCGAAGGCTGCGCTTTACGGCAGCTCAAGCACCTGGGGGCATTCAACACAAATCACAGTCACCAACTCAATGCTAACGACGTTCGCCTGCAGTCAGTGTCAGACCAATCAATAGACCGGCTGCTGCACCCGCCCATAACGAACCGTAAGCGACTACGATGACCGGCACAACATGGGAGAGTCCGGCGACAGCCAAGCTTCCTCCTATGATTACAACCCCAAAAGCAACCGCAGAAACAAAGTTTGATTTCAAGTAAGTCAGCCCGCCCACACATAATACGGCGACCGCAAAAACCACAATGTTTGCAACCCAGACGGAAAACCCAAACTCCGACGCTCTTCTAATACACGTAATTAGAACCAGGGCACCTGGAAATAGAACCCCCAACCAGTAGTACCATTCGGGGGCTACCCGTTTAGTTGGAACATACGCCTTTTTCTTGGACACTAATTTAGTTCACTTCCACGACTCGTCAACAACAGCATTTGCGGTCAAACCAATTGCTCCATTCAATACTTCAGTACTCACATTAGTCTTAGTGAAGTAGTCGATGGGAGCAGAGGTACTTGTTCCAACAAGTTCCCTATACCCTTGCGGAGCAAGGCCTCGCAGGGCGGACGCCGTAGAGGCGCTGGTACCCGCCATGCTAGATGAAAGCAGAGCCTTTGCCGGGTTAAAGGCTTCTCCATTCACCCCGCTCTTCACCATCTCACCCGCAAATCCAGCGCCTGTGTTGATGCCCATAGATGAAACAACCTGAAGTCCTTTTGTAGCTGCGTGCCCAGCCGCAGGACTCAGTGCCCCGCTGATGACACCCGTGGAGGCACCTCCAGCCGCGCTACCCAACAGTCCTTGGGCTGTCCAGGGACCGCCCTTCTGAACGCGTTCCCGGACATAATCTACGGTTCCGGCTACACCTCCTGCTGCACCACTGCCGACCATGTCTTTCAACAAATTAGCGCCGAACCTCCGTGCAATGACTGCGGCATTGCCTGTGGCACGAGTCAACGTCGAAGTCGCAACATTTGAAGCCATACTTCGCGCAGCTTGGCCCGCCACCACTCTTCCAACAACCAGTGAAGCAGACTTAGTAACCATCATTCCCACGCCACCGCCGGCCACACCCATAACACCGCTCCCGATGGCATTACCCCAGTTGACTTGGCCGGTGGTTGCTTTTTGGATGACGACGTCGGCGCCGAAGCTCATCAATCCCATGCCCGCGAGTTGTCCGCCGGGGACGAACATCAACACGGCCCCGCCGACCACAGCGGCCCCTCCGACGACGTATTCCCAGTTGTCTCCGAGCCAGTCTCCGGTGGCGGCGATGGCGCCGCGGGACGACCCGTCGTAGGCTTTCAGGTCGGCATCGGTGAGGGGTTTCAGGCCGGTGGGGTCGGTGGTGTTGAGGGGGTTGTTTCCGGCGTAGGAGTAGGGGTTCCCGTCCCAGCCCGCGCCCAGGACGGGGGCGAGGGGGTCGGTGGAGAGGAATCCCCGGGTGGCCGGGTCGTACGCCCTGGCGCCGAGCCATTCGAGCCCTGCGATGTCGATCCCGCCACCGGCGGTCAGGCCGATACCGGCGGGCAACGCACCACCGAACCCAGCAGCGGAACCAACCCCTGTACTGGTTGTTGCGGGGCTGCCCGGGTGTGGGGTGGCGGGGGTGCCGAGGACGGCCCAGGGATCGTGCTGATCGGTCGGTCGGGCGGCACGCCACCCGGGTGTGGTCCACGCGTCGCCGATGCCGGTGACTCCGCCGGGCAGGGACACCACCTGGGTAGAGTTGGCACCGGCGAGGGTCGGCACGGGCGCTGCGGTGTCCCACCACAAGGTCGCCCCGTCCACGGTGGCGAGTTCACCGAGCGCGTCGACGTGGAGCCGGTGCCGGTTTCGTTCGGCCCCGTCCCGATCCTTCTCGATGGTGCCGGTGAGGTAGCCGGTGGGGCCCCAGGCGTATTCGGTCCAGGACCCGTCGGCCCCGATCACCCTGACCCGGCGGCCCAGCCCGTCATACACGTACTCAGTCCGGGCACCGTCAGGGTCCGTGACAGCAAGTAACTGCCCTGCGGCGTCATAGGCGAAGGTGCGGGCCCCAGTGGGGGTGGTTTCGCGGAGCAGCCGCCCACCGGCGTCGTACTCCCACCCCACCACCGAACCCGACGCCGACACGTTGTGGCTGTCGCTGGTGGTGGCGGAGACCATTTGCCCGGCAGTATCGTACCCGTACCGGGTCACGACCCCGCCCCTGGACAAGCCGGTAATCCGGCCGCCGTCCTCACGACCGATCAACGTCACATCAGCAGCACCCGGAGGGTTGGTGCCGTTGTCGGCGGTGGTGGTGCGGGTGTGCTCGCTGAGGTTCCCTCCCCGATACACCCACTCCTGCACCAGGTCCCCTGCGGTGGCGGTGGTGATCCGCCCGGAAGCGTCGTGGGTGAAGGCCGCATCCCCGAGCAACGGGTTCGACACCTTCACGACCCGGCCCGCGGCGTCGCGGATGTAACGGGTGGTGGTGCCGGTGGGGTCTGTGAAGGCGGTGCGGTTCCCGTCACCGTCATACTCCCACCCCAACACCTGACTCCCGGTCCCGGTCCCGTTGGAGCGGCGGGTGAGGAGGCCGCGGCGGTCAAAGCACAGTTCGTGCTCCACCGCATACCCCGCCCCGCCGGTATGGTCGGTGATGACCACCCGCCGGCCCGCCAGGTCACGTTCAATGGCGGCGATCAGGGCACCGTCCACCGAGGTGGACGCTTCCCGGCCCGCGGCGTCGTAGGCCCAGGTGGTGGCGTGCCCGTCCGGGTCCGTCTGGGAGAGTTGCCGGCCTGCCGCGTCGTAGGTCGCCGTGGTGACCCTCCCGAGCGGGTCCGTCACCGAATCGACTTGGTCCGTGGCCGTATACGTGCGGGTGGTGACCCCACCATTGGGGTCGGTGATGCGGGTGAGCCGGCCGCGGGTGTCGTACTCGAAGCCGGTCCTGCCACCCACCCCGTTGATGGTCCCGGTCAGTTCCCCGGCGAGGTTGTATTCGAAGCGGCGGGTCCCGTACCAGGAATCCTGGGCAAAACTCAGCCGCCCAACCTTGTCGTACCCGTACCGGGCCGTCCCGTCCCCGGGGGTGTGCTTCGCGGTCAACCGGCCACACGCGTCGTAAGCGAACGTTTCGACCTCACCGGTGGGCAGTCTCCTCGCGGTGAGGCGCTGGTCGACGTCGTAGGACAGTTCCGTGACCGCCCCGACCGGGTCAATGCTCTTCCACGGGCGGCCGCAGTGGTCGTACTCGAACCGGGTCACCGCCCCCGTCGGTGAGGTAATCGAGGTAATCTTCCCCGCAGCGTCACGGCCCAGGACCGTCAACCCGCCCTCACCATCGACCAACTCGACAGGGTTGCCCGCACCGTCATACGTGATGAGTTCCGCGGACCCGTCGACAGATTCGATTTTCGTGGGCCGGCCGTACTCATCAAAACTATAAGTATTCGCGGCGAACGCGTCCGTCAGGGACGCCGTCCCGGCCGTCCGGTCGGTGACCGCCCCGGTCCGGACACCGGTCGGATCGATCACGGCGGTCAGGGCACCGACCGTGTCGTACTCCCGCACCCAGTCATGCCCGGCAGGGTCCGTGATACCCACCAGCCGGGAGAGGTTGTCGTGGGTGAAGCCCCACCTGCCCCCGTCCGGCAACACCGCAGCCGTGAGGTTACCCAGCTCATCAACCACCCGCTCCACGACCCGGCCGAGCGGGTCGGTGGTGCGGGACAGTTCCCCGTTGGGGGCGTACTCGAACACCGTCCGGCCCCCATCCGGGGCGACCACCGCGGTGGTCCGGCCCGCGGCGTCGTGCTCGAACGCCCACACCGCCCCGTCCGGGTCCACCCGACGCACCAACACCCCGGCCTCGTCATAACCGAACCGTGTCTCAGCCCCCGACGGGCTCACCGCCGCCACCGGACGGCCCGCCCGGTCCCGCACAATCCTCGCGGTGTCACCTGCGGCGTTGGACGTTCCGGTCAGGTCCCCGAACCCGTCGTACTCAAAACCAATCATGACCCCAACCGGGTCCGTGACCTGGGTCAGGAGCCCGTCCCGCCACACCAGCTCGGTCCGGCCACCCAACGGGTCAACCACCACGGACGGGTCCCGGGACAGCTCATCGGCGTACTCATAGGTCACGACGGACCCGGACGCGGTCACCAGGGTGGTGATACGGTCCTGCTCGTCCCAGCCGTAGCTCAGGTCCGCGCCTTCCGGGGTCACGGTCCGGATCTTCCGGCCCCGGGTGTCGTAACCATGGACCGTGACCGCGCCGTCACGCTCGGTCAAGGACACCAGATTCGAGTGCCCGTCATAAGACATGGACTGGCGCCGGTCCTCCGCGTCCAGCACCCCCACCAGGCGGCCCTTCGAATCAGCGACCCAGGAATTCGACCGGGACCCGTCCTCATCAGAGACCACCGTGACCCGGCCCGGTAAATAAGCGAACCGCGTCCGCCGCCCATGCTGAGTGACCTGCATGATGACCCGGCCGGCCTCGTCATACGTGTTTTCGGCCTCCACCACACCCGCGGCCGAGACCACCGACCCGATCAAGCCCTGCTCGTTCCACCCATACCTACGGGTGCCGGTCTCCGTGCCCACGGTGACCAAACGGCCCTCGGCGTCGTACCCGTACTCAACCCGGCGCCCATCCGAGGAACGGACCACCCCGACCACACCATCAACGTAATCAATCTCCACAAACCGGCCCCGCACATGCACCAACCGGCACACCACACCCGGCACACCACCATCGACCGCAGTCTCCGCAACAGATGCAGCCGCGGCTTCACGGTGGGCGGAGATGGTCCGGCCGGGCCCTGCCCCGGTCCCGAGCCACACCCCGGCAGTGGTGTAAGCCCACCAACCGCCCTGGTTATCAGTCACAACCAACACCTCGGTAACACCTTCGGGGACCGAGGTCAGCTCCGCCAACCACGGTTCCTCGACCGGGTGGCGGGTGAGCCAGTAGTTCTCCCCGACGGCGCGGGCCCAACCCGCACCCTCACGCGGGAAGTCCACCGCCCGGCCGTCGGCCATCACCCACCGGCACCCCTCATCAGTCAAGGCCAGGTGCTGGTCCAGCACCGACGCCCACCCCGGACCAAACACCCCAACAGTGCCCAGGCCCGAACCGAGAGAGTTATACATCCTTGTGACCGCCAGGTCCGCGGCCGCCCCGGCGAACCCCAGATCCGTTTCCGGTTCAATAAAATTCCCCGTGGCCGTGTTCACCGGATCATTGGCATACCCGGACGAGGGCACCGCCCCGGCCGCCGTGGGCGGGTCAATGACCAACCCCGTCCGGGTCCCCGAAACCCCCGCCGCGGCCAACGCCTCGTTCACCGCCGCATCCGACAGGGTCGAGACCGCACCCTCACCCCCGGCAGCAGCAAACGCGTCCGCGACCACCACAGCCCACGCCGCATCCGCCTCATTGGCCTGCAAATACTGCCGGAACGCGCTCACCACACCAGCAGCGTCGATCCGGCCCCACCCGCACCGGTCCGCGAACGAAGACAACTCCCCCTCCAAGGACCCCGGCACCGACGCAATCCCCTCATCCAGGCCACGGGAACCCGCAGCGAAAGTCCGCAACGACTCCGGACGGGCCGAGGAGACCCCGCCCCCGTACCCGCCACCCGGGCCAGGGGTCTCCCGCGACCCCGACGCCGGGGCTTCGGACGGGAACGACGGCGCGTTCCCGGGCTCCATATTCGGACGCGCTTCCTCACCCCAAAGGCTGTCACCAAACTGCTCAAGCCAGTTGCGGTTGTTATGCCGCCGCACCCACTCGTTGTTCTCCCGACGCCGGTCATCCTCTTCCCGCGCACGCTCGATCATGGTGCCCACATACTCCGCGACTTTCCGCAACGCCGCGGCCAAGGACTCCGCGTCCCGGGACGCCGTCACCGCGTTCGCCGCGAACACCTCCGAAAAATGCCCCCGGAAATCCTCCCCCGCCCCGGTCACCAACGGCGTCCGCGACCCCGAATGCTCATCAACCCGCGACGCTGCGGACTCAAAAGCACCCTTCAACGACTCAGCAACCCCATACACAAACCGGCCACCATGGGCACCATCGGAATCCGGCAACAACGGCATCTCAACGAACTCGGTCACAACCACAGCCCCCCACAGAACAAGAACGCGAACAAAACCCAACAACCCACAAAAACCCGCACCACAACCCACACGGCACGACCCCGCACCACAACCACACGGCACGACCCCACACCACAGCCACCGGCACCACAGTGCAACGGCCGGGCAACCACACCACGCATCAACGCAGCACGATCACCCGGCCCCCACACTCACACCAAAAAAGAATCAGGCCCCGCCACCAGCAGAGAAAATATCCTGCGAAATCTTCTGCAACTGACCCCGCAACTGCTCCAGCTCTTCCTTGGCCTTATCCAACGCAGCCTTCGTCTCCGGCCACGTCGAACCACGGAACTCAGCAGCCAACGGACCATCCCACACATTCGGATCCGACAACACACGACCCTGGGCATCCAACGCCGAAATCTGATCCGTAAACCCACCAGTAATAATCGACTGCACCTGACCAATAGCAGCCTTGGCCTGCTCAGTAGACAACACACGCGACATAGAACTTTCCTCCCAATAAGAACAATCGCAACACCCAAGCCAAACCAGCCCAGGCAACCAGACGCACCCAAACTACCAACACCAACCAATAAATCCAACAAACAGAGAAACGCTTGTGGAAAAACATGAACCTGCCTGCCACCTGCGGTGATACTTAGCAGATGGATTAGTCCATTCGGGAGCGCAACCTTATGATACTCAAGGCACCGTGAACGGAAAGAGGGGGACGATCCATGCCCAGGCAGGCTAGTTTTAACCAGTACAAACCGGGGCGTCGTATCCCCCCGGTCCGTGCTCTGGGCATCGCCCTGATAGCGCTGGGACTGATCGCGACCACGTCGTGCACCCAGCCACCTGAGCCGGAGCCGGTGTCCAACCCGGTCAAACTCTTGCAGAGCGTCCGCGTGGGCCTGTCCCCGGCCGCCGGCGTGCAGAAGATCGAGGGCACCACCATCTCGGTGTCCGCTGCGGGTGACTCCTCGGCGGAAAACACCACATATGACACCGCCCAGGTTGTGGGCGAACTCCCGGTGCGCGTGAGCCTGCAGTACCGCGCCGGCGAGAAATCGGGTTCCGACCTCGCCGACTTGAAAGGCCATACCGGCCCGGTGGAGATCAACCTGACGCTTGAGAACCTCACGGTCAAACCACAGACCATCCAGTACGATGCCGCCGGCCAGGCCCGTTCTGACACGGCTTTGGTCGGTGCCCCGCTGACAATCGCCGCGTCTACCAAGCTCCCCGGCATCCGGGCGGACGACGTAACACCCGGCTCGGGCGACGGCACCACGGGTACCAACGGAGTCCTGAGCAGTACTGAAGACGGTGCCACCGTAGTCCAGTGGGCCACCGTCCTGGCTCCCCCGCGTTCCGGCGCCAGCACCACGCTGCGTCTCGCCGCCGACGTGAAAGACTTCCAGGTCCCCGAATTCGATGTCGCCGTCCAGCCGGGCCTCAATACAGACCTCAGTGCCAACGGTGTTCTTGCCAGCGCCTTCTCGTCCGGAACAGGCTCGGAGATGGAATTGCAGCGCCGCACCATTTCGCTGGTCTCTGATGTCAACACCGTCCTGGCGAAAGCCGGATCCACCATCACCGATGTCCGCCGGAACCTCCAGGCAACCTCGCAGACCCTTGGCGCAAAGACAGCCGGTGAACTGCGGGACAACTCCAAGGCCCTTGCCGCGACGATGTCGGACCTGAAGCAGCAACTGCAGGTTCTGGGCTCCGACCTGGAGTCTTCAACCACGGCCACCCAGTCCACCACCATGTCGCAGCTGAAACTGACGGTCTCCGCGGTGGATGCAATGCTGGGCGACACTTCCGCCACACCGCCGGTCACCCCCATTACAGGCGACGGCTGCACCGCTGAGGTGGCAAAGGCCGCGCCCGCATCCACCGTCTATTCCAGCGTTCTCACCATGTCCTCGCAGCTGGATGCCTATGCACAGGTCAGCGCTGGTTGCCGTGACACCGTGGCCGGCGCCCTCAAAGCGACGATGGGACCCGAGAACCCTACCCCTGCAGAGTGTGCTGAACAGGGTTCAATGACCTGCTCCCTCTACGGTTCCGCCGTCACTGTCACCGGAGCACTTCTGGGCCTGGTCCAAGAAGGCGACAAACTCGTCTCCGGCCTTCAGCCGCAGGTCGTGGAAGGTGCCATTAAAGACCAGGCGACGTCCGCCGTCGCACTTGAAAAGGTGCGCACGAACCTCGGTGCGATGCTTGACGGCTCCGGAACTTCGGAGGACTACAGCAAGGCACTCGCAGCGCTGGATGCAGCCATCAAGTCAGCCGAGGACTCTGCAACCGCAACCCGAAAAGCAGCCACCGCGGCGCAGAACAGTGTTGACACCCTCCGGCAGAAACTCATCGCTATCGCTGCCAATGCCAAGGCAGCAAAAGGCGAACTCGGTCAGGGAACCTGGCTGAACGGCTCCATGCTGCAGCAAAACCAGAAACTGGCCGACGAACTCTGCAAGCTGTCCGACGACGGACTCATCCCTGGCAAGGGCAAACTGTCCGCCAAGGACGTTGACAGGTTGCGCTCCTACCTGACGTCAGTGCCGTGCGAACCGACTGATGAAGACGGCAACCCCTCACCTGCGCTGAATCCGCCGCCGGGCTTCAAGGAGCCCCTGGACGTCCGACTCGAAGCTCAGTCAGCTGCCTGGGACGAAGTGCTCGCAGCGACTGACACCACCGCCGCCGACCAGGCAATTGGCCAGGCCTTCACGGCCTTGGAGGCTACGTTCGACGCCACCGACACCAAACTGGAGGCGATCAAGACCGCCGTCAAGACGCTCGACGGCGCCGCAACAGGAAACGTGAACGGAACCAAAAAGGGACTCGAGGCGCTCGACGCTGCCCTCGCTGACGCGATTGAATCTTCCGGCACGGTGACCACAGCACTTGCGAAATTGAAAGAGCAGCAGGACATGCTCGGCGACAAGATCAAGGAATCACTCCGCGACGTTTCGGCCGAAACTGCCGCCGAGGTCTACAAAACCGTGGACGAACAAGTGCGGCAGGTTGCCGACATCGGCGATGCCAGTTCCGAAGCCGTGACGTCAGCGTTCAACCGGTCCATTTCCGGGCTGAAATCCACCTCGGACGACGTTGTGAAAGACGCCGAGGGAACGGTCAACAAGCAGCGTGACGAGCTCCTGGGGCAGAGCGGTGACCTGACTGCTGCCCTATCCAAGAGCACCCAAGCTTCCTTGGACAACATCGCAGCCAGCACGTCGGGCTCCACCCGCGACGTCGAAGGTGCCAGCGCGCTTCTCGCGTCCAGCCTCAACAAGGTGATGCTGGACCTCGGGGACAGGGCGGTGAACGGTTCAGGCCTGCTCGGCTCGATGGCCACCAGCGCGGCAAAAGCGGACACCGCGGACTTCCAGTTGGCCCTTGCCTCGCAGAACGCCGAAGGCTACGCAAACATCCGTTCCCGGGACGTGGCAGGACTCCTGCTGCGTCAGGCCCAGTTCAAGGCCTCGCTCACCGCGGTGGATGAAATGCCGCCGTTCCAACTCGAAGTGCCGGCCGGCGCTACGTCTCAGACGCTTTACACACTGAAGATCGGCGGTGCAGCATGAGCCCCCGCGCACGTCTCATCGCCCTGATTGCTGCGGGAGCCGCCGTCGTCATTGCTGCAGCGGCAGTCCTGGTGATGACGCTGAACCGTCCTACGGAAGCTCCCCGGCCCGATCCTGTGGCCGCAACCGTTCCTGTTGCACTGAAGGCTGATGGCCTGCCAGCGGACCTTTCGATCGGCGTCGTCATGACGTTCGGCCAGTCCGGCGAGCCAGGTACCGAATACAACCGAGCAGCGCAGGGCGCCGTGGTGGCCGCGCAGCGCTTCGCCCAAAGCGGCGCAAAGGTCACCCTGCCCACCCAGAACGACCAAGGCACCGAAGACGGCGCACGTGCAGCTGTCGGCGCCCTTGCTGAGCAGGGTGTGTCCGGAGTCGTTGTTGCAAGCACCGGGCCTCAGGCCCTTGCCGCAGCGAAGGCGGCCGAGGAGCGCAACCTCCCGGTCATTCTGCCCTACGCCGAAGCCTCCGAACCCGCTCAGACCACGTGGACCACCGGACCCACGGCAGCGTCAGTACAGGCCGCCCTGAGTACCGCACTTGCCGGCAAGAGCCGGGTGCTGTTGGTCAGCGACGGAGGTCAGGCCCCGGCGTCCGTGACGGTGGCTGACACCCTGGCGCTCGAGGGTTTCACTGAGGTAGCCGACCTTGCCCAGGAAGCAGCCATCCGTACAGGCGACCAGCTCCGTCCTCCGGCCAAGGACGCGCCGGCAGATGCTGAAGGCATACGGATAGCCAACCCGGCTGACGCTGTTGTGGTGTCGGCGGCAACGCCGCAGCGCCTCGCCCGCCTGGTCCAAGCCCTCCAGTCCCGCGATGTGTCAGTTCCGCTGGTACTTCCCGACGGCGCCATCACCCCCGCGTTCGCATCCTCGCTCGCGGAGCTGGACGGCACCGCTTCAGGACAACTCGTCAGCGTTGCCCCGGCCACCGGAGATGCAATCGCACTCCAGCAGGATGCCCAAGGGCGGGGAATGTCCGCGTTCCTCTCCGGCATCAGATTGGCTGGAGGGAATCCGGAGGTCAAGAACCTGACGGTCGATACCCCCTTCTCCGCGGATGCGTGGGCCGCGGACGCCCGAAGCCATGATGCCGTGGTGGCCTTGGTTCGGGCAGCTGCATTGGCCGGGAGCAAAGAACCGTCAAAGGTCGCAGCGTCGCTGCGCACCTTGTCCCTCGGCCCTGGAGAAGGCCTCGCCGGACCCACACTGGACTTCTCGCAATCCCAGGCACTGACCGCTGATGCAATCCCCGTCTTCGCGTCCCCACAGGACCTCGGTCTTCGTCCGGCAGACGAAAACGCTCCACGGCTCGTCTGGGTTCCGGCGCCTGCCAGCCCCTAACAACCCTTTCTGTCCCCACGCCTGAGGGGAACAGTTCCACTACAGGAGGAGCGCCCGGTGCGTGTGCTGATCGACCTGGACGATCGTCGTTTCGAGTGCGAGGTTGCCCACGCTGCGCCCGCCATCACGTTGTCCGACTTAGTGGAAGCCGCCGGAGGACCCCGTGTTGGCCCTGAGGAACCTGTGTTCGTCAATGAAACAGAGGTTCGTGGGGCCACACCGCTGTCCGAGCTGATTCTGCTGGAAGGCAGCCGCATCTCACGTGCACCGTGGGCAATGCCGCACCGCGTGAGTGATTGGAGCCTCACACTGGCCGGCGGTCAGCGTACTGGGGGCGTGGCGGACGTTCCGCAAGGCCGCGACATGCTCATCGGCAGGTCACCCCACGCCGATCTCAGCCTCCCCACTGAAAGTGCCTCATGGGACCACTTCCGTCTTCGCCGTGAAGAGGAGGGGCTCCGCGTGGTGGATGGCGGGTCCACCAATGGCACTTTGGTCAACGGGGAACCTGTGGGCGAGGACGGGGTCCTGGTCACTCAAACGGCCACCATCACGGCAGGCGGCACGGTCCTTCTCCTCCGCCCTGCCTTGGACGAGACCCCGGCTCCCGCGCCAGGCAGCCTGCACAACCTGACGCCAGCAGCCACTGCTCCCTTTAACAGGCCACCGCGTCCAGGGCGTGCACCGGCCGGGGATCCTTTGGTCCCGCCGAGCCGCAAGGACGTCCCCCCGGCCAACAAGTTCAGCTACATCACGGTGCTGGCTCCGCTGGTCATGGCGGTTGCGATGGTGATGATCCTCCGTGACATGCGGTTCGCCATGTTCGCCATGCTCAGTCCGGTGATGGCCGTGGGCATGTGGTTCGAGCAAAAGCGCCGCCATGCCCGTGGCTTGAAGGAAGAGGCCGAGCGCTTCGACGGAGCGCTCAAGGAGTTTGAGAAACAGATCCGCACTGCCGCCGAGGTGGAAACCGCCCGCCGGCACAGGATGGTCCCCGATCCCGCCACAGTAGTTCGCCGGCCTGCGCTTCCGGCAACGTCACTGTGGCAGCGGCGTGCGGAATCGGACGACTTCCTGGCCCTGCATGCGGGCACCGGCGATGTGCCGTGGAAGCCGGAGGTGGACCGTGCTGCGGGCTCGCGCCCAGACGAAAAGGTCAAGGAAACCCTCACGGCAGCCCGTCTCCTGGCGGCACCCGTACTGGTGGACCTGACCGACGCCGGAGTAGTGGGCATCGTTGGCTCGCGGGAAGGCGCCCTCGCATTGGCCCGTTCCCTGGTGGCCCAAGCCGCCGTGCATGTTGGTCCGGCAGATCTGACAATCGGCGTTTTCTGCGACGCCGGACGGGCCGACGAATGGGAATGGGCCTCGTGGCTCCCCCACACGCGCCAAACCGGCAGCAGCACGGGTGAACGCTGGATGTCCGCGCACCGTGAGACCAGCCTGGCCATGCTGCGCATGCTGAAGGACTCAGTGGAAGAATTGCCCACTCCTGCACTGATGGTGGTCCTCGATTCCGACGTACTAACAGAGGGCAGGGATGCCCCGGCACGGGCCTTGCTCGGCATGGGACGTTCCCTGCCCGGCAGCAACGTCAACCCCCAGCAACGCCCACCCCGTGTGGCGGGCATCGTCATAGCGACGTCCGAGGAGCAGTTGCCAGCCTCCTGCACCACCATCATCAGGGTTGGCACAGATGCTGCCGCGACCGTTGAGCAGCCTGAGGACCTCACTCGCGTGGAGGATGTGATTCTGGCAGGCCTCGACCAGGAGGAAGCCCTGCGCTGCGCCACGCGACTGGCACACTTCGACGATCCTGAACTCAGCGTTCCAGGGGCATCCCTGCCCGCTTTGGTGCGGATGCCGGGCCTTCTTGGCTATGAGCGCCCCGACGCCGCGACCATTCGCAGGCTGTGGCGGGCCCCCACCGGGATTTCCACCCCCATTGGTACCGGCGAAAACGGGCCACTCACCCTGGACCTGGTCAAAGACGGTCCACACGGCTTGGTGGGCGGTACCACCGGCTCTGGAAAGTCCGAGTTCCTACGGTCCCTGGTGGCCGGACTCGCGGCCCGCAACGATCCCACCCGGTTGAACTTCATTTTGGTGGACTTCAAGGGCGGGGCCGCTTTCAAGGCCTGCGAGCGTCTGCCGCACACTATCGGAACCATCTCCAACCTGGACGAACAGCTGGCCGACCGGGCCCTGATCGCACTTGAAGCAGAGATGGAGCGCCGCCAACGGGTTTTCGCGGAGGCAGGCGAGGGCATCGACAACCTCAACGCCTACCTGGCCACCAACCCGGCCGAGCCGATGCCACGCCTGCTGCTGGTGGTGGATGAGTTCGCCATGCTGGCCAAGGATTTCCCGGACGTCCTGACCGCCTTGGTCAGCATCGGCGCCGTCGGACGCACCTTGGGGGTGCACATGATCCTGGCTACGCAGCGCCCGGCCGGTGTGGTCAGTGATGACATCCTCGCCAATACCAACCTTCGGGTAGCGTTGCGCGTCCAGAGCCGCGATGACTCCAACAATGTGATTGGCGTTCCCGCTGCCTCGGCCATCGGCAGGGCCCAAATGGGCCGTGCCTTCGTGAAACTCGGCCAGGACGACATCACGCCCGTCCAGACCGCGCTGGTCACCGGACAGGCACAGCTCGACGGCGGTCCCGCCGTCGATGTCCGCGACATCCGGCAATTCGGTGTCCCGGCCCCCGCGCCTGCGGTAGCCCGGTCCGCTGCTATGGACGAGAACGACCTCGACCTGCTCATCGACGCCGTGGTTGATGCCAATGTTGAAGCCGGATACGCCCCTCCGAGGCAGGTCTGGCCGGAAGCGTTGGGCGAGCGGGTGGAACTGGAGGGATTCCTGACGGATGAGTCTCCGGAGGGCGCCGTGACAGCCAGCCATCCAACAGTCGGCAGCGTGCAGGGGTCCACCGTTCTGGTGACCTTGCTGGACGAACCTGAGCTGCAGCGCCAGTCGCCCGCCGGCTGGGACTTGTCCGTGGGCAACCTGATGCTCATGGGCGTGGCGGGCTCAGGTACGAGCACCACCTTGGCGACCATCGCGTTGACCCTTGCGAAGGACGCAGATCCGGCCGATTTGGACCTCATGGTCCTGGACATGGGTTCCGGTGATCTTGAGATGCTTAAACGCCTGCCGCACACAATGGCCTATGTGGGGACCGGTGCCGGCGCGAAGGAGCAACAGGCACGGTTCCTGCGGCACCTGAACACAGAGTTGGAAAGTCGCAGGGCAGCACCGGGTACGCATCGGCGCACTGTGGTCCTGCTTGACGGCCTGGCCTCCCTGCGCGATGAATTCCAGGACTTCGAAGGACAGCAACTCCTGGGCCTGTTGTACCGGGCCTATGCCGACGGACCAGCGCTGGGGCTCTCCTTCGCCGTGACCACCACCCGGGCCAAAGCAGTTCCTTCTGTGATGAACGAAGTGACACTGCAGAAGTGGCTCTTCCGGCTTGCCGATACCTATGACTACTCGTCGCTCGGGGTGCGGGCGAAACACGTCCCGGCTGCCCTCCCGGGACGCTGCGTGGATCCGCGGACCTCCCTGCAGATGCACGTTGCTACTCCCGCAATCGGGATGGAGGCCGCGGTGGACCGTGTCCGGCAAAACTGGGCAGGTTCGCCCGCCAAGACCACGGCAATCCGGAGCCTGCCCACCAACGTCACCATGGCGGATCTGGGCGTGAAACCGCAACTGGAGACCGAACCGTGGCACATCCCTGTGGGCATCCGCGAAACGGACCTCTCACCGGCCTTCCTGGAAATTTATGAGGGCGAGCATGCCCTCATTGCCGGCCCGGCCCGTTCCGGGAAGTCCACCGTGCTTCTTGCTTTGGCCGAGGCTGTCCGTGGCGTAGCCACTTCCCGGGGACCGGCCCAGGTCTGGGGCATTTGCGACCGCCGATCCCCGTTGGCCACCGCTGATCTGGACCGGGTAGCCGTAGGCGCGGACGAAGTGCCTGCGTTGCTGGCTTCCCTGCGGATCGAGAGGGGTACGGTGTTCCTGCTGGTCGACGACTCCGAACGCTTCGAGGATGCCGATCAGTCCATTGCGGGGATTATCGCTTCAGGGCCTCCGGGGCTCTGCATCGTTGCCTCGGGACGGGCTGCTGACCTGCGTGGGCTGTACAGCCACTGGACCAAGTCCATCCGCAAATCGCGCTTGGGCGTGGTGCTCCAGCCCGACGTCAACTACGACGGCGAACTGCTGGGCGCCACCCTTCCACGGAAGGCACCCGTGGCGCTGACCGCCGGTCGAGGCTACCTTGGCGTCGGCGGGCAGATGTCGCTCATCCAGTCCTTGAGCCCCGGGAGCTAGCTTTGCAGGGGACCACAGGATGGCCTCGGGAATCAGATCGATAGCTTTGGAGAGTACGGACATGCAATTGGCACAAACCGGTCAGGCCCTGGGCGCGTCCTACCGCTTCGGCGAGCGCGTGGGCTCCGGCGCTGTTGGTGAAGTCTGGACCGTCACGTCCACCGATGGCCGCACCCTGGCAGCCAAAGTGCTGCGGCCGGAACATGCCGATGACCCCTCCCTGGTGGAACGGTTCGTTCGCGAGCGGTCCGTCCTGCTTGGTCTGCAGGACTCCGGCATCGTCACCGTACGGGACATGGTGGTGGAGGGTGAACGGCTGGCCATCGTCATGGACTACATCGCGGGTGGCTCGCTGCGAGACGTCGTCAAAGACAGTGGACCTTTGCCGTCCGAGGACGCCGCAAGAGTGGCCGCCGAGATTTTCGATGCCCTCGCCTTTGCCCACTCACGCGGCGTGACACACCGGGATATCAAGCCGGACAATGTGCTCCTGGCCCGCCCGTGGACTGAGTCTGAAAGCGGCGACGTGCGGGTCTCCGACTTCGGCATTTCCGACGTCGTGGGTGAGAAGATCCGTCAAACGACCGGCCTGATCGGCACTCCGCAGTACATGCCGCCCGAACTCATCAGCCAAGGGCGGTCCGGCCCCGCCGGAGATGTCTATTCCACGGGCGTCCTGCTCTACGAGCTCCTGGCCGGCCGCACGCCCTTCGCAGGTCCAGGCACGGACTTCAGCGTGGCCTACCGCCATGTCTCATCGCGCCCACCCCGTATTCCCGTCGACGATGCCTTGTGGGGTGTCCTCGAACGGATGTTGTCCAAGGATCCCGACCAACGCCCAACAGCGGGTGAGGCGGCTTCGAACCTTCGGCGCTTGGCGCCTGGACTTGCGGGCAAGCCCGCTCTTCCGCGGGGGACAGCGCCTGAAGAGTTCGACGACGTCGAGCGCCCGGCTACCGTCGTCCGCGGCGCCTTCACAGATGACGAACTCACCGCGTTCGCGGCTGCCCCACCTGCCGGCGTCGATGTCGTTGCCCCGGACCTGGGACAAGCAGGCAGCGCTACTATTGCCCGTCCCATGCCGCGCCGCGAAGTCCGTCCCCAGGCTGAGGAGCCGGCAAAGGAAAAGGACGCGACCCCGTTCTGGCGGACACGCAAAGCGTTGCTTCTGGGCGTCGGCGCGATCTTCCTGATAGTGGCTATGGTGGTGGGCTTCGTCCTTCTATCCCCCACCAGCACGCAGCCGGCCCCCACGCCGCCTGGACAACAGTTGTCGGCCCAGTTGCAGGACCCTGCCCTGCCGACCGGCCTCACCATTTCACGAAGCGCCACGTACGAGCCTTCGTCCGGTCAGGTCCGTTTGACGGTGTCCTACTCGGCGCAGAAAGCGCCGTTGTCCGGTGAGTTCCTGGAGGTCATTCCAGGTCTTGCCGATGGCGAAACCTGCCCGGCTGTGACGTGGGATGGCGGCACTGTGAGCCGTAACCAGGCTTCCATCACCGGCCTCGATGTTGAGTGCGGCTGGAAGGTCTCCGGGGTGGAGATTCCGGCCGGAGGATCTGTGCAACTGACCGCAAAGGTACCTGTTCAACCCGCTGACCAGAAGGCAATGGATGCCTGGATTCGCCGCGGATCGGCCGCAACCACGGCTGTCACGCAAAATCCTGCAGTCAAAGGCACCGCGTACCCGGTGCAACGACTCAAGGGCGTAGAGGTCCGCACCCCTGCACGCGTTGTCACGCCCAGCCCCCTGAAAATCACACTGGTCCCTGTGTGGGCCGGCGGTGCCGATGAACTCAATCCCCTCTACGTCAGCCCGGCCTCAGGTAAGGCATCCCAAATGCTCGCAGCCGTCACCGGTGGTGAGCAGGGGGTGCGGTTCGCCGATGGCTGCGGAGGGGCGCTGGCAGTGGACAGCTCAGGGCTCACCGTCACCGCCCTGCAGATCACGCCCCAATGCACGGTCCGGGCCAGCGTGGGAAACTTCACCGAGCTCAAGTCAGCCCCGTTCGGCATCACCTCGCGGGAGAACTCGGGCGAGTAGCTCCCCATGCGTCTCCGCCGAGGGGCGGGATCTCACCCCTTTCATGAGCTCAAAAGGCCGAAAGCTAACCCCTCGGCGAAGGGTTAGATCTCACCCCTTTGGGCCACTCAAAGAGACGAAAGCTAACCCCTCGGCGAAGGGTTAGATCCCACACCTTCGACAACCGCCGAGGGGCGGGATCTCAACTCTTTCACCCACTCAAAAGGGCGAAAGCTAACCCCTCGCCGAAGGGCGGGATCTCACACCTTCCACAACAGCCGAGGGGCGGGATCTCACCCCTTTGGGCCACTCAAAAGGCCGAGAGCTAACCCCTCGGCGAGGCCAGGAGTAGATTAGCTCCGGATGCCATCAGACACCCTCGGAACCTGCCCACCTCGGAGGCAATAATGGCCGGGCCCAACAGAACGGGCAAAAGCACGGACTACGAGTTCGTCACCGTGTGGCGCGTAGCGGGAACACGCCAGGAAGTGCTGGACGTCCTTGCCAACGCAGCGACGCTCCCCCAATGGTGGCCCTCCGTCTACCTGAAGGTCACTGCCGTGACCCCCGGCGGACCCGATGGCGTAGGCGCCACCTTCGACCTCCACACCAAGGGCTGGCTTCCGTACACACTGCGTTGGCGGCTCACCGTTACCGAACCGGTGAGCCTCGACGGCTTCGCCCTCACCGCAGAAGGGGATCTCAACGGAACGGGTCACTGGACATTCGAGACCGACGGCCCGGAAGTCGTCATCACCTACGACTGGCGGGTCAGCGCAGCCAAACCACTGCTTCGGCGGCTGAGCTGGCTCCTGAAACCAGTGTTCTCGGCCAACCATCACTGGGCCATGGCGCGGGGTGAGGAGAGCCTCAAACTGGAGCTCCGCCGTCGTCGTTCTCCATCCGGTGCGAAGCTCCCCGAACCCCCGCAACCCACCTTTGTCCGACGTGCGAGGGGTTAGCTCTCACCTCTTTCAGCGCTGCCAAAGTGCCGAGAGCCAACCCCTCGGCGCGAGTATCCACATAGCGACCCATCCGAGGCCAGAGCGGCGCCGAACTCCCGATAGAATCAAGACGCCGGCAACGAGCAAGCAAACAGGCCAGAGCGGCCATCGAGACAAGGGAGGACCACGTGCGCACATCGCGGACCCGTGCTCCCTTCCATGCGCTGCGATCGGGTGCCATCTCGCTTGTAGTGGTCCTGCTCGCCGCCGGCGCGCACGTGGTGGGCGGCGGAACGCTTCCAGCTGTTCCGGTCTTGCTTGCCCTTGTCGCATTGACGGCATTGGTTGCCACACTCGCTACGCGCTTCAAGCTGAACCTCGTCTTCATGGCGGGCCTCTTGGGCGCGGGACAATTGGCGCTGCACGAGGCCTTCACCGCCTTGGGGCCCATCAGAGCCACGGGTCCGGCAGCGAACCACCACCTCGGCGCCGAATCCTTGAGTCCCGGGATGGAGATTGCAGCAGCCCACACCCATGAGCTCGGGACCGCTTTTGGCACCCTGATGCTGGTTGGCCACGTGATCGCCACCCTCGCTTCTGCCGTGATTCTCACCAAGGGTGAGGAAGCCCTTTGGCAGTTGGCGGCCTGGCTGCGGCCCCTGCTCGCCCTTCCGGCGTTGGTCTTCAGGCCCGACGCCGGCGCCTCGCCTGTCGCAGTTGGCGCACCCGATGTCTTCATCCCCCGCCCCTGGCGGAACCTGAGGCAAGACAGCCGGCGCGGCCCGCCCGCCGTCGTCGTACTTCCTTAGTTCCGCCCGGCACCAAGGCGACGCATAAGCGCCGCAAACGCGAAGCCTTCGCGAGGTGACGGGCTCCCAAACCCGTACCCGCGCCGCCTCTGCCGGCGCCCCCGAAAGGCATTCCCATGAACAAGTCCGCCCTCCGCCGCACCCTTTCTGCTACCGCCGTCGCTGGCGGAACCGCCGCCCTGATGATGGCAGGGCTGGCCGGTGCTTCGGCCCACGTTTCTGCTGATCCGAATAAGACCGCTGCCAACTCATACGCTCTGGTCACCTTCGGCATCCCCCACGGTTGCGATACGTTCGGGACCACAAAAGTTGCCATTTCACTCCCCGAAGAGCTGAATGACGCACAGCCGACCGTCAACCCGAACTGGACCGTTGAGAAGGTCACCGAAACCCTCGCCGAGCCCAAGAAGCTGGACGATGGCACCACCATCACCAAGCGCACCAGCCAGATCGTCTACACGGCCAAGGCGCCTTTGGATCCGCACCTGCGTGACGCGTTGGTCTTGTCGGTAAAGCTGCCCGATGCAGCCGGCAAGACCATCTACTTCCCCACCTTGCAGACGTGCGAGCAGGGCCAGACTGACTGGTCCGAGATCGCCAAGGAGGGGCAGGATGAGCATGAGCTTAAGGCACCGGCACCGTCGGTCACCATCACCCCCGCGGCAGCAGAAGGTGACCACCACGCCGCGACAGCTGTGTCTACTGAGCAGGCCGCCGCAGTAACCTCCGACGACGGCTCGCAGGCCCGCAGCTGGGCCGGCCTGATCGCCGGCGTCGCAGGCCTTGCCCTGGGCGGTGCCGCATTCTTCCGCAGCCGTGCTGCCAAGCCCGCAGTGGCCAAGGCTGATTCCGCCAAGTAGCCGGCTCCGGGTTGGCGTCCGGAAGATTACGATCCGGACGCCAATCCAGGCTCTTGGCCGTGGCTCAATTGACTCCCGTCACAGCCGGGGCAAGGCTGGTGCCCATGTGGACTCAGCGCATCAAAACCGGACTTGTGACGACCACGGCAGCGGCATCACTGCTGCTTCTTGCAGCTTGCGGGCCAAGCCCCAGCCCCGCGGGAACCAGCAGTCCCCCGCCCACTTCCTCGACGCCGTCAGCGTCGTCGACGCCCAGTTCTCCTTCTGCGACGGCCACCACCACGCCATCGACTGCCCCTACGTCGGCTGCTCCGGCAGGCGCCACGGCATGCAAAGCAGCGTCCCTGACTGTGGCTACCGATTCAACCGGGGGCGGAGCAGCGGGCAGCATTTACGAGAAACTGATCCTGACGAACTCCGGCACCGCTCCCTGCATACTTGAGGGCTTCGCGGGTGTCTCACTGACCGCAGATGCCAACGGTGAGCCAATCGGCGAGCCGGCTACCCGTGAAACCACCACCCCCGTTACCAAGATCGAACTGGCCCCGGGCAAGTCGGCTTGGGCGGAGATCCGTTACACACAGGCCGGAAATTACGGCGATTGCACCAAGGTCCCGGCTGCCGGCTTCCGTATTTACCCGCCTAACGACACCGCTTCGCTGTTCGTCGCCGAGCCCCACGATGCCTGCAGCAACGCCGGTATCAAGCTCCTGACCATCACGGCATTCCAAGCAGTCTGACGCTGTCCCCACGGCTCCGTCTTATTCTGTCGGGGCCGTGGGGCATGATGGAGGAATGCAGGAGCCGCAGGCGTCGGATGGCGCCATCAGCCGTTTCAGCCAGGCAACCAGGGAATGGTTCCTCGGCGCTTTTTCCGAGCCCACGCCAGCGCAGGACGGGGCATGGAACGCCATCTCCTCAGGCTCGCATGCCCTGGTAGTAGCTCCTACCGGTTCCGGTAAAACCCTCGCAGCGTTCCTTTGGGCCTTGGACCGCCTGCACTCGACTCCATCAGACACCCTCCCCGGGCTGGAGAGCGTCCCGGCCAACGGCAAGGGCCGGGCCAAACGCCCCAAAACCAAAACCCGCGTCCTCTACATTTCACCGCTGAAGGCTCTGGGCGTGGACGTTGAGCGGAACCTCCGGGCACCGCTGATCGGTATCACCCAGACCGCAAAACGCTTGGGGCTGCCTGCACCACTGGTCACGGTCGGTGTCCGTTCAGGAGATACGACGGCGGCAGATCGCCGCACGCTGTTGACGAACCCCCCCGATATCCTCATCACCACGCCGGAGTCCTTGTTCCTCATGCTGACCTCCCGTGCCCGGGAAACGCTCAGCGAAGTGGACACCATCATCATCGACGAAGTGCATGCCGTCGCGGGCACCAAGCGCGGGGCCCATCTCGCCGTATCACTGGAACGTCTTGATGCCTTGCTGCCCAAGCCTGCGCAACGCATCGGACTCTCGGCCACGGTCCAACCGCGCGAGTTGGTGGCGCAGTTCCTGGCAGGCCAGGCCCCGGTGGAGATCGTGGCTCCGCCGTCCAAGAAGAACTGGAACCTCACCGTCACGGTGCCTGTGGAGGACATGTCAGACCTCCAGGGCGCTGCCGGCGCGTTCGATTCCGGCCCGGCTTCCGGACTGCAGCCCCAAGCCTCCATCTGGCCACATGTGGAGGAGCAGATTGTTGATCTGGTCCTTTCCAAGCAATCGACCATTGTGTTCGCCAATTCCCGCCGCCTCTCAGAGCGTCTAACGGCGCGACTGAACGAAATCTACGCCGAACGGCAGTTGATGGCTGTGGGCGGCGGGGAGTGGGCAGCACCACAGGCTGGACCCGGCGCTCAGGCATCCACAAGCCCCGCGTCCGCAAGCACCACCTCCACAGCTCCAGCCTCCACTGCCACTCCGGCTCATATGATGGCGCAGGCCGGCAGCACGACCGGCGCGGATCCCGTACTGGCCCGCGCCCACCATGGCTCGGTCTCCAAAGACCAGCGGGCCATGATCGAGGACGACCTCAAGTCCGGCAGGCTTCGGTGCGTGGTGGCAACATCCTCACTGGAACTTGGCATCGACATGGGCGCTGTGGACCTGGTCATACAAGTGGAGTCTCCGCCGTCGGTGGCCAGTGGCCTGCAGCGGGTAGGTCGTGCCGGACACCAGGTGGGCGAGATTTCCGAAGGCGTGCTGTTCCCCAAGCACAGGGCGGATCTCCTGCACACGAGCGTCACGGTGGAACGCATGCTCAGCGGGCAGATTGAACGCCTGAGCATCCCGACGAATCCCTTGGATATCCTTGCCCAGCAGACCGTGGCCGCAACTGCCTTGGGGAGCATCGACGTCGAGGACTGGTTCAGCACCGTACGGCGGTCAGCACCATTCGCGAGCCTGCCCCGGTCAGCTTTTGAAGCAACACTGGACCTGCTGGCGGGACGTTATCCGTCGGATGAGTTTGCGGAGCTGCGGCCACGCATCATTTGGGACAGGCACGCTGGAACCATCGAGGGCAGGCCCGGAGCCCAGCGCCTGGCGGTGACCTCCGGTGGAACCATCCCGGACCGCGGACTCTTCGGTGTCTACATCATCGGCACGGAAGTTGAGGGCTCCGCTTCCACTGGAAGCGCTGACGGCAGTGAGCCTACAGCCTCGGCCCGGGCGGCCAAGGGTGGGCGCCGTGTGGGTGAACTCGACGAGGAAATGGTCTATGAATCCCGCGTGGGCGACGTCTTTGCGCTGGGCGCCACCAGCTGGAAAATTGAGGACATCACGCACGACCGCGTGCTGGTATCCCCTGCCTTCGGCCAACCCGGCAAGCTCCCCTTCTGGAAGGGTGATTCACTCGGCAGGCCTGTTGACCTCGGCCGGGCCCTGGGAGCTTTCATCCGGGAGCTCTCGGCAGCGGACGAGGCACCAGCCATGGAACGCTGCCAAGCCAGCGGCCTGGATGCCTTCGCAGCAAGCAACCTGCTTCAGTACCTGCGGGAACAGAAGGACGCCACGGAGATTGTTCCCAGCGACAGAACCCTTGTGGTGGAGCGCTTCCACGACGAGCTTGGCGATTGGCGGGTAGTCCTCCACAGCCCCTTCGGGATGCCGGTCCATGCTCCATGGGCTCTGGCCGTAGGGCAACGGCTCCAACAACGGTACGGACTGGACGGCTCCGCAATGGCGGCCGACGACGGCATCGTCTTGCGGGTGCCCATGATGGAAGACGAACCACCCGGTGCTGAACTGTTCCTCTTTGACCCGGAGGAACTGGAGCAGATTGTTACAGCGGAAGTAGGCGGCAGCGCACTGTTTGCCTCACGTTTCCGCGAGTGTGCAGCCAGGGCTTTGTTGTTGCCCCGCCAGAACCCCGCCAAACGCCAGCCGCTGTGGCAGCAGCGGCAACGTTCAGCCCAATTGCTGGACGTCGCCCGAAAGTACCCGTCATTCCCCATCGTGCTCGAAACGGTGCGTGAATGCTTGCAGGATGTTTACGACCTCCCCGCACTCAAAGACATTGCCGCTTCTGTGGAGCGCCGTGAACTCAGAATCGTGGAAACCACCACGCAGCAGCCTTCCCCGTTCGCGAAGTCGCTGTTGTTTGGCTACGTAGCCCAGTTCCTCTACGAGGGCGACTCCCCCTTGGCAGAACGCCGGGCTGCTGCCCTGGCCTTGGACTCGACACTCCTCAATGAACTCCTGGGGCGTGTGGAACTGCGTGAGCTCCTGGATGCCGCGGTCATTGATTCCACGGAAAGGGAATTGCAGCGGCTCGCCTCCGACCGCAGGGTGCGCGGGATGGAGGGCGTAGCTGATCTGCTGCGTTTGCTCGGTCCGCTCAGTGTTGAGGAAGTCGCGGAACGGCTTCAAGGCGTGGAAACGGCTGAAACCATACAGCAGCTTGTCAGCGCAGATCCCCCTGTCACCGCAGATCACTCTGACAGCACTGACACGCTGGAGGGAACCGAACACTTGGACGCAACTCCCCCGGCCCCGCCGGGCACGGTCAAGGACGCCGGATCCCATCTCGCCGCGCTCCAGAAGGCCAACCGTGCACTCAAGGTGACCATCGGCGGCGTCGAGCGCTTCGCTGCGGTGGAGGATGCCGCGAGGCTCCGCGACGCAATCGGCGTGCCCCTGCCCATGGGTGTTCCGCTGGCGTTCATTGAGCCGGTCAATGATCCTTTGGGCGATCTGGTCTCCCGGTATGCCCGCACGCACGGACCTTTCACAGCCTCGGAAGCTGCCGCGAGGTTGGGGCTTGGCGTGGCGGTGGTCAACACAGCACTGAAGCGCCTGGCCGGGGACGGCCGGGTGGTGGAGGGTGAGTTCCGTCCGCATGCTGTTGCCGAACCCCAGCCCACGGCGCAAGGAACAGATCCGGAACTGATGTCGCCGGACGCACCACCGTCCAGCGAGTGGTGCGATGCGGAAGTCCTCCGAAAACTGCGTCGGCGTTCCCTCGCTGCACTCCGCGCCGAAGTGGAGCCCGTGGACACCGCCGCTTACGGGCGGTTCCTGCCGGCTTGGCAAAACGTCACCGCTCCCGGCAAGTCGCGCAGCCAGGCGCTGCGCGGACTGGACGGGATCATCACGGCTGTGGACCAGCTCTCCGGAGTTCCCATCCCCGCCTCAGCCTGGGAGCCGCTGGTGCTGGCAAGCCGGGTGGCGGACTACAAACCGGCCATGCTGGACGAACTGATGGCCGCCGGCGAACTCCTCTGGTCCGGGGCGGGGTCGCTGCCCGGAAATGATGGCTGGATCAGCCTCCACGTGGCCGACTCCGCCGAACTCACGCTCAACCCCTCCCCGGAGTTCGAACCCGGCGATGCCCAGCAGCGGCTCCTGGAGCACTTCAGCGCAGGCGGTGGCTATTTCTTCCGGCAACTTACGGACGTGGCTGGCGGCATGGATTCAGTGTTGAGTGACGACGCCGTGGTCTCGGCGCTGTGGGACCTGGTCTGGGCCGGCCGGGTCACGGGTGACACTTTCGCCCCCGTACGCGCCATGATCGCCGGTGGAAAGACAGCCCACCGGCAAGTCGCGAAAGCACCAAGGGCACGGGCTCCACGGCTGAGCCGCCTGGGCCGCTCCCATGGCACAGGTCTGCTGGGCTCCCCCGGACTTACAGGTGGCCGGTACGGGGCGGTTTCAGGCGGAATAGCTGCTGCGCCGCCGTCGGCCGTGGGCCGCTGGTCCGCCCTGCCTGCCCCGGAACTGGATCCCACCATCCATGCCCGTGGCACGGCCGAACTGCTGCTGGACAGGTATGGCGTGGTGACCCGCGGTTCGGTCATGGCGGAGAACATCATTGGCGGCTTCGGGCTCATGTATAAGGTGCTGGCCCGGTTGGAGGAAGCAGGCCGTTGCCGCCGCGGCTACTTCATTGAACATTTGGGAGCTGCCCAGTTCGCCGTTCCTGCAACAGTGGACCGGTTGAGATCCTTCACGGAGGACGCCCGCATTTCCAAAGCGGAGCCGTCGGCCCTGGCGTTGGCCGCAACGGATCCCGCGAATCCGTACGGAGCGGCACTTCCTTGGCCTGCGTTGTCCGTAGATGCCGGCTCCGGGCACCGCCCCGGACGGAAAGCCGGTGCGCTGGTGGTGATGGTCGACGGCGCGTTGGTCCTTTACGTCGAACGCGGCGGCAAGACGCTGCTCACCTTCAGCCAGGACGATACCGTGCTCACACTGGCAGCCCAGGCGCTGGTGGATGTGGTGCGCCGGGGCGCGGTGGACAAGCTCTTCATGGAGAAGGTTAACGGCCATGACCTCCTCGAAACCCCTATAGCCGTCGCACTGGCTGCGGCCGGTGCCTACTCCACTCCGAAAGGACTCCGGATCCGTGCCTGAGGGCGATTCCATTTGGCGCGCTGCGTCCCGGCTGAACGAGGCCTTGGCCGGGCAAACCATCACAGCCTCCGACTTCCGTGTGCCCCGCTTCGCCACCTTAAACCTTGCGGGCTGGACCATGACCGAGGTGGTACCCCGGGGAAAGCACCTCCTGATGCGCCTCGCCGGCCCCGTGGATGAGGAACCCGGTGCCAGCAAAAAGCCGCGCGCCCTGACAATCCACTCCCACCTGAAAATGGAGGGGAACTGGATGATCTATCCTCCGGGGGGCCGATGGACCAAGCCCGGCCATACGGCACGGTGTGTGCTCCGCACAGCTTCGGCTGACGCGGTAGGGTTCTCGCTGGGCATCCTGGAAGTGGTGCCCACTGCTGAGGAAGACAAAATTGTTGGACATTTGGGGCCGGACCTCTTGGGCCCTGACTGGGACGAAGAAGAAGCCCTGCGCAGGCTCCGGGCCGAGCCGGACGTCACCGTCGGTTTCGCATTGCTGGACCAGCGGAAGCTCGCTGGCATCGGCAACATCTACCGTTGCGAAGCCTGCTTCCTCTCCGGCATTCACCCCACACTCCCGGTTCGTGACGTTCCGGACCTGGCCAAAACAATCAACGACGCCAAACGACTCCTGGGTGAAAACCTCGGTCCCGGTCGGCGCACCACCCTCGGCCCGCGGGCCATGCGGCCCGGATACTGGGTTTACGGCCGGGAACGCCAGCCGTGCCGGCGATGCGGCACCACTGTCCGCCGCGCTCTCCTTGCTGCGCCGGATGGGACAGAGGAACGGGACATCTACTTCTGCCCGCGCTGCCAGCCGGCCCCGTAGCTTGTTGGGCACGGCTAGCTTGTTGGGCCCGTAGCTTGCTGGGCGCCGTAGCTCGTTTGGCCCCGTAGCTTGTTGTGCACGGCTGGATTGGCGGGCGCAGCTGGTTTGTTGGCCGGGGCTACCTGTCGGGCCGGCCAGCGCCGCAGGCCAGCGCGCCTCGAAGCAGCCTCTTCACGACGCTGTAGGAGCTGCCTCAACGGTTTGCACGGAGTCTGTTGCCGGACCAGAAGCCAAGCCGTCAGTTGTCTTGGCCCGTTCCGGGACCATGAATTTGGGCAGCAGTACTTGCACGATCGGGCCAATCGCCACGGCATAGACCACGGTTCCCACGCCGACGGAGCCTCCCAACAGGAACCCCACGGCCAGGACCACCACTTCGATGCCGGTGCGCACCAACCTGACGGACCATCCGGTACGGCGGACCAGGCCCGTCATCAGGCCGTCGCGGGCACCGGGGCCAAGCCTGGCCCCGATGTAGCAGGCAGAGGCGATGCCGTTGAGGACCACGGCTCCCGCAAGCATGGCGATCTGGCCGCCAAGGTGGGTGACCTCAGGAATGAGCCACAGTCCCAGATCGGCGAAGAGTCCTACGAGCACCGCGTTGGCGATGGTTCCGATCCCCGGCATCTGCCGCAACGGAATCCAGAGGAGCAGGACCAGGAAGCTGACCGCGATGACCACCACTCCCATGCTGAAACCGGTCTTCTGGGACAGGCCTTGATGGAACACATCCCAAGGATCCAAGCCCAGGCCAGCCCGGATGAAAATGGCCAAGGAGATGCCATACATCGCCAGGCCGATCAGGAGTTGTGTGATTCTTCGGGTCATCATGGTGTCCATCTTCCAAGAGAACTGGCCTTGTAATCCATAGCCAGTTTGGAATACTGGTCTTATGTCCGGCTCACTGAACCCCACTGCCCTCCTCCGCCTCCTGGGCGCTTGGAATTCCGGCGTCCTGCCCGCCTACCGCGAGTTGGCCGACGTCGTGCGTTTGTTGGTAATGGATGGGCGCATCCCGCTGGACGTCGCGCTGCCCAGCGAACGCGCGCTGGCCCAGACACTTGGCGTCAGCCGCACCACGGTCACGGCAGCCTATGCGAGCCTGCGCGAGCAGGGGTTCCTCACCGCCGGGCAAGGCAGCCGCGGACGGACATGCATCCCGCATCGCTCAACGCCGGTCAGCGCGCCGGGGCTTGCGGTTCCGGACGGGCTGCTGGACCTCGCCTATGCATCGCTGCCCGCCGCGGGTGAAGTTGTGCACAGGGCATTCGCGGAAGCACTGACCGAACTCCCTGCGCTCTTGCCGGGTTTCGGGTACGACGCCGTCGGAGTACCCGCCCTGCGTGAAGCCATTGCGGAAAGGTACACGGCCGAGGGCGTACCCACCACGGCGGGTCAGATCCTGGTCACCTCGGGCGCCCAGCACGCCCTGAACATCGTGCTGCGCACGCTTGCCGGAAAGCAGGACCGGGTCATGGTGGAACACCCCACCTATCCCAATGCCTTGGACGCCATCCGCGCTGCCGGCTGCAAGCCTCTTCCGGTCGCGCTACCGGCATTGGAGTCAAGTACCTCGCCGGCCTGGGATATCGATGCGATGGTCGCCACCATGAACCAGCAGCGACCCGCCATGGCTTACCTCGTGCCGGACTTCCACAACCCGACAGGACGCATTATGTCGGATTTGCAGCGGAGGCGCCTTGCCCGCGCCGCAAGCGCGTCCGGGACGGTGCTGGTGGTGGACGAGACGCTGCGCGGGTTGAACCTCGACGGCGCCCGCACCGCTCCGATGTCATCGTTCAGTTCGTCAGTGGTGTCCATTGGGTCGCTGAGCAAGTCCCATTGGGCAGGTCTTAGGACCGGGTGGATCCGGGCTGACGAAGCCATGATTACCCGTTTTGTTGCGACGAGGACAGTCATGGACTTGGGCGGACCCGTGGTGGAGCAATTGGCAGCGGCACGCTTGGTGCGGGCCTACACCGAGCCCTTGGATGCCCGGCTGGAAGAACTCCGGCATAACAGGGACGCATTGATGGGGTTGCTCGCCGAACACTTGCCGTCATGGGACGTAGAGCGGCCACGTGGCGGCCTGACTCTCTGGTGCCGGCTTCCTTCGCCTTGCAGCACTGCATTGACCGTCCTGGCGCCGGACTTCGGTCTCCGCCTGGCAGCGGGCCCCCGCTTCGGAGTGGGCGGGGCGTTCGAGCAGTACATGCGCGTGCCCTTCACCTTGCCGCCTGCGCAGTTGGAGTTTGCCGTCGGTGCGCTCCGCGCCGCCCAGGACAAGCTCGACGCCGCTCCGCACCTGCGGCGGACTCTCAGGGCCGAGCGGCCTGCCGCCGTCGCGGTCGCCTAAGGGGTGGCCCGCACCACCTCCGAAGTGACCCAACCGAGTCGCAGTTGATGCCGTTTTGAGGGTGCAAAACAGCATGTGCTGCTACTTGGTTTGGTTTGTGGATCGCGCCCGCGCGCCCATGCGTTGCTTCGCGGTGTTGCTGCCGGGGCCCACGGGAATATGCGAGGTTGCCTTGGCCAGGCCAAACTCCGGCATCCCGTTGTAAACCACTTCAATGCCCGACGCCGGAACCTGGTACGTCTCGTGCCATACGCCGATGTCCCCGCCGCCCGCGATCTCCTTCATGAATTTCCGCCAAGGGCCCAGATGCGGCGAGTCCTTGTCGGCGGCGAAGGCGCGGAGATGCTCCGGGCTTTCCCAATAGCTGAGCAAAATGGTGGTCCGCCCAAACCACTGTTCGCTTCCCAGCAGTCCAGCCTCTGGGTTCGACGCCAAGTGGCGCATCATCACGGGCATCGCGGAGGCCACTTGTGCCAGACGGCCTATCTTCCACCACCTGTTGGCACGCATTCCGATGAGGAAGACGGTCACGGCGTCCCGCCCGATGTCCGCGGTGTAGCGCCCGGGGAAAATCTCCTGTGCCATGTGCATCCTTCCAGGGTGCTGGTTTCATAACATTGTTATGAAACGATGTTATGAAACACTTGGAGACATGGCAAGACCCATCGTTCATGATCAACAGGTTCAGCAACGGCTTTTGGATGTCACCGCCGAACTCGTGGACCGGGAAGGACCTGCCCGCGTCACCCTTCGGGACGTCGCTGCCGCGGCGCAGACCTCCACTACCGCGATCTACTCGCTCTTCGGCGGGAAGGCGCAACTGCTGACGGCCGCCGTCGACGACGGTTTTCGCTCCTTCGGCGAGTCCCAAAAGGAAGCCGCCAAAGACGGACTCCTGGGACTCGGGCGGGCATACCGGGTGTGGGCGTTGGAACATCCGGCCCTGTACCGGCTCATGTTCGGCGGCGCCCTGGCCGCCTACGTGGATTGCAGCCCGACGCCGGAGGTCGCCTCGGATTCGATGCTCCCCCTGGTGGATGCGGTCATGGCCGCCCAGTCAACGGGCACCCTGGGCAAGGAGGGTCCCAACGTGGTGGCCATGGCCATCTGGGGGCAGGTCCACGGGCTGGTCAGCCTTGAACTGGCGCAAATGAATGACCCCGCCACGGACTGGGCCGGCATCTACGAGGCGGCCCTGGGATCCGTAGCACGGGCCTGGGCCGCCTAGTCACGCAGGAAAACCGCCCGACTTATGCGTACACCTTTTCAAAAAACGCACCCCAGGCCTTGGCCGTGAGTTCGGAATCTCCGGAACCACTGAAGTCGTGCACCGTCATGCCCACCGGAGCACCGAAGGCATTACGGCCAAAGAAGCGATAGAGGGCATCGCCCGTCCGCAAGCCCAGGAAGTTCTCGTTGGAGAAGTCGACCTCGCCGCTGAGCCGTCCCACGCCGTCGACGTCCACGTCCACGGCAGTCCCTGCTGCAGTGCCATCCACGCCCAAGGCCCGCTTCAACTGCACGAAACCGTCGGAAGTCTGGGAGGCGGCGGGGGCCTGGATATCTGTGAAGACCACCGGCTTGCCGTCGAAGTACTGAAGGTATTGGCCCAGCGTGTGGAGGTAGAACGCCGTGTGCTTGCTGGCGCCGTCGTACTGCTCGTCCCAGTTGTCAGCGAAGATGCCGCTATGGACGTAGTGGAGCTTGGCGCGGCCGCCTTCGAGCGGCTCCAGAACATGCTCCAACTGGTTGAACCAGCCATCCGGGCCGTCCATCCGGGACACCAAATGCGTGGGGAACTCCTCGGTGGTCTTCACAGCCGGCCACTGATCGGTGGGGAACATCCACGATGCCGTGTCTGCGGTGACGGCATTCCACACCCGCTCAGGGGTGCCGGGCAGTTCGGTGTCCGCCACGATTTCGAATTTCCGGTTGTCAGTCATTGCTGTGGTCCTTATCTGCTGTGTGATCGGTTGAGGTCTCTTGCTGCAGTGTTGCTTTGAGTGCGGGATGAAGCACGACGACGAGCCGGTGCTTGCGCGCCCCGCCCGCCTCTGCGGCAGCGCCGCCGTCGTGGTACTTGTCCACCAGCCGGGTCACCGCCACCCCCAGCTCTTCGGCAAAGGCGGCGCGCTCCGCGGCAGAGCGGAAGGTAATCTCGCCGTCGATGGCGAAGCTGGCCAGCTTCTTCTTGGCCAGGGCTGCGCCGGAAATAAGCTTGCCCATTTCCTGGACGGTTCGCGAGGCCAGGGAGAGCAGCCAGAAGGCGGAAAAGCGGTCGGCAAAGCGT
Organism: Arthrobacter sp. StoSoilB20; assembly: GCF_019977295.1. Lineage (NCBI taxonomy): Bacteria > Bacillati > Actinomycetota > Actinomycetes > Micrococcales > Micrococcaceae > Arthrobacter > Arthrobacter sp. StoSoilB20. Next base: position 836,442 of record NZ_AP024651.1, on the reverse strand, counting down.
CGGGGGTCCGGCGCCACGGATGCCAGGGCGATGGGCGAAATCAGGTACGAGGCCGCCGTCGCACGCACCACGCGCTCGGTGACGTTGCCCTTGCGGCGCTCCTCCACCAGCTCAACCAGGCCGTGCCGCTCGAGCGACTTCAGGTGGTAGTTCACCTTTTGCCGCGGCAGGCCGACTTTGAGGGCCAGTTGCGTGGCGGACGCGGGCTCGGCGAGCTCGTGGAGGATGCGGGTACGGATCGGGTCCAGCGACGCTTCCGCCGCGGCCGGGTCCTCGATCACTTCAATGTCCAACATGCTTCAAGTATGCTCACCGACAACTTTTCTTGTCAAGAACTATTTTCTCGTCGGTGGTCTTAGCGTTGTGAGGCCCGCTCTCCACGCTTTAGCGCAGCCAAAGCACGCAAAGCGGGCCACGCAACGCGGCCACAGTAGAATTGTCCGGTGATGCAATCCCCCCTCCCCGTGCGCGACGGCGTGAACGCCACCCGCCTCCGCCTTCCGGACGAGGGCCCGTGGATCACCGCCATGGACTACATGATGCACCGCTGGGGACACATAGATCCCCAAGGCATCGAGGACCGTTTCGACGCCGGCGAGATCGTTGGCGAAGGCGGCGTGCCGCTGGACCGGAGCACCAAGCTGGAGGACCACACCTTCATTTGGTACTACCGCACCCTCCCGCCGGAGACGCGGCTGCCGGTTGAAATCAACATCCTGCACCAGGACGAGCACATCCTCGTGGTGGACAAGCCGCATTTCCTGCCCACCACTCCCGGGGGTACCTACATCCAGGAATCCGCCCTGGTCCGCCTCCGGAACCTGCTGGATCTCCCGGACCTCATCCCCATGCACCGCCTGGACCGCATGACCGCCGGACTCCTGCTCCTCTCCACCAACCCCGAAACCCGGGGAAAGTACCAGGTCCTCTTCGAGAAGCGCCAGGTCCAGAAGGAATACGAGTGCGTGTCCGCCGCGACGCCCGCCGCAGGGTATCCCGCCGTCGAATTCCCCGCCGTGGTCCGCAACCGCATGACCAAGTCGCGCAGCTACCTGCTTGCCGAAGTCATTGACGGCGAACCGAACGCAGAAACGCGCATCGAACAGACAAAAACGTTCGACGCCGGCACTCACCAGCGCGCGCTGTACCGGCTGGAGCCACACACCGGAAAAACGCATCAGCTCCGGGTCCACATGGCATCGTTGGGCCTGGGCATCATCAACGATGCTTTCTACCCTGAACTGCTGGACAAGGCTCCGGACGATTACACCAAGCCGCTCCAGCTTCTGGCCCGTGGCATCCGGTTCGTCGATCCAATCACCAGGCAACCCGTGGAGTACCGCAGCCGGTTGGAGCTCAGCGAAGCCCACGGCTAAGGAACCGGCCGCCGCCGTCAGCGCGACCGCGTTACTGCCTCCCGCGTCACGGCCGCCCGCGTCACTGCCCCGGCGTCAGGTGGTCGAATACCAGGTTCGTTTGAGTGTTTGCGATGGCCGGATCCGAGGCCAGATGCACTGCGATGAAATCCCGGAGTTCCTTGGGAGTCCCGCAGGCTACGTGCATGAGGAAATCCTGGTCTCCGGCCAACAGGAAAACGCTCTGGACGTTGGGCAATGCCCGCAAACGCTGACCAATGGCCAGCATTTTGTTGCGCGCTTGGGAATTCACCCGTACCGAAATCAACGCGTACACCAGGAGCCCCAGGGCCTCGAGGTCCACGGAAGCATGGAATCCGCGGATGATCCCGGCGTCACGCAAAGCCCGCACCCGCCCGAGGCACGTTGAAGGGGCGATCCCTGCCTTCGAGGCAAGGACATTATTGGGGATCCTGGCGTCCGCCATGAGTTCTTTGAGGATCAGCCGGTCTGTCTCGTCGAGCCGAACCCGGTTCGGAAGAGACCCCTGAGTCCGGGCCATAGGTGAATCCGTCACAAACACTTCTCCAATTATTTTGTGATGCTTCGAAATCCTTGGTAACTACCTGAGCTGGATTCTATCTTGAACCGATTTGCAGAATCGACGAGGAGGTCGCGATGGGCAGTTTCAACAAGATCCAGGAACGTGAAGGTGGGCTCAAACGGCAGCTCACATCCCGGCAGATGACCATGATTGCCCTGGGCGGTGCCATCGGCACGGGACTCTTCCTGGGGAGCAAGTTCGCCATCGGCCTTGCCGGCCCCAGCGTGATCATCAGCTATGCCATTGGTGGGCTGATTGCCCTGCTCCTGATGGGCAGTTTGTCGGAGATGACTGTGGCCCACCCGACGTCGGGCTCGTTCGGTGCGTTCGCAGAGCACTATGTGAGCCCGCTGGCCGGCTTCCTGGTCAAATACATGTACTGGTCCTGCATTGTGCTGGCGGTGGGAACAGAGGTTACCGCCGTAGGTGAATACATGAAGCTCTGGTTCCCCAACGTGCCCTCACTACTCTGGGTCATCTTTTTCTCCGCGGTTCTGATCGCTGTCAACACCATGAACGTCAAGGTGTTCGGAACTCTGGAGTACTGGTTCTCCAGCATCAAGGTCTTCGCGATCATCGCCTTCATCGTGCTGGGCGCTTACATCGTGTTCGGCACCCGCACCGAAGGCACGGGTTTCCAGAACTACACAGCCGAAGGGGGCTTCTTCCCCAACGGCTTGTCCGGCACCTGGTTCGCCGTGATCGTGTCCATCTTCAGCTACCTCAGCATCGAAATGATCGCCATCGCGGCCGGGGAAGCAAAAGACCCCGCAACAGCTGTGAAGAAGGCCTTCCGCACCACCATCGCCCGGTTGCTTTTGTTCTACATCGTTACGCTTGCGCTCATCCTCGCCATCGCGCCAGTCAGCCAGATCCTGGCGGGCGGCAGTCCCTTCGTCACCGTCATGCAGAACCTTGGCATCCCCTTCGCGGACAGCCTGCTGACCTTCGTGGTCATCATCGCCGCGCTCTCGGCCATGAACAGCCAGCTCTACATTTCCACCCGCATGATCTTCAGCCTTTCCCGCAGCGGCGACGCTCCGGCCGTGTTCGGCAAGCTTCGTTCCAACGGCGCCCCCGTGAATGCCCTGGTGCTCTCCACGGCAGGAATCGCCATTGCCACGGTGGTCTACGCGATGTTCCCCGAGACGGCTTTCACTTTGATGATGGCCATCTCCATGTTCGGGGCAATGTTTACCTGGTTCATGATCTTCGTGACCCACTGGTTCTTCCGCCGCAGCATGAAGCGCAGCGGCACGGAACTTTCCTACAAGACCCGTTTCTACCCCGGCGGCACCATCCTCGGGGCCGTACTCATGCTCGCCATCGCCATCAGCACGCTGGGCACCTCGGCCTTCAACATGACGCTGGTCTTTGGCCTGCCGTCGTTGGCCCTCTTCACGGTGCTGTTCTACGTGGTCAAGCGCCGCAAACGCCACTCCGAGGCCGGCACGTCCTCGGATCAGGGTGAGGAGTCAAACACGGTCCGGAAGACCGCCGTCGTTCCTTCCGAAAACAGCACAAACTCCACCACCTCAAGCCGGCTGTCCGCTGGCGCACCTGAGGGAGACGGCGACGAAAAGGACCTGACGGCGTCGAACGCTACCTCTGCGACCTGACGAGCGTCCCAGCCGTAGATACCGGCGCTGATTGCGGGGAAGGCGATGGAACGGGCACCAAGGCCGGCCGCCACCTTCAGGCTTTCGTGGAAACAGGACGCGAGCAGCGCCGGGTCCGTCTGTCCGGCGTGCCGGTTTGGGCCCACGGTATGGATCACCCACGTGGCAGGAAGCAGGAACCCGGGGGTCGCGACGGCGGCACCCACCGGCAGCCCGTCCGGCAACTCCGTGCGTCGTAGCTCGCGGCACGCGGCAAGGAGCTCCGGGCCCGCGGCCCTGTGAATCGCGCCGTCCACTCCCCCTCCACCGAACAATGAGGAATTGGCGGCGTTGACGATCGCATCCACCGTGCGGGTGGTGATGTCTCCTTGCAGGACTTCGATTTCCATGGCGCCAGTCTCCCGCCGAAGCGGCAGGAGCGGCAAGTGCGGTACCTTGTGCCCATGGACATCACCGCCCCGGCTACATGGGGATCCGCTATCTACCTGTGGATCGTTCCCATGGTGCTGGGCGACGCCTTCTTCCCGCCCATTCCCTCAGAGATGGTGGTGATCACCGGAGGCGCACTCGCCGCCGACGGCCACGCCAACTTCTGGCTGATCCTGGTGCTCGCCGCCTTCGCATCCTGGCTCGGGGACATGGCGGTCTATGCGTTGTTCAAGCGGCGCATCAGCCACGTCCTGGACCGATGGTCATGGGGTCGGCGTGTCCACCGCGGAATTCACGAGGCCATCGCCAAAGCCGGCCGATCGTCCACCTACGGCGCCATCATCGGCGCGCGGTTTATCCCCGGCGGCAGGCTCGCCACCTCGTCCGCCGCGGGCATCGCCAACGTTTCGGTCCGCGGTTTCAGCCTCTGCGCCGGCTTGGGCGCAGTCCTCTGGGCCGTATGGCAAGTCGGCCTTGGCTACTTCACCGGGTCCACCACCAGGCTTCCCTTTTGGGCGAGTTCGCTGATCGGAGTGGGTGTAGGGCTGGTGATCGGCGTAGTGGTTGGCCTGATCGTCACACGGCGTCGCGGGAGCCGCTCCCCCGTGGAAGAACCGTTCGACGCCGACAACCCCGGCGACGTGCCCCAGCCTGACTAACGCCGGCGTTTCTAAACCGGAGACCAACGTCCGCGGTTGCGGCGCAGGACGTACAAACTTCCTGTAATGGCCACACGCTCGACGGCGTCACGCATCATGGCTGCCGACGTCCGGGCTTCGTCGTTCTCACCGCTGTAATCACGATCGCCCACGGTGAAGCGGAGGCTGATCTGGGGGACGCCGCCCACGATGTCCAACTGGTTCGACTCCACGTGGTGGCGGGTTTCCAGGGCTTCGACAGCTGCGGCCATCACTGATTCGGGCGCATTTCCCGGTTTGAGGCCAGTGATCTTCAATTTGGTTTGGAACGACGGCATCCCACCACCCTAACCCTCTGTCACATCCCCCACCCCGGGGCCGAACCCTCTGTCACATCCCCCACCCCGGGGCCGAACCCTCCGTCAGCAGGTGATAGAGGGATCCGTCCGAACCCCGGGGGATGTGGGAGAGCGTTGCCTAGCCGGTGTTGCGAAGGCCTGCGGCCACGCCGTTGACGGTAATGAGCATGGCGCGCTGGAGCCGTTCATCGATTTCGGCCCCGGACACGGACTCTTCACGTACGCGGCGGAGCAATTCCACCTGAAGGTAGCTGATCGGGTCCAGGTATTGGTCACGGATTTCCAACGAGCGCTTGAGCGTCGGTTGAGCATCGAGGAGTTCAATCTCGCCGGTCAGCCGCTCAATCTCGGCCACGGTGAGCTCATACTCGTCACGGATCATGTGGAACAAGCGGTGCAGTTCTTCCGGCACAAGAGAGGACACGTAATGTCCGGCGATCTCCATGTCGGTTTTGGCCAGCGTCATCTCCACATTCGAGATCACTGAGCGGAAGAAGTGCCAGCGGTCCATCATTTCGATGAGCTGATCGGTGTTGCCTGCCTCCCGGGCGGCCTTCAGCCCGGAGCCCACGCCGAACCAGCCCGGAACGATCTGCCGGGACTGGGTCCAGCCGAAGACCCAAGGAATGGCACGCAGACCACCCAGTCCCGCGCCGGAATCCGGCCGCTTGGACGGTCGCGACCCAATGTTCAACGAACCCAACTGCTCCACCGGAGTTGAAGCAAGGAAATAGGCGGGCAGATCGGGATCGTCGATCAGGGTCCGGTACCGGTGGAACGCTGAGTCCGAGATGGTTTCCATGACATTCGCGTAGCGCTCGCGCTCGTCCTCGGACGTACGGGGCGTCCGGTGCAGGGCCGAGCCCTGCATGACAGCTGCCAGGGAAAGTTCAAGATTTTCGCGGGCAAGTTCCGGCAGGGAGTACTTATCCGAAATGACCTCACCCTGCTCGGTGAACTTGATCTCACCTTCAAGGACTCCATTCGGCTGGGCCATGATGGCGTCGTAGGTCGGTCCGCCACCGCGGCCCACGGAACCACCCCGGCCATGGAACAGACGGACACGCACACCGTGTTTGGCCGCCACATCACGCAGCTTGCGCTGGGTCTTATGGATTTCCCACTGACTCGTCATGACGCCGGATTCCTTGTTGGAATCGGAGTAGCCCAACATCACTTCCTGGACATCACCGCGAAGGCGAACGAGTTCCCTGTACGACGGATCGGACAGCAGCTGGTCCACAATTTCCGCAGATGCGCGCAGTTCCTCCACGGTTTCCAGCAGCGGGGCGAATCCGATCTTGGCGTGCGGTTTCGCGCCGAAGAGGTCGATCAAGCCGGCCTCACGGGCCAGAACCGCTGCGGCCAGGACGTCATCGGCTCCACGGGTCATGGAGATGATGTAAGTCTCCACAACATCCGGTCCATACGTGTGGAGCGCTTGCCGGATGCTCCGGAAGACGTCGTAGGTGCCGTCAGCGGTGCCCTCAAGCTTAATGGGGTGCCCCGAAAGTGGGCGGTGGGAAGCCAATTCAGCTCCCAGGAACGCGAAGCGCTCCTCACGGCTCAGGCCGCCATAGGGCTTTTCCGTGCCGAGCCGGTCCACGAGCTGACCCACGGCATCATGGTGGTAATCGGCGTGTTCGCGGATGTCCAGCGTGGCCAAGTGAAGGCCGAAGGCGGCGAGCGCCCGGCGAACGCGGGCCAGCGCGCCGTCGGCCACCAGCGCGGCCGAATGGTTGCGCAGCGAATCCTCGAGCAGCCCGAACTCTGCCAGCAACTCGGACGTGGTGGCATAGTCGCGGCCGGGCTCATGATAGGTCGAGGCAGAAACGCGGCGCCCGGTGTTGATGAGCTTGGCCTTGATGCACGTCAGTTTGAGCCTGTACGGTTCCTGCGCGTTCAGTTCAAGAATGCGCTTGTCCAGCCCGGGCAGGTTCTTGAGGTCCTCCGTGATGGAGTCCAACAGCACCTGGTCGGCGCCAAAGAGTGCCGTGGAGTTGGAGAGCACAGAAATGAGTTCGTCGATCAAGGCAATGCTGATGCGCACGGCGTTCTGGTTCTGCAGTTGCAGGATTTCGCGGGTTACAGCGGCCGTGACGTTCGGGTTGCCATCGCGGTCTCCGCCAATCCATGAACCGAAACGCAATGGCGCAGCCGCTGCCGGAAGTGTGACCCCGTGCTCAGCCAGAAGCTCAGACAAGTCCGTCAGCATCTCCGGCATGGCGTCGGTGAGAATGCTGTTCAAGTAATAGATGGCGTTTCGCGCCTCGTCCACGGGCGTCGGGCGTACCTGGCGCAGCTCATCTGTCTGCCACATCTGGTCGATGATTTCGGCGAGTTGCCGGTCCTGTCGACGACGTGCGGAGGTGCCCTCAGTCGTCGGCTCCGCCAGGACATCCGAAAGCTTACGGACCTTGTCCAGCACGGAACGGCGGGAAGCTTCGGTGGGGTGCGCCGTGAATATGGGGCGGACGTCGAGTTCATTGATCACGTCCTGCAGGACCTGTGGACCAGCCTGTCCGGCAATCTCAGAAACAGCCTTCGCCAGCCAGCCATCCTTCTCCTGCCGGGTGCGGAGTCCGCGAACGCGATGAACCTGTTCGGCTGCGTTGGTGAGGTGGAAGTAAAAGGCGAAGGCCCGTACAAGGTCGGTCGCCTGGTCCAGCGGCAGGGAGGCGAGCAATTCACGGACCTGGGCGACGACGTCGTGCGCGCTCCAAGGCCCGGTGGCATCGGCACCGCCGCGCGCCGCTTCCTTGGATTCCTTGGTCAGCAAACGGACCTGCTCTACGAGGTCGAGCAGTTCGGGACCGTGCTGACGGACCAGCGATTCGCCCAGGAGGGTGGAAACGCGGCGCACGTCCGCTCGCAGTTCGGCAGCGAGATCAGTGTCTTGCGGGGCAGTGTGAACCATGGATGCATACCTTCGGGATCTGGTTTTGGCCCGTACACTGCGCTGGATACTGTGAGCCGGATTACTAGGGTTTCCTACGGGATCTTACCCGCACCGAACTCCACCCATGGAATGCGTCTCAGATTTTGGCGTCACGCTGCGGGGTCCGTCCTGTCCGGCAGAACCACCTTGCCGCTCATGAGCTCTTCGTGCGCGGCAGCAGGCCCGGCGGAGAGTTGTTCGTGCCGGCGCTGGCGCATCTCTTCAATCGCAGCAGCAGCCTCCACCCTTGTGGGCGCACCGGTTGCAGGTTCAATCATGGACAGGACACTTCCCAACGTTCCTGTTGCACCCTTCGTTGGAACTCCTCGTTGGACAAGCCGTGTGCCGGCCCAAATCGAGCCAAGTATCAGGGCACTGCTGACCAGGATTGCGACCACTGCATCCATCCCCATGCGGTCAGCGTACTCCCCGGGGAATCGGCTCAACAGCCCGCACCTCCCTGGTCCAGGCCTTCCTCAGTTCCTCCCAGTGCTGGTCCTCCATGAGGCTGGCCGGAGTCACAGACACCGAAGTGGCCCCGCCGAGCGCCGCCTCCCGCAAAGCTGTACCGAACACCCGCGCCGATATCCGGCCCTCATTGGACCAAAGTCCCACCGACAACGACATGCGGGAGCCCGCACGGCGGTTCATTGATTCAGCTAATTCCCTGGTCTTTGGTGACCGTTCGCTGTTGAGCCCCACGTACTCCCACACGTGAAGCCGGTCCGCCTCCGTGAGCAGGAGATCGTAGTCATGTCCGCTGTCCGCCCGGTCCCCGGACGGTGAATCGCGCGGCGAGCGCACGTCCATCTCCACCTTGACGCCGTGAGGTTCGACGGCGGCACTCACCTTGCGCACGATGTCCCCCATGGCTTCGCTGCGCCAGGTGTTGATACGCGGGTCTGACGCATCGATGGATCCGTCACCGTTCCGGGGCCAATCCGTGGAGCCGGTGGTGGCTTTGAAGTCCTCGAGGTCGTCGCGGCCAAACGTGAAGTCGTCGAACATGAGCTCAGTGATGTTCACCGCCGTGGGCGTGTACTTCATGGCGACAGCAGCAGCCAGGGAAGCCAGTCGTGTTCCGGCTTCTCCGTGCCTCAACGAGTTAACGCTCGCAAAGGAATCGGAAGCCGTCCCGTCAACACTGCGCCCCGCGATGGCGGGGTCGTCCTTCAGCGCGCGGCCCAAAAGGGCGTCGATGGTCAGGACGACATCGCGCTTGCTTCCGTCGTTCGCGGTCTCAAGCGCCGTGATGGACTCCGCCACAAAGTCCCGTCCTGATTGGGAGACCTCACTGGACTCCGAACCTGCGTGCCCGGGCCACGGGAAGGCCGTCCAGTCGGTGCGTCCAACGGAGATGGATACCGCCGTGGCACTGACTGAGTCCAAACGTTCTGAGAGTTTGCCAAGGTAGCCGGGCTCACTGTTCACCACGTCCTCAAAGCCCAGGTTGACCATGCGATCCCCTGGTACCGCAACTGGTTGGCCGGCACACCCGGCCAGCACCAGGCTCGAGGCCAATAGTGCTCCCGTTAACCCGGTAGCCGATCCGCGTTTCAAGCGCTCACCCCTTCCCGGATTTTAGCCTCTGCCGCTATCACGCTGACGACGCCGGTCCGCTGCAATTTGTTCCACTTGGCCGGGCTGCCCCTTATTTCCTTGACGATGGCGCTGGTCAGGGCCATCCCCACAAAGACTGAATAGAAGGGCCACAAAGGGAGGGTCCACAGGAAACGCAGATCCCGCCAGGAACGGTTGAGGCCGATGGAGAAACAGACCAGTGACAAGGACACGAAGAGTCCCAGCCAACCAAGAATCGCGAACACCTGCCCTGGCACCGGACCCACCCCGGCGATATACAGGAAGGGCAGGACAGCCAGGATGGCCAACTGCAGAACCGGGATTACCACCATCGTGATGGCGTTGAAGACAAGAAACATGCCAAACAGCCCGTAACGGCGCCGCCCGAGCATGCCCGCATGCATTCGCAGTGTTTGCAACAGCCCGCGCGACCAGCGAACGCGCTGACGCCAAAGTCCGCCCATGGTGGAAGGTGACTCAGCGTAGACCAACGCATTGGGTTGGAATCGAACACGGAAGCCTGCCTTGTAGACCCTCCACGTCAGTTCAAGATCCTCGCCCAAGGTGTCCTCGTGGAATCCGCCCAACTGCCGGACCAGGTCACTCCGGAAGGCGCCGATGTTCCCGGAGACTATCGGGAGGCAGTGCAGCAATGAAAGTGCCCTGCGGACAAGGCCCGTTCCAACATGGCTCAGGACAGCAAGCATCATGGTTTGGATACGATCAAGATTAACGGGCCGGTCGTCACCGCACACCGCACCAACCTTTGGATGGTCAAAACCTTCCAACATGTTCATCAGGGTGTCCGGAGCAAAGATCCCGTCGGCGTCAACGAACATCAGGATGTCGCCGTGCGCTGCGGCGATTCCATGGTTGAGCGCGGCGCCCTTCCCCGCGTTCGCCTGCGACAAAAAGCGCACTCTGTCGTACTGCTGCGACAGGCCCATCATGATCTCTGCGGTGGAGTCGGTGGAACCGTCATCCACCAGAATGACCTCAAGCCGCAGGTATCGGCTCGCCAGGATCGACTCCACACATTTGGTGATAACCACGGCCTCGTTATAACCGGGGACGATCACAGACACCAAGGGCCGCTGGCTGAGGACAGAGTAGCGATGCTTTGGAGGCTTGGCGCGGTGGAACCAATTGAAATACAGGGCAAGCGGAACGTAGGCGATCTTGACCACTCCGAAGCTTAGGATCAGCAAGCCGCCACATTGGACGAACATCAAGGCCACGTCAAGCAATGTCACACAGCCCGCCCAGGCAGTGTGCTCCGGGCGAAACTCCTCAGGACCCGCTCCAGGAGTTCCGGAACGTAGGCACTGTTGGCGCCAAACCTGGCGTTGACCTCCAGAACTACAGGCGTTCCGTCCCACATGCGGCGAATGTCAACATCGACCGGACCCACCAAGCCCAGCGCGGCGGATGCCTCTTGCGCCAAGCCTGCGACGTCGGCGGTCTCTTGCCCATCCACTCTTTTGACCGATAGCGCATTTCCAATCCGCCCCTGTTTGAGCTCCACCTTCTCCAGCACACCCACGAGCTCTTCCTGCCCGGAGTCTTGCCAGGGCCGAAAAACCACGGGCGCGTACTCTGTACCCGGCGCAAACCGCTGCACTATCCAGGAATCATCCAGAAAGGACCACGCCTCAGCGGCTTTCCTTGCGCCGTCGGCAGTCCTTTCCAGCAGCTGGACTCCGCGGCCACCCCTCGACACCCTGGGCTTCACCACCAAGGACCCCCCAAGGCGGGCCATTGCCTCGTTAATGGAACTGAAATCCCCGGGCAATGCGAAATCCGGAACAGCCACATTGGCGTTGGCCAGGCACTTCATAGTGAGGTACTTGTCGTTCGCGATCCGCACGGGTTCCGGGTCTGCAATCAGGACCTCTACTCCCGGGGCGAAACCATCCCTGGCGTCCGCCACCATCACCAGTTCGTCGCTGACCGTCGGCACTACCAGGTCTATTCCGTGGGCAGCGACGAGCCCGCGGAGTTCCCACAAGTAGCCGGGCGCGCTTGAGGGAGACACCACGGACAAGGCGTCCGCCGTCGACGCGGGAAACCGCTTCATATCGACACCCAGAACCCAGTGTCCGAGGTCCATCAATTGACGTGCCAGCGAGAAGCCTGCCGGCCCGCCAACACCCGTAACCAGCACGCGCACCATTAGAACTCCCCTACGGCTGAGCCGAGCAATCGAACAGGTTCGAAACCTTCTGCATACGCCGTCTTCACCTGTGAACCCCGGAAGGCCGCCAGACTGCGGACCCTTTCGGCGCTCATGTACGGCTTGCCCTTTTGATTCCGGTGCATGCCGACAGCATGGATTTTCACATCCACATATCCGGCGATGTCTACAAAAACGCTGGGATCAAACTGCCTGGTAGATGAGGGGCTCTCAAAACACAGGATCGAGGAGTGCCGCCGTGCCGCGCGCATGGTGGCGCTGTGGACCGCCTGATGATCCTGGTGGTAATCATGGCGGGAATGCGTGATGACGACGTCGGGATGGAAGTCCTCGATTGCTTTCTCGATCGCTTTCACCATCTCCTGCCCGTGCTCTGACAAGTTGGTGTCCTGGAATTGATGGACGTGAACTGCCGTTGCCCCCATGAAGTCCGAGCCTGCAGCAGCCTCAATCACCCGGATACTGCTGTCTCCGCCCTTGCTCCCAGTGCTCATCACCATGGTTCTGACGTCATGGCCGGCATCGGATAGCTTGGCGATCGTGGCTCCACAGGCCAATTCCAGATCATCAGGATGCGCGCCGATGGCGAGGACCCTTCGGGGTTGGAATGCCATTCTGGAAGGAATCCGGAACGCCGGTGCAACCAGGCACGCAAAGATCAAAGCTGTGCCTGCAACCACAACTACCGTGTTCAGCCAGGAAGGATGCGGCCGTCCGACGGCACACCCCGCCAGCGCCGCCAGCAGCAGAATGCCCAGCCCGGCCAGCGTCCAACGAAGCCGATGCGGTGAACTGAACTTCCGCACAAACCAGCTCCGGCCGGGCGGAATCAAAGCCCAGCCAGCCACCAGAATCCCCAACAATCCAGCAACGGCGAACAACGTTGCCTCCATAGTGCCCCCATAACGCATATCGAATCAGCACGGTTTCAATCTCCGAAGACCGCCGTAGAAGTAGTGGGTAGGGAAGAAAATTCGTGACGCCGCACGCCCAACCCGATTAGTAGCGGTAGTCAAACTCCCCCTTGGCCAGCCCGCTCCCGCTCAGGGAGTACGTCAGTACACCGTCGGTCTGATGGCGCCTGGATTGCACAGTGACATGGAAGTGCAGATCGCTGCGCTGGACTGAATCCGTTGTGCATGTGACTTCAGTGCCGCCCGCCATGGAACAGGACCATCCGCCCGGTGCTTTGATGGAATCCTCCACGATCCGCGAGTCCCTGCCGACGGAAAAGACCGCCGTGCCCGCCCCAAGCGGCCCGGAGCCTGAGGCCTTGAAGTCTATTTCCATGGCCACACCGCGGAAGTAGCCTTCATCAGTGCGCCTGGCAGTACCGGAAACCTTCGCCGGTCCAGGCGCCGACGGCACCTCCGAGGGTGTGGGCGCCGGCGTGGTTGGAGTGGACGTGGGCGTCGGCAGCGGATCCGGAACAAGCGGCGCGACTGGCTCCGTTGGCGGCTCCGGTTGCGGCACTGGTGCCATGGTTTCGAGCGGCGGAGGCGGAACCAAGGCCGAAGGGGCTGGCTCCGATGTGCTGGTTGTGGACGGCGATGGGGTAGCCGGCACCGGGTCCTTCTCCAGTGCCGGGGCGCCTGTTTCGACGGCACGCTCTTCCATATAGGCATCAGGGATCAGTTGATCCACTATGCCCACGGCTCCCAGCGCCAGCCCCACGCCCGCCGCAGCAATGATGGCCATGACGGCGGGTTTGGCCAAGGCAGGAACGGCAAACACCGCTTTTGTTGGCGCCATTCCCCCGAGGACGCCGAGTCCGCCCCCATGGACGGCCCAGGCAGCAGCCGGTATGCCCGTCACCAGGGGAAGAAGGACCACCCTCATGCTGTTCTCAACGTCCTTGAGCTCCGCAAGGGCTGCTGTGCACTTGGAGCAACCATTCAAGTGTTCGCGGACTTTGCGCTCCGTCGCTGTGGAGAGCCCGCCCCGGAGGAAGTTTCCCAGCTTGGTGACGAATGCGGCGCAGCCGTCATCAGGCTGGTCGGCAATGTGGAACTGGAGGTAGTGCCGCCTCAACCCCTCACGCGCGCGAAGTGCCAGTGCGGAAACTGCGTTGGCGGAGAGCCCAAGAATCGGTGCGACCGCCGCTGGCTTCATGCGCTCAACGTCCAGGTACCACAGCACGGCCTGCCACCGTTCCGGCAGGGCCCGGAAGGCTTTTGCCACTGTGTGTGATTCAAAGGCGCTGACTGCGGAATCGGAGTTTGGCAACATTTGGTCCAGGACGGATTCGTCGCTGCTTGGGAGGACCCTGCCGGCCTTTCGATTCCTTTGGTGCGACAGCCTGGTCACGGTGGAGAGCAAGTAGGCCCGGAAAAAGGTATCCGGCCCCTTGCCGGCCACCAGGCTTTGAAGCACGGCTTGGAATGCCTCCGCAACAACGTCCTCGGCATCACTGGGATTGTCAACGTTGCGCTTGGCTACCGTGGAGGCAATGGAAATATGGCGCTCATAAAGCCCGTCGAATGCGGACAACTCGCCAGCACGGACCAACCCGATGAGGTGTCCGTCGCTGTCGACGTCGACATCCATCTGGCTGCCCGTTTGTGACCTTCGTGCCATCTAAGGCGCCCCCAACCCGTTAATAATCCTGCCCATATGTATTGAGTGGGGGTAGACGGCAAGACGTGACGCGATTTATACACTGTCTTTAGCAACGAATTGTGCTCTCCGCTTCGTCACGAAACGGCTTTTCTGCACACTCTTCGGATATGACATCGTTCCGGACAAAATCATTCGCAGAGTGTACGTTCTCGCGGCACCTTTTGCTGCGTAGATGGCAGACCACCAGTTACCAAACAGGTTGGCGGTTCCGCGCCGACTGGTTCCTGCCCGAGGTCCGGAGCGTCGTCACTTCGCTCGCATCCAGCGCAACTGTTCCGGCCCCTGCTGCCAAGTCGCTCGGCGCAGCCCGCGCAAGGAATGGCGTGAGCATCAGCGAAACGATGACCGATTTCCGGGCATTGTTCTCCGCTGCGGAAAGAGCATTGGACATCGATGCCCTGCAATCACTGGCGGAAGGCTGGGCAGAAGTTGCAGAAATGGCGCCGTCGATCTCGTGCACGGATGTGTACACAGGGCTGGCCACCCAGGCGCATTTTCAGCGACGCATCCACGAAGTGTCGTCCATGGGGACAGGACCGGACTGCAGGGGCGCCCATGCCTTGGCCATCATCTCCCTTGCCGGGCCACGTGACAGCCGGACCCACTGCTGGACTCTGCTGGCCCGCTTGGGAGAAGCCGTCAAAGGCCAACTGCACGGCACTGGAGCGATGGCCATGTACCAAAACTCGGCCGTGCATGTGCTCTTTCCCTTCAGCGAAAGCAACCTTTGCAGGTTGGTGGAGTGCAAGGCCGCCCTGGAAGCTTTAGGGGATGGCGCCATGGGCCCTGCAAGGCTTCGGTTCTACCCACTGTCTTCGGCAGCTGCAGCGGCGGCTTCCGCCACGGCAACATCGGCACAGGACTCGGCTTGCTGAACAAAAGAAGCCGGTTTTACGTGACGCCGTCACGAACCGGCGAGGCCCCCCACTCATCTATTGACGGAGCATCTCACCACGGATTTTAAGGACCATCCAGCACATGAAAAATCAGATCCATCTAAAAACCGCGTCATTGATAGCCGCCGTTCTGGCGGTTGTCATGGCCGTCCTGGGGCTGGGCATGTCCGCTTTGCCCGCCAATGCTGCAGAGCTGACGGATGCGGAAATCACCTTGACGACGGAATCAGTGGTTTCCAGTCAATGGGACCAAGTGGATCTGACATGTGAATGGTCCGTGCCGGACAATTCCCAGCCAGGTGATACCTTCAGCCTCCAGCTGCCGACGCAACTGCGCTGGTTTGGGGTCACGTCATTTGATCTGCAGAATCCCGACGGCGAAACGGTGGCCACCGCCACCGCAAACGACTCCGGCCTGGTGGTGTTCACCCTGACCGACTTCGTGGCAGAACAGCCACTCAATGTTGGGGGAACGTGTTCCTTCAGTACCCAGTATTCGGTTGATCCAGGCGACGGCGGGGTTGAAGAACTGAGCTTTACCGTAGGTTCCTCAGTGCTGCGCGTTCCAGTGGTTGTCCAGCCCTGCACGTCGGATTGCGGCCCCTCCGTCCCGACAGAGGCAGGCAAGGCGATGTGGTGGGTTGATCCCGCCCAGACGGTTCTTGAGTCGGTCTTCTACATGCCGCCCATGTCCGCGAAGACCAATGACGTGGTGGTCATCGATACCCCGTCCGCCGGTATGGAGATCGACTGCAGCCAGGTAACACCGCGCGTTGGGCGCGTGTTGAACGACGACGGGAACATCACCGAGCCTTACGCCAACGAACAATACCCGGCGACCCTCGAGTGCACTCCGCAAAAGCTTACTGCGAGCTGGACCGGCCTTCCCGAAGGTCTTCACGTGGAGCTGTATGTAGTGACCCGCGTGACAGATCCGGCATTGGATGTCTACGAGAACAGCGGAATTGTCACGATCTCGGGCCAGGAAACACCGGTGGGCGCCCAAACCCGGCGGAGCAGCGGAAGCGGTACAGGCGACGGCAGCCCGACGCCCACACCCACGGCCACACCAACCCCGAGCCCCAGCACCACCGCCCCCACGGCAACCGCGACGCCCACACCAACCCCGAGCCCAAGCACCACCACGGCCACACCAACCCCGAGCCCAAGCACCACCACGGCAACCCCCACGGGTACTGCAACGCCCGTACCTAGCTCGAGCACCACCGAACCCATCGCTGTGGTGCCGACGGAAGCCCCATCGGCACCTGCCACGGCTGAGCCTGGGGAGCCGCTGGCAAACACGGGAGCGGAGGGAACGGCATTCGTCTTTATCGCGGCCGCCCTCTTGGCCCTTGGATCTTTGCTCGCCTTCGCGGGATCACGTTGGTCCGGCCGTAGGTCGCACTAACGCCGAAGGTGCACTAACAAGGCCCACTAAGGGCTGTATCGACTGATGGGCTGGGCACAAGTTGTCCGCCCATCAGTCGATTTCTTAGTCTCGGCCCGCGCTGGCATGAGTTGGGGGCCAGCGCGGGCCGTTCCACTCCACCGCCGTTCCACTCCACCGCCGTTCCACTCCACCGCCGTTCCACTCCACCGCCGTTCCACTTCAGCGTCCACCCGCCACGCCATGGCCCCGGCTCAAATTCAGGGAATGTCCACGCCCGGCCCATAGTTGAGGGAAGTGCAGCACGCGATGTGACATCAAGACCAGCCCGAGGAGACCCATGAGCTCGCCCACCACAGCAACCGATGCCCAGCTTGCCCGTTGGGAGCGGTTCCGTGCAGGCCGGCACTCGGCGCTGGCTTCCGGGCACGGCTGGCTGACCCTGACTTCGTTCCAGTGGCTGGAACCGGACCCGAGCGAAGTAGAACTCGCGCCCGGTCTTTGGTCTACCGACGGAACTACCGCCTTTCTGTCGGCGAGCGCAGCGGACGGCTTAACGTTCGTGGCCACAGGAGAGCCTGTCGAAGGGACCATCAGCGCAGCTCTTGAGGACGAAGAGTCATTGATGTGGGTTCAGTATGGTGGCGCCGACGGCAAGCAAGTGGTGGTTGAACTCGCCATGCGTGCGGACAAGTACGCCATCCGAACCCGTGACAACAGCTCTCCCGTGCTGACGGAGTTTCAGGGTGTTCCCAGCTACGACTACAACCCGGATTGGGTCATTCAGGGACGTTTCGAAGCGTATGACGAGCCCCGGGATGTTCCCATCGGCACTGCCAACCCTTTGGTGGACGGGGTCCACCGCTCCGTGGGTGAAGTGGTTTTCCGGGTCCCGGGTGTCCCCCATGAAGTCCGGCTCCATGCGGAGGAAGAGAAACTGGGTGCCCTCAACGTGACCTTCCACGATGAGACCAATGGCCAAACGACGGACGAGTGGCGAAAGGTCTTCATT
Organism: Arthrobacter sp. StoSoilB20; assembly: GCF_019977295.1. Taxonomy (NCBI): domain Bacteria; kingdom Bacillati; phylum Actinomycetota; class Actinomycetes; order Micrococcales; family Micrococcaceae; genus Arthrobacter; species Arthrobacter sp. StoSoilB20. The sequence goes on along the minus strand of NZ_AP024651.1, from coordinate 818,808 downwards.
CCGAAGCCCCGCCCCGATGGCTCGGTGGTGATCGATTTCAACCGCAGCATCAACTACCCCAGCGCCTTCACTCCGTACGGGACGTGCCCCATGCCGGTGCGGGGCAATTCAATTGATGTACGGGTGGAAGCCGGCGAGAAACTTCCCCAAGAGTGAAGAACCCGACCATGGCCGCCCGGACCCTAGGTGATCGCTGAAACCCCGGTTACTGCCCTGCCCACAATCAGCGAGTTGATCTCGTAGGAGCCCTCGTAGGTGTAGATGGCTTCGGCGTCGGCAAAGATTTTGGCGATCCGGTAGTCGGTGACGATTCCGTTCCCACCCAGAATGGACCGGCCCAAAGCCACGCTCTCCCGCATCCGGGCGCTGCAGTAGGCCTTGGCGAGAGCCACTTGGGCCATGTCTGCCCCGCCGTGGCGAACGCCTTGCGCGTCCGTGGAGATGTCTTCCTGAAGCTGGGCGATCCTGACCATCATTCCCATGCTGGCTACCGCGTTTCCCAGCATGTCCACCAAGTGTTGTTGGATGAGTTGGAACTTGGCGAGCGGCTTTCCGAACTGCATGCGTTCGACGGCGTACTGCCGGGCGACGTCGAACGCGGCCAGTTGTTGGCCTACCGCTTGCCAGGCAACCATGATCCGGGAGCCGCGCAGCAGGTGGTTGGTGTCGGAGAAGCTGCTGATCCCGGCAAAGCGGTCAGCCTCGGCGACCTGTACGTCAACAAAGCGAATGTCAGCGTTCTGCACGGTCCGCAATGCGATTTTGTTCTCGATGCGGCTCCGGGTGATTCCCGGCAAGGTCGCGTCCACAATGAATGCGCGTACGGCTCCGTCGGCTTCGTCTTTGGCCCACACCAGCATGTAGTCGCAAAACGTCCCGTTGCCTATCCAGCGCTTGGCACCGTTGAGCACCCAGTAGTCGCCGCCGTCGGAAGTTGCCTGGCGGATCCTCCGGGCCGTGGTCTCCATGCCACCTGCGACGTCGGACCCGTGGTTGGGTTCGGTGAGCGCGAAGGCGCCGGTGGTGCGCAGGTTGGAGGCGTCGTCGAGGTAGCGGTCCTGTTGTGAGTCGCTGCCAAAGTCGTAGAGCGACTCCACGAAAAGATCGTGATGGACCATGAAGAACGTGGCAATCGAGGTATCTACCCGGGTCATTTCGGCGATGACCAGGCCGGCGAACAGATGGGTGTAGCCTCGCTGTGCCGGCGCGCTGAGCCTAAGCGCTGCGATCTTGGGCAGGATGTGTTCCGGGAACTCGGCCTTCTCCCACCATTGCCCGGCATAGGGTGCGATCTCAGAAGCCAGGAAAGCCCGAAGTTCGTTGAGTTTCCGCTGTTCCTGGACGCTGAGCAAGGACTCGAAGTCGAAGAAGTCGGCGGTGGGCAGGTCTGCCACCGAGGAAGGAGACACGCCACCGGCGCCCCCGGCAGTGCCACCGGCGCCCCCGGCAGAGGCACCGGCAGCGCTCCCGGCAGACGTGTCGCCGCTGTAGTCGCCCATCATTTGAGACCCATGCGGATGGCGCCGTCCAGCCGGATTGTTTCACCGTTGAGCATGGCGTTCTCCACGATGTGGGCGGCCAATTGGGCGTATTCCGCTGCACGGCCCAGTCGCGCCGGGTGCGGCACCTGCTGTCCCAGGGAGTCCTGCGCAGCCTGCGGAAGTCCGGCCATCATGGGTGTTTCAAAAATCCCTGGCGCGATGGTGGCCACCCTGATGAGCGAACGCGCGAATTCGCGTGCCAGCGGCAGGGTCATCGCAGCCACCGCACCTTTCGACGCAGCATAGGCAGGCTGTCCGATCTGGCCTTCGAAGGCGGCAACCGAGGCGGTATTGATGATGACGCCCCGCTCGGGCCCGCCCAGTTCAGTGGATACCGGCTCGGTTTCGACCATGGCTGCGGCGGCGAGCCGGATCACGTTGAAAGTCCCCACCAGGTTGATCTGGATGACTTTGTTGAACGTTTCCAGGGGCAGTACGCCGTCGCGTCCCAAGACCTTGCCGGGGGTGGCGATTCCGGCGCAGTTGACCACGATCCTCAGCGGCCCAAGGGCTGCGGCAGCGTCGACGGCGGCCTGGACTTGTTGTTCATTGGTGACGTCGGCGGGGACAAAAACGGCCCGGGCATCGGCGCCGGAGGCATTCAGTTCTGCCGCGTAGGTCTCACCCGCCGATTGCGGCAGATCGACCAGCACTACCGACGCACCGGCGTCGAACAACCGCTTTGCGGTGGCGGCTCCCAACCCTGAGGCCCCACCCGTAACCAGCGCGACCGTACCCTTGATGTCCATCCATCCTCCTTGATGCAGACTTGATGCAGAGCCAAAATCCGTTAATGCATGTTAACTGGAATTGGGAGCCAGCGCACCCTCGATAGGCTGGGGCCATGCCAGCCGACGCTTATCCTGCCGACCAGCCGTTGCCCTCCACAGACCCGGGCGAGTGGGCATCGCGCGCCAACCAAGCCGCCCGTTCAGTCACGCGGACCTTCGGCCGGCGCCTATGTTTCCTCCCCGGAACGCACATCGGGGCGGTCACCCTCCCCACGAAACCCCTCCGCCAAATCGCCGGTCCTTGGCATTACTGGTGGCAGGCACACTATGTTGATTGTCTGGTGGACGCCGGCCGCCGCGAGCTGGCTGCGGCAACAAAGTTCGACGGCGCCTCCCGCCCCAGCGCGGGCCGGCTGGCTTCGCGACTGGTCACCACCATCCGGCTGCGGAACCTGTTGAGGTTCGAGAACCACTTTTACGACGACATGGCCTGGCTGGCGCTCTCGACGTTGCGGTTGGAGAAGCTGGCCGAGGAAACCAGGAACCCGGGCCGTCGACGCAATGCGTACGTCCGCAAGAGGCTGACGTTGCAGTTCGATTCCGCCTCTACGGACGACCTCGGCGGAGGAACATTCTGGAGCACCGCACGGGACTTCAAGAACACCCCGGCTACAGCTCCCGTGGCGCTCTACTTTGCGCGGACCGGCCGCAGCGAACGGGCCCAGTCGCTGGTGAACTGGCTCAACAGCAGGCTCTTGAACCCCCAACGTGGGGTCTACATGGATGGCCTCCGGATCCGCCGGGGTGAAACCGTCCTCGAGGACGCCGTGTACACCTACAACCAGGGCCCGGTTCTTGGTGCCTTGCTGGAACTCGGTGGCCGGGAGAACCTGGAGCGCGCCGCCCAGCTGGTGCAGGCAGTGTCCCGCGAGCTGACAGTTCCCGGCACGCGCGTCATCCGTGGAGACGGGACCGGCGACGGTGGACTGTTCACCGGCATCCTGGTCCGCTATCTGGCAGTTGCAGCGCGGGATCAGCGATTGCCCGCAACGGCCCGGGACACTGCCCGGGGGCTGGTGCACGCAACGGCCGCCGGTTTCTGGTCGGGCCGCCGCGAAGCTCCTGAATTGCGCGGCACCAAAGACCGCGACGGAGAACCGGCGGTTCTTTTCTCTCCCGACCCCCTGCGACCGGCGGCCGAAACGTATCCGCCGGGTGCCGCCGTCGAACTTTCCACCCAGCTTCAGGCGTGGATGACGTTCGAAGCAGCAGCTACCCTCACGCCGGCAAGCCCGGGCTAGGCCGGACGTTGCTTCTGGGGGTACGGCGTTTCGTGCCTGGCCAGCATCTCCACGAACCCTGCGATCTTGCGGGCCCGGGTTTCTGCCCGCTTCACGCCGTTGGTGCGGTGGATCAGGGCGAAGCGGTTCTGGGAGGTCAGGACGTCGAACATCGCCTGGGCTTCGGGCACGGCGGCGATGGCTGCGGCGAGGTCCTCCGGAACAACGGCGTCGGCAGGTCCGGCGTAGGCAGCTTCCCAGCGGCCATCGGCCTTGGCAGCGGCGACGGCGGCGCGTCCGGCGTCGGTCATCTTGCCCTCGGATTCCAGCCGGGCAATGTGCCCCACGTTCCGGGCCGACCAGATGCTTTTGCGGCCCCGCGGGGTCATCCGCTGCATGTAGCTTTGGTCGTCGCGGCTTTTCGACTGGCCATCGATCCAGCCGAAGCACAGGGCCTCATCCAGGGCGGCGTCGTAATCCAATTCGGTGATGCTGCCCCCCTTCTTGTGCAGGATCAGCCACACGCCCGGGCTCTCGGCGGCGTGCACTGAAAGCCATTCACGCCACGCGGCGCCGTCTTTGACAAGGAGTTCCGGGAGCTCAAGGGGCATGGGTCCATTCTGCTGTGAAAGAGCCCGCCCCTGACAAGGCCACGCGGCATAGGCTGGGAACTGACCGCCCACTCCAGGAGGACCCATGCTGCGATCCCGACCCACCCACTACACGTCCCGGCCCGGGCCCTGGGCCGAGCTCCTCCAAGCGCTGGGTTTGGTCAAGACTGTGGACGACGCCGGGTGGTGGGAGTTCGACGCCGGTTCGGGTCGCCTCGCGGTGGGGGCCGTGGAGCACGGACACCCATTGGATGGCTCCACGATCTTCGGGGTGGAGGTGGGGAACCTGGAGGAGTTCGCGCGCCGCACCGAGGAAGCCGGCACCCAGGCAGAGGTCCAGGAAACCCCGGACGGGCCCACGGTGCAGATCTCTGCCGAGGACGGATTCGGGTTCTTCGCCTTCCCCGCCAGCCGTGCAGTAGATGGCACGTGGGCAACCTCCGCCGACGCCAACTCCGCCCTGACGGTGGTAGCCACCTGGGTCAGCCCCCTGGTTGGCCTGGCAGCGAACGACCTGCGGAACATCGGAGCCCGGCCCCGTTCGGAGGACGATGAATCAGCCACCTTCACTACCAAGAACGGCGGGATCCTGAGGATCATCCACGGCGCAGCCAGCACCCATGGCGACCTCGCTTTTGAGTACGACGGCGGCCTGGAACCGCTGCTGCGCCGGCTCAGCGAAGCGAACATCGAGGCCAGGATCAGCGACGACGTCCTGTACGTCGCCAACCCGGATGCCTCAGGTGGCGCTGCGCCGGCGTCGATTGTGATCGAACCACTCCGGCAGGCACCGGCGGCGTAGAATCCTTGCGCGCATAGCATCCAGGGAACCGCCCGCGTCCATTCCGGCCCTCCAATACCGCCGAGAGCGTAACCCCGCAGCTACGGCGACGCCTCCAAGGAAGTTCGGCGGGGGATGGGGTAGAACTTAACCATGAGCGTACGTACACCCGACCCGTATCCAGGCTGGCTTTCAGATGAAGACCTCTTCGAAGCCCGCGGCCGACTCCCCATGGTCTACGTGGAGGCTGTTCCGGTCAGGTTGGATCCGCTCGGTTATGTGAACGAGGTTGGCACGCTTCTCCAGGGCGACGCCGACGGAAACATGGTCCGCTACCTCGTCTCCGGCCGCGTCCTCTACCGCGAGACCATCCGTGCCGCCCTCCTGCGCCACATGGAAAAGGACCTCGGCCCCCTCGCATTTCCGCAGTTGCCCATCAGCCCCGTTCCCTTCACGGTGGCCGAGTACTTCCCGGCCCCGTCGCAGACAGGCTTCACCGATGACCGCCAGCACGCTGTTTCGCTTGCCTACATCATCCCCGTAACCGGCGAATGCGAGCCGCGCCAGGACGCCCTGGAACTGACCTGGATGACGCCGCAGGAAGTGTTGGGCGAGAACGTCCAGCAGGAATTCGACGGCGGCCGCGGGAACCTCGTGCGCCAGGCGTTGGCTTTCTCGGGCATCGTTCTCTAGCGGGTCCCGGCCCCCGCGCCGGCTGGTCTTTGTAGACTGGACGGCGGACCCCAAGAGAACCAAAGGACTTCCGATGACTCACAGCCCAGCCACACAGCAGTACAGAGAGAAGCAGGCTGGGGACCTGCGGCCCGGAGATTTTCTCTACCCGCCAGGGGACGGGCCAGCCGCTGAAATCGCCGGCATCGAGGTGCAGGACGACGACTACGGCGTTGCCGCAATGCTGTTGGTGACAATGGTCGACGGCGGCACGGTGCGGATCGCTGTTGGGTCCAGTGTGCCCGTGGGTGACGGAGCAGGGGTTGGCCCTGCACTGGACCCGGACGGCTCCGACGCCGCAGGCTCGAGCACCGCAGGCTCAAGCACCGCAGGCTCAAGCACCGCAGGCTCAAGCACCGCCGACGCAAGCACCGTCGACTCGAGCACCGCCGACTCCGACGTCGCCGGCTCCAACACCGCCGACGCAAGCACCCCGGACTCCAGCACCTCCGCAGGGCGCGACGAAGACACCCAGGCCGGACCCGCCGTCGTCGTGCCTCCACGCCCGGAAACGCCACCGTCGTACACCGGACCCAGCCCCGAAGAACTTGCCCTGATCCCTGAACCGGAGGGCACTCCGGAGGCCGTGGTGAGTGCCGCGGCCGCCAACCACAAGGGCAAAAACGGTGTGCAGGTCCTCGCTGACCGCCTGACGAAGGGCATCAACACCAAGTCCGGAAGCTGCCTCCGGGACCTCAGCAACCTGGCGTTCGACCTCTGCATCGTGCTGCGGGACCCGGACCATGCGCTGGCCGTTGCCGATCTGCTGAACGTCCTTCCTTTCGACGGCAACCTGGACCGATGGGCATCAATTGAACGTGCTCTGGCGCTGTCCAGTTTCATCTGCCGCGAAGCGGGCCAAAGCGATCGTGCAGCCGTTTACGAGAAACTGCTGCGGGCCCCCGAATCCCAGGAGGAAGATCCCTTCAAGGCCAGGATCAACGCCCGGGTCAGGCAGCGCTCACTGAACGAACCCAATCTCTATGACAAAGAAATCTTCCGCGCGATCGATAACGGCAACCACGAAGCCGAGCGTGAATGGCGGTTCCTCAGGCTCGAAGCACTCATGTTCCTCCGCGCGCACGGTGGATCCAAGACCATCGGTGAGGAAGAGTTGGCCCGTCGGATCGGCAACGAACTCGAATCGGTCCGCGCCTGACTTCCCCTGCCCGGTTTATCCAGGAAGATCAAGGCCTGTTTTGTGGACACGAACGGCGGTAGATTCGGGGCCATGACGAACAATCTGAGCGTTGTAATTAATGCCGACGCGCAGCAGGTTTGGACAATGCTGCGCGAACCGTCGCTGGTGGCTCAATGGCACGGCTGGGAAGCTGATGACCTCACCGACGAAATCAAACAGATCTACTTCAACACCGATGTCGTGGAAGGGCCGGATCACACCAGCCTGACCGTCAACGGCGGGGATGTCTTCGAACTCCACCCCGTTTCCGGCGGCACGGAAGTGAAGATCACCAGGGCCGCCCTGGACCACGATTCCGAATGGGCTGAGTGGGACGAAGACATCACCCAGGGGTGGCTCACGTTCCTGCATCAGCTCCGCTTTGCCTTGGAACGGCATCCCCACGGGCAGCGCCGGACCCACTTCATCTCCGTTCCAGGCAAAGGCGGGCCGGCCATTGAAAAACTCGGCATGGGCGATTTGCCGCCCGTTGGGGAGGAGTACTCGCTCACGCTTGCCACCGGAGAGAAGATATCCGGCAAGGTTTGGTTCAAGAGCCGGCACCAGGTGGGCCTCACCGTCCACAGCTACGCGGAGCACGGCGACGGACTCTTGATCGTCGCGGAGCAGTTGCCGATTCCGGAAAAGAGGCCCGACGGCGGATCCATGGTGATTGCCTCCACGTACGGTTTGGGGGCGCACACCTTGGCTGACATCCGGTCATCGTGGGACAACTGGAAGGCCGCGAACTCCGGGGCTTAGGGCTTTTTCGACAGGCTGCTCCCGGTAAAGCTGGCACACTTGATACCGTGCCAGCTTCCGTTCCTGCCTCCGCTTCTGCTTCTGCATCTTCCACGACCCCGGCCTTGCCTGACTTGGCTGGCTCGCCTGGCTCGCCTGGCTTGGCTGGCTTGGCGGGACCGTCTGGCTTGCCTGGCTTGGCTGCCCGGCAATCGGAGTTCTCGTTCTCGGTGGGCAAGCGCCTGACGGAAACGTGTTCGCCGTCGGACGCCCAAGTGGACGCCAACGGCGGCGCTTTCCTTGGCCGCACCGGCACCATCACCACCCCGCACGGGACCATCAAGACGCCCGCCTTCATTGCCGTCGGGACCAAAGCGACCGTCAAAGCCGTGCTCCCGGAGTCCATTGCCGAACTCGGTGCACAGGCTGTCCTTGCCAACGCCTACCACCTCTACTTGCAGCCGGGACCTGAAATCCTCGACGCCGCCGGCGGACTCGGTGCGTTCATGAACTGGTCGGGCCCCACCTTCACCGACTCCGGTGGATTCCAGGTCATGAGCCTTGGCTCCGGGTTCAAAAAAGTGATTGACATGAAGAACGTGGATTCTTCCGGGCCCGACGACGCAGTGGCGCCCGGCAAGGAACGGCTCGCCCACATCGACGACGACGGCGTCTGGTTCAAATCCCACCTGAACGGGGACAGGCACCGTTTCTCCCCCGAGATTTCCATGCAGGTCCAGCACCAGATCGGAGCGGACATCATGTTCGCCTTCGATGAGCTCACCACGCTGCAGAACTCGCGGGCGTACCAGGAGGAATCCCTCGAGCGCACGCGGCTCTGGGCCTTGCGCTGCCTGGAAGAGCACGCTGCGTTGACGTCATCCCGTGCGGGCAAGCCATACCAGGCTTTGTTCGGCGTGATCCAGGGCGCCCAGTACGAGGACCTGCGGCGCAAGGCCTGCCAGGATCTGGGGGCCATGCCGTTTGACGGGTACGGGATCGGCGGGGCGTTGGAGAAGGAAAACCTTGGCACGATTGTGCGCTGGTGCAACGAGGAACTGCCCGAAAACAAGCCGCGCCACCTGCTGGGTATCTCCGAACCGGATGACATCTTCACGGCCATCGAGAACGGCGCCGACACCTTTGACTGTGTCTCCCCCACACGGGTGGCGCGGAACTCTGCGTTCTACACGCCGTTTGGCCGGTTCAACTTGTCCGGGGCCAAGTACAAGACCGATTTCGGCCCCCTGCAGGACGGCTGCGACTGCTACACCTGCCTGAACTATTCGCGGGCCTACATCCACCACCTGTTCAAGGCCAAGGAAATGCTCTCGGCAACCCTGATCTCCATCCACAACGAGCGCTTCGTGGTGAAGATGGTGGACGACGCCCGCTTGGCCATCGAATCCGGGGATTTCTTCGAGTTCAAGGCCGAGACCTTGGGGCGGTACTACTCCTAGCACGTCCAGGCGCGCCGAGATCGCCGGAGGTGAACGGGATCGCCGGGCCTGTCCGGCTATCCCGCACAGGCCCGGCGTCCCCGGTAAAGGTCCGGCGATCTCGCGCGTTGTCCACATAACGACGGCGGGGGCTACTTTCGGCTGTGCGCGTGACCGAGGCTGGGTAGATGAGTCAGAAACAAGCTACCGCCCTCCCACAGCTGGGAACGCTCTGGCGCACCCAGCAGCTCAATGAACTGGGACTCAGTTCACGCGCAATCGGCGCACTGGTGCGGCAAGGTGACCTCCTCCGTGTGCGGCAAGGGTGCTATATACGTCGCGCGGCGTGGGACAAGCAGCCGGACGACGTCCGGGGAAAGCAACTGATCCACGCGCATGCACACGGAACGTTAACCACGTCCAACGGTGGCTACGTCTACAGCCACACGTCCGCGGCCAGGCTGCACGGGCTGTTTCTTTGGAACGTGGATCAAACCATCCACGTCGCGCTTCCGTCCAACCCATCCAGCGAGCGACTCGGCAAGGATGTTCGCGGACACAAGCTGCGATTGACTCCCTCGCAGATCACCACAGTGGAGTACCTAAAGGTCACCGATCTGGAACGAACCACCGTGGACTGTGCCAGGACCCTGAACTATAGGCAAGCGTTGATCATCATGGACCACGCACTGCGGCTCGGAGCGGACAAGCATCTCATGCACGCCCACGCGAATTCCTTGTCCGGACGCCGAGGAGTCCGAACCCTGCAGAGGTGCTTGGCTAATGCTGACCCCCTGTCCGAATCCCCTGGGGAGACTTTGACCCGCGAACTGCTTGCCCGCCTCAAATTGCCCATGCCCGCGGCTCAGGTGGAGGTGCAAAGCAGGATTGGCCGCCACCGGATGGACTTCGCATGGAAAAAGGAAAAGGTTGCCCTTGAGTTCGACGGTGAGGTCAAGTATTTCAGGTACGAACGCACGGACCGCGTGATCTTTGAGGAACGACGCCGGGAAAAGGCACTTGTTGAGGACGGATGGTCCTTCATCCGCGTCGAATGGCGCGACCTTTTTCAGGAGCAGGAGTTCAAAGCGCGGGTTCTGAAGGCCCTCCGTAGGTGACAGGAGCCGGGCGTCCTTCGAGAGTCCTGCGTCTCACTGGTTTTCGAGAACGCCGGACTGCGCGAACACGCGGGAGCCGCGCGAGGTCGCCGGGCTTTTCCGGCGATCTCGTACAGCTCCCGCGTCCTGGGCGTCTTCCGGTGAACTCAGCGCCGGGCCAGCCCAAGCCTAGGCTGCCGCTGCCCCGTAGCTCGGCTCGCGCTTCTTGATCCAGCCGACCACCAGCACGGTAACGGGTACGAACAGGAACTCCACGGCCGTCTTGTAGACGAAACCAGCCAGGGCGTAATTCAGGAATGAGCCGAAGTCCGTGATGCCGATGACCGACGCCGCGATGCTGCAGAAGATCAGGGTGTCCACCAATTCGCCCACCACGGAGGAGCCCATGAGTCGTGCCCACAGGCTCTTTTCACCGGTGCGGGCCTTCATCCTCACCAGGATCCAGGAGTTGATGGTCTGTCCGGCAAGGAAGGCCAGCAGCGAGGCGAGAACGATCTGCGGTACGGGTCCAAGCGCACCTTCGATGGCGGCCTGCTTGCTTGTGCCGTACTCGTCGCTGAAGCCGGGGAGCACAATGATGATCCAGTAGCAGAGGGAGGCAAACACCGAGAGTGCGAACGAGGTAATGATGGCCTTGCGCGCAACTTTGAAGCCATAAACCTCGCTCATCACATCGCCCAGGATGTACGCGATCGGGAACAGGAAGAACCCGCCATCGGTGATGATCGGTCCGAGAACCACCCCTTTGGAAGCGCCGATGTTGGACAGGATCAGCACCACGGCCATGATGGCCAGCATGATGCCGAAATACGGGGAGCCGATCGAAGCGAAGCGCGGCGCGGGCTTGCTCAAAGTACTGGAGCCTGAGGGCGAGGGCATGGGTCATCCATTTCTTAGTGGTTCGCGCAGGCTCCTTTCCGAAAGGGCGCCCCGCTGTATTAGCACTGTGGTTGGTGGGGCATCCGGCCCGGCACCGGTTCCATTCTCCCACTCCTTCAGCCAGCGCTCACTCACATCCCCCGGGCATCCCCACCAACCCTCACTCACCTCCCCCGGGCATCCCCCCCAACGCTCACTCACATCCCCCGGGCATCCCCACCAACCCTCATCCACCTCCCCCGGGCTTCCCCACCAACCCTCATCCACCTCCCCCGGGCTTCCCCACCAACCCTCATCCACCTCCCCCGGGCATCCCCCCAACGCTCACTCACATCACCTTTTGAACACGTTCAGAAATGTGGCATACTCAAACTTGAACACGTTCAAAAACTTCCTGAGGAGCGACTCCATGGCAGCAAAGAGTGAGCAAACCCGCCAACTGGTAGCCGACGTCGCGCTGAAGATGTTCCGTGAGATCGGCTTCGAAAAGACCACCATGCGTGCCATCGCGCAGGAGGCCGGGGTGTCCGTGGGGAACGCCTATTACTACTTCGGCTCGAAAGATGAGCTCGTCCAGGAGCTCTACCTCCAGGTACAGGATGAGCACGCAGTCGTTGCAGCACAGGCACTGGAAGGCGTTCACGACCTCGGGGGCCGCCTGAAAGCAGTGCTGCACACCGGCATCGACGTCATGGCGCCCTACCACCAGTTCGGTGCCGATTTCATCGCGACGGCGATCCGGCCGACGTCGCCCGTCAACCCGTTCGGCGAGGCTTCCACCGCCGCCCGCGAGGCCTCGCTCGCGATCTTCCGGTCCGCCGTCGAAGGTTCCTCGCCCGCCGTCGCGAAGAAGCTGCGAGGGGATCTGCCCGAATTGTTGTGGCTGGCGTACATGGGCGTCGCACTGTTCTGGGTCTACGACCGCTCCCAAGGGCAGCGCCGCACGCGAAAGCTGATCGATGGCGCGGCTCCCCTTCTGGCTCGGGGCTTGTCCCTGGCGAAAATCCCCGGAGTCAGCAAAGTCTTCGACGACGTTCTGGGGCTCGTGCGCAGCGTCAAGGAAGACTCGTGATGCCGCGGACTGTGGTGATCGCCGGTGCTAGCGGGTTCATTGGCAGCTACTTCACGCGGCGGTTTATTGCTGACGGTTGGCATGTCAGGACGGTTGGGCGGGACGCCTCGGCTGACGCACAATGGGACGACGACGGCGCTATCGCCAAGGTGCTGAACGGCGTCGAACTGCTGGTGAACCTCGCCGGACGATCCGTGAATTGCCGTTACGACGAGCGGCACCGGAGGGAGATTCTGGACTCCCGGGTTTTGACGACACGTGCGTTGGGCCGGGCGGTTGCTGCGTGTGCCGAACCTCCCCGGACATGGATCAACTCGAGTACGGGCACAATCTACCGGCATGCTGAAGACCAGCCGCAGTCTGAGGCTTCGGGCGAGTTGGGTACTGGGTTCTCCGTCGACGTGGCCCGCGCATGGGAGGACGAGTTGGCGGCGGCCGGTGTTCCCCGTACAAGGAAAGTGCCGCTTCGAATTGCCATTGTGTTGGGAGCCGGGGGCGTCATGGAACCCCTCCACAACCTTGCGCGGTTGGGTCTGGGTGGGCATATGGGGCCCGGCACGCAGAAGTTCAGCTGGATCCATGTGGAGGACTTGTACCGCGTGGTGCTGTTCGTTCACGATCACGCCGAGCTGTCCGGTCCTGTGAACGCGGCGACGCCTTACCCCGTGGACAACCGCGAATTGATGTCGCTGGTCCGGAGGAGTTTGGGCGTACCTTTTGGAATTCCGACGCCCGCCTGGCTGCTCGAGGCCGGAGCCGTCCTCATCCGGACCCAGACCGAGCTGGTGCTGAAGAGCCGCTGGGTGGAGCCTCGGAAGTTGCTCGACGCCGGCTTCGCGTTTGAATACCCAACCCTGGCCGGTGCCCTCAACCAGATCGGGCATCGGCAGCCGAGACCCTCTCGCAGATGACCACCCCTCCAGCCCAAACCCTCTCGCACATGATTACCCCTCCAGCCCCAACCCTCTCGCACATCCTCGGGGACTGCCGATCTCCATCGCGCTCGCAGCCGGTACCGACCGCCTGGCATCTGGAAGCTCGTCCACATCAACGGACAACCATCGGTCTGCTAATCGAGCCTTTAGCCAAACCGTCTCTCATATGATCGGCGCCTCAGCCGATCCCCTCTCCCCTCACTTGGAGGTACTTATGAACCAGGAACCATGGACCGACGAGGACGAGTACGGGCTTGCGAGGCCACACACCGCGGCCGGGTGGCGGTACGCGTCCAGGGACCGGGTAGTACTCGGCGGCAAGGGGCTGGCCACGGGAATCGCCATAGCGCACGTCACCTTTTGCGTATTTTGGGGAATCCAAGCACCGGGATGGGCCATTATTTTCTTCGTTTACAGCCTGCTCCCGGCCTGGGCAATCGGCGCGGCGGTAGGGGCCCTTCTCGGCGTGGTCCTGCGTCCTGTCCGGAATCAGTGGGTTCACGTTTCCGTGTTTTTCGGCGGAGCCTTGCTCATGTGCGTCCCTTTTGGGGGACTTTCATCGACTGGTGCGATTCTCTTCTCGTCGTCAATTGCTCTGGCAGCCGGTGTTGGCCGCCTCGCCGCGTGGAAGCTCGTGCGCATCAACGAAGCGTCCACGCTTATCGTGTAGTTCGCCTTTGACTCATCGAAACCTGTGGATCCCCAGCGCGGGGACCTGAGAGAGCGACGCACCCCAACCAAGGGGATGCGAAAGAGCGACGCACCCAAACCAAGGGGATGCGAAAGAGCGACGCACCCCAACACCGGGGGATGCGAAAGAGCGACGCACCCCAACACCGGGGGATGTGAAGGAGCGACGCACCCAAACCAAGGGGATGTGAAAGAGCGACGCACCCAAACCAAGGGGATGTGAAAGAGCGACGCACCCAAACCAAGGGGATGTGAAGGAGCGACGCACCCAAACCGGGGGGATGTGAGAGAGCGATCGATCCCAACACCGGGGATGTGAGCGAGCGTCGGCAAAGCGACCACGGGGCGGCGGTGACGACAGGCCGCTGGCCGACCACCGCCGTCGAGCCTTCCAGACGCAAGCCCGGTCCAGACACAACACCCCGTCCAGACGCAAGCCCGGTCCAGGCGCAAGCCCGGTCCAGACGCAAGCCCGGTCCAGACGCAAGCCCGGTCCAGACGCAAGCCCGGTCCGGACGCAAGGCCGGTCAGACGCAAGTCCAGCTCTAACGCCGACTCCGAAACCGCCCCCACCCCAGCCGAAAACCTAAGGAAGTGTTAGGAAATCCCTTCCAGGCTAGGGCTGTGCCGTGCATCACCCATAGTTTGGAACATGTCCTCTTTCACCTTGGAGGACCTTTCTTAGTCGACGAAGAGCCATGCGCAAGGACGCCATGAGCACCCGCTTCATGGACAGAACGAACTCATGCAAGACACGGCCGCGGCAAAACGCTGCCGTCCAGGAAGGTTCATTGATGAGCACCCAACAAGCTGCGCCCCTGAGCGAAGCCGCCCAGACACGCAAGGCCGTGAGCAACATCCTCAAGGGCTCCGCGGGCAACCTCGTGGAGTGGTTCGACCTTTACGTCTATACCGTTTTCGCGGCGTATTTCCAGTCGCACTTCTTCAACTCCTCGGACGATCTCCAGGCCGGGCTTGAGGCGATGGCTGTCTTTTCGACGTCGTTCCTCATGCGTCCGATCGGAAGCTGGTTCTTCGGCCGTTACGCCGATCGGAAGGGCCGCAAAGCTGCACTGACGCTGAGTGTGACCATGATGTCGGCGGGCTCGTTCGCCATCGCCGTCTTGCCGACGCAGGACGTGATCGGCTTGTGGGCCTTGATCCTGCTGGTGTTCATCCGCTGTGTGCAGGGCTTCTCCGTGGGCGGCGAGTACGGCACGAGTGCCACTTACATGTCCGAGGCCGCGACGGCCAAGCGGCGTGGTTTCTTCTCCAGTTTCCAGTACGTCACGTTGATCGGCGGGCAAATGCTTGCCCTCTTGGTGCTGGTGATCCTGCAGAACACCATGAGCAAGGAAGACCTCACTGCATGGGGTTGGCGGATTCCGTTCGCCATTGGCGGCGTCGCTGCGCTGGTTGTTCTTTGGCTGCGCCGCTCCATGGAAGAGACGCTCTCCGCAGATCAGCTCCGTGCTGCACACGTCAAGGTTGAGGGCGAGGCACAGCCAGGCACCTTGAAGCTGCTGTTCACCAAGCACTGGAAGCCGCTGCTCATCTGCATCGGCATCACTTTGGGCGGCACGGTGGCGTTCTACACGTACACCAACTTCATCCTGAAGTTCATGAACGATACTTCCGGCATCGCCAAGACCGACACTTCCGTCATCAACTTCTGGGCGCTGTTCATCTTCATGCTGCTGCAGCCTGTGTACGGCATGCTCTCTGACAAGATCGGCCGGAAGCCGCTCCTGGTCTGGTTTGGTGTGACAGGGGTGCTGTTCACTTGGCCGCTGCTCTCCACGCTGGCCGGCACCAAGGATCCCTTCATCGCTTTCCTGCTGATGATGGGTGGGCTCCTGATGGTTGGTGGTTACACGTCCATCAATGCGTTGGTGAAGGCTGAACTGTTCCCGGCATCCATCCGTGCGCTTGGCGTGGGGCTCGGCTACGCCATTGCCAACTCGCTGTTCGGCGGCACGGTCCCGCTGATCGGCGCAGCTCTGCAGAAGTCGGGCCAGGTGGACATGTTCTTCACGTATGTCACGGCGGCCATTTTCATCTCGCTGCTGGTGTACATCTTCGCGCTGAAGAACAAGAAGGCCACGCACTTGGATACTGAGCAGGGCCATGCCTGGGTTGCGAAGGGCGCAGCGGACGACGGCGGCGCGAAGGATCGCGTCGACGCCTGACCTGGGTGCGTTGCGAGGCCCGTTCTGCACACTTTGGCTACTCCGAAGGGCGCAGGGCGGGCCTCACAACGTTAAGCTCTAGTAGCGAACCCCGCATGAACCACCCATAGCGACCCCCGCACCGACACCATCAAGCCAAAGGAACCCAGGACAGTGCACGTGCTCATCGTCGAGGATGACGACGCCATGGCGTCGGCCTTGAGCGCAGCCGTAGCCTCGGCCGGGCACAAACACACACGGGTGTCCCGGGGAGAGGACGCACTCCTGGCGCACCGGCAGCACGAGGTGATCCTGCTGGACCTTGGCCTCCCGGACCTTGATGGTTTGGATGTGCTGCGCAAACTCCGCCAGGTCACCCAGATCCCCATCCTGATCCTGACCGCGCGCGACGACGAACGCAGCGTGGTGCTGGGCCTGCGGTCCGGGGCTGATGACTATCTGGTCAAACCCGTGAAGCTGGTGGAATTGCTCGCCCGAATCGAGGCAGTGACGCGTCGCACCAACCGCTTGGGGCCCGAAGCTCCACACACCATAGTTCTCGGGGAACTGGAAGTGGACCTCGACCGCCGCGTCGCATCAGTCAGCAACAAAGAGCTCGCCCTCACAGCAACCGAATTCGACCTCCTCAGCCTCTTGGTCAGGAACGCAGGGTCAGTGGTGACCCGTGAGCAAATCCTGGACGCACTGTGGGGTGACGCATTCCTGGCGCATTCCAGATCCTTGGACGTACACCTCACAGGATTGAGGTCCAAGCTCCAACTTCCCGGCTTCATCATCAACGTCCGGGGCGTCGGCTACCGGGTTGAACAGCCGTGAAAGTCCGGGTCCTTGGCATCCTGAGCCTGCTGGTAGTGATCATTGTGGCAACGGTGTCCAGCGTGATCCTCACATCTGCCGGCCGCGAGCTCACCCAGGAGCTGCAAATCAACCGGGTGGCCGCCCTCAACCGCTTCGCCCAGCTCGCCAGCGACGCCGCCGAGGACAACAACACCACCCAACTCCAGCGGGAAATGGACCGGTACTCCGAGCTTTATGGTGAAGGACTCCTGATCCGCCTCCAGGAGAAAACCCTCCGGTCAGGGGACCTCAGCGAGGACCAACCCGAGGTCAGGGACGCGCTCAACCGGGCGAGCCTGAACCTCAGTGACACCACCCTGAATCCGGTCCGCGCCTTCGGCACCGGCAACGATTTCATCTCCAGGTCGTTCGGAACAGCCAGCCAGGTACTCGGCGAGGTGGTTCTTGAAGTCAACCTCGATGCCGCCCGGCAGAAACTACGGGAGCGTTGGCTCGTCGTCGTGCTTGCTGCCGTGGCGCTGGGGGCGCTGCTCCTGCTGGCCGCCGCGCGTATCACGGCCTGGGTTTTGCGCCCGGTCCACCGGCTGGGCAAGGCAGTCCATGAGCTCGAAGCCACCGGCAAAACCAGTCAGCTGCCCGAGGCCGGCCCGCCCGAGCTTCGCGAGCTGAGCCGGTCCTTCACGGCCATGGCCGCGACCGTCACCCAGAGCATGGAGTCCCAGCGCCGGCTCATTGCCGATACTTCACATCAGCTCCGGAACCCGGTGGGTGCACTCCGGCTCCGGGTCGACCTGCTGCAGCTCGCCCTGCGGTCTGCGCCGGAGAAGGAAGCGGCGGCCGGCGTCGTGGCCGAACTTGAGCGGGTGGAGGAAATGCTCGACGGCGTGCTGAAGCTGGCTACCGCCGAACACCGCGCCTCTGAAGGATCTGCCCGTGAGTCGCCTGAATCCGAGCATAAACGCCTGTCCGTCATCGATCCCTACCCGGTCCTGCAGGGTGAAGTGGAGAGGGCTGCGCCGGCTGCCCGCCGCGCCGGTTCGGAGCTCACCCTGGAAGGCCCTGCGCCCGAAAGCCAGATCGTCTGCGATCCCGACGAGCTCGCACACATGGTCGGGGAACTCCTCGCCAACGCCATCAAGTACGCCCCCGGGGCCCGCATCAGCGTGGCGACCCGGCCGGCGCAAGGAGGCACCGCCGTCGAGATTTCCGACGACGGTCCCGGCCTCCCAGCCGATCAACTGGTTGCCTCCACCACCAGGTTCTGGCGGGCTCCGCAGCACAGCAAAATTCCAGGCAACGGCCTGGGCATGACCATCGTGGAAAGGTTGGCCGAAGCCAACGGGGCGCGGCTGGTCCTGGAAACCCGAAGTCCCCACGGCTTGATGGCCCGTCTGGAATTCGCGCGGCCGGGGGACGGTTCGCATGCCTGATCCAGCTGCAGTATCGAGGCGGAACGCCCTCAAAACCGCCGTCACTCTGGGGCTCGGTGGCGCCCTGCTCGCAGCAACAGCCGGCTGCACCACAGAGGACCGGCCACAGGAAATCACGGTCGCCGGTGGCGAATCGGGCGGCTTTTATCTGGAATTTGCCACCCTCCTGGCCCACCTGCTGCAGCGGGAAGGGGTGGCTGAAAGGGCCGTGGCGCAAACCACCGGCGGAAGTTTGGAGAACATCCAAAGGGTCCTCTCCGGGGAGGCCACGTTGGCGATCGCGCTCGCGGACGCCGCCGCGCAGGACACAGCCCGCGCTCAAACCTCCCCCGCCGGCACTGACGCCGGGCAGCTCGTGGCGCTGGGAAAGGTGTATCAGAACTATGTCCACTGCATCGTCCGGGAGGACAGCGGGATCCGTACTTTTGCCGACCTCGCCGGGAAGACTGCCGCCGTCGGCGAAGTGGGCTCGGGAACCACACTGACGGCCGGGCGAATCATCGCCGCGGCCGGACTGTCCGACCCGGGCCGCGCCATGCAGCAGGTCAACCTCGGTTTGAACCATGCCCTGGCGTCGCTGAAGGACCGTTCCATCGATGTGATGATCCAGTCCGGGGGTGTTCCCACTGCTCCCATAGCCGCCGCGGCGCAGGATTTTGGCGTGCGGCTCCTGGACCTTTCCGAGCTCATTCCCGCGACTCGGGGCAATTCGGGGTTCTTCTACGACCGTGTCCTCATCCCCGCCGGCAGCTACGGAACCGCTCCCGCTGTGTGGACCGTCGGGGTGGCCAACCTGCTCCTGTGCCGCAAGGACCTGGCCGATCATGTTGTCCGGCAGACCGTTGAACTCCTGGTGGAGCAAGCACAGGACCTGGTTCCGAAATCCAGCACGGGCGTTCAGTTCCTTAGCCCGGAAACCTTGATTAACACCGCCGGCGTGCCCTTGCATCCGGCAGCGCAGGCCGCGTACCGGGCGCTGCACGGTTAGCGGACCGGGCGCTGCACGGTTAGCGGACCAGCCCGAAATCGGCATGGGGCCGCGCGAATGGCAAAATGGAGGACATGACTTCAGCCGTTGCCCCTGCCATTGCCTTGACCATCGCCGGCTCCGAAGCGACCGGTGGCGCCGGCGCGCAGGCCGACCTCAAAACCTTCCAGGAACTCGGAGTGTTCGGCATCGCGAACCTCACCTGCATTGTTTCCTTCAACCCGAACGACAACTGGAACCACCGCTTTGTGCCGGTAGACCAGCAAGTTATCGCAGACCAATTGGAAGCCACGACGGCGGCCTATGGTGCCGCTTCGGGCGCACCGTCAGTGCTGGATACAGTGAAGATCGGCATGCTCGGAAGCCCGGCAACCATCAGCACCGTGGAGAAGGCCCTCGCCGCCGGCTCGTTTGCCAACGTGGTCCTGGACCCCGTCCTGATCTGCAAGGGCCAGGAACCCGGCCACGCACTGGACACGGACCAGGCGTTGAAGGCGCAGATACTGCCGCTGGCTACGTTCGTTACCCCGAACCACTTCGAGGCCGAGTCGCTTTCGGGCCTGACCATTGCTGACGAAGAATCCCTGAAAGCCGCCGCCATCCGCATCCACGAGATCAGCGGCGCAGCAGTCCTGGCCAAAGGCGGGGTGCGGCTGGAAGGCCCCGACGCCGTCGACGTTTACTACGACGGCGAAACGCTGGAAGTCCTGCGCGCTCCGAAAGTGGGCGAAGTTGCCGTGTCCGGCGCTGGTTGCTCGTTGGCCGCTGCTGTGACGGCGGAGCTGGCCAAGGGTGCCACTCCTCTGGAAGCTGCGCGCACTGCGAAGGCTTTCGTGACGGCCGGCATCAAAAACCGCGTGTCCTCGGGCGCTCCGTTCGATGCCCTGTGGCAGGGCGGCGCAATGTCCTAGCTGTTCGAACTCAAACGAAAACAGCCGCCCCGGAGTGATTCCGGGGCGGCTGTTTTGTGTCCTTGTCAGCGCGAAACCTTGCCCATGAGCGAGGCGATCGGGCGCAGGAACAGGGGCCGGGCCAGGAACCACGCAGCCGCCGTAAAGACGATGGATGCCGCGAAGATGCCGAAGCCCCACCAGCTGTAGTCGTTGTTGGAGGCGTACATGTGGTTCAGGTTGTTCAGCGCGCCGGTAGCCAGCACCAGCGTTACGTGGACAATCACGAACGCCACGAAGTAGATCATCACCGGGAAGTGGACCTTGCGGGCAAGTTCGATCGGGTAGAACTTGTTGATCGCCGCCTTCTTGGGCCAGGCGCCGGACATCCGGATGCCCGTGATGATGGCCAGCGGGGCGGCGATAAAGACCGTGATGAAGTATGTCAGGAGCTGGAGGCTGTTGTAGTTGTTCCAGCCGTTTTCGACCGGCCAGTTCAGCGAGGCATATTGCAGGCCCGCAGAGACAGCGTTGGGGAAGACGTCCCAGCTGGTGGGAACGATCCTCAACCATTGGCCCGTGGCGAAGAGCAGCACTATGAAGATGATGCCGTTGAGCACCCACAGTGCATCCAGGGTCAGGTGGAACCAGAGGTCCAGGCTGATCTTTGTGGGCGGGTTTTTGGTCTTGATGAGTCCCTTGTTGTTCCGGGTCCAGTTGGCCGCCGGACGGGTGGTGGTGCGCACCTGCCAGCCGGACCGGATGATCAGGACGATGAAGAACATGTTAAGGAAGTGCTGCCAGCCAAGCCATGCCGGGAATCCGGTGGGAGTGCCTTCCGGAACGGCAGAGTGCCCGGGGTAGTCAGTGAGGAACTGTTGCACGGGCTGGAGGGTCCTGAGCCATTGCGCAACGAGCACCAGGATCAGTGCCACCACCAAAGCTCCTGCGGTGACGGCGACGGGTTTGAACCACCTGTTCGACGTGATCCCGGACGACTTGCTTGAAACGGACATCAGGCCGCGTTCCTCTCTGGCTTGTTTGGCTGCGACCAGTTGGCGCTATACAGCGATTCAACCAGTTGAAGCCCGACGGCGAAAACGGCACCCGGGTTTCGGGGCGTCAGACGTCAAAAATCGCAGCATTCGGATACATGCCGCAATACGTATTTCTAGAACAGACTTCCAGAATTATTTCCCGTACTGCACGAGTCAGTCAAGACCATGTGTTGGCTATGTGGATTCTTTCAGGAGTAGGATTCCAAAAAATAGCCGGTCGACACTCCGGTGTCTGTTCTACCGCCGAGAGGAGCCCGCGTGGTTCGCAAAACATCCGAAGCCGCCACCACTACAGGCTCCTGGCAGTGGACCCGGACCGCCGCCACCCAACGCAATCTGCTGGATGCGGCCGCCGCCGTGTTCGTTGAGCACGGCTTTACGGATGCGAGCATCTCGGACATCGTGGCCCGCGCAGGTTCCAGCGTTGGCAGCCTCTATCACCATTTTGGCGGGAAGACCGAACTCTTCCTTGCCCTGTGGGATGACTACCAGAACGAGCACGAAAGGCTTGTTGCGGCAGCCGTAGCCAAGGCACGCAAAGGCGGCGAGGACGATCCCCTGGCGCTGTTCAACGTGGGCAGCCGCAGCTACTTCGAGTACACCTGGAAGCACAGAGACCTGGAACGTGTATTCATCGAGGGCGACACTCCCCCCGGCTTTGAAGTCCTCCGACGCGAACGCGGGCGTGAATGGGTGCGCCAGAATTCCGTGCTCCTCGGGACCCGGGACGACACACTGGGGCGTTTGACGGTCGCTGTGATCACCGACATCGTGACCGTGTCCGGGCAGGAGGTTGCGTTGAGCGCCACCAAGCGTGCGGCCGATGAGGTTGTGGATGCTGCGGCGGTGCTGGTGGCCCGGCTGGTCCACTGAGGCCCACTCCCGTTTGTTGCCGCGTCAGCGGTTCGCGGGCGGGATGTCTTTCAATCGTTCCGCAAAGTCCTTGATTTCACTGATGCTGAAAGAAAGGCCACGGCGCACGTCAGATGCCGGTTGCCTCTCCAGCGACAAGCCTTCACGCCACATGCGTGCCGGCCGAATCGGCCGGGGCGTGAACCCGCCACCGCAGTTCGGGCAAACATTCAGCAGCAGGTCATCCACGCAGTCAGCGCAAAACGTGCACTCGTAGGTGCAGATCCGTGCATCCAGCTACGCCGGCGGCAAATCCCGATCGCATGATTCGCAATTGGGTCGAAGTTCAAGGGCCATGTGCCAAGACTGCTGCACGCGCACAGGATGGGCAAACTACGGGCAAGAACTAGGGCAGTTTTGCCTTGAGCGCGAGCAAATGCTCTCGCGTGAGCGTGGCTGCCGCTGCCGCATCCCTGCCGGTAATCGCATCGAGGATGCGCATGTGGGTGAGTTGATCGGCGTCGCTGCCGTGTTCGCCGCGGCGCCGGAGCAGTTCGATCATCGCTTGCCTGCTGCGCGGGGTGAAGGTGTCGAACAATTCGGTGAGGATCGGATTATGTGCAGCAAGGATGATGCTGCGGTGAAGGACCGTGTCCGCGTCGACGTGTTCCTCCACGCCCGAGCGGTTCAGATCCCGCTCCCCCGCCGCCCGCCTCATGGCCCGGAGGTCGGCAGGGGTGCGCCTTTCCGCGGCCAGCGCCGACGCTTCAACCTCGATCGCGATTCGCGCCTCGATCACCGCGGCGATGTCCGCGCGTCGAAGGACCTGGTCCCAATCGTCGGGCTCGTCGAGCGCCGTGACGAAGACACCGGCACCTTGGCGGGAGGCGAGCACGCCGCGGCCGGCCAGGTGCCGTATGGCTTCGCGGATTGTGGACCGGCCTACGCCGAGCTGCGGAGCGAGCGTCGTCTCTCCTGGCAGCTTTTGACCGAGTGCCCATTCGCCGCCGCGGATACGTTCCAGAAGTGCTTCAGCGGCCTGTTCGGCAAGCGGTTCGCGGCGCAGTTGTGTCATGGGACCATCATCCCTTATCCCCAAACTTATCTACTTGTCTGAGGAGTTGTGCTAGCGTAAACCCATGCTTTACGGGCCTCTTCTTCTTCGCCGCCACGGCGGGGCATAGCCAGACCGGCTCCCCGACGTGGAGTCGAAACGCGCGCCGGTCTTCGGACTACAACAAATGAAGAAGGACCCACGTCATGACCACCAATGATTTCCCCCGCGTTTGCACCCCCGCCGGGCCAGTACCCGCCGTCGCGCCCTTTTGGAACCGCCAGCGAACCTCGCAAATGCCATCCCACCGCTATCGCGATGTCTATTCCCGCGTGGAGGTTCCGCTCACGGAACGGGACTGGCCTACCCGTCGCCTGGTTCAGGCGCCGTTGTGGGTACCCGTGGATTTGCGTGACGGCAACCAGGCCCTGGCCGAACCGATGGACCCGGAGCGCAAGCGCCGCTTCTTCGAGCTCATGGTGAAGATGGGCTACAAGGAGATCGAGGTCGGTTACCCGTCCGCGTCACAGACCGACTACGACTTCGTGCGCCTGATCGCTGAGACTGACATCGCGCCTGAGGATGTGACGATCGTCGTGTTCACCCCAGCCCGGCGCGATCTGATTGAGCGCACCGTCGCATCGATCCGCGGCATCCGCAACCAGGTAGTGATCCATATGTACACGGCCACCGCACCCGTCTGGCGCGATGTGGTCCTCGATAAGGACCGGGACGAGCTGCGGGAGCTGATCCTAAGCGGTGGGCGCGACGTGCTCGAATTCGCCGGGCACCTGCCGAACGTACGGTTTGAGTTCTCACCCGAGGTGTTCAACCTCACCGAACCCGACTACGTCATTGAGCTTTGCGACGCCATGACTGAGCTGTGGGAGGCGACCCCCGATCGTCCGGTGATCCTGAACTTGCCCGCCACCGTGGAGATCGCGACACCGAACGTCTATGCCGATCAGATCGAGTACATGCACAAGGGCCTCGCCCGCCGGGACGCTGTGATCCTCTCCGTACATCCGCACAACGACCGAGGCACCGGCATCGCCGGTGCCGAACTGGCTATACTTGCCGGCGCCCAACGGGTGGAGGGCTGCATCTTCGGCAACGGAGAGCGGACCGGCAACGTTGATATCGCCACGCTTGCCCTGAACCTGCATGCCCAAGGCATCGATCCGATGATCGATTTCTCCGACATCGACGAGATCCGCCGCACGGTCGAGTACAGCAACCGCCTCGAAATCCACCCACGCCACCCCTACGTGGGCGACTTGGTGCACACCGCGTTCAGCGGAACCCACCAGGACGCGATCAAGAAGGGCTTCGCCGAGCACCGTGCACGGGCGGCTGATGAGGGGCGTCCCGAAGGCGGGCTTGAATGGCGGGTGCCCTACCTGCCGATCGACCCGGCCGACATCGGCCGCAGCTATGACGCCGTCATTCGCGTCAACTCCCAATCCGGCAAAGGCGGCATCGCCTATCTGCTCGAAACGGACTATGGCATCGAACTGCCGCGCCGCTTGCAGATTGATTTCGCCCGACGCGTACAGGAGCACGCCGACAGCACCGGACTCGAAATCAACGCGGCAACGCTGCTGGAACTCTTCGAAGACAACTATCTGAACCTGGGCACCGACGTCATCGAATTGCTCGACCTCGGATCCCTAAGTGAAAACAACAAGACCACTACACGCGTCAGCGTCCTCATCGACGGCATCCAGCGGAGCGGCAGCTACGACACCATCGGCCCCGTGGAGGCGGTCACTCAGCTGCTCGGCGAACATGGAATCCCGATCGATGTCCTTTCGCTGCACCAAACCTCCCTCACTGCGGGCGCCGACAGCGAGGCCCTGACACTCATGGAGTACCGCGATGCTCAAGGCACACGCTGGGCGGCAGGCAAGGATCGCTCCATCCTGACGGCGAGCGTGAAGGCCGTGATATCGGCAGCTTCCAGCTCGGCCGCCGTCGCCGCCTCATGAAACAGAGGCAAAGGCACTGCCCGGTCCCCTACCCGGTTTCGCGCCGGCTACCGGCGCATCTTCCGGATCGAATAATCCTTGGTCGCGTAGTCCCCGCCCTGAGGCACGCCGGGATCGAAGTCCTCCCGCACTGCCCATTGGGCAGCATCGTCTTCGGGGAGGAACCCGACGTCGTATCCGGCCTTTAGGTCCCACCACCGGTCGGTGTTCGCGGACACTGCGTAGAAGACGGCTGCGCGTTCGGTTGTCGTCATTGCGGCGAGGAACGCCCGGACCGCGTCTGATGGGCTAAGCCAGGTCCGCTGCTCACGCGCGGATCCGGGCCGGACCTCGTAGCTGCCAATGCGCACCGCGATGGTGCTCATCCCGAATTTGTCCGCGTACAGTCGGCAGAGGGCTTCGCCGGCCACCTTCGACACTCCATAGAAGCCATCCGGCCGGGGCGGCATCCCAGGTGAGACGGCGACGCCGGCTGGATACATACCGGTCAGGCGGTTGCTGCTGGCGTAGACCACACGGGACACACCAGCTCGCCGGGCAGCCTCAAGAACATGGTAGGTACCGACGATGTTCACCTCTGCCAGGTCGTGGAAGTCCGCCTCATCCGGGATCCCGCCGAGGTGGATCACACCATCTGCGCCCGTGAACATTTCCTCCAACAAACCCAGGTCACTGAGATCCGCCGTCACGATTTCATCATGTGGGCCAGCCGGCAACACCGGGCGAATATCAGTGGATACCAAGTCAACCCGCATTTCGGAAAGGGCAGTGCGAAGGGCAGCGCCGATCGTTCCAGCAGCACCCGTGACTACCCAGCGACTCCCCGCAACATCAACCATGCTCCAACCGTACTGCGGCTTCATGCGCAGTACGGTTGGACATTCCGCGTGGAGGAGCGTCGCACTCTGCGGCCGAACCCGGGGGATGTGAGCGAGCGTCGCACTCGAGCGCGGGGGATGTGAGCGAGCGCGGGGGATGTGAGAGAGCGTTGCACTCGAGCGCGGGGGATGTGAGCGAGCGTTGCACTCGAGCGCGGGGGATGTGAGCGAGCGTTGCACTCAAACCCGGGGGACGTGATAGAGCGTTGCACTCAAACCCGGGGGACGTGATAGAGCGTTGCACTCAAACCCGGGGGATGTGAGAGAGCGTTGCACTCGAGCGCGGGGGATGTGAGCGAGCGTTGCACTCAAACCCGGGGGACGTGATAGAGCGTTGCACTCAAACCCGGGGGACGTGATAGAGCGTTGCACTCAAACCCGGGGGATGTGAGCGAGCGTCTCACTCGAGCGCGGGGGATGTGAGCGAGCGACGGAATCAGCGCTCGGAGTGGGCGGCCAGGAAGGAGTACACCTCGGTCTCGTCCACGCCGGGGAACGCGCCCGGAGGCATCGCGGCAAGCAGGTGCGAATGTGCGCGCGCGGAGGGCCAGGCGTTACCGGCCCATTCATTGGCCAAGGACTCCGGCGGACGCTTGCAGCAGTTCGGGTCCGGGCAGTTGGAGGTTGCCCGGGCCGTGGTTTCCCGGCCGCGGAACCATTTCACGTGCTGGTACGGCACTCCGATGCTCAACGAGAATTCCCCGGCAGCGGAGCGCTCCGTCCGCGCCGTGCACCAGTAAGTGCCCGATGGCGTGTCCGTGTACTGGCTGTAGGCGCTGAACTTGTCCGGCACGTCGAACACCGCGCGCGAGGTCCACGCTTTGCAGGATGGCTGCCCCTCAATCGCGCCGGTGTGGTCCTGGGGGAAGGTGACGCCGTCGTTCTCGTAGGCCTTGTAGATGATGCCGGACTGGTGGGTCTTCTGGAAATGCGTGGTGATGCCCAAGTGCTTGGTGGCGAGATTCGTGAAACGGTGCGCGGCAGTTTCGTAGGACACCGCAAAGGCATCCCTGATATCTTCCACGGCGATTTCCTTGGCGGCCTTGGCTTTCTGCAGGAACTCCACCGTGGCCTGCTCAGGCAGAAGCAGGGCCGCGGCGAAGTAATTGGTGGCCACCCGCTGCGCCAGGAAATCGCCGTAGTTCCGCGGCGTTTCATGCCCCAGGACGTAGTGACCCAGTGCCTGCAGGAGAACCGAGCGGGGATCGTGATCCTGGCGCTGGTTCTGCGTCAGATAAATTCTGCGGTTCTTCAAATCCGTCACGGACCGCGTGGAATGAGGTAGATCGCCCACATGATGAAGGGAAAAGCCGAGGTTCTCCGCGATGTCCGCAATGACGTGCTGGCTCAGTGGACCCGTGGTGTAACCCACCCCTTTGAGGACCTTCTGCGCCTCCGCCTCATACTCAGGGAAATAGTTACCGCGCTCGCGCATCATGGCACGCAACTCGCCGTTCGCGCGGCGGGCTTCTTCCGGCGTCGCGACTTGCTCATTAAGTTTGCGTTCGAGCTCCTGGAGCAGCCCCACCTGCGACTCGAGCACATCGAGCGGCAGCCGCGAGCTGATGCGGATTTTGGGGAGGTTGAGGGATTCGTACAGCGGCCCGCGCTGGTACCGTTCCAGCTCGATTTCCAGCGCGGCCCTGCGGCTCGGCGGCTCCGCTCCGAGCAGCTGATCGATGGTCACGTTCAGTGACGCAGCGAGCTGCTGAAGCAGCCCCAATTTTGGCTCGCGCTTACCGTTTTCAATCAGGCTCAGCTGGCTCGGCGCGGTCCCGACGGCGGCACTCAGGTCGTCCAGCGTCAGCCCGGCCTGCTTGCGAAGATGGCGCACGCGGCGGCCAAGGCTGATGACGTCCAGTTCAGGGGACGCAGCGGACAACGACGGCGATGCTACTTCGCGATTCCAGCTCACAGGCGACATTTCTTGAGAATACGCGAAGAAGTGCATTTCTTTCCATAGTTTTCCTCTAGTAACCCTCTTGGAAGTGCAGAAAAGTAGGACTTACGAAAAAGAAATACAGATCCCGGACAAGCCGGCCGACGCAGCAACGGCGCAGCGGAGGCCGGCCCGGGCACCACATAGGAGATAAAAATGACCGCATCATTTGAACCCGCAGAGCAGTCCGCAGAGCAGCAGGCCGCAGCGCTGGAACTTGAATGGTCCGCCAACCCGCGTTGGGAAGGCGTCACCCGCGATTACTCGGCCACCGACGTCGTCCGCCTCCGCGGTCGCGTCTCCGAAGAGCACACCCTGGCCCGGCGCGGTTCGGAGAAGCTCTGGAAGCAGCTCACCGAAGAAGCACCCAACGGTGGCTACACCAACGCATTGGGCGCCCTGACCGGTAACCAGGCAGTGCAGCAGGTCAAAGCGGGTCTCCGCGCCATCTACCTCTCAGGCTGGCAGGTGGCCGCAGACGCCAACCTCTCGGGCCAGACCTACCCGGACCAGTCCCTGTACCCGGCCAACTCGGTCCCCCAGGTTGTCCGTCGCATCAACAACGCCCTGCTCCGCGCAGACCAGATCGAATATGCAGAGGGCGTCAAGACTGTTGAGGACTGGTTGGTCCCGATCGTCGCCGACGCCGAAGCCGGCTTCGGTGGCCCGCTGAACGCCTACGAACTCATGAAATCCATGATCACAGCCGGCGCCTCGGGCGTTCACTGGGAAGACCAGCTCGCATCTGAGAAAAAGTGCGGCCACCTCGGCGGCAAGGTCCTGATTCCCACCCAGCAGCACATCCGGACCCTGAACGCAGCCCGCCTGGCAGCCGATGTCGCCGACACCCCCACCGTGGTCATCGCCCGTACCGACGCCGAAGCAGCAACCCTGATCACCTCGGACGTTGACGAGCGCGACCAGGAATTCATCCTCCGCGAAGGTGGACAACCGGTTCGCACTGCTGAAGGCTTCTACAAGGTCCGCAACGGCATCGAACCCTGCATCGCCCGTGCCAAGGCCTACGCACCGTACTCCGACCTCATCTGGATGGAGACCGGAACCCCGGATCTGGAACTGGCACGCAAGTTCGCCGAATCGGTCAAAGCCGACTTCCCGGACCAGATGCTCTCCTACAACTGCTCCCCCTCCTTCAACTGGCGCAAGCACCTGGACGACACCACCATCGCCAAGTTCCAGCGCGAACTCGGTGCCATGGGCTTCACGTTCCAGTTCATCACCCTGGCCGGCTTCCACGCCCTGAACTACTCGATGTTTGATCTCGCCCACGGCTACGCCCGTGAAGGCATGAGCGCCTACGTCGAACTCCAGGAAAAGGAATTCGCCTCCGAGTCCCGCGGCTACACCGCCACCAAGCACCAACGCGAAGTCGGTACCGGCTACTTCGACGACATCGCCACCGCGCTCAACCCGAACGCATCCACCCTGGCCCTGGTGGGATCCACCGAAGAAGGCCAGTTCCACTAACCACTTCCGACGGCGCCTTGCCCTCGCTGGCCGCGGTTATCACCTCCGGCCTACGGACCGGCAACGCTCTGCCTGCTATCCCCAGATCCGCCCTTTGACCTCGTAGAACTCGGTCGAGGGCGGATATAGGGCCCCTTTACGCAGGCTGCCGCATTACCGGCCCTCCGGCCTCGTGCGGATCGCGCCTTCCGGACCATACCGACTGCCGGGTTGGGTGATCCGGAAGCGTGCGTAAAAGGGGCCCTGTCCCGGACGCCGGCCGAGCTCTGCGAGGCCAAGCGGGCGGGATGGGGAATAGCCCGCGGAGGATTACCCACTCCGGCACCCCAGGTGACCCCCAGCCCGACGCGGCACCGCCGTCGAACTTTTGCTTCTCATAGGAGAGATTGAAATGAACAGCTTCACTGACAACTTCACTATCAACGGCATCACCATCACCGCGCAGCCCATTTGCCGGCAGAACGAGGTCTTGACGCCGGACGCTCTTGAGTTCATTGGCAAGTTGCACCGGGCTACGGCTGATCGTCGTCAGGAGCTGATGCAGGCACGGCACGCCCGCCGCAACCAGATTTCCGGTGGCCAGGATCCCCGGTTCCGCCCCGAGACCGAGGGCATCCGGAATGACCCGTCGTGGCGTGTGGCTCCCCCGGCTCCAGGTTTGGAGGATCGTCGCGTGGAGATCACGGGTCCGGTGGATAAGAAGATGACCATCAACGCCCTGAACTCGGGGGCGAAGGTCTGGCTCGCTGACATGGAGGACTCCTCCACGCCGACGTGGCGGAACGTGATCCAGGGTCAGCTGAACCTCACCGACGCTTTGGAGCGCCGCATCGATTTCACCTCTCCTGAGGGCAAGGAGTACAAGCTCAAAGCTGCCGAGGACCTGCCCACCATTGTGGTTCGTCCGCGTGGCTGGCACTTGCCGGAGAAGCACATGCTCGTGGATGGCAAGCCGATCGCCGGAGGAATCGTGGACTTCGGTTTGTTCTTCTTCCACAACGCCCGCCGCCTGCTGGCCCAGGGCAAGGGACCGTACTTCTACCTGCCGAAGATCGAGAACCACCTCGAAGCCCGGCTGTGGAATGACATCTTCGTCCTGGCGCAGGATCTTTTGGGCATCCCGCAGGGCACCATCCGCGCCACCGTGCTGATCGAAACCATCACGGCGGCGTTCGAGATGGAGGAGATCCTGTACGAACTGCGTGACCATGCCGCGGGTTTGAACGCCGGCCGGTGGGACTACATCTTCTCCCTGATCAAGAATTTCCGTACCCGCGGACCCCGTTTTGTTCTCCCGGACCGCGGCCAGGTGACCATGACCCAGCCGTTCATGCGCGCATACACCGAGCAGCTGGTCAGGGCCTGCCACCGACGTGGTGCCATGGCTATTGGGGGCATGGCAGCAGCTGTTCCCAACCGGAAGGACGAGGCCGCCAACGCTGCTTCGTTCGAGAAGGTTCGTGCGGACAAGACCCGTGAGGCCAACGACGGCTTTGACGGCTCGTGGGTGGCCCACCCGGATCTGGTGCCGGTATGCCGGGAAGTTTTTGACTCAGTTCTCGGAAACCGCCCCAACCAGCTGGACCGTTCCCGCGAGGATGTCACTCCCGATGACCGCGCGCTGATCGACATCGCCAGCACCGAGGGAACCATCACCGAGGGCGGGGTTCGACTGAACATCGAGGTAGGCATCCGCTACATCGAGTCCTGGCTGCGGGGCAACGGGGCCGTGGCCATCCACAACCTCATGGAAGACGCCGCCACCGCGGAGATCTCCCGCTCCCAGCTGTGGCAGTGGATCCACGCCCACGCCATCACTGACCACGGCGACATCATCACCCGCGAATGGGTGGAGGACATGTTGGACGAGGAATACGCCCGGCTGGAACGCTTCGACGGAGACCGGTTCGCGGATGCCCGCGCCATCTTTGAAGAAGTCACCCTGGCCGAGGAATTTCCCACCTTCCTGACCATCCCCGCCTACGCACGTTTCCTCACCGAGGCCCGTGAAGAGGCCACGGAGGAGGAACTCGTCGCCGCCTAGGTCCAGTGACCTGAGGTAGCGACACCTATCAAGCCCCGACGCTGGGCTGCCTGCACTCTTCGCAACAAGTGACCCCGACCGCCGGGGAGGCAGCCCAGCAGCGGGGCTTACCCATGCCCAGCCCGCACTGACCCTGTTCCCGCCCGCACCACTTCGATGCCCCACTGCACACCATGCCGTGCGCACGGCACGTTCTGCAGGGAACCCCCGAATCGGCGAAGAAACCAGGGACCAGACGCCAGGGACCAGCCTCGGCTCAGACGGCCCGCTGCCCGCAGCTACCCACGAAGACGGGAACGCGGGGGCAGACCCACGGGACCACGAACCACCCGCCACCTCGATGCCCCGCTGCACACCATGCCCTGCGCACGGCACGTTCTGCAGGAAACCCCCGAATCGGCGAAGAAACCAGGGACCAGACGCCAGGGACCAGCCTCGGCTTAGACGGCCCGCTGCCCACAGCTACCCGCGAAGATGCGAACGCGAGGGGCAGACTCCACCACCGGACCAGGGACCAGCCTCGGCTCAGACGGCCCGCTGCCCACAGCTACCCGCGAAGATGCGAACGCGGGGGCAGACCCACGGGACCACGAACCACCCGCCACCTCGATGCCCCACTGCACACCATGCCGTACGCACGGCACACCCAGCAGGAAACCCCCGAATCGGGCACCAAAGGAGCAGGAAGCGCACGACGCCACCACGGGACCACGAACCACCCGCCACCTCGATGCCCCGCTGCACACCATGCCCTGCGCACGGCACGTTCTGCAGGAAACCCCCGAATCGGCGAAGAAACCAGGGACCAGATACCACGGACCAGCCTCGGCTCAGACGGCCCGCAGCCCACAGCTACCCACGAAGATGCGAACGCGAGGGCAGACTCCACCACGGGACCACGAACCACCCGCCACCTCGATGCCCCACTGCACACCATGCCGCGCGCACGGCACACCCAGCAGGGAACCCCCGAATCGGGCGTCAAGGAAGCAGGAAGCGCACGACGACGGCCCCCACGCGCGCAGCCGGCTCACCCACCTCGCGCAGACAGCCCACCGACCCGCACCCCTACCGCTGTCGGGCCACCCATCGCACGGACAACGTGGTGCACACGCAGAACATGAGCACCGAACCGAGGATCACGAGCAGCGGCACAGTCCAGCCGTCGGTCACACTGTGCACGAACCCAACAACCGTGGGTGCCAGCGCAGCGAAGCAGTAGCCCACCCCCTGCACCACGGCGGACATTTTCCCGGCTGCGGCCTGGGACTGGGCGAACTTGATGATGGCAATGAAAATCACCGTGATGCCGCCGCCCTGGGCAACTCCGCCCAGCGAAGACCACAGCCACCACCATGAAGGTGCCAGCAACAAACCAACGGGAACCGTCAGCCACAGCGCGCTCAAGGTGAACGCCACCGCCGTCGTACTGGCGAAACGGGCCAGGAGCGGCACGCCCAGGCCGCCCACAATGGCGAAGATCTGGAACAGCGAGGAGCCGGCACCGGCGTCGGCGGTGCCCATGGCGAGTTCATCGGACAGGAAACTGGGCAGCCAGGCGGTGACGCCGTAGTAGGAGAAGGCCTGCCCGGCGAAACCGAGGGTCAGGCCGACTGTCAGCCAGCGCACCCCCGCAACCGGTCCGGACAACGAGGCCGGTGGAGCGGGAACCGCACGGGGAACAAACGCCCGCCGCGCACCCACGGTTGGCACCCAAAAAAGGATCGCGGCCAACGCAAGCAGGGCACTGGCCGCAAGGGCAAGCCGCCAGCCCACCAGGTCAGCCAAGGGTGCGGTGACCACGGAGGTCAGGAATGATCCAATGTTGAGCGCAGCCGTATAGACGCCCATGGCCGTGGCCTGGCGCCGCGGGGCGAAGTCGCGCCGGATGATCAGCGGCACCGCGATGTTCCCGATGGTGATGGCCACGCCAATGACCACCGTGCCCACCATGACCGATGCCCCACCCCCACTGGAGCGGACCACCACTCCTGCCAGCACGCCAAGCAAGGTCAGCATCACGGCGAATTCGGCCCCGAACCGGCGCCCCGCCAGCGAAGCCAACGGAGAAGCGAGGGAGAAACACAGCACAGGAATGCCGGTCAGCAGGCCGAGTTCAACAGGCGAGAATCCAAGGTCCTGCTGCAGTGAATCGACCACGGGGGCCACCGCTACAAAGGGACCACGCATGTTCAGCGCTATGAGGCCGATGCACGCAAGAATCAGCCAACCGCGTGGAATTTTCGCGAGGAACTGGCTCACCGGATGGACCGATGCGGGGCAGGAAGCGTTTTCATCACTTTCATTGCTATCACGGCGCTACCCGCCAACGGGCATCGAGCA
Organism: Arthrobacter sp. StoSoilB20; assembly: GCF_019977295.1. Lineage (NCBI taxonomy): Bacteria > Bacillati > Actinomycetota > Actinomycetes > Micrococcales > Micrococcaceae > Arthrobacter > Arthrobacter sp. StoSoilB20. The sequence continues at coordinate 785,139 of NZ_AP024651.1, read as the reverse complement.
ACCCTTAGCCCGCTGCTTGGAGCGTGGCCTCAATCACTGCCGGCGACAGGACATGCTGGGTGACCATCTGGCTGGCACCGAGGATGGCGGCGCGGTCACCGGCCATGGAAATACTGATGCGCAGGTGGGTGGTGGCCAGCGGCAAGGACCTCCGATAGACCACTTCGCGGATGCCGGCCACCAGGTGTTCACCGGCCTCCCCCACGCTGCCGCCGATGATGATCACGGACGGGTTCAGCAGGTTGACTACCGTGGCCAGTACGTCGCCGACATCGCGGCCGGCTTGCCTGAGCGCCTGGATCGCCTGCAGGTTGCCGTCGCCGACAAGTCGCAGGACATCGGCGCCGGTGGACGCTTCCAGCCCTTGGGACTGGAGGTGACGCGCGACGGCGGGCCCTGAGGCCAGCGCCTCAAGGCACCCATGGTTGCCGCATCGGCAGAGGACGTCGTCGCCGCGGGGGACGCGCACGTGCCCGAGGTCACCGGCTGTGCCGTTGGCTCCACGCTGCAGTTGACCGCTGCTGATGATCCCGGCACCGATCCCCGTGGCGACTTTGACGAACACGAAATTCCGATTGTCCGGCCAGTAGGCGGTGCGCTCGCCGAGGGCCATGATGTTGACGTCGTTGTCCACCAGGACAGGGACGTCGAGGGACTGCTGAACGTACGACACGACGTCGAATCCGTCCCAGCCCGGCATGATGGGCGGCTTCACGGGCCTCCCGGTATCGTGCTCCACGGGCCCCGGGAGTCCGATTCCGATGCCGGCGAGGTCGCCGGGTTCGCGCCCGGCTTCGGCCAGGAGTTCACGGCCGGCAGCTACCACCCGGCTGAGGACTGCGCCCGGCCCTTCGGCAACTTCCTGCGCCAAACGCCGCTCGGCGAGGACGCTGCCCCCGAGGTCGGTGACGGCGACAATCACGTGGGTGGCTCCGACGTCGACGGCCAGGACGACCCGCGCGGCGGGTTTGAACGCAAAGCGCGACGGCGGCCTGCCGCCACTGGAGGAGGCCTCACCTGCCGGGCCCACGAGGCCAGAAGCAATGAGGGCATCGATGCGGGAAGCCACCGTGGAGCGGGCAAGTCCGGTGGTTTCGGCGAGCTCGGCGCGGGTACGGGCTTTGCCGTCGCGGAGAAGCTGGAAGAGATTCCCGGCCCGCGAGAGATTACCGGCTTCTGGCGCGGAGCTGTTTCCGGCGTCAGATCCGGCAGTCGTAGTCATCCAATTAGTGAAGCATGATTGCTTATGCATGTCACCCAGTGGAAGTTTGTCGGAATTATCGTAACTTTTGCTGGACGCTCGGCAAAAGTCCCTCTAGGCTGAAATGAGTGCATGACCAGCCCATTCATGGGTGGAATCGGTGGCTCCCTGATAGGGCGCTCACTAGACTGGCGCCAAGTCCCTGATCTGCCGGAAATACCCACTCCCGAAAAGGAACCCGAATGTCTTACTCACTTCAGCTGTACACCCTCCGCGATGCCATCGGGGAGGACCTGCCGGGAACCATCAAGAAGGTGGCCGAGATCGGCTTCACGCAGGTGGAGCCGTATAACTTCGTGGCCACGGCCAAGGAGCTCGGCGCGGCGTTGAAGGAGAACGGCCTGACCGCGCCGTCCGGACACGCCCCGCTGCTGTCCCAGGACCAGGACGAGATCTTCGCCGCAGCCAAGGAACTGGGCATCACCACGGTGATCGATCCGTTCCTTCCGGCAGAGCACTGGCAGTCCGCCGAGGACATCCAGGCCACCGCCGCCAAGCTCAATGCTGCAGCGAAGAAGGGTGCCGGGTACGGCATCCGCGTCGGCTACCACAACCACGCCTGGGAGCTGGAGTCCACCATTGAGGGCAAGACCGCCCTGGAATACTTCGAGGGTCTGCTGGATCCGGAACTGGTCCTGGAAGTCGACACCTACTGGGTTGCCGTGGGAGGCCAGGACCCCGTGGAGCTCCTGGCCCGCTTGGGCGACCGCGTGAAACTCATCCACATCAAGGACGGCCCGGCCACCACCGACACCAAGGCCCAGCAGCCCGCCGGACAGGGCAGCATCCCTGTCCTGGACGTGATCGCCGCAGCGAAGTCCCTGGAGGTAGGAGTGGTGGAGTTCGATGACTACTCCGGCGATATCTTCGAAGGCATCACCCAGAGCCTGGCCTACCTGACCGCCGCGGCCAGCGCCGACGCGGCCGGCAAAGACCCAGCCAGCGCCGACGCAGCAAGCACAGAAGCAGCAGAAGGAGCGCAGGCATGAGCTACGCACCGTCAACCCGCAAAGGCCCCGTAGGGGTTGCCGTCATCGGTGCGGGCAACATCTCCAAGCAGTACCTGGACAACCTCACGGTCTTCCCGGACCTGAAAGTCCTGGTCATCGCGGACCTCTTTGTCGAGGCCGCCGAAGCCCGTGCCAAGGAATACGGGATCGCCGAATTCGGTACGCCCGAGCTGGCACTGAACCATCCCGACGTCGAACTCATCGTGAACCTGACCATCCCGGCAGCCCACGTCGAGGTGGCCACCGCCGCGGTCAGCGCCGGCAAGCATGTGTGGACGGAGAAGCCCTTCTCCCTGGACCGCGAATCCGGCCTGGGCCTACTCAAAGCCGCCGACGCCGCCGGCATCCGCCTGGGCACCGCACCGGACACGTTCCTCGGCGCCGGGCTGCAAACCGCACGCCGCATCATCGAACGCGGGGACATCGGCACCCCGCTGACCGGCATGACCACGTTCCAGACCCCCGGCCCGGAATCCTGGCACCCGAACCCGGCCTTCCTGTTCCAGCACGGCGCCGGTCCCCTGTTCGACATGGGCCCGTACTACCTCACCGCACTGATCCAGACCTTCGGCTCCATCCGCAAGGTGGCCGCCGTCGGGTCCTCCGCCAAAGCAACCCGCATCATCGGTTCCGGGCCCAAGGCCGGCGAGGAATTCGCCGTCGAGGTCCCCACGCACGTCTCCGCGATGGCACAGTTCGAAGGCGGCCAATCCAGCCACAGCGTCTTCTCCTTCGAATCCCCGCGCCAACGCATGGGCTTCGTCGAAATCACCGGCTCCGAAGCAACCCTGTCCCTACCGGACCCGAACTACTTCGACGGCGACCTGAAACTCTGGCGGGCAGGTGCGGAAGAACCCGAAATCATCCCTGCAACCGGACCAGCCAACGGCCGCGGCCTGGGCGTGCTGGACATGGCCCGCGCTCTCCGCACAGGCACGGCCCACCGCGCCACAGGTGACCTCGCCTACCACGTGCTGGACAGCATGGTCTCCATCACCGAGTCCGTGGAATCAGGCACCTTCGTGGACGTCACCAGCAACGCTCCCGTCTCGGCCGCCCTCCCCGAGGACTGGGCGCCCGAAACGGCGACCCTCTAGAGGCGGGGAACACTATGACTACCTGTGGAAACACGCCGCTGGGTGTTGCGGCAATCGGCTACGCGTTCATGGGCAAGGCCCACTCGAACGCGTGGCGGAACGTCGCCAGTTTCTTCGATGTCCCGGCCTTCGAGCAGAAAGTGCTTGTTGGCCGGGACGCCGACGCCGTTGCTGAAGCGGCCGCCAAGTACGGCTGGGCAGAATCGGCAACCGACTGGCGGTCGGTGATCGAACGGGACGACATCCACATCATCGACATCTGCGCACCGGGCTGGATGCACGCCGAAATCGCCATCGCGGCGTTGGAAGCCGGCAAGCACGTGCTCGTGGAGAAGCCGCTGGCCAACACTTTGGGTGAAGCCGAGTTGATGACCGCAGCCGCCGCGAAGGCCCGGTCCCGCGGTGTTCAGTCCATGATCGGCTTCAACTACCGGCGGGTTCCGGCCTTGGCGTTGGCACGCGAACTCATTTCCGAAGGCCGCCTCGGCACCATCCGCCACATCCGCGCCGCTTATCTGCAGGATTGGTTGACCGACCCCGAATCCCCTATGAGCTGGCGCCTCCGCAAGGAAACCGCGGGCTCCGGAGCCTTGGGCGACATCGCCTCGCATGCCATCGACCAGATTCTCTACCTTCTGGGTGATGACGTCACGGAGGTTTCGGGCCGCCTGCGCACCTTCGTGGACCAGCGCCCCGGCGCAGAAGGTCCAGAGGATGTCACGGTCGACGACGCCGCCTGGGTCAACCTCTCGCTCGCCTCCGGGGCAATCGCTTCGGTGGAAGCCTCCCGGGTAGCGACGGGCCAAAAGAACTCCCTCCGGCTCGAAATCTACGGTTCGCTCGGTGCGCTGACCTTTGACCTCGAGAACCTGAACGAACTGAACTTCCTGGACACCACAGTGCCCGTCCGCGAACAGGGTTTCCGGCGGATCCTGGTCAACGAACCCGAGCACCCGTACTTGGGCGCGTGGTGGCCTCAGGGACACATCATCGGCTGGGAGCACACGTTCACGCATCAGATCCGGGACTTCCTCACCGCGATCGCGGCCGGCGAGTCGCCGTCGCCGTCGTTTGAAGAGGGCCTGAACGTCCAGCACATCCTGGCCGCTGTGGAAGAGTCCGCAGCCGCAAACAGCTCACTGATCCAGCTCAACGCATCCGTTCTTGAAGGAGCCTGACATGCCCCGCCCGTATACCCTGTTCACCGGCCAGTGGGCCGACCTCCCGTTCGAGGAAGTCGCACGGCTGGCTTCCGGCTGGGGATATGACGGCCTGGAAATCGCCGTCTCCGGAGACCATTTGGACGCCTGGCGTTGGGATGAGCCCGGCTACGTCGAATCCAAGCTCGCCGTCCTGGAGAAGTACAACCTGAAGGTTTGGGCCATTTCCAACCACCTCAAGGGCCAGGCAGTTTGCGATGACCCCATCGACTTCCGCCATGAAGCCATTGTTGGTTCCAAGGTGTGGGGCGACGGCGATCCTGAAGGCGTCCGCCAGCGCGCCGCCGAGGAAATGAAGCACACGGCCCGCCTCGCCAAAGCGCTCGGGGTGGATACCGTCGTCGGGTTCACCGGTTCCTCCATCTGGCAGTACGTCGCCATGTTCCCGCCGGTACCGGAAAAGGTCATCGACGCCGGTTACCAGGACTTCGCCGACCGCTGGAACCCCATCCTGGATGTCTTCGACGAATGCGGTGTCCGCTTCGCCCACGAAGTCCACCCCTCCGAAATCGCCTACGACTACTGGACCACCGTCCGGACCCTCGAAGCGATCGGCCATCGTCCTGCGTTCGGCTTGAACTGGGATCCTTCCCACTTTATGTGGCAGGGCATCGACCCCGTGTCCTTCATCTGGGACTTCAAGGACCGGATTTACCATGTGGACTGCAAGGACACCAAGCTCCGCCCCACCGGCCGCAACACCGTGATGGGTTCCCACCTGCCGTGGGGCGATCCCCGACGCGGCTGGGACTTCGTCTCCGCAGGACGCGGCGACGTTCCGTGGGAATCGTCCTTCCGGGCCCTCACCGCCATCGGCTACGACGGCCCTATCTCCATAGAATGGGAGGACGCAGGAATGGACCGGCTCCACGGGGCCCCCGAAGCCCTGGCCGCACTGAAGAAGTTCGATTTCCCGGCGTCGCAAACCTCCTTCGACGCCGCGTTCAGCAGCAAGGACTAGACACGTGACCCTCAGCAACGGCACCTCCGACGGCACCATCCGCTGGGGCATCCTCGGCACGGGATTCATTGCCGGGCTCCAGGCCAAAGATTTGAAGGAGAACGGTTTCACGGTCCAAGCCGTGGGGTCGCGCTCGTTGGAGTCGAGTGGATCGTTTGCTGGGGAGTACGGCGTGGCCACCGCTCACGGCAGCTATGAGGACCTGGTCGCCGACCCCATGGTTGACGTTGTGTACGTGGCCACGCCACACCCGTTCCACCACGCGAATGCCCTGCTGGCCTTGAACGCCGGCAAACACGTACTGGTGGAGAAGTCGTTCACCATGAACGCCCGCGAGGCACAGGAGATCGTTGACCTGGCCGAGTCCAAGGGGCTGGTGGTCCTGGAAGCGATGTGGACCAGGTTCCTTCCCCACATGATCCGCATCCGTGAGATCATCGCGGCCGGAACCATTGGTGAAGTGCGCAAGGTGGTGGCCACCCACAACCAAAGCCTCCCCAAGGACCCCGCCCACCGGCTGAATGATCCGGCACTGGGCGGCGGCGCACTGCTGGACCTGGGCATCTACCCCATCTCCTTTGCCTTCGACATCCTGGGTACGCCGGGGTCGATCAAGGCCAGCGCCTCGATGTCTGCCACAGGCGTTGACCGCCAAACGGCGGCCGTCTTTGAGTACCCCAACGGTGCCCAGGCGATTGTCGATTGCGAACTCGACGCCGCCAGCGCCAACCGTGCCATGGTGATCGGAACCGACGGGTGGATCGACATTGAACACACTTGGTACAACCCGGTGCCCTTCACGGTTTTCGCCGTCGATGGCACCGTTGTGGAGCGTTACGAGCAACCGGTCAGCAGCCGGGGCATGCAGTACCAGGCTGCAGAGTTGGAGCGCCTGATCCGGGTCGGTTCCACTGCGGGCACCATCCTGCCGCCGGGTGAAACCGTGGCCATCATGGCGGCCATGGACGAAATCCGTCAGCAGATTGGGCTCCGCTACGCCGCTGACTCCGAAGAAGCTGACTCTAAAGAAGCAGGCTCTGAAGGAGGCCCACAATGACTGACTCCCCGCGCATCGCCGAGCTGAAGCAGCAGGAGGAAGAGTTGGTTTTCGCTTCCTTCGACCACCACGACGCCTGGCGTTTGGGCTCCTTGATCGCGAACCATGCGATCTCGTCAGGGTTTGGCGTGGCGATCGATATCCGCCGGCACAACCTCATGCTCTTTCGGTGTGTCCTTCCCGGCGCCACGGCGGACCAGGAAGAGTGGATCCGCCGGAAATCCGCGTCCGTACTGAGGTTCGAGCACAGCACGGCCTTGTTGTCCGAGGAGTTCTCGGTCCGCGGGCACAGCCCACTGGGCGGCGGTTGGCTAGCCCACGAGGACTACACATTGGCCGGAGGTTCTTTTCCCGTCCGTGTTCGTGGGGCCGGCGTGGTCGGGGCCATCACCGTGTCCGGGCTGAGCTCTGACGAGGACCACCAGATGGTGGTGGACGGGATCCGGAACTACCTGAAGACCGTGGGGGTCCAGGCCTAGGGACTTTTACTTGACAGTTCAAGCTTCTGCATCTATATTTAGTTGTAGCTTCAACAAACAACCCCAGCAGAGCAGACTCCATGAAAAATTTCCTCGCCCGCATCCTCGGAAAGAAGACTCCCATGACCAACATGACCATCATCGGTAACGGCAACATGGCACGTGGCATCGCCACCCGCGCTCTCGCAGGCGGCCTCACTGTGGAGATTCTCGGACAGGACCCCATCAAGGCCCAGGAACTGGCCGCTGAATTGGGCGCCCGCGTCACCTCCGGTACCACTGCAGCGGCTCCGCAAGGAGACATCGTGGTTCTCGCGGTTCCTTTCGACGCCGCCAAGTCCATCGTCTCCACCTACGGCGAAGCCCTTGCCGGCAAGACGATTGTTGACATCACCAACCCGGTGAACTTCGAGACGTTCGATTCCCTCGTGGTAGAGCCCGGGACGTCGGCCGCCGAGGAAATCGCCCAGCTCGCCCCGTCCGGCTCCCACGTCGTGAAGGCTTTCAACACCACGTTCGCCGGCACCCTGGTTGCCGGTGAGTCCGGGGGCAAGCCGCTGGACGTGTTCATCGCGGGCGATGACGACGCAGCAACGGCCGCCGTCAGCGGCTTGGTCAGCGCGGGCGGCATGCGTCCCCTGGTGGTCGGACCCCTGAAGCGGGCTCGTGAACTTGAGGGCTTCCAGTTCGTCCTGATGACCATGCAAGCCAACCCGGCCTTCGAGGACTTCAACTGGGACACCGGCCTCCTGGTCACCAAGTAACGCGCGCCTGGAAGCACCCAAAGACAACTGAAGCGGACGACGCCGGGTTCCCACCCGGCGTCGTCCGCTTCAGTCGTTTTGTTGTCACCAACAGCTCACCGCCCCTTCAGGACGTATCGCCTTTCAGGACGCCCGACGCCGTACTTGAGCCTGACTTCCAGCGCACCTTCGTCGTGGAGGTACTCAAGGTAGCGCCTGGCACTGACGCGCGAGGTGCCTAGTTGCTCTGCGAGCTCAGCGGCTGAGAGGTCACCGGGCGCTGATTTCAGCGCCGATTCCACCAGTTCCAGTGTCTCCACGCTGCACCCCTTGGGCAGGGTCCGCTCGGAAATGCCCAGCCCGAAGACGCGGTTCACATCCGATTGCTCCGCCTCTACCTTGGACGCATCCAGGCCTTGGTAGGCGCTGAGGTAGTGCTGCAACCGTTCCTGCAGGTCGGACTGCGAAAACGGCTTGATCAGGTAGTGGACGATTCCGCCGCGCAGCGCTTTGCGCACGGTTTCCACCTCCCGGGCGGCGCTGATGACCAGAACGTCCAGGTCCGGAGCGACGTCGCGCAGTTGGTGCATGAGTTCCAACCCGTTGATATCGGGCAAATGGATGTCCAGCAGCACCAAGTCAGGCTGGAGCCGCCGGGTTTCGATCAGTGCCTGGGCGCCCGTGTGGGCAACCCCTACCACTCCGAAGCCGGGTGTCCGTTGAATGAATCCGGCGTGGACCTTGGCCACCATGAAGTCGTCATCGACAATCAGTACCTTGATCACGGCTGCGTTGCCCCTTTGTTGGAATTCCTGTCTTTCGTGGCTGGACCGGTCGTGCCTGGACCGGTTGCGCCGGCCTTGCCTGGACCCGTGTTGCCTGGGTCGGTCCTGCCTGAGACGGCCGGGCCCGGATCCGCCTTCCTGAACCGCGCCGTGAACACAGCCCCGTTGTCGTTGGAGAAGGTCAGCCCGCCTCCGGAGCGCCGGCAGATCACGCGCGACAACGCCAACCCAAAGCCCCTTGCATCACCGGGCCCGGGGTCTTTGGTGGAAAAACCCTGCCGGAAGATGTCCTCCGTTGCCCCGGAAGGGACTCCAGGCCCGTTGTCGCGGACGGTGACCGTCACGCCGTCGTGCGAGTCGACCACCAGCACCCGGACCAAGGCCCCGGCGCGGCCGGTCACGGCGTCGAACGCGTTGTCCACCAGGTTGCCCACCACGGTGGTGACGTCACGGGACAATTCCTCATCCACGCGAGGCAGGGCGGACTGCGGATCCAACTGCAGCTCAACGCCGCGTTCGGCGGCGAGGCTGGCTTTGGCGATGAGGAGGGCGGCGAGCGCCGGGTCTTCGATGCGGCTGGTGACGTCGTCGCTGAGCCGGGTGCGGTCCACGGTGGCGCCGTTGACGAACTGCACCACGGAATCGTATTCGCCAATTTGGATGAGGCCCGAAATGACGTGGAGTTGGTTGGCGAACTCGTGTGCTTGGGCCCGCAAGGTGTCCGTGACAGTGCGGGTGGCGCCGAGTTCGCTTTCCAACGAGGACAGCTCCGTCCGGTCCCTCAGTGTTGTCACGGAGCCAATGTCCCGTCCGTGGGAGTGCAGTGCCACCCTGTTCATGACCACCAGCCGTTCCCCGACAAGTACCAGTTGGTCCGGGTCTGATTGTTCGCGGGTGAGGACGGTTTTCAACGCCGGGTCCACGTGAAGGGAACGGAGTTTCTTTCCGACGCAGTCGGCGGGCAACCCCAGCAGTTGGCGGGCGCTCTGGTTCGCCACGGTGATCCGTTCGTGGGGGTCCAGGGCCACCACGCCTTCCTTCAAGCCCTGCAGCATTGCTTCCCTGTTTTCAACCAGGCCCGTGATTTCGCGCGGTTCCATACCCAGGGTCTGCCGTTTGACGCGCCGCGACAACAGCAGGGAGCCGGCCACTCCAAGGATGCTGGCCACACCAAGGTAAGTGAGGAGGTTTGGGACGGCATCGCCCAGTCTTTCCAACGTGGAGGGGTAATTGCGGCTGATGGAAGCGATGCCGATCATGTTTCCGGAATCGTCAATGACCGGCACGTGGGCCGAAAGGACTGCCCCGTTGCTGCCGTTGAGGACTCCGGTCCAAGCCCGTCCTTCCATGACCCTGCTCTCCCCCAGCGGCAAGGGCCGGCCGATCAGTCCCGGATCCGAGGCCGTGATCACGGTTCCGTCCAGTTTTGCGAGCGCAACGTGCGCTGAACCGGAGACCGTCCTGACCGATTCGGCCACGGCGGGCAGCGCCGATCCGCCGCGTGGTTCGGCGGTGGGCAGCAGCGCACGCACGGTGGGGTTGTTCCCCAGAGCCTCTGCTGCGGACAATGCCCGCCGGCCTTCGGTCCGTTCGAAGGCGGCGGCCGACTGGGCCAGGGAGATCGCTACCACTGCCACCAGAACGGCCAGGACAATGAGCAACTGCAACACCAGGTATTGCCCGGCCAGGGACATGCCTCTTCTTCGAGACAGTCGGGTCAGTCGAGTCACTGCTGAATCCTTTGATGGCGCCGGAGTAAGGAGTGGTCCGGGGTTGCTCCGCTTGGCGTATCGGAACTATACCCCAGAGCTCCACGGGGCCTTCGAAGACCGTGAACGCAATGAACTTAAAGATCACTGCGAACACAAGAGTGATAGCCGTCACGTGCGGACCTAGCATCAAATCAACGGGGCACAACGCTGATTGCCCTGCACCGAATTTTCGATGATGAGAAGAGGAACACCATGCGCCAGATCCGCGCATTGCGAATCGCCGCCGTCGCCGCCGGCATCGCCCTGATGGCCACCGGCTGCGGTGCCACAGGTAAGAGCTCCACCGGTACTGAAAGCTCCGGCGCTGCTGCCGGACCGATCACCGGCCTGCAGATCATGGTCCCGAATACTCCCGGTGGCGGTTATGACACCACCGCCCGGGCCGCGGCCAAGGTCCTGGACGATGAGAAGATCGCCAACAACACCGAGGTGTTCAACCTTGCCGGTGCAGGCGGCACAGTGGGCCTGGCCCGTGTGGTGAATGAAAAGGGCAATGGCGACCTCACTATGCTCATGGGCCTGGGCGTTGTGGGTGCCAGCTACACCAACAAGTCCCAGTCCAAGCTGACGGACACCACTCCTTTGGCCAAGCTGATTGAAGAGCCCGGCGCCATCATGGTCAGCAAGGACTCCCCTTACAAGACCATTGATGATCTGGTGAAGGCATGGAAGGCCGATCCCGCTTCCATCTCCGTTGGCGGCGGCTCCTCCCCCGGCGGCCCGGACCACCTTCTGCCGATGCAGTTGGCAGGTGCTGTGGGCATTGACGCCACCAAGGTCAACTTTGTCTCCTACGACGGCGGCGGCGATCTCCTTCCCGCCATCCTGGGCAACAAGCTCGGCTTTGCAGCCTCGGGTGCCGGCGAGTACCTGGAGCAGATCAAGTCCGGAGAAGTCCGAGTCCTTGCCACCAGCGGCGAGAAGCGGCTTGAAGGCGTGGATGCCCCGACGCTCAAGGAATCCAACATTGACCTGGTGTTCAGCAACTGGCGCGGCGTTGTGGCCCCTCCGGGCATCAGCGATGCCGACAAGCAGTCCCTGATTGCCGCACTCGAGAAGATGCACGAGTCTGCCGGCTGGAAGGAAGCACTGAAGACCCACAGCTGGACCGATGCCTTTGTCACCGGCGATGAGTTCAAGACCTTCCTGACCGACCAGGACAAGCGGGTGGCGGACGTCCTCACCAAGCTTGGTTTGGCGTGAGCTCTCCAGCAACAGGCTTGAAAGGCCGCGCCGAGCTGGGGGTAGCCCTCCTGCTCGGCGTGGTTGGGGTCCTCGTCTTCCTGGACGCCAACGGCCTGGTAACCCCGTACTCGAAATCGGACCCCGTGGGTCCAAAGACTGTCCCGTTCATTGTTGCCGGGATTCTCCTGATCTGCGCTGTGATGCTGGCCATCAACGTCCTCCGTGGCGGCAAAGGTGAAGCCGAAGAAGGCGAGGATGTGGACCTGACCCACCCTGCGGACTGGAAAACCATCCTTCCGCTGGCCGGCGCCTTCCTGTTGAACATCCTGCTCATCGACTGGGCCGGCTGGGTCATCTCCGGCACCATCCTGTTCTGGGGCAGCGTCCTTGCCTTGGGCAGCCGCCGGTACATCCGCGACGGAATCATCTCCGTGGCTCTTTCCCTGCTCACCTTCTACGGCTTCTACCTCGGCCTGGGCATTGCTTTGCCGGCCGGGCTCCTGGAAGGAATCCTCTGATGGACGTCTGGTCCTCCTTGATGGACGGTTTCTCCACCGCCCTGACCCCCTTGAACCTCATGTACGCCATGATCGGCGTCATCCTGGGCACCGCCGTCGGTGTCCTTCCGGGACTCGGCCCGGCCATGACCGTGGCTTTGCTGCTGCCGGTCACCTATGCCCTTGAACCCACCAGCGCCTTCATCATGTTCGCCGGTATCTACTACGGCGGCATGTACGGCGGCTCCACTACCTCCATCCTGCTGAACACTCCCGGGGAATCGTCGTCGGTGGTCACTGCCATCGAGGGCAACAAGATGGCCAAGGCGGGTCGCGCCGCCCAGGCACTTGCGACGGCGGCCATCGGCTCGTTCGTGGCGGGCACCATCGGCACCACCCTCCTTGCGGTCTGTGCGCCGATCGTTGTGAAGTTCGCCGTCAGCCTGGGCTCCCCCAGCTATTTCGCCATCATGATGCTGGCCTTGCTGGCCGTCACTGCCGTACTGGGCAAGTCACGGCTGCGCGGCTTTGCCTCCTTGGGCCTTGGCCTGGCTATCGGCTTGGTGGGCCTCGATTCCGTGACGGGTCAAAGCCGCCTCACGTTCGGCATTCCGCTGCTCTCTGACGGACTGGACATTGTGGTGGTGGCCGTGGCCATCTTCGCCGTGGGCGAGGCACTCTGGGTCGCCGCCCACTTGCGTCGTACCCCGTTGCACATCATTCCGGTTGGCCGTCCTTGGATGGGCAAGAAGGACTGGCAGCGTTCCTGGAAGCCGTGGCTTCGCGGCACAGTGTTTGGGTTCCCGTTTGGGGCTTTGCCCGCGGGCGGCGCCGAGATCCCCACCTTCCTCTCCTACGTCACGGAAAAGCGCCTCAGCAAGCACCCCGAAGAATTCGGACACGGCGCAATTGAGGGTGTAGCCGGGCCGGAAGCTGCCAACAACGCAGCGGCGGCAGGCACTCTCACCCCCATGCTGGCGCTCGGCCTGCCCACCAACGCAACGGCCGCCGTCATGCTTGCAGCGTTCACGTCCTACGGCATTCAGCCCGGACCGCAGCTGTTTTCCAGTCAGGGACCCCTGGTGTGGGCTTTGATTGCCAGCCTCTTCATTGGCAATCTCCTGCTCCTGCTGATCAACCTGCCGCTGGCACCCCTGTGGGCCAAGCTCCTGCAGCTCCCCCGCCCGTACCTGTACGCAGGCATCCTGTTCTTCGCCACCCTGGGCGCCTACTCGGTGAACCTGCAGGCGTTCGACCTGGTGATCCTGCTGGTCCTCGGTGCACTTGGTTTCATGATGCGGCGGTTCGGCCTCCCCGTCTTGCCGCTCATCCTGGGCGTCATTCTTGGCCCCCGTTTGGAAGGCCAGCTGCGCAAGACACTGCAGCTCAGTGCCGGAGACCCGGCCGGGCTCTTCAGTGAGCCGATCGCAATCGGAATCTACGTCATCATCGCGATCATCCTGGCCTGGCCGCTGGTCCTCAAGCTCATCCGCCGGAACCGCCCTGCAGCAGTTTTCGCAGGACCGTCCGAGCAGTTCGCAGGACCACCTGAGCAGGCAGCTCCCGTGGAAACAGCAACGGCTGCACCCATCGAACCGACAACAACAACCCACCGGAACCAGGAGAAACCATGACCATCGTGGTGGGATACGTCCCCACGCCGGAAGGCGAAGCGGCATTGACGCAAGCCATCGCCGAGGCCAAGAAAAGCAACGACACCCTGCTGGTCATCAACTCCTCCAAGGGCGACGCCCTGGTGGATAACCGGTACGCCCAGGAACCGGAGATCCAGAGCATCGAGGACCGGCTGGCGGAGCATGGCATCCAGCACATCATCAAGCAGCCCATCCGCGGCCATGATGCGGCGGCCGAGGTACTGGACGCAGCCGAAGAGCACGACGCCGGGCTGATTGTCATCGGTCTTCGCCGCCGCAGCCCGGTGGGCAAGCTCATCATGGGCAGCGTGTCCCAGCGGATCCTGCTGGAGGCGGACTGCCCGGTCCTGGCGGTCAAAGCCGACTAGGAGTTTTCACACAGCCAATGCCCTTAGGATTCCTTCTTAGGGGCATTTGCTGTGTAAAAAATCCAAGGGGGACCCACGTGACTGAAACCATCCGTACCGCAACAACGCACGACGCCGGGAAGCTGGCTGAGCTTGCGGCCGTCACCTTCCCGCTGGCGTGCCCGCCCGGCTCGTCCCCGGCGGATATCCAGGCCCACCTGGAAAAGACGCTGAGCGAAGCCAACTTCAAGGACTACCTGACCGACGCCAACATCACCATCCTGGTTCTCGATAACGACGGTCAGCTCACTGGGTACACCATGCTGATTGCCAAGCCGGCAAGCGACCCCGATGTCGCCGCAGTGCTTTCCGCGCTCCCTTCCACGGAGCTGAGCAAGTGCTACGTCCACCCCGACCATCATGGCAAGGGTGCAGCAACCCAGCTCATCAAGGCCTCACTGGCCCACGCCGCGGACAGGGGCGCAGCCGGTGTGTGGCTGGGCGTCAACAGCGAGAACGCGAAAGCAATCCGCTTTTACGAGAAGAGCGGCTTCCAACGGGTGGGCACCAAGTCATTCAAGCTCGGCAACACCGTGGAACACGACTACGTGATGGAACACCGGCTCTGAAAATCAGCTAGCCGAACATCTCCCCCGTCAACGGCGGTCTGGGATCTGACCGCAGCTCGAGCCCTGGCGGCAGCCCGGTCACCGTCCCGGAAGAACCGGCGGCCTGAACGGTAATCCGGGAGTTCCCCAGCAGCACGTTGTCGGCACGGAAGGACCCATAGGCGTCGGGCAGAATCGGGGCCAGGTGCAGCACGTTCCTGGTGAAGTCGGGATCGAACCGCAACAGGATCCGGGCCAGTTGTACCGGCGCCGCAGCCGCCCACGCTTGGGGGGAACACGCCGTCGGATACGGGACCGGCTTGGAAAAGTCTCCCCGGTCGAAGCCGCAGAAGAGTTCGGGGAGCTGACCGCCGAAGTGTTCGGCGGCGTCGAACAATCCGCTGGCAACCCGGCTGGCTTCCTTTACGAAGCCGTATCGCATGAGTCCGGTGGCGGCGAGCGCGGTGTCGTGGGGCCAGACGGAGCCGTTGTGGTAGCTGACGGGGTTGTATGCGCCCATGTCCGATCCCAACGTGCGGATGCCCCAGCCGGTGAACATCTCCGGGGACATCAGTCGCTCGGCCACCAGCGGCGCCTTGTCTTCGTCCACGATGCCCACCCACAGGCAGTGCCCCATGTTGGAGGTGCACGAGTCCACGGGCTTTTTGTCCTTGTCCAGCGCCAGCGCAAAATAGCCGCGGTCCGGGAGCCAGAAGGCCTCGTTGAAGGCCTCTTTCAGCGTTTCGGCCCTGTCCGCGCAACGGCGTTCGACGGCGGTGTCCCCGGCCGCCCGGGCCAGCAGCGAGCGGCCCACGTAGGCCGCGTAGGCGTAGGCCTGGACCTCGCAGAGGGCTATGGGCGTCTCAGCCATGCGGCCGTCGGCGAAGTTGATGCCGTCCCAGGAGTCCTTCCAGCCCTGGTTGACGAGTCCGTGCTCGTTGGGCCGTTGGTATTCGATGAAGCCGTCGCCGTCGCGGTCTCCGTACTGTTCCATCCATTCGATGGCGCGGTCGGCGTGCGGCAGGAGTGAGTCGATGATGTCCGCGCCAAGTCCCCACCTGCTCAGTTCGCCCAGCGTGGAGACGAACAGGGGTGTGGCGTCCGCGGTCCCGTAGTAGGCGGTGCCGCCCAGGGACAAACCGGCAGTAACTCCGAGCCTGACTTCGTGGGGCATGCGGCCGGGCTCTTCCTCGGAGTCCACATCCACTTTGCTGCCTTGCAGGGCCGCGAGTGTTTGCAAGGTTCCGGCGGCCAGCCGTGGGTCCACCATGAGGGACATGTAGGAGGACAACAGCGAATCGCGCCCGAACAGTGCCATGAACCAGGGCGCCCCGGCTGCCACAGCTACGCGGTCGGGGTGGGCGGGATCGAAGATGCGCAGGGAGCCCAGATCACGTTGACTCCGTTCCAGGACCTCTTCCACGTTGGTGTCTGTCACCGAGATCCGGGGGACGTGTTCTTCCCACGCAATGTGGCGGCGGACCCCTGGGGTGTGGTGGAGCGGTGTGGTTTCGGTGAAGGGATCAGTTGGCCCTTCACCGTTCACCAGTGGAAGAGCGATCACGCTGGTGGACCACTGGCTGCGCGCAGGGATGCTGACGTGGAACCGCAAACCATCCTCGGACACCGCGGCGCCGGAAGCCCTGAAGGCTACTCCCCGTCGCTGTCCGCTGGAGTGCAGGGAATCGATGTGAAGTTCATGGCCGTGGACGTTCCTGGTGGGCGCCCCGGCTTTGTTGGTCCGGCCACCCTTGACGTCGAAAAGGTCCGCCAGGTCGGCGTCGAGCAGCAGTTCAACCTCGCAGGGGGCGTCCTGTCCGGAGTAGTTCCTGATGGTGATGTCGTCCCGCAGGCCCGCGCCCACGTTCCGTTGGTGCTGCACCACCAGTGGGCTGTCGAACCGGCCGTCCGCAGAGCAGGCCCGGCCCACGTATTCGGCTTGGAAGGCTGTGGGATTCCGGGCCACCAGCGGTTCCCTGAGCGCGCCGTTGATCCGCAGGATCCAGCGCGAGACGATCCTCGTGTCCTGATAATAGGAACCCTGGGAGCCGCCCCCGTGGATATCGCCCGAGTGCGAGGAAATACAGAAGGATGAACCTTCGACGACGGTAACGGCACCGAGCTCTGACGCTCCGGCTTCGGTGTCTTCGTTCCAAGCGGTCATGTCTGATTCTCTTGCAACAGGCTCCCGTCCGGAAGTGCCTTTTCCTTGAATTCTTCGATGACTCTGGCGTAGAGGTCCAGGTGGTCCGCTGCCATTCGTTGTGCGCTGAAGGACTCTTTCACTGATCGCCGGCAGGCATCCCGGCTGAGGAACGGAACCCGTTCAACACAGGCCGCCAACTCGCGGGGGGACCCCACAAAGCCCGTGATCCCATGCCGGACAATTTCGGGGGCGGCACCCATCGGCGTTGCCAGGACAGGGGTTCCGGTGGCGAGTGCTTCGATCATCACCAGCCCAAAGGGTTCATGCCACTGGATGGGGTTGATCAGGGCGAGCGCATCTCCCATCAGCTCAAATTTCTCCGGATCCGAGAGCTCTCCCAGGAACTCCTCCTGATGACCCAGGGCCGGCCGCACCACGTCACGGAAGTACTCTTGCTCGTCCTTGGCGTGCATCTTTGCCGCGATCTTCAGGGGGACTCCGGCTTCCCGGGCAACGGCCACCGCTTCCAGGAGTCCTTTGTCCGGGCACATGCGGCCCACAAAGCAGGCATATCCCCCGGCGCCGCGGCCGACGCCCACTGCGGACAGGTCGATCCCGTGGTGGATGACGGCAGTGACCGGAACGTCCCGGGTCCTGCTGCATTGATCGTGGGAGATCGCAATGATGGCCGTGTCCTGTGCCATGGCCCGGTAGAGCGGTGTATACACGGGCGATAACGGCCCGTGAATGGTCGTAACCACGGGAATACCAGGTGGCCGGTGGGCATAGAGCGGTCCGGCCAAAGTGTGGTCATGGATGATGTCCACCTCCTGCATCCCTGCATAGGCCCGGATGACGTGCCCAAGTTCGCTGAAGGTGTGTCCCAGTTCCTCCGGGGCTGAGGGGCCAAAGCCGGGTACCTGGGGCACAGGGCAGGTGCTGTCCGAGGCGGTTGCCAGCAGGACATCGTGTCCCGCGTCCGCCAACGCCCGCGCGAGGGCATCAACTACGCGCTCTGTTCCGCCATATTTTTCCGGTGGCACGGTAAACCACGGTCCAACAATGAGTCCGATGCGCATGCTGGAGCCTCCGCGCAAAAACCCCCAGTCCAAGGGCTGGCTTCATAACCCATTCCAAGAGTATGAGGGCTGCGCCCGGACGGCAACGGGTGAGCAAAATAACAGCCGTGTAAGGAATGCTCAGCCGGCCCAACGGGTTGACCAAAGCATGAAGATTGAGATCTGGTCAGACGTCGCGTGTCCGTGGTGCTACATCGGCAAGCGCCGTTTTGAGACTGCGCTGGCACAGTTCCCGCACCGCGATTCCGTGGACATCGAGTGGAAGAGCTACCAGCTGGATCCTTCCCTGCCCGAGCATTATGACGGCACGGAGCTGGACTACCTGAGCAAGCGCAAGGGCATGGCCCCGGAGCAGGTCAAGCAGATGTTCGCCCATGTCACCGAGACCGCCAAGGCTGAGGGCCTGGACTACCACTTCGACAAGGTGGTGGTGGCCAACAGCTTCACCGCCCACCGCCTGATCCACCTTGCCGCTACCCATGGCCGCCAGGATGCCGCAAAGGAGCAGTTGCTCAGCGACCACTTTGAGCACGGCAAGGACATCGGCAACCAGGAGTACCTCACGGAACTCGGCGCCGCCCTTGAGCTGCCCGCCGATGAGGTTGCCGCGCTTTTCACCTCCGACAGGTTCGCCGAAGAGGTCACCCAGGACATCAACGAGGCCCGCGCCATCGGCGTCACCGGTGTTCCGTTCTTCGTCATCGACCGCAAGTACGGCATCTCCGGCGCCCAGCCCGCCGACCTCTTCAGCCAGGCGTTGAACCAGGCATGGCAGGAAGCAAACCCGCTGATCCCCGTGGGCGCCTTGGACGCCGAGGCCTGCGGCCCGGACGGCTGCGCGATCTAGCCGGCCAGCCGCCGTCGTGCGTTAGCCCAACCAGGTAACAGCAAACGTCGCTATGAGTGCTCATAGCGACGTTTGCTGTCTCTCAGTTGGGTACGGGGCTAGCCTTTCACCACGTCAAGCTCGACGACGGCCCAGGACAGTGCGGGCAGCGTCAGGCGGAGTTCGGACCCGGTGGCCTTCACTCCTTCCAGGGCCGTCAGGCCAACACGGTCCTGCTGATCCTGGGAATTGATGGTCAGGCGGTCGCCGCCCTCAGGAATTTCGAGGACTTCGGCGCGGAGCACCTGCCGGGCGTCGAAACCGCGCAGGGCCACCTCGACGTCGGCCGCTTCTTCCAGGCCGCGGTTCGCGAAGAAGAGTGCCACGCGGCCCGTTTCCTCATTCCACGTAGCGCTGACATCCACCAGGTCCGTGTCGCCGAACCGTGCATTCGAGTATTTGTCCGAGTCCACGGACAGCCGCAGGATTTGGCCCTTGGCGAGTTCGGCCATGCGTGCGAACGGGTGGAAGATGGTCTGCTTCCACGCCGGGCCGTTTTCCTCAGAGAGGATCGGCGCGATCACGTTGACCAACTGCGCCTGGTTCGCGATCTTCACGCGGTCTCCGTGCCGGAGCAGCGAGTTCAGCAGCGTCCCCACCACCACGGCATCAGTGACGTTGTACTTGTCCTCGATCACGCGCGGGTGCTCACGCCAACCGGCCTTGATCACGTTATGCGGCTGGTCCTCGGTGTCCAGTCCGCGCTGGTACCAAACGTTCCACTCATCGAAGGACAGGTTGATGTGCTTCTTGTGCTTGCCCTTTGCCCGCACTGCGTCCGCGGTGGCGATCACGGACTCGATGAAGTAGTCGGTGTCGACGGCGGAAGCCAGGAAGCTGCCGACGTCGCCGTCGTGTTCCTGGTAGTAGGCGTGGAGGGAGACGTAGTCCACCTCCTCGTAGGTGTGGGTGAGGACGGTCTGCTCCCAGGCGCCGAACGTCGGCATTCCGGAGTTGGAGCTGCCACAGGCCACCAGCTCAAGGGAGGGGTCCACAAAGCGCATGGCCTTGGCGGCTTCCTGCGCCAGACGGCCGTACTCGTCTGCGGTTTTGTGGCCGATCTGCCAGGGCCCGTCCATCTCGTTGCCCAGGCACCACAGCTTGATGTCGAACGGGTCCTTGTGGCCGTTTTTGGCGCGGAGATCGGACCAGTAGCTGCCACCGGGGTGGTTGGCGTACTCCACGATCTCCCGGGCAGCCTCCACTCCCCTGGTGCCCAGGTTGATGGCTTCCATGATTTCGGTGCCGGCCTGCTTGGACCAGTCCACAAACTCGTGCAGGCCAAAGGCATTGGTTTCAACGGTGTGCCAGGCACCGTCGAGCCGGCGCGGCCTGGTGTCGCGGGGACCGATCCCGTCTTCCCAGTTGTAGCCCGAGACGAAGTTGCCGCCGGGGTACCGGATGACGGTGGCGCCCAGTTCCTTGACGAGTTTCAGGACGTCCTGGCGGAAGCCGTTCTCGTCGGCTTCGGGGTGCCCGGGTTCGTAGATGCCGGTGTAGACGCAGCGGCCCATGTGCTCCACGAAGGAGCCGAAGAGTCGTCGGGGTACCTCGCCAATGGTGAAGTCGCGGTCGAGGGTGATGCGTGCGCGGGACATGGATCTCCTTGGTTGTGTTCTGAAAACTGTTGTTCTGAATCTTTTGCTTGGCTAAAAGGTGCCGGTCAGGTTCCGGCGAGTCCCGTCGTCGCGACGCCCTTGATGATTTGGCGTTGGAAGAACAGGAAGACCACGATCAGCGGCAGCGCGGCAAGCAGTGCGGACGCCATATTCTGCGCGTACTGGATGCCGTAGGCGCTCTTGATGGTCTGCAGGCCCACCGGCAGGGTGAGCAGGTTGCCGTCGTTGGTGGCGATGAACGGCCACAGGAAGTTGTTCCACGCGCCGATGAAAACGAAGATCGCGACGGCGGCCAGGATGGGCCGGGACAACGGCAGGATGATTTGGGTGAAGATCCGCAAGCGGCTGGCGCCATCCATGACGGCCGCTTCTTCGAGCTCACGCGGGATCTGGTCGAAGAACTTCTTCAGCACGAACACCATGGCCGGGTGGATGACCTGGGGCAGGATGATCGCCCACGAAGTATCGATCAGGTGCAGGGCCAGCATTTGGTAGAAAAGCGGAATGATCAGCACGGGCGGCGGGATGATGATGGACGCGATGATCACTGTCATCAGCACCTTCTTGCCCCTGAAGTCGATCCTCGAGAGCGCATAGGCAACCAGCGCGGAGATCACCAGCGTGATGGCCGTGATGGCCGCCGAGGTGTAGAGCGAGTTCCAGGTCCACAGCGGGATGTTGCCGTCCTGGAACACCTTGAGGAACGCGTCGGGGGTGAAGCCCGACGGCGGCAGCCAGGTCACGTCCGGGGCTGCGGCGTCCGTTTCGGTTTTGAAAGCGGTGGCGGTTGCCCAGGCGAAAGGAATCAGCCACAGCACTGCAATGAAGGCTGCAACGACGATGGCAGCGATCCTGCCAACTGTCAGCTTCTTGCGTGGCTGGCGGAGCTTGGGGTTCCTGGCGGTGGTGGAGCCGGGCGCGGGACGGGTCAGGGTAGGGGTTGCCATGGCTATGCGCTCCTGCGGCGGGTGATGACGAACTGCATGACCGAAACAACCACGATCAGTCCGAAGAAGATGTAGGAGATGGCTGCCGAGTAGCCCAACCGGTATCCGGTGAACCCGGTTTCGAAGATGTACTGCACCACGGGGCGGGTGGATCCTCCCGGACCGCCGGCGGTCATCTGGTACACCTGATCGAAGATCTTCAGCGATGCCAGGATCTGGAGCAGCACGATCATTACGGTGGTGGGGGTCAGTTGCGGCAGCGTGATGGAAAAGAACTGCCGCCACGCTCCGGCGCCGTCCAAGGAAGCGGCCTCGTAGTGCTGGGCGGGAATGTTCTGCATGGCCGCCAAGTACAGCAGGAAGTTGAAGCCCACAGTCCACCAGAGCGTAGCGATCACGATCGCCCACATGGCCACGTTGGGGTCATTGAGCCAGGCAACCCTGGGGAGCCCGATTCCTGTCAGGAACTCGTTGATCAAGCCAAGCTGCGGGTTGTACATCCAGGTGAAGAACAGTGAAACCACCGTGGAGGCCAGCAGGTAGGGCGCAAAGTAGGAGAGCCGCCACAGCCACTGGGCCGGAAGTCCGATGTTGAGCAGCGCGGCCATGACCAGGGCCACGAGGACCAGTGGGACAGTGCTGATCACCGTGAAGTAGAGGGTGTTGCCCAGGGACCGCCACATGTCGGCGTCGGCCAGGGCTTCGGCGTAGTTCGCAAAACCGATCAGGTTGTCATTGGCGCCAGTGAGGGATTTGCCCGTCAGGCTCATGTAGAAGCCGTAGATTATGGGCCAAACAAGGAAAACAAGGAAGAAGACGAGGAATGGTGCTGCGAATCCCCAGCCGCTGAGGTTGCTGCGGGTGCGGCTCCCGGATTTGCGCAAATTCTCCGGCCTCGGCCGGGACAGCGTAGAGGTACTCATTGAAGAACTCCTTTGTTCGCTCGGTACGGGGTCCGGCTAAACCGGGTTGGGACGGGAGAGGAGGGTGTTGGTGCGATGCTCGAAGGCATCCCACCCTGCGGCTGCCTTGTCCCTTCCCAGGAGGACGTTCTGTACCGTCTCCGCGAAGTAGGTTTGCCAGTCCGAGCCGGATCCGCTGAACCAGGATTCGGGATCATAGGCGATGATGTCCGCCGCGTTGGCGTAGTGGATCTGCGGCGTCAGCTCGCGGTACGCCTGGGACCGGACCACGGGCTGGTAGCCCGGAATGTGCCCGGCCTCCGCCCAGGACAGTGATCCCTTGAGGACATCGGTGACGAACTTGTAGACGTCCCGGCGCTTGTCCTCGTCCAGGTTCAGCTGGCGCGGGAGTACAAAGGAGTGCGAGTCAGCGTAGGAGGCCGGCGTCCCGTAGAGGGTAGGAATGGTGGCGGCGTCCACAGGTATTCCGGCCTTCTTCATGGTGGGCAGTTCCCACACGCCGCTGAACAGCATCCCCGATCCGCCGCGGGCAAACTCCGCGATGCCCGTGCTGATGTCTCCGGCCTGGGCGGCGATGGTGTCATCAAACAGGGACGCCATGAATTCCAGCGATTCAATGGCCGCGTCCCGGTCCACTTCCATGGGCCGGCCCGGTGTGAGCACCATGTCCGCGCCGTGCTGCTTGTAGAGGGTGTAGAACAAACGCCACATTTGCGATCCACTGCCGAGGTAGCCGAAGGACAACCCGTGGGCCTTGGTGACCTTCTGCATTTCCAAGGCCATGGCTTTGAACTCGTCAGGAGAATTCACTTCCTGCAGTTGCCCGTTGCTGCCCAGGACACCGGCTTTTCCTGCGATGTCCGTGTTGTAGAACATGACGAACGGGTGCGAGTCCAAGGCAATGGAGAAGACCTTGCCGTCATGCTGGCTCTTCTCCCAGATCCTGGGGGCGAAATCGGACGCCGTAACGCCGTTCTCCGCCAGCAGGTCCAGATCCCACGGCTCAATAAGTCCGCCCGGTGCATATCCGGGAACCCGGCTTGCGTGCATGATGGCTACCTCGGGAGGACGGCCACCTGCGGAGGCCATAGCCAATTTGGTGTAGTAGGGCGGTCCCCAGGCGAGCACTGTGGGGTGCACCTTGAAGCCCGGATTGGCCTGGTTGGCGGCGTTGATCATGGCCTGCATCTTGATGCCATCACCGCCGGAGAGGAGGTGCCAGAAAGCGATGTCCTGTACCGCTGCCGCCTGGGCCGCTCCTCCGCAGCCCGTGAGGCCGGTGGCCAGGAGGCCTCCGCCAAGAAGGGCCGAACCTGTCAATAACTGTCTCCGGGACAACCGCTTCCCGGTCAAAGATTCAAACTGCTTCACCCGTCACTCCTTTGGATGGGTCCGCTGAAAGGTCACTGCTGCATTGCTTTGTTGAATGCGTTATTGAAATGCGTGTTGAAAATGCAGGCAGAAGTGCGTTGCGTGCCTGCGTTGTTGCTGCAGCGCGTTGCGCGCCTGTGTAGTTGCTGCAACTGCTTCGCCGCTGCACTGCTGCGCTGCATAAAGTCCGGCTCCGGCGCGTCCCCGTTTCGGGTAATTGGTGGCCCGGGGGGTGACGCAGATCTCACATTACATCGTTGTAATAGGTAGGGCAAGAGAAAATTGTTAGCGCACACAATTTAGTGGAAGACTCTCGGATCAGCCCTTGCTGCTGTCCCGTTCCTCAATGGTGTAGTCGATTTCAACCAAACGCTGCCCATGGGACCTGTCGGACATGCGCTCAGTCAGCAGGCGCAGGGCCTGGGTGGCAATGGCTCGCTTGTCAAAGGAGACGGTGGTCAAGGAAGGCACCGCAAAACGCCCGTCGATCACGTCGTCGAAACCCGCCACGGCAATGTCATCCGGAACGCGGACTCCCCTTTTCCACAACGTGTTCAAGGCACCCAAAGCCATGGAGTCGGTGAAACAGAACAGTGCCTCGGGCAAAGGATTGGCATCCAAATACTCCGCCAGTGATTTCGCGGCTGAAGCGGGCGTCCAGCTGTCGCAAGAGATCATCAGCGATTCATCCTTGGCGATTCCCAGTGTTTGGAGCGCGGCTTCATAGCCGCCTGTCCGCTGGATCGCCGTGGCTGATTGCCTTCCCCGGTTGACGCCCAGAACAGCGATACGCCGGCGGCCGGGCCTGGCCAAGGCCAGGGTCATATCGCGTGCTGCGGCGAAGCTGTCCACAAAGACGCGGTCGGCCAGTTGCTGGGTAACCTCGCCCAGCAGTACCACTGGAGGCAAGGCCACACCCATCTGAACGGCGCTTTCCTTGAGCACCACGGGATTAAGAATCAGCCCATCAATGAGGTTGGCCCGGGCGCGGGTCATCAGCTCATGCTCACGGTGGGGGTCGGAGCCGGTCTCCTCGATCTGAACGCTGAACCCTTGGGCGTGGGCAACCTCCACAATGCTCTGCGCAAGTTCAGCCGAGAACGGGGTGGCAAGGTCCGGCAGCGCCAGGCCAATAACACCCGACCGGCCATTTCGCAGTCCGCGCGCCGAAAGGTTGGGTACGTAGTCGAGCTCCTGCATGGCCTGCTCCACCCTTAGCCGGGTGGGACCACTGACCGGAACGATGCCGTTCATGACGTTTGAGACCGTTTTAGGCGAAACCCCCGCACGGCGCGCTACGTCCTTGACCGTTGCGCGCAATACGCCCCCTTGCAGCAGTGTTGACCGGCGATGCGATTGACCGGGTTCCTTGATGCTACGCGAATTTCGCCGGTGAAGTCCGTGTTCCCCGCCCGCGGAGACCGCGCTCCCCCGCCCAATAAGGCTGCACCCCGCCGACCGGGAACGCGTTTCTTTGCCCGCACGCCCATGGACGCGGTGACGCCCGTTCCGCATTGGCCGTCCATGGGCGCAGTTCCGCAGTGGCCGGCCTTGTCGGAGCAAATGTTCCGCCGGCCGACCCGGGCCGCTGCTGCCGCCTAGTTCTCGAAGGCTGCGTTCTCGGAGACCGCGCTCTCGAAGGCAGCGCGGAAGGCAGCGCGGAAGGCAGCGAGTGCCGCATCGCCCGCGTCCACGCCGGCTCCTCCGGCGGCATTCGCTTCCAGGCCGACGACGCCCGTATACCCGACGTCCTGGAGAGCAGCCGCGACGCCCGGGTAGTTGATCTCCCCTGTCCCCGGTTCGCACCGGCCTGGAACGTCGGCCACCTGTATTTCTCCCACCCAAGGCAACGCGGCCCGGACCAGTTCGATCAGGTTCCCCTCGCCGATTTGGGCGTGATACAGGTCCAGCATCATCCTGACGTTGGGGTGGTCGACCGCCGAGACCAGCGCCAGGGTGTCTTTGGCCCGCGCCAACGGGATTCCCGGGTGGTCCAGGACGGTGTTCAGGTTCTCCAATGCGAACACCACGCCGTACTTTTCACCCAACACCCCCAAACGCTCAAGGGTTCTCCTGCCCGTCAGCCACATTTCGCCGGTAGAACGATGAACGGGCCGGACAGCCCGGCCACCCTCGCCCAGTTCCGCAGGGTGGACCACCATGCGCTCGATGCCGAGTTCCAGTGCAGTCGGAATTAACTTCTCCGCCGATGCCAGCACTTCATCGGCGCTTTCAGGATCGGTGAGGCTACCGCCAAAATAGCCGCTCATTGAGGAGAACCGGGCTCCCGTGGATGCCAAAGCCGCGATGTCCCGGCCGCGGGTGTCCCACAACTCCACCTCGAAGCCTTGCCCGTGAATCCTTTCCACCCGCTCCGTCAAGGGCAGCTCCCCGTACAGCATTTCGGCGCAGGCAGCCAGGCGGAAACTCACGCGTTTCCTCCTACGTTCAGAAGTGCAGGCTCCGCCGGCTGCAGTACGGCAATTGATGCCACCTCAACAGGCAGCCCTGTCTGAGCCGAACGGGAGGCGGCCAGGGCAACAGCCAGCGCGTTCCGTGCGTCGACCGCACCGGCGCGCGAACGGTTCCAGCGGCAGCCCCCGCCGTGGCTTCACTACCGTCGCGGTCCGCCTTGACGGCATCCACAAAGTGCGCCAGTTGAGCCGTGTAGGCGTCATGAAAGAGGTCTACGTTCAGGCGGACCGTATCCGAATGGATACCGGCGGCAGTGTAGCTCCTAGCCGTGCTGGCTTGGGGGCCTCCGGCCGTCACCATTCCGGCGGAGCCGAACACTTCTCCCCGTATGTCATAGCCGTAGAGGGCGTTGAAGTTGGCTTCGGCCACGGCTATGGCTCCATTGCTGTAGGTGACGGTGACCACGGCGGTGTCCAACAGCCCGCCCTCTTTTGCTTCGGGGGCTACCAGCGCATCAGCCACGGCATGGACGCGAACGGGGACAGCCCCCGGGTTCAGCCAGTTCAGGGTGTCAAAGTCATGAATGAGGGTCTCAAGGAAGATGGTGTCCGGGGGAATCCGCTCCGGATTGGCAATCCCCTCCAGGCTGCCCGGATCACGGGTCAAGGAGCGCAGCAACTGCGGGGTTCCCACAGCCCCCTGGTCAATCAACCTGCGGGCGGCAGCGAAGTCCTCAGCGTAGCGGCGGTTGAAACCGAACTGGACCACCACGCCTGCAGCCTCTGCCGCTTCCATAGCCTCGTCGAGTTCTTCCAGGGTCCGGCCACCCGGCTTTTCGCAGAAGACATGCTTTCCAGCACGCGCTGCCGCGGCTATCAGCCCGGAATGAAAGCGGGCCGGAGCAGCAATGAGAACAGCGTCCACCTCGGGGTCGTTCAGGACATCGGTGGGGTCAGTGCTGATTTTCCCGACGTCCAGGCGGTCGGCCAAGGCCTCGACGGCGGGAAGGGACGGATCCGCTATTGCCTCCAGTCGGGCATTGTGGATGCGTCGCGCGACGGACTCGGCGTGGAATCTCCCAATCCACCCGGCCCCAATCAGGCCGATGCGAACGGGCCGGTCTTCACTGACCGGATGCTGAAGGTATCCCATGGTTGCTCCTGAATATGTTCATCTAGATCGTTCTAGTTCGACTATATTGACATGCGGTTTCCGTCCCGTCTAGATCGTTCTATACACTGGTTGCAACTGGAGGATATATGTCAGAAGTGCAGCGCCGCCCCACCCTGATGGACGTAGCCGAAGCGGCCGGCGTCTCGCGCGCCCTGGTGTCCATCGTCATGCGGGGAGCTCCCGGAGCGGCCGAATCCACCCGGCAAAAGGTGCTTCAGGCAGCTAATGACCTTGGATACCGGGCAGACTCCCGTGCAAGGCTGCTGCGGAGCAGCCGGACCAAGCTCCTGGGCCTCTCTTTCTCCACCGCGCAGCCCTTTCATGCCGAAATTGTTGATGCCGCCTACGCCGAGGCGTCGGCCAAAGGCTATGAAATAACTCTTAGCGCCGTCGCCAACGGCAGGCCTGAGGCCCGCGCCATCGAGACCCTGCTGGATGTGGGCGCCGAGGCATTGATCGTCATAGCCCCCACCCTTGGCATGGAAGATCTCTCGCTGCACGCCCGCTCGGTGCCGGTGGTAAGCCTTCTGCGTGACGACGTGGGGCAGGCTGTGGATTCGGTCAGCAGCGACGACCAAGCCGGCATCGCCATGGCCGTTGACCACTTGGTCAGTTTGGGCCACCGGAGGATCGTTCACGTCGACGGCGGCACTGCGGTTTCGTCGGAAAATCGCCGGGACGCCTACCGCGCGGAGATGATCCGGCGCGGACTGACCCCCTGGGTTGTTCCGGGTGGTCCTGGAGAGGAAGACGGCATGGACGCGGGCAGGATCCTCCAGGCTGACCTTCCCACGGCCGTCATCGCCTTCAACGACAGGTCCGCGCTTGGAATTATGGAGAGTTTCAAGGCCGCAGGGATCAGCATTCCTGCGGATGTGTCAGTTATTGGCTACGACGACAGCCACTTCGCCAAGTTGAGCTACGTCCAACTGACCTCCGTCAGCCAGGACGCTCCGCTCCTTGCCGCCGCCGCCGTCAGCCGCGCCGTGGACCGGATCGAAGGAGTCTCGACGCCGGGCAGCGTGGTCCGGACGCCGCACTTGGTGCTTCGTAAAACGACCGCCCGGGTTCCTGATGGAATCAGCAACACCTGACAAAGCCCCCTCTTAGTGACAGATCACTGTAAAGTGTCTATATGCCCAGGATCACGGCCGCCACGAACGCTGCCCAACGCGCCGAGACCCAACGGAGGATTCTCACTGCCTTCGGTGAACTCCTCTTCACCCACGGCCTCCCCGGCCTCACCATGACAGACGTCGCCCGCCACGCGGGCGTTGGCCGCACCGCCGTCTACAACTACTACGCGGACATGGAACAACTGCTGATCGCGTACGCCCTGGACGAGACGGAGCGCTTCATTGTTGATCTCCGGGAGTCACTGGCCGCGTTGGAAAACCCTGTGGACAGGCTGGCCCTTTACGTCCGCGCGCAAGTGGAGGACCTGAGCCGCCGCCACCTGCCCCCGGGACCTGCCATGGCCGCAGTCCTCTCTCCCGGCTCCTTTGCCAAGCTCGCGGACCACGTGGGCGATCTCAATATCCTTCTGCAGGACATACTTCAAGACGGCGTCCGCCAGGGCTACCTTCCCGACGTCGACGTCGCCCAGCTGGCTCGACTCATTCACGGAACGCTGTCTGCCAGCGCCGCACGACGCAACCGAACGCCCGACGGCGGGACTACCGCGCCTGCCCAGGCCTCCGACGTCGAGGTCAAGTCAGCTGTTGAAGCACACGCATCTGTTGAAGCCCATACTGCGCAGACCGTACATTTCATCCAGCTCGGGGCGGGAGCACGCTTCGACGAAGCCGGGCGGCCGATCCGACTGGAAGCAGCCGTCCAGGAAGCACCCATCCACGACGCACCCATCCACGACGCCCTGGCGGGCTAGTGCAGGGGCGGCTGCCTGCCGTTACTGCCCCGCTGGAAGCGTCGGGATGATCGGCCACTTTGAGTTATCGGCAATCCGCAGGTCCTCGCGCGGGCACAGCAGCTTCCCCGGAGTTTGATCCACCAGTTCCGGTTCCACCAGGCCCTCGTAGCCTGAGGTGAGGATGACATCCACGGACTCGTCCTCACGGTTGTCCTGGAAGTAGTCCGTGCCGGCAAGGTTGCGCTGGACGTTGAACGCAGCCGCCTGGCCCTTGACGCCGGAAACTACTACGGCCACTCCGGCATAGGCGGTCTCGCTGTTATCCACCGAGGCCACTTTGAAGCCCCGGGCAGTAAATTGCTCAGCCACGGTACCTGCCAGGCCGCCGCGGGAGGTGGCGTTGAAGACGTTGAGGTTCACTGTTTCGTTCGGAACGTAGTCGAACGTGGTGGTGGGGCACAGGCTCACCGGGGCTTTACTGGCGATCGCGGTGGGGACTTTGATCACGCCGTTCATGATGGCCCAGGCTCCCACCGCCCCGGCAGCGATCACACCCACCAGCAGCACCAGGACAATTCCGTGAAGCAGCCGGCGCCGGAAACGGCTCTTCTGGGCCGCGGCATCCTCGGCAAAGGTGGCCCGGAGCTCCGGGCCGGTGACCACGTGGTGGCCATGGAGCAGCGTCACATCCTTGGGACGCTTACGTTTTTTTGCTGCGGGCTCCTCCGGACTGGTGGGACCCGTCCGCCTAGCCATCGATTACCAACACACGTGCGTGAATCGCGGTCCTTTGGTGCAGCGCCGTGCGGACGGCCCGGTGGAGGCCGTCCTCGAGGTACATGACGCCCTGGTACTGGACGACATGGGGGAACAGGTCGCCAAAGAAGGTTGAGTCCTCAGCCAACAATGCCTCCAAATCCAAGGTCCGTTTGGTGGTTACCAGTTCATCGAGGCGGATAGGGCGCGGAGGCAAGGCAGCCCAGTCCCGCGGCGCCGAGTATCCATGGTCAGGGTACGGGCGTCCCTCGCCCACAGCTTTGAAGATCACCCTGCAAGCCTATGGAAGTTGGCGCCCTAACGGAACTTGTGACCCGCGGCACAGGCAGGTTGTAGCCAAAAGGTGACTTCCGGTTCCTGCTCCAAGGCCCCGGACCTGGACGACCGCAGATCACCGGCTCAAGCAACACCTTGCCCAGATTCACTGACATATTCAGTTCCTCGGCTACCCGCTCCGCCGTCGGGCGCAGGTGCTTCCTGGCATCCTCCGGCATACATAACCTCCTAAAGCCGTCCAACACTACGACCACTACGACGTTCCAATTGCTCAAACAGCAGTTATGCTAGTCGTTGGATTTATTGTTCCGGTTTGGGGCGGGCATGGGAATTGCTTTTGATGAAGGCGCAGCCGACGCGCTGGTCAGTGCCGCGAACTCTGCCGACGAGGTTCTGCGGGCCGAGGGAGGCTTCCTGTGCGGGGCCATAGAGCAGGCAGTGCAGGACTTCAACGGGGGCTACGGGCGTCTGTTCAAGGACGCCTGCGCCATCACCGGCGGCACGGACGGCATCTACGGGTACTTCGACAGGAGAACCGAGTCATGTAAAAACCAGGCCAGGATCGCCTTGGGCTGGGCCGAACAACTCACGAACCCGAAAACATGACAACCACCCACCGCAGCCGGCACAGGCGAGTCCTTCCCGCGGCAATCCTTCTTCTCACCCTTGCAGGGTGCGGGACAGCGCCGAGCACCAATCCTCCTACCAGCACTGCGGAGCAGACCATGGGATCAGAACAAGCCCGCAAGGAATATCTCGACCTCTTCACCAAGATTCAAGCCCACGCCCCGGGCGACTGGTCAAAGGTCACGCCAGACAAACCCGGAGGGGTCTGTGATGGCCCTCCCGGCACTGAAGGCACCCAAGTCTCTTTCGATGCCACCCGAAGCCCGCTGAGCCGGGAAGAAATGGACGCTCTCCACGACAAGGTCAAGGCTGAGTTCGAAACCACAGGGTTCACCGTCACGCAACACACCGACGGAGGCGAAAACTCTGTCAGAAGAACCGACGTGTTCGGCCCCGAAAAGTTCGTCATGGGAATCACCACCGGCAAATACGGCATCGCCCTCGGCGGAAATACCCGCTGCGTTCCCGACCCGGAAAGCAAATTCCGGTAGGAAGCAATGACCACCACATACCGCCGCCGGTACTGGCGCATCCTTCCCGCCGCTGCGATCCTTCTTCTCACCCTTGCGGGGTGCGGGACAGCGCCGAGAACCAACCCACCTACCAGCACCGCGGAGCAGGCCATGGACCCGGAACAAGCCCGCAAGGAATACCTTGACCTCTTCACGGAAGTCCAAGCCCTCGCCCCCGGCGACTGGACAAAAGTCACTCCAGAGGCACAGGGGGACGTCTGCCATCTGCCTCTGGGCATGGAGGGGACTCAATTCAGCTTCGACAGCACGCAGGTCGCGATCTCAGAAGATCAGGCTGAAGCGATGCATAAGACGGTAAAGGAAGCCTTTGAAAGCAAAGGGCTAAGAGTTGTTCAAACCCAGCCTTCAGGGGCCAACCGAGACCAGATCACCACTGGCTTTGGCGATGGCAAGTTCTCCCTGCAGCTTGGGACGAGCAGCTTCGGCACCACGCTCGGCGGCAACACCCGTTGCGTTCCCGACCCTGAAAGCAAATTCCGGTAGGAAGCAATGACCACCACATACCGCCGCCGGTACTGGCGCGCCCTTTCCACGGGTGCCGTCTATATCCCTCCTGTGGCGTCACAGACGTCACAGCTGTGAGCGCACCCGCGCGGACTGACAGAATAGGGGCATGACTCAACCGCTCCAAGGTACTGACCGGACCGCTGCCCACACCACGCCTGCCCTGGCGTTGCTGTTGGATGTCGACGGCCCCATCGCCAGCCCTGTGACGCGCGACGTCAAGCCGGACATCATCGCGGACCTGGTGGCGCTGGCCTCGGCGGGCATTCCCGTCATTTTCAACACGGGCCGCTCGGATGCGTTCATCAGCGAGCAAGTCATGGAACCCATGATCGCCGCCGGAATGCCGGCCAACACTGTCATCCACGCGATCTGCGAGAAGGGTGCGGTGTGGTTCAGCTACACCGCCGAAGGCCCCGGTCCCATCCATGTGGACCACGAACTCGCCGTGCCCAAGGCCTACGGGGACGACATCCGCAGGCTGGTTGCCGAAGACTATTCCGCCCACATGTTCTTTGATGAGACGAAGCGCGCCATGGTTTCGGTGGAGCAGCACCTGAACGTAGCCAGCGCTGACTATTTGGCGGAACAGAAACTCTTCGACGCCGATGCCCTGGACATCATGGGACGCCACGGCCTCAGCGCCGCGATCCTGGACCACCATGCACCGGAATCCGATGACACGGCAGATTACCGGCTGGACCCCACCATCATCTCCACGGACATCGAATCCGTCCGCCTCGGCAAGGACCTCGGTGCCAGCCGCGCCGTCGAACTTCTCGCAGCCCAAGGCATTACGCCGCTTGCCTGGCGGACCGTGGGTGATTCCCGCACGGACTACGCCATGGCAGACTGGCTTCACCACAACGATCACGACGTAAAGCACGTGGACGTCCGGCCCGCAGACGGCGTACCGGTGAAGCCCTACACCATCCTGACGGCCGCTGACCTTCAACTGGCGGACGATGTCATCCACGACGACGCCGGCGGCGCTTTCCTTCGCAGCTGGCGCGAGGCGCTTTCCATCTAGCAACCAGTGAGACCAGTTCCACGCACCGACGATCCCGGAGAAACAGCCATCACACAAGCACAGGTCGATCCGATTTACCACGGCAGCCCGTCCATCGAAGAGGACACGATTGCTGAGGCGATTTCGCCTGCCGTCGTAGCGCATCTTAAACACAGGCCCGACGTCGTCCGTCACCGTGGGCGGTACGCCCTGGTCAACGCCGACCTCACCCCGCAACAAGCCATGGTGTCCGATCTTCTGGCTGTGAGGGCGGCGCTGGACGCTGCCGGCGTCGACTTCATCCTGGTGCGCGGCAACGATGAGCGGCCCGTCATCGCGGTGGACTGGGAGTCGCGCAAGGATGTCCGTGAGGCGCTGGTTTCAGCATTCCGCAACGAGCCCTTCTACTCCATGACCGTGGACGCCAAGAAGAAGACCTCGGTTCTGGTAGCCGACGGCGAGTTGTCCGCCAACCGAAAAGCCCGCATCTTCCGTTTGTACCGCCCCCGCGTCGAAACCGGCGGTGGCCTCTGGTACGGGCCGGCCCTGGGCGTCCAGCTGGAGCTGTGGCGCTTTGAAGGCGACCACCTTGAGCTGCCCGTGGAGAATTCCCTGACCCGCCGCACCATGCTGCGGCAGGACGCGGTCCGTGGCACCGTCCAGCGGCACGGCCTGACCTGGCCCACCATCGAGAACATGTTTGCGGACCACGCCAGCGACATCGACTTTGATATCGACATGGTGTTCTCCTGGGTAGACGGCAGCGACCCCGAGTACATTGCGCGGCGTCGCGCCCAGCAGGCTGAGGCAGTGCTTGGCGAAGGCGACGACCACGAGGCACGCTTCCGCCAGATCAACGAACTGAAGTATGCGCTGCGCTCGGTGCACATGTTCGCGCCCTGGGTCCGGCGGATCTTCATCGCCACCGACTCCCCCGCACCGGAATGGCTGGCCGACCACCCGTCCGTCACCATTGTTCGGAGCGAGGAGTTCTTCGCCGATACCTCGGTCCTGCCCACGCATAACTCGCAGGCCGTGGAATGCCAACTCCACCACATCGAGGGACTGTCAGAGCACTTCCTGTACTCCAACGACGACATGTTCTTTGGCCGCCCCGTAGGCCCGGACATGTTCTTTACGCCCGGTGGCATCACCAAGTTCATCGAAGCGGACACCAGGATCGGCTTGGGCGAGAACGACGCCGAGCGCAGTGGCTTCGAGAACGCGGCACGCGTTAACCGCAAGCTGCTCTGGGAACGCTTCGGCCGGATCACCACACGGCACCTCGAACACACTGCGGCTCCCCTGCGGCGCAGTGTGGTGGCTCAGATGGAGAAGGAATTCCCGGCCGAGTTCGCCAAGACCGCCGGAAGCCGTTTCCGCGCGGCGGACAACATCTCGGTCACCAACTCGTTCTACCACTACTACGCGCTGCTCACGGGCCGGGCAGTCACGCAGACCAGTGCCAAGGTCAGGTATGTGGACTCCACCATGTGGGCCGGCCTGCACTACCTGCCCAAGCTCCTGGCGAAGCGCCACATGGACTTCTTCTGCCTGAATGACGGCAGCTTCCCGGAGGTTGAGGCGAACGAGCGCGCCGACCTGGTGACGGACTTCCTGGAGAAGTACTTCCCGGTCAAGGCGCCTTGGGAGAAGTAAAGCCACTGGGAGCAACAAGCGGCATCGAGGAGGTGTGCGTGCCCGGCGAAGTATGGGCACCCACCCGCGATTCGTGCGGAATGCGGATGCCTGCCTCAGCCAGCCTGCGCTGAACCTCGGCTGCGTCCACGGGCTCGCCCACTGTGACGCCCCCGGACATGGGCACCACCGAGTGCACAATCGTGTGTTCGTACACGTGGATCATGTTGTACGACTGCGCGCCGTCCCTGCCCCGCTGTCCGCCCGCACGGACCCCAAGGTCCTGCGTGTAACACGTGGCTGAGGCGACCGATACCGGAATGCCGGCGAAGCCCGCCGTCGTGGAGTAGTGCAGGTGACCGGCCAGGATGGTGCGGACATCGGTATTACGCACGACGGCGGCCAGCGCGGCTTGGCCGCGCAGCTCCACCAGCACCGCGAGGTCCTGGACGCACGGGACGGGCGGGTGGTGCAGGGCAAGGATGGTGCCGTCGGGCGCGGGGGTGGCCAGTTCGGCGGCGAGCCATTCCAGCTGGGATTCGGAGAGTTCACCGTAGTGGTGTCCCGGAACGGTGGTGTCCAGCGTGATGATGCGCAGTCCGTTGACGAAGTAGCTGCGGTCCACCGGATCCTGGGGTTTGCTGGCCTCGGAAGCGTCGGCGAAGGCGGAGCGGAAGTTCGCACGGTTGTCGTGGTTGCCCATGGCCCAGATGGCCTTGGCTCCAAGGGCTTCGCAGACCGGTTCGATCATGTCGCGGAGCCGGTTGTAGGCTTCCAGCTCGCCCTTGTCCGCGAGGTCTCCGGTGAAGATGATGGCCTCAGGCCTGATCCTGGAGGCGACGATCTGGTCGCAGATCTCCTGGAGCCTGGTGGCGCTGTCCACGGAGCCGTAGAGCGTGCCTGGACCACCCACCAGGTGCAGATCACTCAGGTGCAAAAGCACATGACCTGGTTTGGGGTACTCGGCCTCGATGAGCTCCATGGCTGCCTTAGCGTTTGGTGGGAGACGGCGCCTCCCGTGTCAATCCAGTAGGGCCAATCCAACCAGACAACCAGCCAACATCTGGCTAACATCCGGCGGAATGTTGGAAAATTACTTTCCTCCCTTCCAAATTGATGGCCTTATGCCAGCGCCTTTTCCACTGCGTTCACAAGGTCTTCGGAGTCAGGCTCCACTGTGGATGGGAACCTCGCCACAAGTTCACCCTCCCGGTTTATGACGAACTTCTCGAAGTTCCACTTCACCTTGACCGGCTGGCCGTCCTCATCCTGGGTCAACTCCGCGAAGAGTGGATGTTGCTCCTTGCCCAGGACGTTTGCTTTGCTGGTCAGCGGGAAGGTCACACCGAAATTCCGCTCGCAGAACTCCGCGATCTCCGCATCCGCGCCTGGTTCCTGGCCGCCGAACTGGTTGCAGGGCACTCCGAGGATCTCCAGGCCCTGCCCGCGGTATTTGCCATACAGCTCCTCGAGCCCGGCGTACTGGCGGGTGAAGCCACATTCGGAAGCGACGTTGACCACCAGGACCGCTTTCCCCTCGAACCGGCCGAAGTCCGCTTCTGAGCCATCGTTGAAGGTGAGGGGAATGCTGTACAGGCTGGTCATGGGATTCGCTTCCTGACGTCGTCGGCTGGCGGGCTTGCCGCCATCGAGCTTACGGGAGCCTGCTTTGGGGCGCGAAACGCAGGAGCCTCTAGGGCGTCGGCGGCAGGACCAGGGTGGAGAGCAGAACCACCGTTCCGTTGGGCAGCCGGACCTTGTCCGGTGCCACCAGGACGTATCCAGGCGGAAGAACCACCGCCGGTGGGGTTGACGGCAGGACAGCAACGGGCGTTGGAGCCGGAACGGGAGCCACTGGTGCCACGGGAGCGGTAGCAGGCGCCACGGCCTGCGTCACGGCTGGGGCAACAGGCGCTGGAGCGACCACTACAGGAGCTACAGGAGCCGGGACTACTGCGGCGGGTGCTGCCGGGGCAACTACGGCCGGGGCCGGAGCGGGCGCGGCTGGCGCTGCGGGAGGCACGACGGCGGCCGGGGGTGCCACCGTTTTAGCGGCAGGTGCCGTGGTGGTGGTCGTCGCTGACGGAGCCGAGGTGCTCGGCGACGGTGTGGGAGTCGGGGTGGCGGTCTGCGTCGGCGCGGCGGTCTGCGTCGGCGCGGCGGTCTGCGTCGGCGTGGGCGTCGCTGTGGCAGTCGGCGTCGGGGTCGGCGTCGGCGTGGGCGTCGCTGTGGCAGTCGGCGTCGGCGTCGGCGTCGCTGTGGCAGTCGGCGTCGGGGTCGCCGTCGCGGACGGTGAGGAAGTCGCCGTCGGCGTCTGCGTTGCGGTTGGTGTCTGCGTTGCGGTTGGTGTTGTGGTGCCCGGCGGTGTGCTGGTGACCGGTGGCTTCGTGGTGACCGGTGGAACAACTACAGGCAGTGGCTCCGGCTCTTCGTGCTCTCCGCCGATGACGGCGCGGTTGGTGCCGTCGGCTACCGGAACAGCCCATACCGGGGCCGTGGACGTCCCTGTTCCAACACCGGGTTGGTAGTTGACCATGGTGATGTTCTGCAGCGGATCAATCTGCCGCATCGGCAGGTAGGTCCAGCCATTGGGATTGGTGTGCAGGCCGTTGACGATTGTCTCGAAGTGGAGGTGGCATCCGGTGGACCAACCGGTGGTCCCGACCTCGGCGATTACTTCGCCGACGCGGACCGATTGTCCTTTGGTGACCCCGATGGCCTGCAAGTGGTTGTAGGTGGTGACCAGGCCGTTGCCGTGTTCGATTTCCACGCGGTTGCCGCCGCCCCACAGGTGCCAGCCAACGGCCCTGACCACACCGGCGTCGGCAGCGTAGACGCGTGTCCCGCAGGCGGCGGCGTAATCCTGTCCCCAGTGGAATTCGCCTGCGAGACCCGTCAGCGGGCTGTAGCGGTATCCGTAGGGCGAACTCGGGTTGAGGACTTCAAGGGGAGCATACAAAGCGCCGGCAGGAGGGCGGGACAGTCCGGCTGAAGCCACTGTCAGACCTGTTGAGCCGTCTTTGCTGACGGTCCGGACCATGGCGCGGTCGAAAAATACCATCGGGGTGCCGGGGAGTTGTTCCGGGGGTTCGGGCGCGGGATCAATAACCAGGGTCTCGGCCTCGGGCGGCACCAGGCCGCCCAACGCTGCCGGCCCCACCACACCCTGTGCCAGGGAAGTATCAACGTTGCTCGAGAGGACCGCATTCAGCGGTTGGAAGCCAAAAGCGAAGAAGGCCAGAACGGCCAGGCTCCCCGCGATCAGCACGCGACGGAAACCTCCGGCACGGATCAGGTCTATTGCCCGGTCTGAATCATGATGCTTGCCCACAAAACACTCCCCAAAAGCCAGCGGCACCAAACCCCAGCCTGGCGTGCAAGCACCATTGTTGCGGGTATCAGAGAAGAAATAAAGGCTTCGTGGGCGCTTGCCGCGGAAAGGTTGCATCAGTTTTTGCTCAAGATGTCTTGAGCAAGGTTGGGACCTGCAGGACCGGATCGTTTCTGCACCTGAGGCCGCATGCAGGACCCCACCAGGAATGAGCCTGAATGACCATCCAGCCGGCACCTGAGGCCCGGGTTGGAGACCCATGACGGACGACGGCAGCGCCTACACCCATAACCTGACCCGGGCGGAGACCTCCCGAAGTACTCCGGATTCGTTCCCACCGCCGAAACCATTGGAACGGGCTGGGACATCATCAGCTCACTGATCCAGGCGGATTCAGCCTCTAGCCCAGGTTTTCCTTCAGCAGGGCACGGTGCTCGACGGCGGCCGTGGAGTGGAGCGCGCGGCCGGCATCCGTCAATTCCAGGAAGAGGGAGCGGCGATCGTCAACGCAGGTTTGGCGCGACACCAGTCCTGCCTTTTCCAATCGGTCAACCACCTTGGACACGGCACTTTGCGTCATGGGGGTGCGCTCCCCCAAGGACTTCATGCGGCACGCGGACTCTTCGCTTTCGGCCACGAGATCCAGGATTTCGAACTCATTGAGTCCAATGTCGAACTTCGCTTCCAGGGCGCGGTCGATCGCTCCTGCGGTTCGGAAGTAGGAGCTCTGGATGCTGCGCCACTGCTCAACCAGTTGACGGTCACGCGTCGTTGCCATGTGCCTGATTCTAGTTCATGACGCCGCTTGAATCCACGTCATACGATTCTGCGTCATA
This sequence comes from Arthrobacter sp. StoSoilB20, assembly GCF_019977295.1. Taxonomy (NCBI): domain Bacteria; kingdom Bacillati; phylum Actinomycetota; class Actinomycetes; order Micrococcales; family Micrococcaceae; genus Arthrobacter; species Arthrobacter sp. StoSoilB20. The sequence continues at coordinate 746,502 of NZ_AP024651.1, read as the reverse complement.
AAATGACATGTCATCGTAGTCCTTGTCATTGAATGACACGTCATATAGATTGAAGCGCATGACATCACCCACCACCCTCAAATCCTCAACTGAGCCGCCTTTGGTTTCAGCCGTTCACTGGACCCGCGCCCAGTGGCTGCTGCTGATGGTCGTCTGCACCGTTTTGGCCCTCGACGGGCTGGACGTTTCCATGGTTGGCGTTGCCCTGCCTTCCATCGGACAGGAACTGAACCTGGGAACCGATTCCCTGCAGTGGATCGTCTCCGCCTACGTTCTCGGCTACGGGAGCCTGCTGCTCCTGGGCGGCCGACTCGCGGACCTGTTGGGCCGCCGTCGTATCTTCCTTATCGCCTTGACGGTGTTCGCTGCTGCCTCGCTCCTGGGCGGACTGGTGGACGACCCCGCCATTCTGATCGCCACCCGGTTCGTTAAGGGACTTGCCGCCGCTTTCACCGCACCCACCGGCTTCTCCATCATCACCACCAACTTTGCAGAGGGACGCGAGCGCAACAAGGCGCTGTCCATCTTCACCACGTTCGGCGCAAGTGGGTTCTCGCTGGGCTTGGTGGTGGGCGGGCTGATGACCAGCCTCAGTTGGCGCTGGACGTTCCTGGTTTCGGTGCCGATCGCCGTGGTGGTGGTCCTCCTGGGCATGAAGTTCATACCCAAGGACAAGCCCTCCGTTGAAGACAGCGGGCATGACGTCTGGGGCGCAGTCACCCTCGCGTTGGGCATGCTCGGCCTCGTGTACACCTTGGTATCAGCACCGGAACAGGGCTGGGGATCTGTGGCAACAATCGCCGGATTCGCAGTTTCCGTAGCCGTGCTGGCCGCCTTCGCTGTCATCGAGAACAAGGTCAAGCACCCCCTGATCCGCTTCAGCATCCTCAAGGAAGGCTGGGTAGCGAGGGCCAACCTCAGCGCGGTGGGACTGTTCGGGTCCTACCTGAGCTTCCAGTTCATCGTCACCATGTACCTGCAGTCGGTGCTCGGCTGGACACCCCTGGGCATGGCACTGGCCCTGTTGCCCGCCGGCCTGTTGGTGGCCACAAGTGCCCCGTTCGCGGACCGGCTTATTGAGAAGTTCGGCGCCACGCAACTGATCCTGGCAGGCCTCACAGCCATGGGGTTGGGCTATGTCCTGTTCCTCCGAGTCGGCACCACGCCCAATTACGCCCTGGACATCCTGCCGTCGGTGGTGCTGCTGGGCGTCGGCTTTGCCTTGGCTTTCCCGTCCATCAACGTTCAGGCCACCGCAGGAATCAAGGACTCCGAACAGGGTCTTGCCGCCGGTTTGATCCAGACCAGCACCCAGGTGGGAGCCGCCCTCGTCCTGGCGGTCACGACGGCTTTGGTCAGCGGTCACGGCCAGGCCGCCGGCACCGTCAGCGCCCAAGCAATGCTGGAACAGTACCGGCCGGGGCTGATCCTCAGTGCCGCCGTCGCGATCGCCGCCCTGCTGGTCGCGGCTGCGCCGAAACGGCGCCGCGTGCATTCCTGACTCCGCCTATTGCGCCGGTGTATTCCTGCTCTGTACACCTGCTCTAGACACCTGCTCTGTACACCGGCGCAATTGCGGGGTCGAATGGGATGCATGAGGAATTACCTCACCGAGTACAGGCACGAACTGCAGCGCACCTTCACGGGGACGTCGGGCACGCCTCCGGAGTGGGTGCCGCGCTTGGCAGACGGGAACGACGCCGGATATCACCTTCCGGGGTCGGCCGTCTGGGCGGTGCACGGGCACGTTGCCACCATCGTGGCCGGGATCAGGGTGCTGCTGATGCAGGCCCTGCATCCCGGTGCGCTGGCTGGTGTGTACGAGCACTCCGGATTCCAGAAAGACCCTTTGGGCCGACTCGCCAATACCGTCCGCTGGATCTTCACGGTGACCTACGGCTCCACAGAAGCCGCCGAAGCCGCGACCGCCCGGGTCCGGAAAATCCACGAACGCGTCCGGGGAAGCTACCTTGACGGCAACGGCGTGAAGCATGACTACGCCGCCAACGACCCCGAACTCCTGCGCTGGGTCCACGTCACCTACGCGGACTCGTTCCTTGCCGCCAACCGCATCTGGGGCAGGCCGATACCCGGGGGTGCGGACGCCTATGTCCGGGAATGGGCCGCAGCGGGACGACTCATGGGAGTTCTGGATCCGCCGCTGACCGAAGCCCAGGTCCGCGCCGAACTGGAGCAGTGGTACGCCTCAGGGGTCCTGCGGGCCGACGAACGCCTGGCCGAGACGGTTTCCTTCATCCGCAACCCGCCCCTGAGCCCGTTGCTGGCGCCTGGCTACCGCATCCTGTTCGCGGCCGCCGTCGCAAGCCTTGAGCCCAAGTATCGGGACTTACTAGGCCTGCGCGCCCCGCGGGTCGGGCCAGTTCCTTTGCCGGTGGTCACCGCTGCCAGGGCCGTGCTGGGCATGGTCCGGTTTGCCTTGGGCTCCCACGGACCGAGCGAGCAAGCCGCCCGCCGAAGATTGCAAAGGCTGGGGTACGCAGAAGCTTAAGTGCCTTTTCGCTCTCCCCACCTCCGCCGAGGGGTCAGCTCTCAACCCTTTGAAGCCCACTTACTCCCGAGAACTCACCCCTCGGCAGAACCCCTAAACCCCCGGGAGCTTACCCCTTAAAGCCGAAAGCCAACCCCTGGACGCAAACCCACGTGGTGTGGACCTCGCCGAGGGGTCAGCTCTCAACCCTTTGAAGCCCACTTACTCCCGAAAGCTCACCCCTCGGCAGAACCCCTAAACCCCGGGAGCTCACCCCCTAAAGCCGAAAGCCAACCCCTCGACGCAAGTCCACGCCATGTGGACCTCGCCGAGGGGTCAGCTCTCAACCCTTTGAAACGCACTTACTGCCGAGAACTCACCCCTCGGCGGACGCCCTTGTGAACCCTAGATCAGGTGATCCGACAGGTGGTTCGGGGTGCCGAAGCGGTGGGCCGTGATGGACACAGCCTGCTCGCGGAGGAACGGCAGCATCTCGATCCGGCCGGCCTGGGTCACAGCACCGTGGTAAACGGCCACATCCGGCCGGCCACCCATGGCTGCGCTCAGCGCAGCGAAGTCGCCACCGATCAGGCGGATCCGGCCGGCGTCGAAGTTGGCCGCACGGGCCAGCCACGCGGCGTCGTCCTCGATCCTGACGCTGACGCCCAGGTTCGCGAACACGGTAACCACGGCGTCGGGAAGTACGACGGCGGAGCTCACGGTGAGCTTCGAGCCCGCCACTGCGCCGGCTGCTGCCACGCGGAGCAGTTCGGCGAGCGGCTCGCCTTCGGAGAGCCGGATGGTGACAGGAAGGGAGCGGTAGCGGAAGACGTTGCGCTCTGCGGACAAAGCGGAGACGTCCTTGCGGGTGCCGAACTCCGATTCCCAAGCTGCGGCATCGCTGAAGAGCGACTGCTCGAGGGTCTGCAGCTCAACACCAGTAACCCCGGCGGACTTCGCAGCAGCGAGAACCTGCGCCGCCGCACCCTGGAGCACGGTGCCGCGCTTGGCCTTGGCTTCGGCGGGGAGCCAGCTGCCGAGTCCAATCAGGTAGTTCGGTCCACCGGCCTTGGTGCCGGCGCCGACGGCCGACTTCTTCCATCCACCGAACGGCTGACGCTGGACAATAGCACCGGTGATGCCACGGTTGACGTACAGGTTTCCGGCCTGGATGGTGTCCAGCCAGACACCCATTTCAGTGGAGTCCAGGGAGTGCAGGCCGGCGGTGAGGCCATACTCGATCTCGTTCTGGATGGCGATGGCTTCCTCAAGGGTCTCAGCGGTCATGACACCCAGGACCGGGCCGAAGAACTCGGTGAGGTGGAAGTAGGAGCCGCGCTTGACGCCGGAGCGGATGCCCGGGGACCAGAGGCGGCCGGTCTCGTCGAGGCGTTCGGGCTTGATGGCCCAGGTCTCGCCGTCGCCCAGGGTGGTGAGGGCGTTGAGGAGCTTGCCGTTGGCCGGTTCGATGATCGGCCCCATCTGCGTGGTGGCGTCCTCCGGGTAACCAACAGTGAGGGAGCGTGCGGCGTCGATCAGCTGGTTGTGGAAGCGGGCGCTCTTGGCCACCGAGCCCACCAGGATCACCAGTGAGGCAGCAGAGCACTTCTGGCCGGCGTGCCCGAATGCCGAGTAAACAACATCCTTGGCAGCAAGGTCCAGGTCAGCACTCGGGGTGACGATGATGGCGTTCTTGCCGGAGGTCTCCGCGAGCAGCGGCAGGTCCTGGCGGAAGGAACGGAACAGCTCAGCCGTTTCGTAGCCGCCGGTGAGGATGACCCGGTCAACGCTGGGGTGCGAGACCAACTGGGTGCCAAGCTCGCGCTCTTCGAGCTGGACGAGGGCCAGCACTTCACGCGGCACACCGGCTTCCCACAGGGCATCCACCATGACCGAACCGGAGCGGCGGGCCTGCTTTGCAGGCTTGATCACGACGGCGGAGCCTGAGGCGAGCGCTGCAAGCGTCGAGCCTGCGGGGATCGCCACCGGGAAGTTCCACGGCGGGGTCACCACGGTGAGGTTGGCTGGGACGAACGTGGCGCCGTCGACCGTTTCCAGGTCCTTGGCGCGCTCGGCGTAGTAGTGCGCGAAGTCGATTGCTTCACTCACTTCGGGATCGCCCTGGTCAATGGTCTTGCCGGTTTCGGAGGCCATGACCTCAAGGAGCTCGGCGCGGCGGGATTCGAGGACCTCGCCGGCGCGGTGCAGGATCGCGGCACGCTCGGCGGCCGGACGTGCACCCCAGGCCTTGCCGTGGTCCACGGCGGTGGCGATGATGCGGTCAAGTTCAGCGGCGTCGGAAACCTTGGTGGATTCGACGATTTTGTTACCGGCGGTGGAGCCGGGGATGCGGCTGAGGATGTCGCGGCCCCAGGCACGGTTGGCAGGCAGTGCGGGGTCCGTGTCGGGGGTGTTGCTGAAGCCCTCGAGCAGTGCCGGCTCCGCGGGGAGACGGCGGTCCTGCTTGCGGTTGGGCCCCGGGACCTCGTCCTTCATGTTGGCCAGGGAGTCCAGGAAGCGCTTCTGCTCCCGCTTGAACAGGGCTTCATTTTCGCTCAGCTCGAAGACCGCGCTCATGAAGTTTTCCTGGCTGGCGCCCTCTTCGAGGCGGCGGATCAGGTAGGCGATGGCGACGTCGAACTCGCCCGGGTGCACCACGGGTGTGTAGAGCAGGAGGCTGCCGACGTCCTTGCGGACTGCGGTGGCCTGACCGGTCGCCATGCCCAGGAGCATCTCGAACTCAATGGCCTTAGGCCCCTGCTGGGCGATCCCACGCTGCTTGGCGAGGAGCCAGGCGAAGGCGACATCAAACAGGTTGTGCCCGGCGACGCCGATGCGGACGGCGTCGATGCGCTCGGGGGTGAGGGCGTAGTTGATGACGTTCTTGTAACTGGTGTCGGAGTCCTGCTTGCTACCCCAGGTAGCCAGCGGCCAGTCGTGGAGGGAGGCCTCGACCTGCTCCATGGGCAGGTTTGCGCCCTTGACCACACGGACCTTGATGGGAGCGCCGCCCTGGGCGCGGCGGGCGGCGGCCCACTCCTGCAGTTCCTGCATGGCACCGAGTGCGTCCGGAAGGTAGGCCTGGAGGACGATGCCGGCCTCGAGGTTCTTGAACTCGGGCATGTCCAGGATGCGCTTGAACACCGCGATGGTCATGCTGAGGTCCTTGTATTCCTCCATGTCCAGGTTGATGAACTTGGGCTTGGGGAAGGAAGCGGCAAGGCGGTACAGCGGGGTGAGCTTCTCCACCACGTGGTCCACGGCTTCATCGAAGGCCCATGGGGAGTGCGGTGCCACGGTGGAGGATTCCTTGATGGAAACGTAGTCCACGTCGTCGCGGGCAAGCAGCTTCAGGGTGCCTTCGAGTCGACGCTGGGCCTCGTGCTCACCCAGGACTGCTTCGCCAAGGAGGTTCACGTTCAGGTGGACGCCGTCCTGGCGGATCTTGGCGATGGCGGGGCCAAGCTTGGCATCGGTGGCATCCACGATCAGGTGGCCCACCATTTCGCGGAGAACCCGGCGGGCGATCGGGATGACTACCTGCGGGAGGATCGGAGCCATGACGCCACCCACGCGGACAGCGCTGCGCATGTACCACGGGAGGAACTTGGGCACCTTGGGCGCAAGCTCGGCGAGTTTGCGGCCGGCGACCGACAGGTCTTCAGGGCGGATGACGCCGTCGACGAATCCGACAGTGAAGTCAAGGCCGTTGGGGTCCTTCAAGACGCCGGCGAGGCGCTGTGCGGAGACGTCCACGGGGATCTTGCCGGCTTCTGTCAGCCAGTGCCGGACCAAGGCGATGGCTTCTTGTGCCAAGGCGTCGAACTGTCCGGAATCCTGGGTGCTCGGGGCGGTGGCATCCGGGATGGTGCTGGTCATGGGGGCTCCTTCTGAGGCGGAGAAGTTTGTTTGTTTCCATCAGTATGGATCTACAATCACGTTAGGAAAAGCGATCTTTTCTGACGAATATTGATTACCCATCCCGACCTTTTGGAGGCCGCCGTGCTGGACGTCCGCAGGCTGCGTTTGCTGCACGAACTTAAAATCCGCGGGACCCTCGCGGAAGTGGCCGACGCTATGCAGTACAGCCCTTCTTCGGTGTCCCAGCAACTGACCCTGCTGGAGAAGGAAGCGGGGGTTGAACTGCTGCGAAAAGCCGGGCGCCGGGTGCAACTGACACCCCAGGCTGAGATCCTCGTGGCGCATACCGCAGCACTCCTGGAGACCCTTGAGCGCGCCGAAACCGAGCTCGCAGCGTCGCTGTCCATGGTGACCGGAACCGTTCGCCTGGCAGTCTTCCAATCCGCCGCCTTGGCGCTGCTGCCCGATTTCCTCACCATCATGCGCCAGGAGTATCCCGAAGTGCGGGTGGAAATGACCCAGCGCGAACCCGAAACCGCACTCTACGAAACGTGGGCGCGGGACTTCGACCTGGTGGTGGCCGAGCAGTATCCCGGCCATGCTGCCCCGCACCACAGCGGGCTGGATCGAGTCATCCTCACCAGCGACGCCATCCGGCTGGCCACTCCCCCCGTTGGGCTGGGGGGCGAAACCGTCTCATCCCTTGCAGACACCGCCTCGATGCCGTGGGTCATGGAGCCCCGCGGCGCAGCGTCGCGGCACTGGGCGGAGCAAGCCTGCCGGTCTGCGGGTTTCGAGCCGGACGTGCGCTACGAAACGGCCGACCTCCAGGCACAGATCCGGCTCATCGAATCCGGCAATGCCGTGGCACTCATGCCGGACCTTGTGTGGACCGGGCGCAACCTGACCGTCCAACTGCTGGACCTTCCAAGCCTGCCGAAACGGACAGTCTTCACGTCCACCAGGACCGCCGGCCGCATTCACCCCGCAACCGCAGCCTGCCGCGAAGTACTGGAACGGGTGGCGGCAGCACAACAGCAGGATGCCGAGCAGCAGGCAGACGCCGGATAGCTTCAGGGAACGCAAAAGGCCCCAGTCCAAGGACTGGGGCCAACCGCGGAGAATGGGGGATTTGAACCCCCGAGGGCGTTAACCCAACACGCGTTCCAGGCGTGCGCCATAGGCCGCTAGGCGAATTCTCCTTGCTTCCGATTCGAAAGCAGATACTACTGTACCTGAGAATTTCAGCATCGTGTAATCGGGCTAAATGACCACCCCTGCGAAGCCTCGGAAACTCCCCGGATGCCGCCTCAAACACCCCCGTTAACGGAAAAATGGACGCCCCCAACGCGCCCATTCTTGCGGTACATCGTTGAGCTACCGGGTCCGGCCCCTCGCCCCCAGGCCCCGCAGCTCACAATCTTGAGATTGCCCCAATCGGTGTACATACCCATGGTCCGCTGTGGCTCCGGCTTTTGCAATGGTTGAGACCTGTTTGTAGCCGAACTTTATTGACACGATGTCTCCATGACGCAGCTGTACACCCTGGTTGTTTACGTTCCCGAGACACATATCGAGGAGGTTCTTCTGGCCATCGGCGACGCCGGCGCCGGCCGGATCGGCAACTACTCCCACTGTGCTTTCACCTCGCCCGGCACCGGCCGTTTTACGCCTTTGCCCGGTGCGCGTCCCGCTGTTGGCCAGGTGGGGATTGAGGAGCAAGTGCCCGAAACCCGGGTTGAGTGCGTGGTGGAGGAGGACAAGCTCGACGCCGTCGTGCGGGCTCTGCGGTCCGCACACCCTTACGAGGAGCCGGCTTTCATGACGTGGCCGGTGAATGGTTGGCGGTGATTCGGCGCAACCAAGCCACCCGCCGTCGAGCGTTATCCACAGACCTCCCGGCCGATTCGAACCCCAACCCAAGTTCGGGTAAGCTTGTCGACGGCCCCTCATGTGGCGTCATCCTGTTGAACTCCCCCAGGACCGGAAGGTAGCAAGGGTAGATGGGCTCTGGCGGGTGCATGAGGGGTCACTTATTTAAATGTCAGTCTCTATAGGTAGGTTTCACTTGTGACTGTTACAACTGCCCTGTATCGAAGGTATCGCCCGGACTCTTTCGCGGACGTTATCGGGCAGGAACACGTCACGGAGCCGCTGATGACAGCGCTCCGCAAGAACCGCGTGAACCACGCCTACCTTTTCTCCGGCCCCCGCGGTTGCGGCAAGACCACGTCCGCGCGCATCCTTGCACGCTGCCTGAACTGCGCCGAGGGCCCCACTGACACCCCTTGCGGCAAGTGCCCCAGTTGCATTGAACTTGCGCGCGGGGGCTCCGGCTCACTGGACGTCATCGAGATCGACGCCGCCAGCCACGGTGGCGTTGACGACGCCCGCGATCTCCGCGAACGCGCAACCTTCGCTCCCGTCCGGGACCGCTACAAGATCTTCATCATCGACGAAGCCCACATGGTCACGTCGGCCGGCTTCAACGCGCTCCTGAAGATCGTCGAAGAGCCGCCGGAACACATCAAGTTCATCTTTGCCACCACGGAGCCGGACAAGGTCATCGGCACCATCCGGTCCCGCACGCACCACTACCCCTTCCGATTGGTGCCGCCGGAGCCGCTGATGCAGTACCTCGAGCTCCTCTGCCAGCAGGAGAACGTTCCCGTGGCACCCGGCGTACTCTCGCTCGTCATCCGGGCAGGTGGGGGTTCCGTTCGCGATACTCTGTCCGTCCTGGACCAGCTGATGGCAGGCGCCGGACCGAATGGCCTGGACTACGAACTCGCTGTTGCGCTGCTCGGCTACACCCATGCTTCCTTGTTGGATGACATCGTGGACGCCGTTGCAGCCTCCGACGCCGCGGTGGTCTTCAAGGCTGTGGACCGCGTCATCCAGACCGGTCATGACCCCCGGCGGTTCGTTGAGGACCTGCTGGAACGCTTCCGCGACCTCATTATTGTCCAGGCGATGCCCGAGAGCGCCCAGGCGATCCTTCGCGGCATGCCGGCGGACCAAATCGCCCGGATGCGCAACCAGGCAACCAACCTCGGTGCGGCCGAGCTGTCCCGCGCAGCCGACGTCACCAACACCGCGCTGACGGAGATGACAGGCGCAACCTCGCCCCGGCTGCACCTTGAGCTGCTGTGCGCGCGGATACTGCTCCCCAGCGCCGAACAAACCGAGCGCGGTATCGCTGCCCGGATCGATCGCGTCGAACGCCGCCTCAATTACGGGGCCGACGGCGGCACCCCGGCTGTTGCTGCTGCCCCACCGGCTGCTGCGGCTACTGCTGCCCCACCGGCTGCTGCGGCTACGGCGGCTGCCCCGGCCGGTCAGCCGGTTCAGGCAACACGGGACAACCAGCCGGCACCCGCGGCTCAGGCGACACGGGACAACCAGCCGGCACCCGCGGTTCAGCCTGCCCCAGCGCCTGCGGGTGCTCCCCCGCACAGCACCCTAGCCCCGCGTTCGGAAAGCGAACCCAACGAGGCAGGGTCCCGTGGCGCCCTGACAGCTCCGCGGGTCTCGACCAACGATTGGCCTGTTGAGGACCGACCCACAGGTGGTCGTCCTCCGCAGGGTCCTTCAGCGGAAAGTGTCACGCAGGCCCCGCCCGCTTCGACGCCAGCGCAGCGGCCACAATCCGCACAGGCTCCAACAGCTCCACCGCAAACTGCCCAGCAAGCACAGCCCGCGGCAGCCCCGGAGCAGTCCGCACCCGCGCAGGCACCGGCACCCCAGGCACCAGCACACCAAGCACCGGCACCCCAGGCGCCAGCACCCCATGCACCGGCAGCGCAGCCGAACGCGACCGCGCAGCCGAACGCGACCGGAGGAGCGCCTGCTCCCGCCCACGCTGGCGGCGGCGGAGACGTGGAGGCCCTGCGTCGTGCATGGCCCGATGTCCTGCAGACGCTGACCAAGATCAAGCGCAGCACTTGGGCATTGGTGGAACCCAACGCCCAGGTTGCGCAGTTCGACGGCCAGGTTCTGACTCTTGCCTTCACTACTGGCGGCTTGGCGGGTGCTTTCGGCCGTGCTGATCACTCCGAGAACCTTCGCCAGGCTATTCACAAGACCCTTGGCATCGACTGCCAGATCATGGCAGTCGCTGGCGGCAACAGCTCAGCGAGCTCTGAGCCAAACCCAAAAGCGCCTACTAGCCGGCCGTCGCCGGCTGCTGCACCTGCGGGCGCCCCTGCGTCGGTTGGTGAGGACTCGCCCGCGGCAACAGCAGCAGGTGTAACGTCAGGGCCCGCTGAAACAGCAGTAGCACCGGCACCGGTGTCAGCTGTCGACTCCGCGTGGGGCCTTGCTCCGGCTTCCCCGCCTGCAGTAACTCCGCATGGCCCCGTCACAGGAGCAACAGCCCCGCATGCCCCCCTTGCAGGAGCAGCCGCGCCGGCCACCCCCGCCCGGGAAGAGCCCAATGCTCCCGCAGCTCCCACCGCCGTGGAACCGAACACCCCGGGACCAGTCCATGCTGTCCCGGCCGCCTCCGCTCCCCCGGCTCCCCCGGCTCCCGAGCCGTCGCAGCCGGCCCCCGAGCCGTCGCAGCCGTCCGGCGATTACTCGTACCCTGACGACGATTGGGGTCCACCGCTCGACGAGGATGCGCCTCCTCTGGATGAAGAGCCGCCAGCGGACTGGGAGCCGCCGTCGGGCTATGGCCGTATGAGCTCACAACCGGCGACCTCCCCAGCGGCGAGCCCCGTGAGCACAGCTTCCCCGTCCACACCTCCGGCCTCAGCGTTGGACAAAAACCCGGCCGCAACCACGACTCCGAGCACAGCCACGACTCCGCGCGCCTCGAGCAGCACGTCCGACGACCCCTGGTCGCGCGCAGTCGAGCAGACGCCGGGCACATGGGTTGTGACCGCCGAATCCAACGTGGGCAAGAACCCCGCCCAAACGGTCGAAGAGCCCTCACCGGCAACGCACACCCCTCACTACGCACCCGCGGCAGCCCAGGTCCCGGAGCAGGAGCGGACGCCGGAGCAGGAGCGGACCCCGGAGCCGGCCTCCGGAACTTACGGCCATCCGACCACTGCGGAGCAGAACCCAAGCTCCAGCTGGGACGTCGCACCGGCGTCGAGCTGGCCCGGCACGCAATCCATGCCCGCGGCGGCAACCACCAGCGTTTCCGGGGCGAGCCCCAGCGTCGCCCCTGCACCGTGGCCGTCCCTCGCCGCCCAACCCGAGGAAGCGCACGGTTCGGTTGCCACGCTCGAGGAGGACGCGCCGTCGGGCAGTCCGAACGGCCGCCAAAGCTTGTATCAGCGGCTGACCAACAGCCCCGAGGCCCAAGCCGGACGTGTCCAGGCGCCCGCGCGGACCCCGGCAGCACCCACCGCTGTGACTGAGGACATCCCCAGTCCGGAGGACGAAACCATTGAGGAATCGAGGGTCTTTGGGCGTGCTGCGGTGGAGCGTATTCTGGGCGGAAAGCTGATCGAAGAGCGCGCCTTGGACGGTTCTCCCCTGCAAACCCGCTGACTCCAGCATTGATTTCAAACGAACGAGGACATTGTGTACGAAGGTGCAGTTCAAGAGCTGATTGATGAGCTTGGCCGGCTTCCCGGTGTGGGCCCTAAATCGGCACAGCGCCTGGCGTTCCATATCCTTGAGGCCGATCCGGAGGATATGAAGCGTCTGGTCACCGCGATCACCACGGTTAAGGAACGCGTGAAGTTCTGCTCCGTTTGCTTCAACGTTACTGAGCAGGAAACCTGCAATATTTGCCGTGATCCGCGCAGGGATCCCTCGGTTATCTGCGTCGTGGAGGAGTCCAAGGATGTCCTTGCCGTCGAGCGCACCCGGTCCTTCCGGGGCCGCTACCACGTGCTGGGCGGGGCCATTAATCCCATTGCGGGCATCGGGCCCGAGCAGTTGCGGATCCGTGAGCTGCTGACGCGCCTGAATGACGGCGCCATCCAGGAAATCATCATCGCCACGGACCCCAACCTTGAGGGTGAAGCCACAGCTACCTACCTGGCCCGCATGCTCAAGTCGATCGGCATCGCTGTGACCCGGTTGGCCTCCGGTTTGCCGGTGGGCGGAGACCTTGAGTACGCCGATGAAGTGACCCTCGGCAGGGCCTTCGAGGGCAGGCGCAACGCACTGCTCTAAAGGACGGGAGCGTCAGCTGGTTCGGGCCTTCCGTGCCCTCCGCCGGCGGGCTGGAACGAGCACCGCTGCAGCCACCAGGGCCTGAAGCATAAGGCCGGTGATGGCCACCGGGACTGTCGGCGCAAGCCCTTCGCTGGACTCCCCGCCGAGACAAGGCACGTCGCGGGAGGGGCCGTCGGCGGTCCATTGCAGCCCGGACAGCACCCAGCCCAGTTCGTTATCGGCTGGGACCATATCGGCCGCAACGCTTCCCAGGAGCAGCCCGGGGTTGGATGCGGCCAGCCATGCGACCCGCTCAGTGTGGGCAACCTCCACCGGGCGAAGATCGCCGACGCACTCGTAGGCATTGATCCTGCCGGAATCGTCGCGTTCCACGTTGACCGGCACGGAGGCCTGGTCAATGACGGTGGTTCCAGGCAGCAACAGAATGGTCAGAACCACATTGCCTGCGCACAGGAAGGCGACCACCAGCACAGCCAAGGCAGCGCCTGGCCCCACGGTGGCAAAGCAGCTCCTGGCGCCCGAACCGATCAGCCCGAACAGCACCACTTCCAGGACAATAACGACGACGGCGGCACCGGCCAGCGCGATCGGGCCACCAACGGTGAGGCCCACCACGAGCAACGCAGCGCATGCCAGGAAGGCCAATGCCACGCCGCGCATGGCTCCGGAGAGAGCCAGGACAAGAATGCTTCCGTGGAAATGACGGAAACCCCAGAGGGTTCCCAGGATTGCGGCTGCCATGGCCAGGAACACCGCCATGATCAGGTGGATGGCGCTTCCGATCCTTACCTCGAACCAGCCGTTCGATTGCCCCAGGGCAACCACTGCCAATGCCGCGCCCCAAGCGAGGGCAATCCCCAGCACGCAGGCCAGCCAAAACCACCACGAGGCGAAGGACTTCCGGGTGTTCCCCCACGCCTCACGGACAGCAACATTGAAAGGACCCGGAGTTCCCGGCGGCCCGGGATCGCCCTTTGGGCCTGACCGGCTGGACGGTTGATCGTCGATCACGCCGCCGATCAGCTCGTATTCGGGCTCGTCCCGGGCCGGAGCCGCCCGTTTGTTCAGGTACGCCGGCCATCGCCGCTCGCTAACCTCATGAAGTGGATGGTACGCCCGGCGCGTCATCACCGATACGCCGGCAGGTTGAGGTTTCACGGGAAGATCCCAGCCTGGGGTGCCACCATAAGCCCATGGTCTCCAGCAATGGTCTGTTCAGGCGTCCCCGTCCCATCAAGCCCGCCCCGGGTCAGGAATCGGTGTGGGATTACCCGAGGCCGCCCAGGGTGGAGCCTCGGTCCGAACGGGTGGTGGTCCGGCTTGGAGGTCAGGTGATTGTTGATACCACCGATGCCGTGCGGGTCCTCGAAACCAGCCACCCTCCGGTCTACTACGTGCCCTTGGACGCTTTCCCTGCCGGGGTGCTCATCCCTGTTGGAGGCACCACTTTCTGCGAGTTCAAGGGGCAAGCCAGCTATTTCACCCTCACTGCCGGCGGCACCGTTGTTGAGCGTGGAGGCTGGACGTATCCGAGTCCCACCCGCGGCTTCGAAGCGCTGGCCGGCAAGGTGGCGCTTTACCCCGAACATATGGACTCGTGCGAGGTGGACGGAGAGCGGGTGACGTTCCAGGAGGGCAGCTTCTATGGAGGGTGGATTACCCGGGGAATCGTTGGTCCATTCAAGGGCGGTCCGGGCACTGCCGGATGGTAGTGATGGCAGGTGGCCGCCATGTGGTCACAATTCCTGCCGGGGCAGTGCGCGGCGATAAACTGGGCAAATAAGCTACGCAGGCGTGCCTGAATTGGAGCATGCCGCGTTCGAACCCTATTGATGCAGTGAGGGTGCGCGCATGACTATGCCCACTACCGAAGTGAAGATCGAAGAGCTCTCCAACGAGGCTGCCATTACCAAGCAGCTGATCGTTCAGAAGTTCGGCGGCTCCTCGGTTGCCGATGCTGATGGCATCAAGCGGGTCGCACAGCGCGTCGTGGATGCGCAGAAGGCCGGCAACGAGGTTGTGGTTGTTGTCTCCGCAATGGGTGACACCACAGATGAACTCCTGGACCTCGCGGGGCAAGTCACCGACTCTGCTCCCGCCCGCGAAATGGACATGCTGTTGTCCGCCGGCGAACGAATTTCCATGGCCCTGCTCGCCATGGCCATCAACAAGTTTGGCGCCTCGGCCCAGTCCTTCACGGGCTCCCAGGCCGGCATGATTACCGACGGCATCCACGGCAAGGCGCGGATTATCGACGTCGACCCCCACCGCATCCGCACCGCGCTGGACAAGGGCCACATTGCCATCGTGGCCGGTTTCCAGGGCATGAGCCGCAGCACCAATGAGATCACCACCCTGGGCCGCGGCGGCTCGGACACCACCGCCGTTGCTTTGGCCGCAGCGCTGGAAGCCGATGTCTGCGAGATCTACACGGACGTGGACGGCATCTACACCGCTGACCCCCGGGTGGTTGCCAGCGCCCAGAAGATCGACCGAATCTCCAGCGAGGAAATGCTGGAGCTGGCCGCTTCCGGAGCCAAGATCCTGCACTTGCGGTGCGTCGAGTACGCACGCCGCTTCGGGGTTCCCCTGCATGTCCGTTCGTCATTCAGCCAGCACGAAGGCACCTGGGTCATCCCGGGTGCCGAGGAAAAGTTCACCATTGAAGAGGGAGTTGCCTTGGAGCAGCCAATCATCTCCGGCGTTGCACACGACCGGTCCGAAGCCAAGGTCACCGTTGTGGGCGTACCGGATATCCCGGGCAAGGCTGCCGCGATCTTCCAGGTGATTGCGGATGCGCACTCGAACATCGACATGATTGTCCAGAACGTTTCCACCCACGGCACGGGCCGCACGGATATCTCGTTCACCCTGCCGATCGTTGAAGGCGCAGATGCCCTGGCCGCCCTTCGCGCTGCCGAGGGCCAGATTGGCTTCGAGAGCATCGAGTACAACGAGAATGTTGGCAAGCTATCCCTGATCGGCGCGGGCATGCGGTCGCACCCGGGCGTTTCTGCCACGTTCTTCAAAGCCCTCTCCGACGCCGGGATCAACATCGACATGATCTCCACCTCGGAAATCCGCATCTCCGTGGTGACCAGCGCCGACGCCTTGGATGACGCCGTCCGGGCCATCCACAATGCGTTCGAGCTCGACGGCGATGCCGAGGCTACCGTTTACGGCGGCACCGGCCGCTAAGCCAACCGCGGGCAACCGCCCCCCAAAGTACGTACCAGTTAAGGCCGTTCCGAGCTCTCGGAACGGCCTTAACTTTTACTTACTTGGGTGCTCAGTTGGGTGGGCGGGGGCCAGCAGGACGTCGATGAGTTGCCGGAGCCCGTCAGCCATGTCCACGTTCTTGTCATAGAGCCATTGCAGCTGGAGCCCGTCGAAAGCCGCCACTGTCAGCCGTGCCAGCATGACGGCGTCGACGTCGGTGCGCACCGCGCCGGAAGCCTGCCGCTGTGCGATGTCCTCAGCGATGTCGCTGACCACCGTCTGGTACCGCTCTTTGAAGTAGCCGTGTGAGGCGTGTTCGGGATCGTTCGCAGTAGCTGAGGCTACTGCGTAAAGGGTTGTCAGTCCGGGTTCACGCACGTTCCGCTCCGCGATGGGCGGCATCAGCCCCAGGCCCACCCCGGCGTCGCCACCTACGGCCAGTGACCGGCGGTCCCGTTCGGCGAGGACGGCCGTGAGCAGTTCCTGCTTGCCCTTGAAGTAGTGGAACAGGGTTGCTTCCTTGACACCCACCAATTCGGCAACGCGCTTGAGGGCGGTGCCCTCAAAGCCCTCGGTGGCGAAAACATCGGTTGCCGTTTGGATGATCTGTTCGCGGCGTTCGGCTCCCTTGGCATACGGGCCACGGGCCTTGGACGTAGACATTTGTTCAGTCTATTTCACGGCTTGAATATCGAGGGTCACTCGACTTTTTCGATAAAAACCTAGTCACACTAGGTTTTTGTCGCTAGAGTCATTGCAGCGGCCCAACGGTGGGCCACCCGATTCATCAGGAGGCAATGTGGCCCTCAATCTCGATCAGCACACGGCCGGCACGGAAGCCGCCGGGGCTGGAAACACCCCGCCAAAATCCGCTTCGCGCGCTTACGTCATCGGCATGCCCATCGCGAGCGCCGGGCTGTGGATGGCCGTCCTTGCACCAGCCTTGGTAGTTCTCGCCATCAAGGTTTCGGAGATCACCACCCCGGACACCCGCGCCGGGGCACTGAGCCTGGTGGCCGGCGTAGGCGCGGCAGTCGCTTTGCTCGCGAATCCCTTCGTCGGCCGCCTCAGCGACCGCACCACCTCCCGTTTCGGCATGCGTAAACCGTGGATTGTGGGCGGTGCCCTGGTGGGCTTGGCCGCCCTGTTCCTCCTGGGCTCGGCGACGAACGTGGGCACGGTCCTCATCGCCTGGGTAATAGCACAGCTGGGCTTCAACGCGGCACTGGCTGCCCTGGTCGCCACCCTTCCGGACCAAGCTGCCCCCGCCGAGCGCGGGCTGCTCTCCGGCCTGATAGGCATGACGCTGCCCATCGGCATGGTGGCGGCGGCTTTCTTCGCGCAGATGTTCGATAACGCGCTGCAGATGGCAGTAGTCCCCGGCATCGTGGGGACAGCCGTTGCCATCGTGTTCGCCTTTACGTTCAAGGACCGCGTCCTTGCCCAGAAACCTGCACCGCTGAATTTCAGGGAAATCGTGGGGTCCTTCTACTTCAATCCCAAGGCCCACCCGGGCCTGGGCTGGGCCTGGGTCACCAAGTTCCTGATCTACGTTGGCTACTGTGCCGGACTGCTCTACCTGCCGTACTTCTTCACGGACCACCTCCATGTCCCCGAGACCCAGGTGACCACCCTGGTGTTCCAAGCAACTTTGGTGAGCTCCGCAGGCACAGTGGTCACCAGCCTTGCTGCCGGATGGATCAGCGACAGGCTCGGCAAGCGCAAAGCCATGGTCATCCTCTCTGCCCTGATCATGATGGGCGGCCTGATTGTCATCGCCACCAGCACCACCACCGATCAAGTATTGGTGGGCCAGGGCATCCTCGGGCTGGGGGTCGGTGTCTTCAGCGCCGTCGACGTTGCCCTCATCACGGACCTCTTGCCCAAGGACCAGTCTGAGAACGCCAAGACCTTTGGGGTCTTCAACATCGCCCAAGCCCTCCCCCAGTCCTTGGTGCCCGCTATTGCCTTCCCTGTCATCGCCCTGGGCGGCTACCCCGCGTTGTTCCTCGGTGGTGCAGTTGTGGGCATCATCGGAGCCCTCCTCGTCACACGTATCAAAGGAGTCAAGTAAATGAATCTATCGGCAGCAGTCACAGCACCGGAAACAGGAGCACCGGACGCGGAAACCAGGATCCAGGAACTCGCCCGGAGCCTGACCCTCGAGCAGCAGGTGCAACTCCTGACCGGCGCAGATGTGTGGTCCACACACGCCGTCCCTGGGATCGGCCTGTCCCGCGTGGTCCTGTCCGACGGACCGGCAGGCGTCCGGGGCGAAGACTTCGATGAGCGGCATGACTCCGTCTCCTTGCCATCGTCGTCGGCCTTGTCCGCCACCTGGAGCGTCGAAACAGCTCACCGCTACGGGCAGGTCCTAGGCCAGGAGGCCCGCCGTAAAGGCGTACATGCCGTGCTGGGCCCCACCATCAACTTGCACCGCTCCCCGTTGGGCGGCCGCCATTTTGAGTGCATGAGCGAGGACCCCCGGCTCACTGCCACCATGGCCGCCGGGTACGTTGCCGGCGTGCAGTCCATGGGTGTTGGTGCCACGCCCAAGCACTACCTCGCCAACGAGGCCGAAACCGAGCGTTTCACCGCCGACTCCGTAGTGGACGAGCGTCCGCTCCGCGAGCTCTACCTGGCAGCCTTCGAGGACGCCATTACAGAAGCCCGCGCCTGGCTGGTGATGAGCTCCTACAACTCCATCAACGGCACCACTGCGAGCGAGAACAAGTTGCTGGAGACCCCGCTGTCCACTGAATGGGGCTTCGACGGCGTCGTAGTGTCCGACTGGACCGGCGTACGCTCCGTGGAGGCCGCAAACGCCCACCAGGACCTGGAAATGCCCGGCCCCGTGGGCCACTGGGGTCCCAAACTCCTGGCAGCGGTCAATGATGGCCGCGTCAGCCGGGAGGCGATCCTTGAGAAGGTCACCCGGATCCTGCGCCTCGCAGCCCGCGTGGGCTCCCTCGAAGGCTTCGAACCTGCAGTAACCCAGCTCCCGACGCAACTGGACGGGGCCGCCGTCGCGCGCGAAGTTGCCGTCCGCGGCGCTGTACTGGTCCGCAACAAGGGCATCCTGCCGCTGGATGCCAGGACGCTCGGCAGCGTCGCCGTGATCGGCCACAACGCCGACGAAGCCCGTACCCAGGGCGGCGGCAGCGCTACCGTCATGCCTAAGTACACCGTCTCGCCCTTGGAAGGCCTGCGGAAAGCACTGCCCGACGACGTCACGGTCACCTATGCGCGCGGCGCAAAGGTAGCCGAGGGCATCCAGCCCTTCCCCCGCACGTCCCTCCACAACCCGGTTACCGGCGTGCCCGGGCTTCGCGTGACATTCCTCGCCGACGACGGTACCGAAATCTCCGGTGAGGACCGACTGGCCTCGCACCTGATCTGGTTCGGCATCGGGATTCCCGACGGCGCCGCCTCCATCCGCATGGAAGCGGACTGGACAGCCGAAACAGCAGGGGTCCATCATCTGGGCGTCGGCACGGTGGGCCACATCCGTTTTGTCCTGGACGGGACGGAAGTGTTCAACGACGAGATCAAGGACGATACCGAAGTTTTGGGCGCCGCCCTGTTCGATCCGCCCAAGACCGTCCATGCCGTGGAAACCACCGCCGGCCAGAAGGTCAGGATCGAGGCCGAGTACCAGTTGCCCAAGGAGCAGGTCATTCCGTTCACGGCCATCCTCCTGGGCGAGGAAACAGTGGTGGCGGATCCGCAGGCCGAGATCGATGCCGCCGTGGACGCTGTCCGGAACTCCGACGTAGCTGTGGTGGTTGTCGGCACCAACGCAGCCATCGAATCCGAGGGCTTCGACCGCAAGGACCTGGACCTGCCGGGGTACCAAAACCGCCTCGTTGAAGCTGTGGTTGCGGCCAACCCGCGCACAGTAGTGGTGGTCAACTCCGGTTCGCCGGTGCTGATGCCGTGGCTGGACACTGTGGAAGCAGTCCTCCTGGGCTGGTTCGGCGGCCAGGAGTTCGGCAATGCCATCGCTGACATCCTGCTGGGCATCGAAGAGCCCGGTGGCCGCCTTCCCACCACCTGGCCTGCCACCCTGGAAGACGTTCCGGTCCTGAACACCACCCCCGTTGACGGCAAGGTGGTTTACAGCGAAGGAATCCACATCGGCTACCGCGCGTGGCTCAAGCAGCAAGCCGCAGGCGGCGCCGCTCCGGCCGTGCCGTTCGGCTATGGACTGGGCTACACCACCTTTGAACTCGGCACGCCCCATGCCTCCCGGGTGGTCACTGCCGGCAACGGCGTGGTGGTACACGTTCCGGTCAAGAACACCGGGACCCGTACCGGGCGGGAAGTCGTCCAGGTCTATCTGGAGCGCCCGGAATCGGACGTGGAACGCCCTGTCCGCTGGCTTGCCGGCTACGCCGGAACGCACCTCGCCGCCAATGGCACCGAGAGCGTGGAAATACATATCCCCGCCAAGGCGTTTGGACATTACGACGGCGGCTGGCAGTTTGAGCAGGGCACGTTCCGGCTGTTGGTGGGTCGCCATGCGGCCGACCAATTCCAGTCCTTGGACATCGAACTCCGGTAATACATGAGTAAAATCACGCCGGGTGGCGGGCTTTTTTGGCCGTCACCCACGTGGTTTTCGCCACAAGCGATGGAACTGGGGTATGGTATGGAATTTTCGTGGCATGCTGTACGTTGCATACCCGGTAACCCCCTAACACGAAGAGGCATTAAAAAGTGGCAGCCGATTACGACGAACTCCGTACCGATGTAAAAGAGAACCAGGAGCAGTCCCTCCAGGCTCTCCAGTCCGCCAGCGCTCCCACGGCCAAGAGTGTCGTGCTTGAACTGGACGAAACCGATGGCCTCGACGCCAACGGCCCCGGCGGCGAAATTGTTGCCGAAGAATTGGTGATCCAGGTTATTCCGCAGGCCAGTGACGAATTCACTTGTCATTCCTGCTTCCTGGTCCGCCACCGCTCGCAGATCGCACGCGAAAAAGATGGCGTCGCCTACTGCACCGACTGCGAAGGCTAAGACAGCCCACCCACCCCGGCGGAATCAACATCGTCAGGGAGTGCCGCCGTCGGGATTAAATTGCGGAAGGACCGGAGCAAACGCTCCGGTCCTTCCGCAATTAACAGCCCCTAAGGCCCAACTCCGGGACCGCCCATTGCCTTCTTACGGCGGTGGTTGGCGATCCTGAGTTGCAGGATCCTGGCCCCGCCCGCCAAGGCCACCAGCACGCCGCCGCCCACAGCCGCTATGAACAAGGTGGTGCCAAGGGCGAGTGTGCCTTCAAGGCCAAAGAACCGGACCGTGATCATGTCCTGGTTCTGGACGAAGAACACGATCAGCATCACCAGGACCACCAAGCCAACGGCCACGGCAACCCACAATGCGGCGGTACGTGTTGGCCTGTCGTGTCCCGTTGCCGGTGGCGGTATCGGGCGGCCCCGGTGCTCGGAACTACCTGGATCCGGGCGGGCCGAACTGCCCGGAACCCGTGCTGCATCTTCTTGGAAACTCATTGCGGCCCCCTCTGGACATCAGCATTTACCGTTCTTCCAACATAATAAGCATGCTGATTAGTTGCTCAACAGTGGCACGGTGGATTGACCGGGTCAAGGCGGCGGCCCTCAGCACAAGAGGAAGGGCCGGAGTTCGCGGTCCGGCCCTTCGGCATCTCACGCCCTGCTAGACGCTGTAATCGGTACTGGTGGGCCCGGGATCATTGTTCCGGACTGCATAGTGATGGCCTTCGGAATCTGTCTCGACGTCGAAGTTCTTCAGGTCCGCCTCGGAAGCGGTCTCGAAATCATCGTGCTTGTGCACCACGGGGCTGCCCGTGTCGCCGTGGGTCGCCGGTCCAAAAACAGACTGCAGCCGCTCGGTTACGTGGACGAAGCCTTCCATTCTGCGTCCCATGTTTCCACCTCCCTTCTTACCGGAGAGCGAAAAGCGGCAGGGCTGGCGCGTGCCGTTCAGTGAGGCAATATTACGCCCAAAACGAGGCTCCGAGGAGGGGTAATGCGGGGCCTACCGGAGGGATTTGTCGTCCGGATTGCGGGGCACAACGTAGGTGCTGCCATCGGGGCGCCGGAGGGTTTCCCACTGCTGGGTCTCGGCCTGGCGCTGGGCGAGCAGTTTCCGGTTGGCCTCGGTCATTTCATGGTCAAGGGAACTGCTGTGCGCGGGGCCGAAGACAACCCTGAACTTCCCCGTGGCACGCATGAACTTCCGGGTAAGAGATTCCTTGGCCACTTAAGATCGACTCCTTTTTAGACGGGTTCAATGAGTCCATAGTACGCTAATGATTAGTACACTAACTAATCAAGCAATCGTTCGGCGTAAGCTGATGGGTCCGCAAAACAGGAGGCAGCCGTGACGGCCGTAGACGAGACCATCCAGGAAACAGACGACCTCCTGCTGGAGCGCCAACTGTGCTTCGCCCTGACTGTGGCGTCCCGCAGCGTGGTGGGGGTCTATAAGCCCGTGCTGGAACGGCTTGGCCTCACGCACCCCCAGTACTTGGTGATGCTGGCCCTGTGGGAGCGCAGCCCCCGGACGTTGAAGGACATCAGCGACAGCCTCCTCCACGAGCCCGCAACGCTCTCCCCGCTGCTCAAACGCCTGGAGGAAGGCGGGCTCATCACCCGTGAGCGCGTTCCGGGGAACGAACGCGCCCTGGCCATCACCCTGACGGAAAAGGGCGCCGCCCTCCGGGGACAAGCAACCGCTGTGCCGGGTGAAATCCGCGAGCGCCTGCAGCTCAGCAGGGCGGAAGTGGCCGAACTGCACCAAGCCATGACGGGCCTGATCGCGGCAACCCAGCGGCACGACCGACCCTGACGGCGGCAGGCCGCCCGCGTGGCCCCTAGCCAAGCACCCCGCGCCGGTGGTCTTCTTGAAGCGAACACAGACGCGGGCATCACAAGAGCCCCGTAAAATGGACGCAACCTAGGAGATTCCATGCGCATGCGATTTGTTCGGCCCCTGTTGGCAGTCCTGGCCGTCGCCGGCCTGGCCGCATGCTCCGGTTCCCCCACGCCTGGTTCCACCAGCAGCGCAAGCCAAGCGCCGTCGTCGTCCGCCCCTTCAAGCGCGACCCAAAGCGCCACCCCAAGCGCCACCCCGTCCAGTAGCGCAACGGCAGCACCGGGAGCCGGCAACGCCGAACTTTCCATCACCCTGGTCGAGTCCACGGAAGCTGCGCCGCAGACGTTCACGCTCGTCTGCAAGGACGGCGTACCGGCCGCTGAAAGCAACCACCCGTCGGCCGCAGACGCCTGCACTACCATCAAGAACAGCCCGGCCATCCTCGGCCCCGCCCCCACCAAAACGGATCAGGCCTGCACCATGCAGTACGGTGGCCCGGCCACGGCCAAGGTGACCGGCGCAGTGGATGGCAAGGAAGTCACAGCGGCCTTCAACCGCACCGACGGCTGCCAGATCGCGCTGTGGGACGCCGCGAAGAGTGTCCTCGGATCAGATGGCGGCCTCTAGGCTGCGACACCTCCCCCAGGAGCAATGGCTCGGGCTGGAGGCAGCCCATCACGCCCGGGTGGCGCGCTACGCGGACCCCTACCTGGCGAGGCGTTCGGCCGGCAAAAAGCACCCCGTTGAGGACTTCCTGTTCACCTACTACACCCAGAAACCGGGACAGTTGCTGCGCTGGCATCCCGGCGACGGTACCGTCCTCAGCGGTCCGCGGGCCCTTGAGCGCGCCACCTGGAAGTTTTATCGAACGCTCGACGACACCGAACTCGCCGAGCACGGGCTGCCGGCAGGAACACCGGCGGTCACCTTTGATCGCGGCAGCTTCCTGGCCGACCGCGCCGAAGCTGTCCGCTTCGCGGGAATCATCCTTGCGGGCACGGCGAAGCGTCCAGCCCAGTTTGGCTGCTTCGGCCTGCACGAGTGGGCCATGGTGTACCGGCAGGAGAAGTTCGAACTCCGCCATGAATACCTGAAGCTGCGGCTTGGTGGTGAGGGCACGGATACCGTGGTGGAAGAGAACCGTATCCGGTGCTCGCACTTTGACGCGTTCCGCTTCTACACGCCGGACGCTACGCCACTGAATGAGCTCACCCCCACGCGCGAAAACCAACGGACCATGGAGCAGCCGGGCTGCCTGCATGCCAACATGGACCTCTACAAGTGGGCCTACAAGCTGACCCCTGCGCTGCCCAGCGAGCTGGTGATGGACTGCTTTGAGCTCTCGTGGCGGATCCGCGCCATGGATATGAAGGCCTCGCCGTACGATCTCGAAGAATGGGGCTACCCGCCCATCAGGATCGAGACACCGCAGGGCAAGGCCGAGTACGTTGAATACCAGCGGGCTTTCGCGGCCGAATCCCAGGAGCTGCGGGCCCGCGTGCTGCAGGCAGTAGATCCGCTCCTCACCGAGCTGGCCGGATTGGCCGCCTGAGCACCCGACGCCACCAGCGAAAGGTCACCATGGTTTCCCCCACGAGCGAGTCACCCAACAGCGAGTACGACGTCGACCTCACCGTCACGCTGACGGAGGCACCTGGCGCTGAACCACGCGAGTTCCGCCTTCGGTCCGCCGCCGGCGTCCTGTCACCGGACCCTGACTCCCTGGACTCAAACTTGCCGGACGCAGCCGCGGCGCTGGCCGCTGTCGAGCAATTCGGTGAGGAAGTCTTCTTTCCCGAGCCCCGCCCGGACCGGATCTGCACCCAGCAGTATGGCGGCCCGCAGGTAGCGGTGGTGACGGGCTGGTTCCGCGGGCGCAAAGTCAAGAGCCATTTCAGCCGCACGGACGGCTGCGAGATCGCACGCTGGAAGGCCCTGGCGTCCCTGCTGGGGAACACCGGAGGCTCCACAGGCAACATCTGATACACGCAACAGTGGCCGGCGGGAATCCCACCGGCCACTGTTTTTAAGGCATCAGTTACTGGATCAAGCGAACACTATCCGGCGTTGTTGCTCTGTGCCGGCTCGTCACCACGGATCTTGCCGTTGTTCTTTTTGTCCTTCTTGTCCTTCTTCGGGTCTTCCTCATCCGGAACCACTACGGCCCCGCCCGGGTTGACCAGGACGGTGACGAAGCTCGGCTCGCTGGTACCGGCGAAGGTGAGGCGGCCGATGTAGGAACCGGGCTCCAGGTTCTTCCAGTTCAGCGAGATCTGGCCCGTCTTGCCGTTGGCGAGGCGGATCGGATTCGGCGTCACGGTGGCGTTGCCCTGGTTGGCGCCGAGGACTGCGGCATCAACGGTGGCCTTGGTGGCCTGGTTGTTGGGGCTCGCATAGAGGTTGGCGAAGATGTAGTAATCCCCTGCTGCAGGGTTGGGAACGGACAGCGTTTCACTGGCCGATGCCGTGGCTGCCGGCAGCTGCTGGCCGGAAGGCGTGAGCACCAGCATGTCGAAGTCCGCGGCATCGTTGGAGGAGATGACCGAGAACTTGGCCAGGGCACTGCCCTCGCCAACTGTCACCTTCTTGACGTAGTTCGATGCGTTGGTTTCACCAGCGAACGGGCCGGGAACCAGCTCGACAGCCGAGGAATCGGCCTTGGACAGGCCATCAACGGTGACGCCGACCGGCAGGTTGGTGCCGGAGGTGATGTTGATGGCAGCGGAGCCGTTGGGACCCGTTCCGGTGAAGGCCAGGGCCTTGTCCGCAATGACGGACTGCGGCCGGACGGCGATCGGCGAGGTCACGGTCTTGTTGGCACCTTGCCAGCTCAGTGAACCCATGGCGAACTTGCCCAGGACTGCACTGTTGTTTTCGAACTGGACCTTGAAGGTCTTCTTTTCTCCTGCTGCCCCAAAGTTCAGGACGGAGGGGGTGACCTTGACGTTGACGCCGGGTACGTTGGCCGTGGCCCGGTAGAGGCCCGGAGTCAGGGCTGTGACCGTACGGGTGACCTCAATCTTGCCTGCGAGGTTGCCCAGGGCGAACGAAGGAACGTTCATGTCGCGCGGCGCCGTGGTGCCGAGCCCTTCCATGCCCAGGTCCATGCCCGTGCCCTGGATGAACTTCAGGTAGTCCTCGGTGGTGGCGTCATAGACGAGGCCCGGTGAGAGGACCTTGGCCGGATCAACCTGACCGGCACCTGTGGCGAAGACGTCCTTGTTGACTGAACCGTTGGCCAGCTTGACCGGTCCGGCGGTGGTCATCATGGCGGACTTCACCGTGGCCGGGGACCACTTCGGGTTCTTGCCCAGGATCAGCGCGCCGAAACCGGCGACGTGCGGTGAAGCCATGGATGTTCCGGACAGGAAGCCGAAGTTGTCTCCACCGGTTCCGATCGGCGAAACACCGGCGAGGATTGCGACGCCCGGAGCGGACACATCAGGCTTCAACAGGTCCGAATCGGTGGCCAGCAGCGGGCCACGGGAAGAGAAGCCGGCGATCTGCGGCTGCGCTTCGGCAGGCAGGCCAGTAGTGTCGCGGTTCAGCAGGGAAACGGTGATGGCCGGGTTGGCCGTGACCTTGTCCTTGATGGTCTGCGTTGCCGGCGGGTTCACGTGGACCGTGGGGATGACGTGCTTGTCCGTGTCCAGCGACGAATCGGTGAGGTTGACCAGGATCATGCCGACGCCACCGCCGCGCAGGACCTCAGCACTCTTGGCGGTGCGGTCAACCACGCCACGGTCGCAGACAACAACCTTGCCGGCTACCTTGGCCGGGTCCAACGAACCCGGGGCGCACAGTGCCGCGTTTCCTTCACCGCTTGCAGCGTTGGTGGACAGCACGACGCCGGCCCCACTCACCTCACGGTTCATGATGGACGCTCCGCGGAATTTGCTGCCATCGGAGAACTCAACGGTGCCCTGGAGCTCCTGCGAGAACGAGGTCGCCGCAACCGTTGTCAGCCACGGGGCTCCGTGGTTGACGGTGCTTGCGGTCGGGCCGGAGTTGCCGGCAGAGGTAGCCACGAAGATGCCTGCGGACGCTGCGGAGAGGAAGGCCAGCGAGACGGGGTCGGTGGTGCTCGTGGTGGAACCGGAGATGGAGTAGTTCAGGACGTCCACACCGTCCAGGATGGCTTGCTCGATCGCGTCCACCGAGGCGGAGCCGTAGCAACCGCCCGTAGCAGGATCGGTGTCTTCCCAGCAGACCTTGTAGATGGAGAGCTTGGCGGCGGGTGCGATCCCGCTGGTGGTCCCGAAGCTGCGACCGTCCACTACGGCGTCCACGTTGCCGTTGCCGGCCGCGGTGCTGGCGGTGTGGGTGCCGTGGCTGTCCACGTCCACGGGGGAAATAACTTCCTCGGGAGCGCGGTTTTCCGGGGCGACGGTTTCGAGGAAGGCGTCTGCGAAGTAGTGGGTGCTGAGGACCTTGGAGTTGCAGGCGCTGCCATCGTAGTCGGCACCGGTATCCTTGCCGGGCTGGCATTCACCGATGAAGGTGTCGCCGTCGGCCTTGAGCATGGCGATCTTGCCGTCGGCGGCGCGGTAGGGCACGCCGACCTGCGGATTGCCCACCAGTGGGCCTACAGGCTCACCGGCGAAGAAGGGGTTGGAGGGGGTGTAGCCGGTGTCGATCACACCAACAACGGTTCCCTTGCCGGCGTTGTCCTGGCCACCGTACTGGGTGGCCCAGGTGCCGTTGGGGCCGCTGAGCTTGAGGAAGTCGGTGGTGGAGTAGTCCGGCGCATACTGGGTGTCCGGTGCCACCATGAGGACTTTGGGGTCCTTGGCCAGGTTGATGGCCTGGTCTGCCGAGAGGTTGGCACTGAAGCCGTTGACGGCGGTGGTGAAGTCACGCTCAATGGTGATGTTTTCCTGGCTGGCAATTTCCTGCTGCTGCGTCTGCAGGTGCTGCTGGTATTCCTTCACCGGGGCGCTGTCGGCGTCGAGCTTCTTGCCTTCTTCCGGCTTGGTGGGCGCAAGGCCTGCCGTTCCGCCGTCGTAGGTTGCTGCAGGCTTCTCCGCCAGGACAACCATGTAGCGGCCATCCTTGTAGGCGCTGGGGTCAAGGTTCTTCTTGGCCACGCCTGCAACGTTCCCGGGCGTCTCCGGCGTGGGAGCGGCCTGGGCCGGCATCGCCATTGAAGAGAGAAGCAACGGCAAGCCCACGGCCAGTGCCGCGGCCTTTCGAAGCCCCCCGCTTCTGACGAAGCTCTTTCCTTGTGATTTCACGAGTGGTTGCACCTTTCACTGAGGGAGGACCAGGCTCCATCGCCTGGGCCTGTCAACTTTTAGTTGGTTGAACCTTTGACAGTTCTTGTCAAAGCCGCGCAACCAGCCGAGTCACAGAGTACCTAGTGAGAGACGAATATGACATAGAGCACATTTTGGGAAATTTGTCTTGTCACAATCACCTGGTCCTCCCCCGGAAAAGTGCTAGCCCTTTGGCGTCACCTGCAGCCTGTCAAAGGAGACCTGGACACCGTCCCTGTCCAGGACCACAACGTCGTCGCGCCCGTTGTTCACGTCAGCGGGAAGGATGAACTCCAGGGTGTCCTCCGTGGTCGGGAAGACCCAGCCGAGGCGGTATCCGGTCTTGTTCAGGTAGAGGTAGTACCAGTTCCCGTAATCAAGCCCCTGCAACACCACTTTCTGGCCAGTGCGGTACTTCGCGGCCGTGCCCAAGTCGGTGGGCGGCGTGCCAAGCTCCTGCACGGCCGGCGTCGGCGCGGATTCAGGCCGCGCCGGCTGCACAGCAAGCATCAACGGATCACCTTCGGCAGCCACGGCAACCTCACGGGAACCATTGCTTGCCTTTGCCGTAACCGAGGCCCTGTCCACGGTGCCCGCAGAAACGTCCGTAGCAGTGAGCACATGCTTGCGTGTGGCCGTCGCCGTTGATCCGGCGGCAAGCACGGCTTCGGAAATACCGGCATCCGGAGCCTCCAGCCCCGTCACCGCCACGTTGCCGGCGTTACCCACGGTGTAGGTGTAGATGACGGGATCGCCCGGGCTGGCGAAACGGTCGCCGTCGGCGTCTTCCCATATGGACGTGACGGTCGCTTCCAACTTGGGTTCGCGGACCTTGAGGTCCACTTCGCCCCCATCCACGGTGATGGTCTTGGTGCTTTGGCCCGCCGAGCTGACCTCCCACGTGGTCTTCGGGATGAAGAAGCCCTGCGCTGCTTCCTCTGCAGTCACCGTGTGGCGCGGGGTGGTGCACTGGTAGCTTTGTCCGGCCGGCAGCGCACTGTAGCGGCAGTTGCCCGGCCCTTCCGGCACGAAGGGGCTGAAGTTTCCGGCAGTCGGGACTACTTTTTCCATCAGTGGGCCCGTGTTCTTGACCGTGAAGGTATAGGGGACCAGCTCTCCGGCCGCGTACGGCCGGCTTGCAAGATCACGCCCGACGTCGGCACGCGCCCCGCTGATGTCCGCCGTCAAGAGACCGTCGCGCAAGGCAACCGCGGCACCGGTAAAGGGGACCGTCCTGGTGAGCGACGGCGTCGAACTTGCCGTGATGCTGAAGCTTGCTTCGGGAACGAAGTAGCCGCGCTCAATGTCCGCTGCAGTAATCGTGTGCTTGGCGGTGGTGCAGGTGTAGGAGGCCCCTGCGGCAAGGTTGTTATACCGGCAGTTGGGGGCCGACGGCGGCAGGAAACCGGAGTCGAACGTCCCGGAAACCGGCACGGAGTTGGCTGTGACGTTGGCGGTGCTCTTGACGGTCAGTGGGTAGCTGAGGACCTCACCCACTTGGTAAGGGCTGGCAACGACGTCGCGGGTGGGCGCTGTTCCGGTGATGGTGAGGCCTACCTGCGGGGCCACCGGCACTGTGGCGGTGAAGGCGGACTGCGAAACCCGGCCGTCCGTCGTCGTGAAGGCTGCATTCAGGTTCTGCGGACCGCCGGCATTCGCCGGTGCCGTCAGGGCGACGTTCACGCTCACCGAAGCACCGGGAGCTACGGCGGGAACCGGCACCGTGGTGGCGGACCAGCCGGCAGGGGTGTAAATCGTGGCGGTGGCACCGGTCAGCGTGGTGGCTTCCTGGTTGGTGACCGTCACGGGAACCTCCCGGGTAGCTCCGGGGGCAGTGGACACGGCCGGGACTGACAATGGTGCGCAGGCGTAGTTCAACCAGGCGTCGTCGAACGTCGCGAACGGCATGTTGTCGGTGTAATTGCCCTCGTAGAGCACCCCGAACATGCCATCCTGCAAGCGGGTCACCGTGGAGTAGGCGGAGAAACCCGGGCGGATGGTGCGGACACCCGGCCAGGTGGCGCCGTCGTCGCAGGAGACGCGGGCCGAGACGTTTTCGCGGCCCGTCTTGGAGTTGGCGTTGGTGAAAATAAGCTTCTTCGCATCCACCGAGCCTTGGGGCGCGTTGGGGAACATGCGCGCTATGGCACCATTGTTGGCCGGATCCGGCAATTCAGTGTCCTGCGTGACGGGACCATACGTGGCACCCCCGTCCGTGGAAACCGCCACCTTCCGGTAACCCTGGTTGGCGTTGTCCCTGGAGTTCAGGAGTACGCGGCCATCGGAAAGCTCAACTGTCTTGTTTTCGTCCATGCGGTCGCCGACGTTGGCCCCCTTCTTCCAGGTAACGCCGTGGTCATCGGAGTAGACGCTGTACGCCTGGATTTTGTTGGTGCCGTCCGCCTGGCGGATGTCGCCTGCGTACTGCTGGATGAGCCGGCCCTTGTACTGGCCGTACTTCAACTGGATGCCCTCGCCGGAGGAGGCAAAGTTGGAGCGGACGTCTCCCGCGGCCGGGCTGGCCTTGCTGCTCCCTGGCTTGGTCACGTTGGTGATGAGCCTGGGCTGGGACCAGGTCACGCCGTTGTCCGTGGATTCGATGACCGCCGAAGAGATCACAGTACGGTCGGCGTCGTCGTTGCCGAACTGGCTGCCGCCGAATCCTTGGTCCTTGGAGTAGACGAAGAAGGCGAACACCTTGCCCGCCTCGGAGTCGTAAACATAAGACGGATCGCTGTAGCCGTACTTGGGTCCGGAGGCATCGCCGACGTGACCTGCCGCGATGACCGTCACCGGCCCCCAGGTTTTTCCTCCGTCGGTGCTGCGGCGCTGGACGATCGAGTTCGGGTTCGGGGCGTCAGCGGCAGAACCCGGGCGTCCATCCCAGGCAGCAAGCACCACGTTGTTGCCGAGGTACGTCAAGGCGGGGATCCGGTAGAAGAAGTTCGCAGCTGTCCGGTCTGCGGCGATGTTGGCTTCCGTGAACGTGCCCGGTGCGGCTGCGGGGCTGTTGGGAGGAACCGGCGCTGCGATGGCGGGGAGGCCCAAGCCGGCCAGGAGGCCAATGCTTAGGGCGCCGGCGGCGGCGGTGCGGGCGAGGGGTGAAGAGGGGGATCTCAAATCCGATGTCCTTTCGAAACTGCTTCAGGAGGAGTCCGACGCCCTGCTTGTGTTACGTGCCACGTCGAACGTCCTACAACCATAAGGTGTCCGCGGTCACATTGCCAGAGATGACTCTTGGTTCAATGCCACCTGCCACCAGCCGGTAGCCTCAAAGACAAACCGCCCTCGCCCTGCGATCACAGGAGTTGCCGTGAAAATCCTCGTCCCCGACACCATCGAGTTGGACCTCGCCGACCTCACCGCGTCAGGGGATGAGGTTGCGGTTTACCAGGTAGACAAGCCCATTCCCGGCGAACTCCGGGACGCCGAGGTCCTGGTGGTGTGGCGCAACACTCCGGAGAACCTGGCCGACGCTGCACAGCAGATGGCATCGCTCAGGCTGGTCCAGACCCTCGCGGCCGGGCCGGACTCCGTCCTGGCGGCAGGCTTCGCAGAAAACGTGGCCATCACTTCAGGCCGCTCACTGCACGATGGTCCCGTGGCCGAACACGCGCTCGCCTTGGTCCTGGCTGCCGTCCGACGGCTCGACGTCCTGTTCGAATCCCAGAAGGACGCCACGTGGAACGCGCAGTACAACACGGCGCAGTCCAGCCCGGAGACTGAACAGCTCTACACGCTCGACGGCGCCAACGTCACCATCTGGGGCTTTGGTTCGATCGCCGGACGCCTCGCTCCCCTGCTGGCGGCTCTGGGAGCAAAGGTCACCGGGGTGGCCCATTCAAAGGGCGAACGTTACGGCTTCCCGGTGGTTTCAACGGACGAGCTTCCGCACATCCTAGGCTCCACCGACGTCCTGATTTCCATCCTGCCGGCCACTGCGGAAACGGCCGACGCCCTGGACGCACAAGTCCTGGCCGGCCTGCCCACAAGCGCCGTCTTTGTAAACGTGGGCCGTGGGGCAACGGTGGATGAGGACGCGCTCCTGGCAGCGCTGCAGGAAGGCAGGCTGCGTGCGGCAGCACTGGATGTGACCAAGGAAGAGCCCCTGCCCGAAGACTCCGCGCTATGGAACGCCCCCAACCTGATCGTCACGCCCCATGTGGCAGGCAATCGGCCCAAGGGTTCGGCCAAACTCGTCACCGCCAACATTGCGGCGCTCAAAGAAGGAGCAGCCCTGACTAACCAAGTGGCCTGAGAGTAGGGGTGGCCTGAGACGCAGCGGTGGCCTGAGACGCAAAAGGCGGGCCGGTCCCCCACGGGAGACCGGCCCGCCTCAGCGGAAGAGTCAGGGCATCAGGCGTGCTCGTACGTCAGGCAGTCGGCAGCCTCGCGGCCCGGACCAACCCGCACGTTGTGGGCCTCGCACATGAGGTTGTTGTTGTGGACACATTCGGAGCGCTGGCAAGCGCCCACGTGGGCGAGGACCTTGGGAAGGCCGCCCATGGCATTGGTGTCAATGAAGGTCGCGCAGGAAGCGTGGTCCTGGGTTCCACCAATGGTGATTCCGAAGGCGGTGCAGCCATCGTGGTTGAAACCGCAGCTGCCAACGCTACAGGCGGATACTTCGGCAATGTGTTCGGTCATTGTTCCTCCTGGTTGGATCCTGGAAAGTACTGGGGCTGAACCCCGCGTGTAATTTCCAAGCTACGCCGGAATGTGGCCATTTAACCGCTTTGAATAGCGCATTTGTATGTGCCGTAATCCGCGCCATTGCACCAAAAAACGGCCCTTGCCAGGTAAGCCTTTACTTACTTGGTGTCCGCAAAGCGTCGCTGATTTTGGCCCGCGTCTCCGCGTCCAGGGGCGCAGTCACGCGGCTGTTCCGGGCCGACCGGTCCGCCTTGATTTTCTGGATGACCATGCGGCCCAAACCAGCAAAAACTGCCGCGGCCACAACGCCCAGCACCATCGATTTCGGTTTCTCAGCCATTCCGCAATCCTAGTGACGCCGGCCACCCCCTGCCAGTACCTCCAGCGGCCGGGGACCAGCGCCGCCGTCGAGCCTTCACTTGGGTCTTTTTGCCCCGCCGCGGCGGGGTGCCCTCGCACAATCCGGCTGAATAGGGTATGTGCGCTGCTCCCGGTAGAATAGGTGTGCAAGCTCGCGGAGCGCCCCCCATGCCGTTCAAACAATGCAGTTCACATCGTGGTCAGCCCTGTGCTGACCCGCTGTTTGAATGCGGCTGAACGGCGTGAGACGGCACCTCCGCGGCAGCCTTATTTAAGGTTCACCCAACTCACGCACAGGAGTTACCGGATGCCCCGGATCGTCGTTGACGTCATGCCCAAGCCCGAGATTCTGGACCCCCAGGGGAAGGCCATCGTGGGTGCACTGCCCCGCCTCGGCTTCAACAGCTTCAGCGCAGTCCGCCAAGGCAAGCGCTTCGAACTGACCGTCGACGGCGAGGTGACCGACGCTATCCTGGCCCAGGCCCGCGAAGCTGCCGAGACGCTCCTGTCCAACCCGGTGATCGAGGATGTTGTCAACGTCGAGGTCGTCGAGGCCTGATATGACGTCGATCCCCCTGATTGGCGAGGCTGTAGCCGTCGCCGCAGAACCCCGCCTCGCCGGCGCGAAGATCGGCGTCGTGACCTTCCCCGGCACCCTTGACGACCGCGACGCCGCCCGTGCAGTGCGGCTTGCAGGTGGCACGGCGGTGCCGCTGTGGCACGGAGATTCCGAACTCGGCGATGTTGACGCCGTCATCATCCCCGGCGGGTTCTCCTACGGTGACTACCTCCGCGCAGGCGCCATTTCGCGTTTCGCGCCGCTGATGTCCAAGATCATCGACGCCGCAAACTCCGAGGCGAAGCTCCCCGTGCTGGGTATTTGCAACGGCTTCCAGATCCTGACCGAATCGCACTTGCTGCCCGGTTCCATGATCAAGAACGACCACCTGAAGTTCATCTGCCGCGACCAGACGCTTCGCGTGGAGAACGCCAACACTGCCTGGACCGTGGACTACACGGACGGCCAGGAAATCATCGTGCCGTTGAAGAACCAGGACGGCCAGTACATCGCCGACGAGAAGACCCTGGATGCCCTTGAGGCTGAGGGCCGCGTGGTGTTCCGCTACGTGGGCTTCAACCCGAACGGCTCCCGCCGCGACATCGCCGGCATCTCCAACGCCGCCGGCAACGTGGTGGGCCTCATGCCGCACCCCGAGCACGCAGTGGAGGCCGGCTTCGGACCCGAGGCTGGTTTGTCCGGCTCCGCCGGTGCAACCCGCGACACCGATGGCCTGGGTTTCTTCACTTCCGTACTGACCAAGATTGTGGGAGGCGACAAGTGACCACGGAAACCACCAAGAAGTTCAACATCGACACCGTTGAGCACGCTGCGAAGACCCCGGACACGGAACTCCCGTGGGCCGAACTGGGCCTGAAGCAGAACGAATTCGACGAAATCGTCAAGGTCCTTGGCCGCCGCCCCACCGGCGCCGAGCTGGCCATGTACTCCGTCATGTGGAGCGAGCACTGCTCCTACAAGTCCTCCAAGAACCACCTCCGCCAGTTCGGCGAGAAGGTCACCGAGGAAATGAAGAAGGACATGCTGGTTGGCATCGGCGAGAACGCCGGCGTCACCAACCTCGGCGACGGCTGGGCCGTGACGTTCAAGATCGAGTCCCACAACTCGCCGTCGTTCGTTGAGCCTTACCAGGGTGCCGCTACCGGCATCGGCGGCATCGTCCGCGACATCATCTCCATGGGCGCCCGCCCGGTTGCCGTGATGGACCCGTTGCGTTTCGGCGCGATCGACCACCCGGACACCGCCCGCGTCATGCACGGTGCCGTTGCCGGCATCGGCGGCTATGGCAACTGCCTGGGCCTGCCGAACATCGGTGGCGAAATGGTGTTCGACTCCGTCTACCAGGGCAACCCGCTGGTCAACGCACTGGCAGTGGGCGTCATGCGCCACGAGGACATCCGCCTGGCCAACGCATCGGGCAAGGGCAACAAGGTTGTCCTGTTCGGTGCCCGCACCGGCGGCGACGGCATTGGCGGCGCTTCGGTGCTGGCCTCGGAGTCCTTCGATGACACCAAGCCCTCCAAGCGTCCTGCCGTCCAGGTGGGCGACCCCTTCGCTGAAAAGGTCCTCATTGAGTGCTGCCTGGAGCTCTTCAAGGGCTCGCTGGTTGAAGGCATCCAGGACCTCGGCGCTGCAGGCATTTCCTGCGCCACGTCCGAGCTCGCTTCCAACGGCGACGGCGGCATGGAGGTGGAGCTGACCTCGGTCCTGCTGCGCGACCCCACGCTGACCCCGGGCGAGATCCTCATGTCCGAGTCGCAGGAACGCATGATGGCCGTGGTCACCCCGGAGAACATCGCAGCGTTCGAAGCTGTGATGGACAAGTGGGCCGTGGAGTACTCCTGGTTGGGTGAGGTCACCGACACCGGCCGCCTCATCATCACCTGGGAAGGCGAAGTAATCGTCGACGTCGATCCCCGCACCGTTGCGCACGACGGCCCGGTCTACGACCGTCCGTTCGCCCGCCCGGAGTGGCAGGACTCGGTGCAGGCCAACACGTTCAGCGGTTCCGTTGAGGACGCCGGCCGTCCGTCGGCTCCTTCCGAGCTGGCCGCAGCCGTCACCGAACTCGTGGCATCGCCGAACATGTGCTCCAAGGCCTGGATCACCAACCAGTACGACCGCTACGTTGGCGGCAACACCGCCATGGCGTTCCCGGACGACTCCGGTGTGGTCCGCGTTGACGAGGAAACCGGCCTGGGCGTTGCCTTGGCCACCGACGCCAACGGCCGCTACACCTACCTTGAGCCGTACCAGGGCGCACAGCTGGCTTTGGCTGAGGCCTACCGCAACGTGGCCACCTCGGGCGCTGTTCCGATGGCTGTGAGTGACTGCCTGAACTTCGGTTCCCCCGAGGACCCGGACGTCATGTGGCAGCTCGCCGAGGCCATCCGTGGCCTGTCCGACGCCTGCATGGAGCTCGGAATCCCGGTCACCGGCGGCAACGTCTCGCTGTACAACCAGACCGGCACCACGCCCATCCACCCCTCCCCTGTGGTGGCAGTCCTGGGCAAGCTCGACGACGTCGCCCGCCGCACGCCGTCGGGTTGGCGCGAGGACGGCCAGGCCATCTACCTGCTGGGCACCACCGCAGCAGAGCTGGACGGTTCAGAATGGTCCAACCTCCGCGGACACCTTGGTGGCTTGCCGCCGAAGGTTGACCTTGCGGCCGAGCGCGCATTGGGCGAGATCCTGATCAACGCTTCACGCGACGGCATGGTTGACGCAGCACACGACCTCTCCGAGGGTGGCCTCGCGGCTGCGCTGGTGGAGTCCTCGCTGCGTTACGGCGTGGGCGCCCGCATCGCCCTTGAGGAACTCATGGAGCGCGACGGCGTGGACCTGTTCACGGCCCTCTTCTCCGAGTCCCAGGCCCGTGCGATCGTCTCCGTTCCGCGTTCGGAGGAAGTCCGTTTCAAGGACATGTGCACTGCCCGCGGCTTCGCCCACCTCCGGATCGGCGTCGTTGACGCTGCCGGCGGAAAGCTGGAGATCAACGGCGTGGACGAGCTCTCCCTGGACGCCCTCCGCGAAGCACACGAAGGAACCCTGCCGAAGTACTTCGGCTAAGGACAGCTGACATCGCAAGGCCCCGGCGCTCGTAGAGTGCCGGGGCCTTGCGGGTGTCTGCGGGGGTTCAGGCCGGCCAAACAGTCTGCCGCACCAGCTGCTCCGTGAACTCCGCCTCGGGCAGGGGCCTGCCGAAGTAGTACCCCTGGCCGCTGGCGCAGCCGATGCTGCGGAGAGCTTCTGCTTCTTCCGCGGTTTCGATGCCCTCCCACACCCCTTCCAGCCCACAGGACCGGATGACTTCCTGGATGGCTGCCAGGAACTTGAGCTGGGAAGGGTCCTTCCCCAGGTCCTTGACGAATTGCCTGTCCACTTTCACCCGGTCGACGGGCAGCTTGCGCAGGTATCCCATGGAGGAGTAGCCGGCACCGAAGTCGTCGATTTCCAGTCCCACACCCAGTTTGTGCAGGCTCGCCAAGGTATAGCGGTCCAGCTCGTTGTTCTGGATGATGGCGCTCTCCGTCAATTCCAGGACCAGCGCCTCCGGGGGCAGGCTTTCCTCGGCAAGGGCCTCGCTGACATCGTCCACGAATTCCAGGCTTTGCAGGTCCGCGGCGGAAACATTGATCCGCATGGAGAACCGGTGTTGTGCGGTGGCCGGGTTGTTCCGCCAGTGCCGCAACTGTCCCACGGCAGTGCGCAGGACCCATCGTCCCAGCTCGGCAATGAGTCCGGTAGCCTCGGCAACGGGGATGAACTGGTCCGGCATGATCAGGCCATGCACGGGGTGGTTCCAGCGGACCAAAGCCTCGCAGCCCTCGATTTTTCCGGTGGCCAGCTCCACAATCGGCTGATAGTTCAGGACCAGCTGGTCCGATCTGATGGCCTCGCGGAGTTCACCAACAATCTGCCGCTGAAGTTGGCGGGCATGCACCGTGGCAGGATCGAACATCTTGAGCTTGTTCCGGCCTTCGCTCTTGGATTCCTCCACGGCGAAATCGGCCTCCTGGAGCAGGTCCTCAAGGGTGTGGTGCGGCTCTGCGGTCCGCAGGCCCATGCTGGCGCCGCAACGGACGCTGTTGTTTCCGACGTCGATGTTCGGTTCCAGCGCGGCCAGGATCCGGTTCCCGACGGCGGTGGCCCTGGTTGGCGGCGTGGCGGGCAACAACACTGCGAATTCGTCGGCACCCAGGCGGGTGACGACGTCGTCCTCCCGGACGGCGGACTGGATGCGCATGGCCACGGCGACCAAAACCTGGTCTGCTGCGGCGTGGCCAGCCGAATTCTTCAGTGCCTTGAACCCGTCAAGGTTGATCAGGAGAAGCGCAGGCTGGGCGGATCCTGTTGCCGCGGCGTTCCGGGCTGCGGTGAAAGCGTCCATCAAGGCGTGGCGGTTGCCAAGTCCGGTGAGGGAATCGGTAAGGGCGTCCCGCCGTTGCTCGTTCCGGACGTGGTGAAGCTCTTCCATCAGGGCGCGGACGCGCTCCTCCAGTTGTTCAACACGGGAGTCGCTGGAAGCGAGCATCCTCCGGGGCTTCGTGCTGGTCACGACTCTTCCAGGCGTCGCAGCGTTGTGTCAGCGACTGCCTGGGGCATGGCGACCGGATTGCGCCGCTCGTCCAGGAACAAGCGGTAGGAGGCAACGTCCAACCGTCCGTTGGGCTCCACCTTCTTGCCGGCGCGGTAGACGTGCGTGATCCAGGAGCCTCCCATGATGGCCTCGATCCAGGCATCGCATTCGGCCAGCGGGAGGTGGACCCGGGTGCCGGTGTTCCTGCGGTGCCCTGCGATGGAGACTGTGATGCAGCTGCCCAAAAGGCCTTTGTCGGCCGTGAACCAGGCGAGTCCTTCGACGTCGGCCACGATGGTGAGGTTGGCGTTCGCATCCTCTACCGACTGGACCGGACCCATCCGGACCGACCGGCGGTCTGCATTGAGCAAGGTGGGCGTTCCCGCCATATAGGGCGCACTGGTGATGTTCTGCCGGAAAGCGGACAGCTCCTGGGTGTGCTGGATCTGGATCCTGGTGGTGAGTTCGTTGAAGGTCATGATCGTGCCTCATCCGCAATAATGGCCGCCTGGGGACGGTCCGCTCCTACAATCCGGTTTCTTCCTTGTGCTTTGGCGCTGTACAGGGCGGCGTCGGCCACCTCAATCATGAAAGTCAGGTCCGAGCCGGCGGGGATGCTGGAGGTAACCCCGTAGCTGATGGTCGGGAAGGCCACGCCCTCCGGTGCCGGGGCGGCTGCCATTCGGCGGCTGATTTCGGCCGCGATGTCCTCTGCCCGTTCCTGGGTGGCCCCTGGCAGGAAGAGGATGAATTCCTCGCCGCCATAACGCCCGATCAGGTCGGTGGACCGCACCGAGTCGCCGCAGGCTTCCGCGAAGGCCTGCAGGGCCAGGTCCCCAGCTCCATGGCCGAATTCGTCATTGACGGCTTTGAAATGGTCCAGGTCGGCCAGGACTATGGCTGCTCCGGAACCAGTGGAGTGGAGCCGGTGGAGTTCGGTGGTGGCCATGTCCAGGAAAGTCCCACGGTTGAGCAGGCCCGTCAGGTGATCGCGGTCGGCCCGTTCCTTGAGGCCCTTGATGAGCTGGTCACTGGTCAGGGCGGTCATGCTGAAAGACACGGTCACCAGGAGGACCATGGAAATCAGGGCAGAGGGAGCCGGCCCAAAGTAGGTAGTGAAGCTCTGGCTGTAAGGACCTTCAAGGGTGTAGACCATCCACCGGCCCAGGTAATAGGTGGCCAGGAGACCGGCGGCAAGGGAGAGCGCCTTGTGGACCTGGGAGTGCGAGGACTTGATGAACCAGAGGTCGTAGGCGGCCAAGGCGATGCCCGCGGTCATCATGGCCAGATAAACAAAGCCACCGGACCACACGTTGCTTGCCGGGCTTTCCAGGACTGAGGCCACAGCCGTAACTGCCGGGCCTACTGCCAGTTGCCAGGGAGCGGCTTTCCTGTCCCGGAGGGTTTTTGCTCCAGCCCAGACGCTGAAAGCGCCGGCCACCACCAGGACGTTGCCCAACGGATTGGCCCACTGCTGGTGGGGGCTGCCATTGAGCAGGAAGGCAGTGTTGCCCACCATGAATTCGAGGAGGGCCAGGCTCCACCAGCCGGCATACGGCGAGCGCGTGCGGTGGAAAGAGGCGCAGAACAGGATCAGGAGGGTCACGGTTATCACGCCTAGAGCAACCCGTACCGAGAAAGCATCGAGCACTGTGTCCAACCCCCTCAGCTGGTCATCCTGCAGCTTTGAGTTCAGTGTGGCGAGGCTTAATCAACCTCACTGCGGCATTTGCTCAAGATTTGATCAAGATCAGCTGTGGAACCCGGCCGGGTCCCGCTTAAGCGAGCCCGCCCTCACCCAACCCAGTGGCCGTCGTCGTGGTATTCGGCCTCAAGGCCGTGCGGCGTCTTCTCCCACTTGTGGGGGCTGGTGAGCATCTGCCATGCCGCCCGCCAGGCCGCTATGGAGTGCAGCACCCAGTAGAACGGATTGAGCAGGGCGAAGATGGCAATCCGCCAGCCATGCCGGCGGAGGGTGGCCACGCCGGAGACGATGATCATCATGGCGTTGCCAAACAGCATGGACACCACGCCGCCCACCAGCAGCCAGGTGGGCAGGACCAGTCCAACAATGTCGTAGCCGATGTACGTGACTACGGTGAACCCCACCACCAGCGGGTAGGCCAGGAATGCCAGGGGTGTCCCCAGGATCAGGCCAAGGAACCCGACGGCGCCTGCAACGCCGGTGCTCTTGATGTAGCGCACCGTGTTCCGGGTGTTGACGGCCGAGGTCACCATATAGCCCTTGATCCAGCGGGTGCGCTGCTTGATCCATGCCGGAACCTGCGAGCACGCTTCTTCCCAGGTGGTGGAGTCGATCACGCCCACGCGGTATCCCTCCACGGCAGCCCGGAGCCCCAGGTCGGCGTCCTCCGTGACGTTCCATGGATCCCAGGCGCCCACTTCCTTGAGCAGCGAAGTGACAAAGTGGTTGGAGGTGCCGCCCAGGGGAAGCGGTATGCCTGAGTTGTCCAGGCCGGGGAGCATCGAGTCGAACCAATGGGTGTATTCGATGGTGAACATCCGGGTCAGGACATTCTGGTCCGCGTTGAAGTAATTCAGCGCAGCCTGGACGCAGATCAGGGGCTTACGGTCCGGGTTGAGGTGTTCGCGCTCGAAGGCGTCCTGCTTGAACGCGGCGATGGATGCACGCAGCTGGCCGGGTTCGGGCCGGTCCTCGGCGTCGTAGATGACCACATACTCACCGCGGGCGAACGTCAGTCCGTAGTTGCATGCCCTGGGCTTGGTCTGCGGTTCACCCTTGGGCACGATGAGGATCCGGACGTACTCCGGTGGCCGTGACGCTTTCGCGGCGGCAATGGTCTCGGCGTCGTCCTCTTCGAGGAGTACCAGGACGTCCAGCTTGGATCGCGGGTAGTCCAACTGGCCCAGGTTGGTCAGGAGTTTGTCAATGATGTTCGCTTCCCGGAACACCGGTACCAGGATGGTGTAGACGGGCAGTTCGCCGTCGGGAACCCGTTCCTCTGCCAAGGCCGGCAGGCCGCGGCTTACTCTTTCCTTGTCCCTGGCTTTGGCCACGGCTGCTTCATTC
Organism: Arthrobacter sp. StoSoilB20; assembly: GCF_019977295.1. Lineage (NCBI taxonomy): Bacteria > Bacillati > Actinomycetota > Actinomycetes > Micrococcales > Micrococcaceae > Arthrobacter > Arthrobacter sp. StoSoilB20. The sequence continues at coordinate 705,456 of NZ_AP024651.1, read as the reverse complement.
CTCCGGTCAAAGGGACTGCGAAGACTGGCCAGTGTCTTGAACCCGATGCTCACCAAGAACACGATGTTTGCTGCTGCCAACAGCACGATGACCGCCGTCAGCGGGGACAGCGCGAATCCTGCGGCAATTCCCAGGACCAGGACCACCGGAAGGACGCGCTGCCACTGGGTCAGCGCGGTGCGGGCAGATTCTCCCGGCCGCTCTTCGGCCAGTCGCTCGGCGGATTCGTAGAGGAGATGGCGGCGGAAGGACCGCTGGATTGACTGGTTGATGTCCCAATCGGTGGTGGTTCGGAAAAAGACCTCCCGGGCACCGAACGCCAGGGCCGCTTCCGATGCGATGGCCGCGGAAGGAGCCACGGCAGTAGCCACCGTCAGCACTCCTGCGTCCATCTGCCATGGCAACCATTGCGGTTCGCCCACGGCGCTGTAGCCGAGCATCTCCATCAGCCGGTCATCCACCGGTTCGGCCACCAGGTCCACCAGCGGCGCGTCCCAGTGCTGGGCCAGGACTTCATAAATCCGACGGCGGTCCAGCCCGGCTTCCAGGATCAGGTGCCGGCCCAGCAATCCGCCCTCGCTGGCGGCCCGGTCCAACGCACGCTGGAGCTGTTCCGGGGTGACGAGTCCGGCTGCGAGCAGTGCCTGGCCGATGGATTGCCGGTTGAGCGTGCCGTCCGCAACGGGCGAAGAAGGCGTCATCAGTAGGAGGACCTTTCATAGATCCGGTGGGTGGGAGTCGAGAAAACCACGGAGTAGCGGACAGTGAACGATTTGTTCGCAGCGATTGCCTGGTACACCAGGTCCGTGGGCCCCGAATCCCGTGCCCCTGTTCCGGCTTCAACGTTGACGAAAACCCAGCGGGCGAATTTTGCGGGGTCCTCCAGCGCCGGGGAAAAGTAGTCTCCGGAGGCCCGGTTATAGATTTCCTTGAGCGGAATTCCCATGACGGGGAGCACGGCGTTGCCCCTGGCGCTCTCATCCATGAGGATTCCGCCGGACTGGTAATGCTCGTTGAGCCATCGCGCGGCGGCGGTGGAGTTCGCGGTGGATTCTGCGGACATCCGGCCCTCTGCCAACACGGCAAGCCGGCCTGCCGGGTCCGCACCCCACCACGCGTTTTGCATCACCAGCCCGGCCAGCAAAGCGCCGATCACAACGGCCCTGAGCCGCAACGGCCGGGTGACCTCCTCCACCAGGACAGCCACCAGGATGGTCACCAGGGGCAAGGCCGTCAGGGCGAACCGGTTGTTCCACCAAGTCGAGGGCAGGGAGTGATCGTTGTTGATGGCGGTCTGGCCTAGGAACAGGCTCAGCAGCGCAAAGGCGTACGCGCTGCCGGTCACCGCCACCAGCAGGGTGCTGTTGGAGAAGCCGCGCCGGAAGACCAGTACGATCGCGCCACAGGCCGCCAGGGCAAGGACGACGACGCCGGATGTCTCCAGCAGCGACCAATGGAAAGTAGACAACGTGAGCCCCAGGTTGCCCTTGGTAGGCAACAAGCCGCCGTCGGTGATGTTTTTCTGCTGGGCGTAAGCGGAGTATTGCCCGAACATGAACTCCAGCGGGTTTCCATAGATGGCCCAGTTGTAGGAAATCCACCAGAGAACTGCCGCGGCCGGGATCATCACATAGCCGCCGGCCATGATCAACGCTTCCCGCCAAGCCCGGGTACGGCGCATGGACACGACCAGGACAAAGATGGTCCCTGTCATCACCAGCGCCCAGCCCTCGTACCGTGACAGCACTGCCGCGGCCGACGGAATACCGGCGAAGACAGCCAGCTCTCCGGCACTCATTCGACGCCGGCTGGTTGCCCAATGCGCCAGGCCGGCCATGCCGCCCACCATGCACATGATCAGCACCGGTTCGGTCAACGCCGTGGTGTAGACGTACAGGATTGCGGGGTTCGCGAGCACCACCAGAGTGGTGGACAGTCGTCCGGCCCGGCCCAATCCGAGCCGGGCCGCGATCAAGTAGAGGCCGGTGGTAGTGGCGGACAGTGCCAGCATTCCCAGGATTCCCGCGGCCCAGCCCGTGCTGAACAACCACATGTTCAGCACGAACGGGGCCAGCAGCAGGTGTGGCATGGGCAGCCAAACGGTGCCCAGCTGTTCAAAGCCGGGCGCCTTGCTGTCGAAGATGCGCCGGGCGATGGTCAGGTGGCTTTGCGCGTCCGAATAGTCCAGGTTGGTGCCGTGGCCGATCGTGTACAGGCAAGCAAGGTATCCCACCAGCAGCGACACCACCGCGACGATTCGAGTGCCGGGAACCTTGCGGCCCGTCACAGGAGCACCGAGCCGAAGCCAACCCTGCCGAAGCCAGCCCTGCTGGACAAACTCTGCCAGCGATCCAAGCGGCGACGGCGAACCCAACAGCGCCGGAGAAGCCAGCAGAGCCGCCGGGGGCTGCCGGTGGGCTGCCCCCGGCCGGGTGGCGACGCTAGTTGCCATGATCCGGATTGCCCGCCGCCTGTTCAGCATCCACGTAGGCCCGCGCCGCCTGGGCACGCCGCCTCAAGAGCACGGTCCGTGCGGCATACGCCAGGCCCAGCACCAGCACTGCCCCGGCGATCCACCAGGCATAGGGACGGTAATCGTCGGTAACGGCCTTCTGGGGAACCACCACATTGCTCTCCAGCAGGACGGGCGTTCCGGACGGCTGGGTGACCAGGAGGTTCCGCGACAACGATGCCCAGCCGCCTTCAACGCCACCCACGTGCGAGGCCAGGGAGGCCTGGAGCATGCCGGCCGCAGCCGTGTCGCCCTCAGGTGCCCAGGCCCCTAGCAGCAGCAGGTCACGCCCACCCTGTTCAAAGGCTTCGAGCACGCCGTACGGAGCAGAAGCACCCACGCCGAATTCGACGTCGTCGGGCGAGATGGTGCGGAACTCCGCCAACCGCAGGGGTGCGGAGAGCTTGTTGGCAACCTCCGCGGTGGCACCCACCACGATCCCGGACTCGGTGGAGCCGGCCAGGGAGTCGATGCCCACCACCTTGGTCTCCAGCAGGGAAGCACTTCCACGCTGCAGGGAGGCTACCAACGTGGCCGCATTGACGGTGTTGGCTTGGGCGTTGCCATCGCCGAAGGCCACCGGAACGCTCTGGCCGAGGACCTGGGGGAACCGGGCGAAGCCGGCTTTGGTGGATCCGCCACGGACAGCGGTGAGGGTGGATCCCGCGGTGTCCACGGTGACTTCCATGGGCATGACGCCGGCGGGTCCGTTGCAGTCGCCGCCGGCGGGAAGTGCCGCGAGCCGGATACGGAGTCCGTTCCTGGCCTGGAGCTGTCCAGCTGGAACGTCGGCATCCACCGTGAAGGTGTCACCGCCGTCGAGGTTCCTGGAGCTGAGCAGGTAGTCGTTCCAGAAAACCGAGAGCTGCGCCTGGGCGTTGTCCGGGACTGCGGTGTGTGTGCCTTTGAGCTGGACTTTTACGGAGGAAACGGGCCCACCGAACTGCGACTGGGTGACGCCGACATAGGATTCGGGCGTGCCGTAGCCGGACAGTTTGAGGGTGGTGCTGCCCAGGTCCTTGAGGCTCTGGGTCAGCCCGGCAGCGGCAGGCAGCGCAGAGGTCAGCCCGGTCACCGAGGACGTCACGGCGAGAGCCGTCTTGTCACTGGCCAGGGCCCTGGCGGCGGTGCGGAGTTCGTCGTTGTGGCCGCTGAGGACCAGCTGCGGGAGGCCGGCCGCGGTGGCCAGTTTGGTTGTGGTTTCGCTTTGGTCGGCGACGACGCTGAGGATGCGGCTGCCCGCCGGAAGGCCGGCTGCGCGCGCCTCGAGTTCGGCTTCGGGAACTGTGGTGATGGCAGCATCCGGGTAGCGCTGGGCCATGGCGGCCGACGCCGTCATGATCGCTGCAGAGACATCCGCGCCGGGATCCGCCGGCACAGGAAGTACGACGGCGGGCACGGAGGCCGGGAAGAACTCGCCAACTGTGGTGGGAGCCTTGGCTGTTCCGCTGAAGTCCACCTGAAGGTTGTTCAGGGTGGCGGTGGCGTTGGAGACGACGCACATGGTCTGGGTCACCGGGACGAACTGCAGCCCCACGGTGAGCTGCTGGCCCACGACGTCGGCGTTGCTGACCGCCTGGTCCAAGGCAACGGTGGCAGCTGCGTTGCTTTCAAGGACAACCCTGCCGTTGACTGTTGCCCGGACGGTGCCCTCGGGCTTCCCCGACACCGCGATGGTCCCCTTCACCCTGGTGGGTTCCAGCCCTGCCGTGACAGGCACCACGATGGTCTGCTCGGCCTGGCCCGCCAGGGCGGAGACGCTCGATGATGCCCGTACAGCTGCTCCATCAGCCGGTGCGCCGGGGGCCGGCGAGGCGGTGGCGGGTGAAGCGGCAATCCCCAACGCGCTGACGGTGGCCAGCGTGAGCGTTGCGGCGCAGGCGAGCAGGATCCTGACCGGGTGGGGTCGGGACAGACGGTGGAGGTGTGGTCCGGCGGGCGTTTGGGGCACGATTGCAGTCCTGGGTAGCTAGCAGCGAATGAGTCCGTCAGCCGTTGTGGGGCCAACCTCATAGACACTGCCGAACGGAACTCAAGGCCCCTTGCTGCATTGGCTCAAGATTCCCTCAAGAACGCATTCCTCCCGCCCTGACCTGCGGTGATAATGAATTATGTGGATCGGCTGGGTTGAATTCGATGTCCTTTTGGGAGATATCCATAGCCTCAAGGAGAAGCGCTCCCTGGTGAGGCCGCTGCTCGCCGAGTTGAAACGGCGCTTCGAGGTCTCAGCTGCCGAAACCGGGCTTCAGGACCAGCATCGGCGGGCACTGATCGGCGCTGCGCTGGTAGCCCCGGATCACGCCCACCTTCAGCAAATGCTCGACGCCGTTGAACGGTTCGTGGCTGCCCGGCCGGAGTTTGAGCTGCTCAGCGCACGGCAACGGGAGATCCACAGCGAGGACTAGTTAGTCGATGGTCAACTCGCCCATGCGGTCCCAGCCGCTGCCTTCGAGCTGGCGGCTGATGATGTGCGGAGTCTCCGCGAGGGCTTGGGGCATGTCCGCCATGGCCTTCTTGAAATGATCGCTGTTGACGTGGGCCTCCGCGGCGTCGTCCTGGAACGCTTCGAGCAGGACGAATTCGTGGGGGTTGTCCACACTGCGGGACCAGTCGAACCACAGGTTGCCGGGTTCAGCCCTGGTTGCCTCGGTGAAGTCGGCCACCAGGTCCAGCCAGCGCTCTGACCAGTCGGGCTTGACGTTGAACTTGACCACAATGAAGATCACGGGCTGCTGCCTTTCGTTGCACTACAGATTCCGTTCCATCCTGACAGAGTTTTTGTACAGGAAATGCCCTTAAACGGCCTTCTAAAGGGCGGGAGCTGTACAAAAACTCGACGGCGGCCCCCACCAAAAGGTGGGGACCGCCGTCGAACGCTGCTTGTTAGCTTGGGTGCACTACTTTTCGAACTACTTGGACGTGCCCTGCGAAACGGAACCCTGCAGCTGGCGCTGGAAGATCACGTAGACAATGAGCACCGGAATGACGGTGACGCTGACGGCTGCGAACAGCGCGCCGTAGTCCACCGCGTAGCCCATCTGGCCGGCGAAGGCTGCGAGTTCCTGGGAGAGGACACGCGGGCCGGCGGCGTTGATGGACACCGGAATCAGGAACTGGTTCCACAAGCCCAGGAAGTTGAAGATGGCAACCGAGGCCAGGCCCGGCTTTGCCATCGGCAGCATGACTTGGAAGAACGTCCGCCACTCCCCCGCGCCGTCAAGGGCTGCTGCTTCGGTAATTTCGTGCGGCAGCGACTTGAAGAAGGAGAACAGGAAGAACACGGTGAACGGGAGCGCGAAGCCCACGTACACCAGGATCAGGCCGGGCAGGGTATTCAGGAGTCCCATGTTCTTCAGGACGAAGAACAAAGGCACCATGGCCAGGAAGATCGGGAACGTCAGGCCTGCCAGCATCAGGTAGTAGATGGCCCTGCTGCCCCGGAAGGTGTACCGCGCCAGGACATAGGCACACATCGCGCCCAGGACCATGACAATCACCAGCGCTGCTGCCACAACAATGATCGAGTTCAGGAAGGCGCTGCCGATGCCGGCTTCGCTCCAGGCCTTGACGTAGTTGTCCAGCTTCCATTCACCGGGCAGGGCGAACGGCGAAGCGAAAATCTCGCTGGAGGTCTTGAAGGAGGACATGAACGTCCACAGGAGCGGCAGGATAACGATCAGCGTCCAGATGGTCAGCGCAGTGTGGGACACCGCTCCCACCACTTTGTCACCCTTTGTGGTTGCCGGGGTCCGGGGCTGGAAGTGCAGTGACTTCATTTCCGGAGTTGAGACTTTGGTACTCATTACAGGCTCACATCCTTATCGCCGCCGGTGAGCCGGTTGACCAGGAACACCAATCCGGAGAAGATCAGCGTGGCAATGGCCAGCACAACGCCCATGGCGCTGGCGAGACCGAACTGTCCCTTGCTGAAAGCCGTGAAGAACAACTGCTGTGCCATGACCAGCGTGGAATTGTCCGGACCACCGCCGGAGTTCAGCGCGGCCATGTAAACGAACGCGTCCAGTGCCAGGATGCCCATGTAGATGTAGGCGGTCTGGATGTTGTCGCGGATCAGCGGGATGGTGATGGACATTGCGGTGCGGAAGCGGCCCGCACCGTCGATCCTGGCGGCCTCGAAAAGCTCCGCAGGAATGCCCTTGATGCCGGCGACGAACAGGACCATGTAGAAGCCTACGAAGCCCCACACAATCACGAACATCGTGGCGATCATGGCGGTGTTCTTGTCACCCAGCCAAGCGAAGTCCTTGAACTGGTCCAGGCCCATCCCGGTGAGGATGCCGTTCAGCAGCCCGCCGGAGGGATCGTAGATCTGCCCCCACATGATGCCAATGGCCACTGCGGGAATGGTGTACGGGAAGAACGAGACCACGCGGTAGAAGCTGGAATTGCGCAAGCCCTTGATCTGGCCTTTGCTGCTTCCGCCGACCGTTACCAGCGAGGCAAGGACCAAACTGAGGATGATGGTGATGATCGGGAGGAAGATCACCAGGACGATGTTGTTGGACATCGCCTTCATGAAGATGTCGTCGGTAAAGATCTTCACGTAGTTTTCAAGGCCGATGAAGTTCTGGTTCGGCGAAAAACCGGACCAGTCCGTCAGCGAATATCCGAACGCCTGGATGAACGGCCAAATGACGAACAAGAGGTAGATCGCCAACGGCAGTCCGAGGAAGACGGCAAAGAAACTGACCTTGTCCCACGTCAACGGCTTCCGCCGCCGCTTAATCACTTGCGGTGGAGCCGGCGCCGGAACGACGGCGGCCAGGCCGTCGTCGTTCCGGCTCTGCTGAGTTTTCACTGAAGTCACTTCACTTCGATCTTCTTGACCGAGCTGTCATTGCGGACCTTGTCGGTGATGTTCTGGAGTGCCGAGGTGAGGGTTGCAACGTCGGACTTGCCGTCCAGGAAGGTGTTCCAAACCACCAGCTGGTCCTTGTTGGTGCCGTACAGGTCGATGAAGTTCCAGGTGTAGATGTTCTCGCCGGCGTCGCTGAGCATTTTCGTCTGCGAAACCAGGGCCGTGGACCCGAAACCATCGGCCGGGACGGTGTCCTTGACGATCGTGGGTGCGAGCTTGGTTTTGGCGAAGTTGGTGGCAGCTTCCTTGGAGAGCATGATCCGGAGCAGCTCCTTGCCACCGGCGGCGTTCTTGCCCTGGCTCGGAACAATGAACGGCTCGCCTGCAGCGCTGTGAAGTGCTGTCTGCGGCATCTTGGGGCTGGCGCTCACGGACGGGGCCGGGGCACCCATCATGTTGAAGCCGGCCTTGGTCTGGTCCTTCATTTCGTTCTCGATCCAGGAACCCGAGGGGTAGAACACGGCCTCCTGGGCGTTGCTCCACTGTGCCTGGGCGGCCGTGAACTGGGTGCCGGAACCACCGGGCTTGAAGAAGCCGGCCTTGACGATCTTGTCCAGAGCCGTGAAGACGGACTGGATGGCCGGGTGCGACCAGCAATCGGCCTTGAGGTTCTCCAGGGCGAGGCGAACGTCGTCGCCACCTTCCTTGATGGCGGAGGCAATGGCCAGTTCCTGGTAGTACGTGGCCGCTTCCTTGCCCCAGACAAAGAGGTACTTGCCCTTGGCTTTGGCCTGCTCGCCGAGTGCGTACATCTCATCCCAGGTCTTCGGAACGGTCCAGCCGTTTTCCTTGAGCAGGGAGTCCGAGTACCAAACAGCAAAGACGGTCAAGACGTAGTTCAGTGCAGCAAGCTTGCCGTCGAAGGTGCCCGGAGCCAGTACGCCTGTGTACAGGGTGTCCTTGATGACCTTGCCTTCAAGGTTCTTGGCCTCCACAACGCTGGTGAGGTCCTCGAGCTGGGCAAGGATGGTGCTGAAGCCAATGGCCTTGGCGCCGGAGTTGTCGATCAGGTCCGGCGGGTTGCCACCGACGAAGCGGGGCTGGAGTTCCTGGGCGATGTCCGTTGACGGGGAAATCTTGGCTGTGGAGCCCTCATGTGTCTTTTCGAAGATCTTGCCGGCGAACTCGACGTAGTCGATCCCGTAGCCACCCTTGAAGATCACGGCGTCGAGGGCGGCCTTGTCAGCCATGCCGAACGGGTTGGTGTCGGAGACGGTGCCCGTGGGGCCGGCGGTGGTGGTGCCGCCACCCGCGGCGCATGAAGCAATGGTTCCCCCCATGGGCACGAGCACGGCTGCAGCGAGTGCTCCACGCAGGAATCCACGGCGACCGACGGACTGGTGCTGAACGTTCATTTCTAAACCCTCCAGTGACTCGTAGTGTCGACTGTTGCGGCAGGAAGGCCGTTCAGTCAGACAGTCTGGGTTGGCGCTCTGGCAGCACCAACCTTCTGTGACATAATTCACCACGAATGATCGAAAATCAATATTTCGTGGCAGTTTCGATCAACATTTGTCAAAGTGTGATCTTTCTACGGGCCTTCGGCGAGGGCCTTTCCGCACTCAGTGATGGCTTCCCGGGCCAACGCCCCATGGGCCTCGGATCCCAGTCGTTCCGCCCATTGTTCGGCTAATTGGAACTCCACCAAGGCCTCCGTGAGCCGGTTTTTACCCCGCAGAAACGTCCCCAAGGCAACGTGCAAAACAATCATCCAGTGCTTGGTTCGCTCATCGTAGGCCGTGGAGGCATATTCCAAGGCACTTCGCATCCACACCTCGGCGTGTGCGGTGTCCGCGAGCGCGAGCATATGGAGTGCATCCACGGCCAGGAATTCCTCACCAAGGTGGTCCGCCAACTCGGCAGCCTGTTCCAACAACGGAACGGCCATGGCAGGACGGCCACCGGCATTCAAAACCCGGCCACGCTCCAAAAGGATGCGTACACCCACGGTGGGTTCGTCGTCGTCGATCCCGTCCAGGAGCGCGTCGGCTTCCTCAAAGCGGCCTTGCAGACTGATGGCCCGCCCCAGCTGGGTTGCGAGCTCGGCGCGTTCGTCGGCGTCGTACTTTTCCCCGGTCATCGCGGCCCTGAACGCGGCTTCCGAGGCTGCCGGATCGCGGAAATTCCATAGGTGGTCCAGTGTCTTCTGATCCAGCATCAAACCGCTCCTGACCAGCGCTTGGCTGAGGTCCTTAGGTATGCAGTATCAATCTAGCCCCATGTCAGCGCCGTGGGGAGGGTGCGCGCGGGCGTGTCAGCTGCCCTGCGGTTTTGCCAGCCGCGCCCAGCCCAGTTGCTCCTGCTGTTTGCGGCTGAGGGTAGCCACCACCAGGTCATAGGAGTCCTCCACCATGTCCCGCACCATGTCATCGGACAGCGCCCCATCCAGCCGCACGCCGTTCCAGTGGGTCTTGTTCATGTGCCAGGCGCCGGTGATCTCAGGATTTGCTGCCCTGAGTTGCTCTGCCAGCGCCGGCTCGCACTTGAGGCTCACGGACCAGTTGTCCGGATCCATGGTGGAGAGTGCGAACATCTTGGCTTCGTGGCGTGCACCACCGGCGACGGCGGCACGGACCTTGAAGACGGACGTTTCGGGTCCGAACGGAAAGTCTTCAAAGGCGCCGGGAAAGCCGAGGCAGATCGCACGGAGGGTGGAAACGTCCATGGAGCGAGCCTACTCAACCCCCAGGAAGTCCTCCAGCAGCACCACTTCCAGTCCCGCAGCCAACTGCGCGGCCCGGAAAGCGGCGAGGTCTGCGGCAAACTCAGCACGGAAATGCATGAGCACAATGTCGCCGGGGCGCAAGGAGTTGCCCACTTGGTAGTCCATCTTCCCGGCGTTCGCCTTCGCTTCCCAGGTGATGATCGCTTTCATGCCCGACGCCGCAACGGCCTGGCGCATCACGGTGGAGTAGGCACCTCCCGGCGGCCTGAACAACGTGGGTCGGCGGCCATAGTGCGCGAAGGCGTACTCCTGCATTCCCACCATGTCGTTCACCTGCTGCTGGTAACCCCACTGCCGGACCATGTTGATGTTGTGGCTGACTGTGTGGTTCTCAACCAAGCTGCCCTGGGCCTTGAACGCGTTGAAGAAGGCCGGGTTGTCGGCCACCGTGTCCCTGGTGAGGAAGAGTGAGGCCGGGTAGTCGTACTCCGCCATCAGCTTCACCGACTCCGGCGACTTGATGTTGCCATCATCGATGGTCAGGAACACCACCGGGTGCTTGGTCTCGATCTTGGTAATCACGGGCGCCAATCCGCCCACGATCGGCGGCAGCTGGTAGTCCGGGATGAAGGTGCGCCGGATGCGCTTGGCCGGGGTCGGGCTTGGTGTGGCAGTTGGTGTGGGAGTAGCGGACGACGTCGGAATCTCGCCTCCGACGGCCAGCGCACCATTCGGACCCGGCGCTTCGGGCGAGGCGGCAGCGCCACTGGGCGTCAGCACCGGCGTCGAACCTTCAGGTGGGGTGCTTTCAGGCGGCGTGCAGGCAGCCAGGCCGGCCACCATGGACGCACCCAGGAGTCCGAAGGCCGCCCGTCTGCTGGGAGTGGAAAGTGGCACCGCAGAATGGCCGCCCGGCATGGCTGTCCCCCAAGACTCAAAAAATGATTCAGGTGCAATCTAACAGAGGAACAAGGCGCGGAATCACAAGCCGTAGTGCCAGCCTTCGCGTGCCGGACAGGAGTTCACTACCACTTCCAGGCCCGCGTCCTTGGCGCGCTGGGTGGCTTCGTCGTCGAATACGCCCAACTGGAGCCACACCGCCTTGGCGCCGATGGCAATGGCTTGGTCGATCACCGCGCCAACCCGCTGGGAATTGACGAAGCAGTCCACAACGTCAATCGGGTGCCTTGACTCCGGGATGTCGGCAAGGGTCTTGTACCCCTTCTCTCCGTGGACGTCCTCCCCTTTGAGGTTGACGGGGATGATCTCCATGCCCATCTTGTCCCGGACGTAGAGGGAGACGTCGTAAGCGGAGCGCCATTGGTTGGTGCTGAGGCCAACGATGGCCCAGGTACCTTTTGTTCGCATCAAGCGTTCCACTACCGCCGGATCGTTGACATGCATCATGACCCAAGCCTACTCCCGCCCGCCAGTGAGCGGCTTTGCCGAATAATCTGCATCTTTTTGCACCCAAGCTGCTTAGCCGCTGAATATTACGCATCGAGACCGGCCAATTAGGAGCGAAATGATCGATCCGGTTGAGTGGACTTCGACCATCCCGGCGGACCCAAGGGCGACCATCCCTTGACCCGCCCTGCGCCAATTCCAGGCATGGAGATTACGCATGACTTCTGCCGTACCCAAAATTTCACAATCCACTTCGGACGCGACGGCCTCCGAAGCAGGGCTGCTTGACGCGCCCGGTTCCTCTCTTGGCTCTTCGGGATGGTCCTCGACTGAGCCTGCGGACGGCGCTGTGCACGGCGCCGGTTCCGGCGGGCGGGCGCGTCACGGCAGTTTCGACCAAGCCGGGTCCGCAGTGGATTTCTGGGAAGAGCAGGCCCGGCGATTGCACTGGGCGGCGCCTTGGCACACAGCGCATAGCTGGAAGCCGGTGGACGTCGAGGCGGGCCACGGCCCGGAGATCCGCTGGTTCGACGGCGGCAAGCTGAACGTTGCGTACAACTGCGTGGACCGGCATGTGCTGGCCGGACGCGGTGGCAAGGTGGCTTTGTACTTCGAGGGCGAACCCGGTGACCGCCGCGCCATCACGTATGCCGAACTGCAGCGTGAAGTCTGCAAAGCGGCCAATGCCCTCCTGGATTTGGGCATTACCAAGGGTGACCGCGTGGTCATCTACCTCCCCGTGATTCCTGAAACCGTGATCATCACCCTGGCTGTGGCCCGCATCGGCGCGATCCATTCACTGGTCTTCGGCGGATTCTCCGCAGAGGCGCTGCGGTTCCGGGTGGAGGACACCGGGGCAAAACTCCTGGTGACCACGGATGGGCAGTACCGTCGCGGGGTTGCCGTGCCCGTCAAGGACAACGCAGATGCCGCCGTCGCCGGTGACAACGCAATCGAACACGTCCTGGTCATCAACCGGACCACCCCTGCCGGGGATCTCGCTTCCGTCCCCATGGAAGGAGGCCGTGATGTCTGGTGGCACGACGCTGTGGGCACCGCCTCCGACGTTCACGAGCCCGAAGCCTTCGACGCCGAGACTCCCCTGTTCATCATGTACACCTCCGGGACCACCGGAAAGCCGAAAGGCCTGGTCCATACCTCCGGCGGCTACCTGACCCAGGCGTCCTGGAGCTTCGAGTACCTCTTCAGCAACCCGGATCCGGCCCTGCGGGACAGTGACGTCCATTGGTGCACCGCTGACCTCGCATGGGTCACGGCGCACACGTACGAGATCTACGGGCCGCTCTCCAACGGCGTGACGCAGGTAATCTTCGAGGGCACACCCAACACCCCGCACCCGGGCCGTCACTTCGAGATCATCGAGCGCTACAAGGTCACCCAGTATTACACCGCTCCCACCTTGGTACGGTCCCTCATGGGCTGGTTTCCCGACGGCGTCCCTGACAGCTACGATTTCTCGTCCATCCGTGTCCTGGGAACCGTGGGCGAAGCGGTCAATCCCGAAGCCTGGCGCTGGCTCCGCGACAACATCGGCGGCGGCACCACTCCCATGGTGGATACGTGGTGGCAGTCCGAGACCGGCGCCTGCATCATGTCGCCCTCGCCCACGGATACGGACTTCAAGCCGGGTTGCGCCGCACGTGCATTGCCGGGTGTGAGCACGCGGGTAGTGGACGAGGCCGGGGTACTTTCAGCACCGGGCGTCCAGGGCTTCATCGTGGTGGACCGCCCCGGCCCCGCTATCGCCCGGACCGTGTGGGGCAACCCGCGCCGCTACTTCGATTCCTACTGGAGCCAGTACCCGGAGCAGGGTTGGTTCCTTGCCGGTGACGGTGCAAAATACGACACCGACGGCGACATCTGGATCCTCGGGCGCGTGGACGACACCCTCAATGTTTCGGGCCACTTGCTGTCCACCATCGAGATCGAGTCCGCACTGGTCTCCCACCCGGACGTGGTGGAGGCCGGAGTCTGTCCCGTCGCCGATCCCACAACCGGGCACGCAGTGGTGGCGTTCGTAGTCCTCCGCAGCGATGCCGTGACTGCCGCGAACGGCGACGCCTCCGGCGGGCCGGCTGCGGACGTCACCAACGACCTCCGCAACCACGTTGCCAAGGAGATCGGCCCGATCGCCAAGCCGCGCGACGTCGTCGTGGTTGCCGACGTACCCAAGACCCGCAGCGGCAAGATCATGCGCCGGCTGCTGACCCAACTGTTCGAGGGAACCGCCCTGGGCGATACCACCTCGCTCCAGAACGAACCGGCGATTGCCGGAATCCAGGACGTCCTGCGCGAGCGGGCATTAGTAAAGGAAAATTCATGACCGAGATCAGCAACGTCGCCCGACTCTCCGAGCCGCTCAAATTCGCCTACTGGGTTCCCAACGTCTCCGGCGGCCTGGTGGTGTCCACCATCGAGCAGCGCACCGGCTGGGACTTCGACTACAACAAGAAGCTGGCACAGATCGCCGAGAACTCCGGCTTTGAGTACGCGCTCACGCAGACCCGTTACGCGGCTTCCTACGGTGCGGACAAGCAGCACGAAGCAACGTCCTTCAGCCTTGCACTGCTGGCTGCGACGGAGCGACTCAAGGTCATAGCCGCCGTCCACCCGGGCATGTGGCACCCCGGTGTGCTGGCCAAGTACATCATCACCGCGGACCACATCTCCAATGGTCGAGCCGCCGTCAACATCGTCTCCGGCTGGCTCAAGAGCGAGTTCATCAACTTCGGCCTCGAATGGCTGGAGCACGACGAACGCTACGTCCGCACCGAGGAATTCATCAACGTCCTCCGGGGCCTCTGGACCGAACAGGGCTACAGCCAAGGCGGCAAGTACTACAACATCACCGACTTCACCCTGAACCCGGCACCCGTTGACGTTCCCGGCCGGACGCACCCGGAAATCTTCTTCGGCGGAAACTCGACGGCGGCACAGGCCACCGCGGGTCGAGTAGCGGACTGGTACTTCTCCAACGGCAAGGACCTTGAGGGCTTCAAGGACAACATTGCCGGCGTAGTTGCAGCGTCCGGCGAGACGAAGCGCGGCACCGAAGGGGCCCTTGCCGCCCCGCGCTTTGGGCTCAACGGCTTCGTGATTGCCCGCGACTCGGAGAAGGAAGCCCGCGATACCCTCCGCGAGATCGTGGAGAAAGCACACAAGCCCGCAGTCCAGGGGTTCCGCGATGCCGTGCAGGAAGCCGGCGCGTCCACCAAGGACGGCAAAGGCATGTGGGCCGACTCCACCTTCGAGGACCTGGTCCAGTACAACGACGGCTTCAAGACCCAGCTGATCGGCACGCCCGAGCAGATCGCCGAGAGGATCGTGGAATACAAGAAGATCGGCGTGAACCTGTTCCTCACCGGCTACCTGCACTTCCAGGAAGAGATCGCCGCGTTCGGGCAGGACATCCTCCCGATCGTCCGCGAACTCGAAGCCGACCTCGCACGCAGGAACGGCACCGAGCTGGACCTCTCCTCCACACCCGTCGCCTCCACACCTGTCGCAGAGTCGGTGGCCGTCTGATGGCTGACCGTACTTTCGGCTTCCGCACCCGCGCCCTGCACGCCGGCGGCACCCCCGACGCCGAGCACGGCGCCCGCGCGGTACCCATCTACCAGACCACGTCGTTTGTCTTCAAGGACACCAACGACGCCGCCAACCTCTTCGCACTGCAGAAGTACGGCAACATCTACTCACGCATCGGCAACCCCACCGTCGCGGCTTTCGAAGAACGCATCGCATCCCTTGAGGGCGGAATCGGGGCGGTAGCAACGGCGTCGGGCATGGCCGCAGAATTCATCACCTTTGCCGCCTTGACGCAATCCGGTGACCACATTGTGGCCGCTTCGCAGCTCTACGGCGGCACCGTGACTCAGTTGGACGTTTCGCTGCGGCGCTTCGGCGTGGACACCACGTTCGTGCCGGGAACCGACCCCGCGGACTACGCTGCGGCCATCCAGGAAAACACCAAAGCACTGTTCGTCGAAGTGGTGGCCAACCCGTCCTCGGAAGTCCAGGACCTCGCGGGGCTGGCCAAGGTAGCGCACGACGCCGGTATCCCCTTGGTGGTTGACGCCACCTTGAGCACGCCTTACCTCGTGCGGCCGTTTGAGCACGGCGCCGACATTGTGATCCACTCGGCCACGAAGTTCCTCGGCGGCCATGGCACCACCCTGGGCGGTGTCATTGTGGAGAGCGGCCGGTTTAACTGGGGCAACGGTAAATTCCCCATGATGACCGAGCCCGTGGCGTCCTATGGGAACGTCTCGTGGTGGGGCAACTTCGGTGAGTATGGTTTCCTCACCAAACTCCGCTGCGAGCACCTGCGTGACATCGGTCCGGCGCTCTCTCCCTTATCCGCATTCCAGCTCCTGCAGGGCGTTGAGACACTCCCCCAGCGACTGGACGAGCACCTGAAGAACGCCCAGGCCGTGGCGGAGTGGCTGGACGCAGATCCCCGCGTGGCCTACGTGAACTACTCCGGTCTGCCGTCCCACCCGCACTTTGAACGGGCCCGCAAATACCTGCCCAAGGGGCCGGGATCGGTGTTCTCGTTCGGTGTTGCGGGTGGCCGTGCTGCCGGGCAAAAGTTCATTGAGTCCTTGCAACTGGCCTCCCACTTGGCCAACGTTGGCGACTCACGAACCCTCGTGATCCACCCTGGCTCCACCACGCACCAGCAACTCAGCGCCGAACAGCTGGAGTCTGCAGGCGTTCCGGAGGATCTGGTCCGTATTTCAGTTGGCTTGGAGGACCTGGAGGACATCCTTTGGGACCTTGACCAGGCGCTGGCTGAGGCCCAATCTGCGGGCGATTCTGCAGATGATGAGGCCCTTGAAACCCGCAGTGCCCTCGAAGCCCAGGGTGCCCCTGAATCCCAGGGTGCCGGCATTCACGCTGCGGGCGATTCAACAGTAGGAGTGAAGGCATGAGCACCGCTGCACGCACGTGGGAAGGCCCCTCCGCTCCGGAACGCCTGGCGCTCCTCCGTCAGGCGAAGTCCATCGCGATCGTTGGAGCCTCGGACAAACCGTCGCGGGCCAGCTACTTCGTGGCAACCTACCTTCAGTCGTCCACCCGGTACAAGGTGTACTTTGTGAACCCGGTGGTCAAGGAAATCCTGGGCCAGCCGACGTACGCCTCCCTGGCCGACCTCCCCAAATCCCCGGATATTGTGGATGTCTTCCGCAAGCACGACGACCTCCCCGGCGTCCTCGACGAAGCCATCGCGGCGGGAGCGAAGACCCTGTGGCTGCAACTCGGTTCGTGGCATGAAGAGGTTGCCCGTGATGCCGAAGCAGCGGGCCTGCATGTGGTGATGGACCGGTGCGTGAAGATCGAGCACGCCCGATTCCACGGCGGCCTCCACTTGGCCGGCTTCGACACCGGGGTTATTTCCTCCAAGCGCCAGGTTCTGGCGTAGGGCTGGAGCCACGCAACGGGTTCTGGCGTAGGGCTGGAGCCACGCGCCAAGTTCTGGCCTACGGCCGCAGCCACGCGCCAAGTTCTGGCCTACGGCCGCAGCCACGCGCCAAGTTCTGGCCTACGGCCGCAGCCACGCGCCAAGTTCTGGCCTACGGCCGGAGCCACGCGCCAAGGCGCCTAGCGGTGACCCTGCTTCAGCCGCTTCTTCCATTCGTCGATCGCGGCTTGGAACTGTTCCTCTGTACTTTTTTGGGACACCGGAGGAAGCTGCGGCCCTTGCTTGACGTTGGTCCCGGGCTTGGCTGGCTTCCCGGCGTCGGTTTTTGGTGTTTCCGCCTTAGTGGCCTCCGCGCCTCGGCGAGTGACCTGGTTCAATCGTGGCTGGGGCTCGGGGTCTGGGCCTTGAAGTAGTTGGTGTGGCGGGACAGGGTTGGGGTTGGCATTGTTTGGCAGGCCAGGCTTCGGCACGGCACGGTTCGCTGCCTCCTGCGAGGGATCTGCCGGCACGGGTGCCTGTGCCTGTGCCTGTGCCTGTGCCTGTGCCTGTGCCTGTGCCTGTGCCTGTGCCTGTGCCTGTGCCTGATTATCAGTGGGCGCTGCCGTGGGCACGGGAATTGACTGTGTCTTTGAGTCCGACGGAACTGACGTGGGATCTGAAGCAGACGCAGGATCCGGGGCGGGGGCCGGTTCCGTACTGACCCTGGGGGCGTCGGGCAGGGGCATTTCCGGGGCCGCTGCTGGTGACCGGGGTTGGAAGTTGCTGATGAGCTGGTCAATGAAGGACGGGTTCCGGGTGAAACCAGAGCTGGCGGCGGCAACGCCACTGACCCCAAGCCCCATAGCAGCCACCACAGCAATACTGACCACCGCGGTCCGGTGCTGGTGGCGCCAACGGCGCTTGGAGAGTTCGTCGTGGGGGCCGGCGATCATGGCAGCGAGTTCCGGGCTGGGGGCGGGGGCCGAAAGGTGGGCGAAGGCACCCAGAGAAACCAGCGCTTGCCGGAGGTCCGAAGCATCGGCAAGATCGGCGTCGAGCAGGAGCTCGTCCACGATCTCTTCGCGTTCTGTATCCCTGAATGTCATGGCGACACGTATTCCTTTACTACCGAATGCTCACGGAGCGTTATGAGGGCCCGGCGCTGTAATTGCTTGACTGCGCCAGTTGACTTCCCCATGATGTCGGCCACCTGTTCAACCGTCAGGCCGGCCACGATGCGGAGATTCAGGACCTCCCGTTGGTCTTCACCCAGGTTGTCCAGAAGTGCGGCGACCTCAGACGGCGCCAGCCTGGACAGCGCTTCGGCCTCTGCGGAGCTCGATTCGCGGGTGTCCCGCTCAGGCTCGAACTCGTGCTGGATTGGTGCTCGACTTTGCTTCCTGTGCTCATCCACCATGCGTGCATGGGCCACCGAGAAGATGAAGGTCCGCAGGCCGTTGAGCCCACCATCCAAGTCATCAAGCCTGGGCAACACCGCCAGGAACACGTCCTGTGTAGTTGCCTCAGGATCAGGCACGCCTTTGGCTGTCAGGTATCCGAGGACCTGGCCCGCGTAGGCCTGGTAAACGGCGCTGAACAACTCCGCGGTATTGCCCTTGAGCGCATGCAGCGCTTCGTCGGTCAACGCGTCAGTCACAGTTGTGGGACTTTCGATCGGCGGCAGGTCCGTGGCTTTCCAGCCAGGTCACCCGACGTGTACGACGGACGACCCCACCAAGGGTAACTGCTATGACGGGTCATCCCCAGGGAAGACCCGCTTGTCCGGAAAAACTGCTGTGGACAAGGAAGAGCCGAGCTGGAACATGATGGGGGACAAATTCCAGCTCGGCCCTTTCACAGACGTAATCGACGGGACAACCCAAAGGGTTACGGCGGTGACAAACTTTTTTTGAAAACTTTTGCCGGGTGCTTCACGGCAGCCCGCCGGCACCCCGTGCAGTGTTTTCACAAACAGGCGCAAGGCCCCGAAACGTGTCCCGGCGCATCGGCATGAGGGCAGCCGCGAGTAGCACTTCAATAGCGCGAACTGCGCTTCATCATGTTCTGGAGGGTCGGTGTCCGGGTAGTGGTGGGGCTTTGGATTGGTAGGTGTGTCCGGTGGGGGTGCTGATACTCAGGGTGTGGGTGTCTTCGGGTAGGGGTGTGGCGGCCCAGCCGGGGTTTTCTTTGGTGTGGTTGCATGCTTCGCAGAGCCCTGCTGCGTTGTCCAGGGTGGTGGCCCCGCCGGAGTGCCACGGTACGACGTGATCGATGTGCCGGATGGGCGCGTCGCAGTACGGTGTCCTGCAGGTATGGTCGCGGGCTTCGATGAATCGTCGGTGCCGGTGCGGGAAGAGCCTGGCTTTGGAGTCCATGGCCAGCAGCTCACCGCTTTCGGGTGCGGTGTAGAGCCGCCGGAGCCAGACCTTGAACTCCTGGTCCGGCTCGGGTGCCGGCTGTAGGTCCTGTGCGGGGGCACCTCGTGCTGGTGTCCCTTCTGCTGCGCCGATCAGGGTTCTTGCCCAGGGTGCGGGGACGATGCCGTAGCCGTGGAGCCTGGCCGGTTCGGAATCGCTTTGGAACAGGGTGCGGTCGGTCATGACGATTTGAAGTTCAACCCCGGAGATCCCGCCCGGGGTGCCGGTGACGCGCTGGACCAAGGTGTCAGCCATGATCTGTCCGCGGGTCGGGACACTCCCGGACCCGGCAGCACCCCCGGAGCCCGTGCCACCCCCAGGGCCGGCAGCACTGCCGGATCCTGCGCCACTGCCGGATACTGCGTCCCAACCGCGGGACCGGGCAGAGTCAGCGGTCCGGGTCAGTGCCGCGTACACGGCCACGCCTTGGGCGACCGGAAGCAGCGCGGTCAGATAGGTCATGGTGTCCGGTGCCGGTCTGAGGCTGACGGTTCGTTCGGTGGCGGCGTGGCTGGCGCGTTGGGCCACGGACCGCGGGTCACGGCGGTACGCGGCAGCTTTCGCGGCGGCGATGATGGCTTTGTCTCCGGCGCCGTCGAACGTCCCGGCGTCGGGGGCGAGTTCGGCGTCCACCGCGGCCCGGTCTTCCACGGACAGGCAGGCTGTTTCCTTGACCAGCAGCGTGGCCCGCCACTCGTTAAGCAGGCCTTTGTTCAACGCCGCCAGGGTCCGAGGCATCTCCGTCACCAGGGCTTTGGCAAGTCCCAACAACCGTGAGCCGCGGTTCGGTGATTCCCGACGCGCCAACGCCACCTGCGCACCAACACCCTTGCCACGTTCGGCCGCAGGTACTCCCGCTTGGGCCTGTTCAGCGCGTTGGGCCAGATCAAAGGCCACAGCAATCTGCGCCTGCAGACCGGAGATAGCCGACTTCATCTCCTCCAGCACCCGCAACTGACCAATAAGGTCACCGCTGATGGTCCCGGCCTGCGCCACACCACGGGACAAGGGCTGCGCCACACCACGGGACAAGGAAACAGCAGGCACAGCAGACACCGTTGCCTGTGCTTGCCTTGCCCCGCTCTGCTTCATGCCCCAACTCTCGCAAGAGGCACTGACATTATTAGACCGGCCGCCAGAGACTGAGCTCGCACCATCAGGAGAAGCCCCTGGGCCGCAATGGTCCCTGGCTGAGCCACACCACGGGCCGAGGAAACACCAAGCACAGCAGACATAACAGACACCGTTGCTTGTGCTTGCCTTTCCCCGATCTGCTTCATGCCTCAACTCTCGCAAGAGGCACCGACATTATTAGACCGGCCGCCAGAGACTGAGCTCGCACCATCAGGAGAAGCCCCTGGGCCGCAATGGTCCCGGGCTGAGCCACACCACGGGCCGAGGAAACACCAAGCACAGCAGGCATAACAGAGACCGCTGCCCGTGCCCGCCCTTCCCCAAGATGCTTCATGCCCCAACTCTCGCAAGAGGCACCGACATTATTAGACCGGCCGCCAGAGACTGAGCTCGCACCATCCGGAGAAGCCCCTGGGCCGCAATGGTCCCTGGCTGAGCGACACCCCGGGCCGAGGAAAATGCCGGGCGCAGCGCGGGCACCGTTGGGTCGCCCCCGCCTGCACAACAGGCACCACTGGGATGCCCCGGCCGGCGAAGCATTGAGAACCCCACACCCACGAACCTTCCAAAGAAGGCGGGAACGCTAGTCCGGCGCGTCCGTGGGGGCCTCGTATCCTTCGGGGATCGTGGGCACTCCAGCATCCAGGGCTCCGGTGTAGACGCGCGCCGACTTGAGCCTTCCCCCGCCGCCCGTGGCCCCGCCCGGAACACTGCGGGCAACACTGCTGGCAAGACCGCCATCAGCTCCGGTATCGCCCGCTCCAGAAAGTTTCACGTGCAACCTATTTGCGGTGACAACGGGCAGTTGGTGGATGCGCCGGTTGCCTACCGTCTTCCCCTCAACAAGGACACCCCCATCACCAACATCACCAACATCACCAGCAAAGACAACCCCATCACCAACACCACCAGCAAACACCTCGTGCTGTGTGATCCGCTGCCCCGACCCCAGGTCCTCCACCAGCTCGAGGTGATTGAACGTCACCGCAGCGGGAAAGGTCAGGGTCGCGCCGCCGTCGTGATGTTCCACGGTTGCCTCAACAGCGCCGGAAAGGCGACGGTCCAGCTCAACTTTCCACTCCCGGAGCCTCGCCACATCCAGCTCAGGAATGAGCCCACGGGTGTCCGGCGTCAGGTTCAGCAGGAGGTTCGCCCCCATTCCCACCGATTGGTAGTAGATGGCGAGTAAGTGTTCCGTGGATTTGGGTTCATCGTCCGGGTGCCAGAACCAGCCGCGACGGAGTGAAACATCGCACTCCGGCGGCAGATAGTGTTCGGTCCGCAGCCCCGAGGTGGAATCGGTGTACTGGGTATCGGACGTTCGGTCCACCACATAGTTCACGGGGTCCGACGCCAGGCCGTTCTCGTTGCCCACCCAGCGGATGGTGGGTTGGCCCATGTTGAAGATCATGGCGTCGGGCTGATGCTCCTTAACGACGCCGATGATCCGGTCCCAGTCGTACTCCCGTCCCACGGACCCGGCACCGTCGAACCACAACTCCATGAGGGGCCCATAGCCGGTGCAGAGCTCCGTAAGTTGCTGGACGTAGAAGTCGTCATACGCTGCCGGGTC